>NZ_JBIAUL010000009.1:6721-408861 GCF_042892755.1 Streptomyces sp. NPDC001714
CGGGGGGGGGGGGGGGGGGGGGGGGCCCCCCACCCCCGGGGGGGCCCGCCCCCCCCCCCCCGGGGGGGGGGGGGGGGGCGCCCCCCCCCCCCCCCCCCGCCCCGCCTCACCGGTTCCTCCTGTCCCGCCCACCGGGCGCACGGCGCACCCGCCGGCGCGACGTCAGCAGCAGCTCCTGTCGAGAGGAGAGTCCTCATGTCCGTGACGAGGATGTTCGCCGTCGACTCCGCGCCGCCGGAGCCCGCCGTCGCGCCCGAGCGGTTCAAGGCCGCGTTCCGCGGCCATCCCGCGGGCGTTGCCGTCATTACGCTGCCCGGCCGGAAGCGTCCCGCGGGGTTCACCGCGACGTCGCTGGTGTCGCTGTCGCTCAGCCCGCCGCTGGTCTCCTTCGCCATCGCGACCACCGCATCCAGCTGGCCCTTCGTGCGGGACGGCGGCACGGCCGTGGCCCACCTCCTGACGGCCGGCCAGGAGGACCTGGCCCGCCGCTTCGCCACCAGCGGCATCGACCGTTTCGCGGCGCCGACCGGCTACCGTCTCCTGCCCGGAGGCGAGCCCGTACTGGAGGGGGTGGACACCTGGCTGCTGCTTTCCCTGGAGAGCCTCATACCGGCGGGCGACCATCGGCTGGCCATAGCCAGAGTGCGGCACGCGGCGATCGGCGCCGACCACCGGCCCCTGCTGTACCACGACGGCACCTACCACACCCTCCGGGCGTGATCCGCGCCGGCAACCGGGGCCCACGGGGGATGTCCGTTGCCGGTCGGCAGCCGGACATCAGGCGCATCGCGAGGCGAGAGGCGGCGGGGGATCCGAAGTCCACAACCGCCCGTGACCGTCGTGACAGCGGTCGTCGGCGGACCGCTGCCCGGACGGCGCCGCGGGCGGTGCGCGCCTGCCGGACCACGGGCCGGTCCCGATGTACGGCTCCGCCGCGTGGGCGCGCTCAGCCCCACCCACCCGCTCCCGACCGCGATCCACCACCCACAGGTAACAACCAGGCCGCTCCCAAGAAAACACCCCGTCGCTTTCCGGCCACCCGCCATTGACACGCTGACCCAGTGTTGGCCATGGCTTTTCCCGTCGATCTACGCCGCTGCCAGGTGCTTGGCCTGGCCGGCACCGCCTTCCTGGCCCTGGGAGGTGAGACAGCCGGTGCCCTGCCCGTGGAGGATCTGCTCGCACCCAGCTCCGTGCAGGCGGCGTTCGGCCTGGTCGGGGTCTACTTCGGCGTCGTGCTGCTGATCGCGGCGTGGCTGCTGCTGGGCCGCCTCGTGCGCAGCGCCGAACCGCCCACCCCGCGGCAGCTGTTGCTGGTCCTCGCCGTCTGGGCGGCCCCGCTGCTGCTGGCGCCCCCGCTGTTCAGCAGGGACGTATACAGCTACCTCGCGCAGGGCGCCATGGTCGACGCGCACATGGACGTCTACACCTCGGGACCCGCCCAGCTCGGCGGCCCGCTGGCCGACGAGGTCGCACCGGTGTGGCAGAACACCGCGGCCCCCTACGGCCCCGCGTTCATGGGGGTGGCCTCGCTGCTGTCCGGGCTGACCCGGGGTGAACTCCCGGCCGGACTCTTCGGGATGCGACTGGTCGCCCTGCTCGGCGTCGGCCTGATGGCGGCCGCGCTGCCCCGGCTCGCCCGGCACAGCGGTGCCGACCCGGCCGCCGCGCTCTGGCTCGGCGCCCTCAACCCGCTGGTGCTGCTGCACCTGGTCGCCGGCGCCCACAACGACGCGATCATGCTCGGTCTGCTCGGCCTCGGCCTGGTCGCGGCGCTCGGCCGCTGGCCGTTCCTGGGCGCCGTACTGGTCACGCTTGCGGCGCTGGTGAAGGCACCCGCCGCACTCGGTCTGCTCGCGGTGATCGTCGTACAGGCGCGCCGGGGCCGCAGTCCCGCGCGGGCCACCCTGACGACGGCGGTCGCGTCCGGGGTGACGACGGTGGTGGCGACCGCCGTCGCCGGGACGGGATACGGATGGATAAGGGCGCTCGACACACCCGTCTCCCCGCACAACTGGGCGCTCAGCAGCCTGCTGGGCCGGGCCACGGGCAGGGTCCTCGAACACTTCGGCAGCGATCTCGCGCCGCTCGCCGTCCCGGCCTGGCATCTGCTCGGACTGGCGCTGACCGCCGTGACCGTGCTGGTGATATGGGTCCGGCTGCGGCCCCGCCCCGTCTACGCCCTCGGCCTGAGCCTGGCCGCGGTCGCGGCCTTCGGGCCGGCGATCCGCCCGTGGTACGCCATCTGGGGCCTGTTCCTGATAGCGGCAGCGGCGCCCAGCACCTCGGTACGGCACCGGGTGGCGGCCGTCACCGGAGTCCTCGCCCTCGCCGTGCTGCCCAGCGGCGGCCCCGCCGACATCGGTCAGCTGGTCCTCGCCGTCTCCGGCGGGGTGCTCGGCGTGGTCGTGCTGTGGCAGGCCCACCAGGCCGCGCAGGCCCCGGCCGTGGGACGTACGGCATGAGGGGCCCGAGTTGGCCGCAGACCGACCGGGGGCGGCTGCTGCTCGTTCTCGTCCTCGTCGCCGCCGTGACCGTGTTCACGGCCACCGTGCCGCTGCTGCGTGACTGGTTCGACCTGCGCGTGTACTACGGCACCGTGCACACCTGGGTGCATCACGGCGGGCGGATCTACGACTACCGGGTGCCCGGGACGACGTACGGGTTCACGTATCCGCCGTTCGCCGCCGTCGGCATGCTGCCCATGGCGCTGGTGGGGCTGCACCTGGCCATCGCGGCCTCGCTGCTGCTGAACCTGGCCGCGCTGGCGTTCGTGCTGCGCATCCTGGCCGGACCGGGCTGGCGGCGCTTGGGCTGGTACCGCTGGGCGCTGGTCCTGTGCGGGCTGGCGCTGTTCGAGCCGCTGCGGGACACCTTCAGCTTCGGCCAGGTGAACCTGGTACTGCTCGCCCTGGTGCTCGCCGACTGCTGTCTGCTGCGCAGCGGGCGGGGCCGCTGGGCCGGGATCGGCATCGGGCTCGCCGCCGCGATCAAGCTCACGCCGGCCCTGTTCATCTTCATGCTGCTGATCGGCCGCAAGTGGCGGGCGGCCGGTGTCGCGACGGCCGTGGCGCTCGCCGCGACCGGGCTCGCGGCCTGGGCCGACCCCGGGGCGTCCCGCTTCTACTGGACCCAGGCACTCTGGGACACCAGCAGGGTCGGCCGGCTCGACTACGTCTCGAACCAGTCGCTGCAGGGCGTACTGGCCCGGCTCGGCCATCCGGACAAGCCGCTGTGGGCGATCGTGGTGCTGCTCACCCTGGCCGTGTGGGCGTGGCGGACCCGGAAGGCCGTGGCGGTCGGCGACTGGACGGCCGCCTTCGCGCTCACCGGTCTCGCGGCCTGCCTGGTCAGCCCGATCACCTGGGTGCACCACCTGGTGTGGGTGCTGCCGTCGTTCGCGCTGCTGGCCCGTGCCGGGCACCCGCGGGTCGCGGGCGCCCTCTACGCGGTGATGTGCACCAGCGTGGTGTGGCTGTGGTTCGACGACGCGTCCGGCATCGACGGGTTCCTCGGCAGCAACATCTACACCTGGATCACGCTGGGCCTGCTGCTGGGCCTGCCGGCCGGTCAGTCCCGCCCGGAGCGTTCGCCCCTGAGCCGCACCGTCAGGGTGACGGCGCCCGCGCCCAGCACCGCGAACCCCGCGACGATGGCGGTCTCCCACCAGTCGGAGCCGTCCTCGGGCGCCGTGGCCGCCGCCATCGGCACGGTGCTCGGGCCCGGCCGGGGCCGCGGCTTGGCCCGAAGACCGTCCAGCGAGCCCACCGGGTCGACCCGTCCGGCCGCCTCGAAACCCCAGTCGAGCAGCTGACGTGCCTCGTCGTACACACCGCCGTCCTGCGGGTTCATCACCGTGACGATGAGGGTGCGCCCGCCGCGTCGGGCGGCGGCGACGAGGGTGTTGCCGGCGTTGCTGGTGTAGCCGTTCTTGATCCCGATCAGGCCGGGGTACCGTCCCACCCCGTCCTCGCCGGTCAGCAGCCGGTTGGTGTTCTCGATGCCGAACGACCAGCCGGTGCCGTCGGGGAAGCGGGCCTGGGCGGTGGAGCAGTACCGCGCGAAGTCGGGGTTGCGCAGCCCCTCCCGGCCGAACACCGCCAGGTCGAACGCGGAGGAGACCTGCCCCGGTGCGTCGTAGCCGTCGGGGGACTCGACATGGGTGTCGAGGGCGCCCAGGGACCGGGCGTTGGCCTGCATCCGGGTGGCGGTGCGCTCCCAGCCCCCGTCGAGCGCGGCGAGAACGTGCACGGCGTCGTTGCCGGAGCTGAGGAAGACCCCGCGCCACAGGTCGGACACCCGGTAGGTGTGGCCCGCCTCGACGCCGACCAGGCTGCTGCCCTCGGGGACGTCCGCCAGTTCCTCGGACGTCACCCGGTGCGGGAGGTCGGCGGGCAGGACGGGCAGCACGGTGAGGGCGAAAAGGGTCTTCAGGGTGCTGGCCGGCGGGAGTCTGCGGTGTGCGTGGTCGGCCGCCAGCACCTGGCCGGTGTCCGCGTCGGCGACCAGCCAGGAGAGCGCGGACAGGTCCGGGAGCTCCGGGGCGCCGGGGTGCGGCCGCACCTGTGTGCCGGAGTGGTAGAGCAGCGACGGTCCGGGCACCACCGCCCTCGGGGGCGGAGCCGGGTCCAGCGCCGCGGTGCCGGCGGTGGCCGTGCCGGGGGTCAGCGCCAGCAGGCCCGCCAGGCAGACGGAGCAGGTCGTCACCGCCGCTCGCCGAGGGAATCGGTCAGGGAATCCGATCGTCATATGATCAACGTAGGAACGGAGGCGGTGTACGGCGCGCTGCCTGGGCCGGTCGGACGCGGTGAGCAACCCGGATGCCGCACGCCCGGGCCGGTGTGACCCCACCGGGAGGGGCGCCCCGGTCTCAGCCCGCCGGCAGGGTCGGCTGCACGCGCCGCAGGAAGGTCGCGTTGTCCGGGGTCTCCTTCATGCGTCCCAGGAGCGTCTCCAGCCCGCCCGGGGTGCCCTCCCGGCTCTGCAGGGCCCGGCGCAGTCCGCGCACGGTCGTCAACTCGGCCGGGGTGAGCAGGAGTTCCTCGCGGCGGGTGCCGGAGGGGGCGATGTCCAGGGCGGGGAAGACCCGCCGGGAGGCCAGCTCGCGGTCCAGGCGCAGCTCCATGTTGCCGGTGCTCTTCAGCTCCTCGAAGAAGTAGCCGTCGGCCCGGGAGCCGGTGTCCACCAGGACGGTGGCCAGGATGGTGAGCGAGCCGCCCTCCTCGGCCTTGCGGGCGGCGCCGAAGAACCGCTTCGGGCCGAGCAGCGCGCCGGCGTCGACACCGCCGCTGAGGGTACGGCCGTTGGAGGCGGCCGCGTTGTTGTGGGCCCGGCACAGCCGGGTCAGGGAGTCGAGAAGGATGACGACGTCCTTGCCCTCCTCGACGAGCCGCTTGGCGCGCTCGACGACGAGTTCGGCGAGGGCGATGTGCTCCTTGGCGGGCCGGTCGAAGGTGGAGGCGTACACCTCGCCGCGCACCGAGCGCCGCATGTCGGTGACTTCCTCCGGGCGCTCGTCGAGCAGCAGCACCATCAGGTGGCACTCCGGGTGGTTGCCGGCGACGGCGGCCGCGAACTGCTGGAGCAGCACGGTCTTGCCGGTCTTCGGCGGGGCCACGATCAGCCCGCGCTGCCCCTTGCCGACCGGTGCGAACAGGTCGGCGACCCGTCCGGCGAGCCCGGCGGCGGGGTGTTCGAGGCGGATCCGCTCGTGCGGGTGCAGCGGGGTGAGGTCGCGGAAGTTCCGGCGGCCGCGCAGTTCCCCGGGCGTACGCCCGTTGACGCGCGTGACCTCGGTCAGCGTGCGCCGGTCGCCGCGGACGCCCTCGACGAGGTCGCCCTTGCGCAGGCCGTGACGGCGGATCAGCGCCGGGGAGACCTGCGGGTCGGCGGAGGAGGGCAGGCAGCTCGGGGCCCGCAGCTGCCCCTTCCCGCCCGCGTCGATGTCGAGGACACCGGTGACGGGCCGGGCGGCGGGCCCGTCCTGCTGACGTACTGGGGGTTCGAGTGTGGTGGTCATGAGAGGTGGTCCTTTCGAGGACGGAAGACATGGGTGAAGGGGGAGTGGGCCGCGAGTGGGAGGGCATCTGCACAGCCTCCGTGCGGCGGGGAACGGCACCTCGGAAACGGCGGAGAGGCCCAGGTCACGAGGTGGTGCTGAGAAGCCGGTGAGCCGGTCGGGAAGCGACGGGCGATACGGCTGGAGGAGTGGAACCTGCACTCGGCGCCCGGCAGAGGGACGCTCACACGTGCTGATCGCACTATACCCAGGGTTCCACGATCGTCAACATGGCCCCGGTCACCGGTATTCCCGCCGGCGGCCACTGCGTGCCTGGCCTCACCGGCCGGGAAAAGCTCGTTCCCGGAGCCCGCGGGCGCCTACGATCGGCCGTGTCCGCGTCGTACCGCTGTCAGGAGCCCCCTGGTGGAGACCCCGTCCGTGCCGCACCGACTGGACCCCGCCGGCGGCTGCCCGCACGCCGACAACGCCAGGCTGCTGGCGCGCGGTGCCGTGGCCCCGGTCGTCCTGCCCGGTGGCATCGAGGGCATGGCCGTGCTCGGCCACGAGGCGCTCCGGGACTTCCTCCAGCATCCCGACGTCGCCAAGGACGTCCAGCACTTCACGCAGCTGCGGGAGGGCCGCGTCCCCGCGGGCTGGCCGCTGCTGACCTTCGCCACCGTGCGGGGCATGACCACCGCCGACGGCGCCGACCACCGCAGGCTGCGCGGACTGGTCAGCCGGGCCTTCACCCCGCGCCGAGTCGCGGAACTCCGGCCCCGGGTCGAGGAGTTGTCCGGCGCCCTGCTCGGCGACCTGGAGCGGGCCGCGGCCGACGGTGACGGTGTCGCCGACCTGCGCCGGCACTTCGCGCTGCCGCTGCCCATGGGCGTGATCGGTGAACTCCTCGGTGTGGACGCGGAGTTCCGCGACCGGCTGCACCACCTGACGAACCAGGTCGTGGCCACCGACATCGGCCCCGCCGAGGCCGTCGCCGCCAACCGGGAACTGGTCGCCGTCCTCGCCGCGGTCGCCGCCGCCCGAGCCGACCACCCGGGCGACGACCTCACCAGCGCCCTGATCGCCGTTCGGGACGAGGACGGCGACCGGCTCGGTCAGGAGGAGCTGATCGGCACCCTGGTCCTGATGATCATCGCCGGGCACGAGACCACCCTCAACCTGATCACCAACGCCGTGCGTGCCCTGTGCGGCCACCGCGACCAGCTCGAACTCGTCCGCAAGGGCGACGCGGGCTGGGCGGACGTGGTGGAGGAGACGCTGCGCTGGGACGCGCCGGTCAGCTACTTCCCGTTCCGGTATCCCGTGCGGGACCTCACCGTCGACGGGACGGTGATCCCCGCGGGCACCCCGGTGCTGGCCGGCTACTCGGCCGCCGGACGCGACCCCGCCGCGCACGGCCCGGACGCCGGCCGGTTCGACGTCACCCGGCCCATGCGCCCCGACGCCGTCCGCCACCTCTCCCTCGGCCACGGCGCCCACTACTGCCTGGGCGCCCCGCTGGCCCGACTGGAGGCCACGGTCGCCCTGGAGCGGCTCTTCGACCGCTTCCCGGCCCTGGACCTGGCCGTCCCCGAGGACCGCCTCACCCGGCAGGCCAGCTTCGTCGGCAACAGCGTGCGCGCCCTCCCGGTCCGGCTGCGCCCCCGGCCCGGCGGCTGAGGCGCATACCAGCCATACGAACCCCCGATGGCGTTTCGCTGACGCATTTCTTGTTCTGGCCATAGGCCCTACCTACGCTGCCACCACCGCACTTCGGCGGCATGGACAAGGGACTTGGCAATCATGGGTCGACTGGCCGGAAAAATCGCTTTCATCAGTGGAACGGGGGCTGGAATCGGCCGGGCCGCGGCACAGGTGTTCGCGGCGGAGGGCGCCACCGTATTCGGCTGCGACATCGATGAGAAGAGCGCCGCGGAAACCGTGGAACTCGTCGAGAAGGCCGGCGGAGTCATGCGTTCCCTGGCGCCGGTCGACCTTTCCACCGAGGCCGGGGCGCGGGAGTGGATCGAGGCCGGGATCGCGGAATTCGGCGGGATCGACATCCTCTACAACAACGCCTCCGCGCTGCGGAACGGCCCCTTCGGGACGATGCCCGCCGAAGACTGGTACTTCACCATCAGGAACGAGCTGGACATCCCCTACTTCTGCACGCAGGCCGCCTGGCCGCACCTGATCGCACGCGGCGGCGGGGCCGTCCTGAACGTCGCCTCCGTGGCCGCCGTGCGCGGCGCGCCGTTCATGCCGATGGTGCCGCACGGCGCAGCCAAGGGCGGGGTCCTCGCGATGAGCAAGCACCTGTGCGCGGCCGGCGCCCCGCACCGCATCCGCGTCAACACCGTCGCCCCCGGCATGACCCGCACCTCGGCCACCGCACCCTTCCTCGACGACCCGAACGGCCCGAAGGCCCGGCTGGAGGCAAGGATCCCGGTCGGCAGGGTCGGACAGCCCGAGGACATCGCCCGCGCGGCGGCCTTCCTCTGCTCCGACGAGGCGGCCTTCGTCAACGGCGCCAACCTCATGGTCGACGGCGGCGACAGCGCGATGGCGGGCTGAGCGCGGATGCACGCACGACTCGACCACGTGGGCGTCAACGTGCGCGACCTGCCTGCCCAACTCGACTGGTACAAAACGGCCTTCGGCCTGAGGACCGTCTTCGAGTTCCGTCTCGACGGCCCCGGACTGACCGGTGTCGTCCTGGAACACCCGCACGGCTGGCGGCTCGAACTGCTCGCCAGGCCCGGGTCCGCGCCCGGCCTCAGGGCACCGGATCCGATGGCCGCCGTCCTCACCGAGGGGTACGGGCACTTCGCGGTCACGACCCCCGAACTCGACCCCGTGTACACCGCGTTGACGGCCCTCGGGGCGGGCGAGGTCCTCGCCCCAGGTCCGTCCCCCGAACCGGGGGTGCGGATGGCCTGGGTCAAGGACCCCGAGGGAAATCTCATCGAACTCATAGAACGCGGCGAACTCGGCGGGCACGGCGAACTCGCCGAAGTCGAAGAGCGCGGCACCACCGTTAACCCGTGAGATGGAGCAGGGAATGACCAACGCTGTGAAGAAACTGGACGTGGGCACGCTCATAGCCTGTTGTCTGGCAGTTGCCGCCGCGCAGCTGTGCATTACCGTCCCCTCGCCCATCAACGGGGAAATCCAGAACGCATTCGGAGCCTCGGGATCGCAGGTCGCCTGGGTCACCTCGGCATTCATTCTGCCCACCGCGATTCTGGAACTGAATTTCGGTGTGGTGGGCGACCTGTTCGGCCGTAAGCGGCTGCTGGTCCTCGGCGGATTCGTGCTGGCGATCGGTGAACTCCTCAACGCCACCTCCCAGAACATCACCATGCTCTGGATCGGGCAGGCCCTCGCCGGCATCGGCGCCGCCGCGCTCTTCCCCAGCTCCCTCGCCGTCATCGCGGCCGCGACACCGGAGGAGAAGGACCGCGCCAAGGCGGTCTCGACCTGGGCGCTGAGCATCTCCCTCGCCTCCGCCGTGGGTCCGCTCTCCTCCGGCATCCTGGCCACGGTCGCCGACTTCCGCTGGGCGTTCGTGCCGCCGGTCGTCCTCGGCATCGCGGTCGGCATCTCCTGCTGGGCCCTGGTCACCGACTCCAAGGCGCCCGAGGGCCGCGCCCTGGACTGGCCCGGCCAGATCAGCATCGCCGTCGGCCTCACCGCCCTGCTGTGGGGCATCATCGAGGGCGGCGACCGTGGCTGGAGCAGCCCGTCCATCGTCTTCGCGCTGGCCCTCGCCGCCGTGGCCCTGGTCGGCTTCGTGATGGCGGAGCGGCGGGCCGAGTCCCCGATGTTCAACCTGGAGCTGCTGAGGATCCCGTCGTTCGCGGCGGCCGCGGTGGTCGCACTGACCGGCATGTTCGGCTTCATCGGCACCGCCTACTGCGTCTCCATCCGGCTCGGCGCGGTGATGCACCTCAGCGCCCTGCGCGCCGGCATGCCGTTCGTGATCCTCCAGCTGATCCCGCTGCTCCTCGCGCCGGTGCTCAGCAAGATGCTCACCCGCGTCGAGCCGCGCTGGCTGCTGATGGGCGGTCTGCTGCCTATGGCCGCCGGCCAGTTCTGGATCGCCGCGCTGCCCATCACCACCACCTCCCTCGCGGCCTTCATCGGCCCGGTGCTGCTGCTCGGCGTCGGCTTCATCTGCGTGGTCTCCTCGCTGACCTCGGCCGCCGTCAACGCCGTGCCGATCGAGATGACCGGCATGGCGAGCGGCGCGACCAGCCTGGTCCGCGAGTTCGGCCAGGGCCTCGGCCCGGCCGTGATCAGCACCATCGCGATGAGCGCGGCCTCCTCCGCGCTGGTCGGCAAGCTGAGCGGCGCCGACGCCGGCATGGAGGCCGCGGCCGGACCGCTGGCTGTGGTCAACGCGGGCAGCGGCAGCGCCAAGGCCGCCGCGCAGGACGCCCTCGCGCATGGCATGGCCCTCGGCGTGGTGATCTGCGGCTGCGCCTCACTGCTCGGTGCGCTGGTCACCCTGCTGCTGGTCCGCAAGAACACCGCACGAGCGGCGGCCCAGGTGCCGGTGCAGCCGGCGTCCGCCTGACGCCGGACGCGACGAGAAGGCCGGGGCGCCCGCCCCGGCCTTTCCGCGTGCGTACCCAACTGGCCTGTAACAGGCATGGGTTGGCCGGTAACGGATGTCCCCGGACCATAACGATCCCGTTCTGACGGGGACTTGACGTCCGGTTATGCCGTATCTTCACGACATGTCCACGCCACCGCAGCAGCCGCAGTCCTCTCCGCAGCAGCAGCCGTCGTCGGCCCCGCAGCAGTCCTCGCCGCCTCCGCAGCAGCCGGACCAGCCCCCGGCGGCACCGCCGCAGCCCCAGCCGACCGCGTACCCGTACCCGAGTCCGCAGTCGCCACCCCCGCAGAACCCCTACGCCCAGCCCACCGTCGTCAACCAGGCCGCCGCCCCGCCGCAGCAGGCCAACCCCTATGCCGTGCAGCCCGGTTACGGCTACCCGCCGCCGGCCGCACCGCCGGCGACCGGCGGCAACGCGGCGGGCAGAGCCGTGCTGTGGGCCGTCGTGGGCGCGGTGGTCGCCTCCGCGGGCTGGGCGGCCGGACTCTTCCTGACCGGGGGCTTCGGGAGCAGTGCGGACCTGCGCGGCTACCGGGCGCCCGCGAACCTCTGCTCCAGCGCGGACTACTCGTCGTTCAAGGACGAGTACCCCGTGGACGACTCGTCCCCGACGAAGAACGTGATGAAGGACCCCGCGCTGGACCAGAGCTACTGCAGTCTCAGTCTCAAGAAGACCAGCTCCAGCTACGGGGACGCCTACCTCTCCTTGGAGGTCGACCTGCACAAGAAGACCGACCCCGCACCGGAGTTCACGGCCACCTGGAAGAACTACGGCGACAGCCACAGCGACTACGACGTGACGCCCGTGCAGGGCATCGGCGACGAGGCCTACCTGGTCACCCAGGACACCAGCAACGGTTCCACCACCAGCGGCGCGCGGTACGCCACGCTCGCGGTGCGGGACGGCTGGATGACGTACTCGATGAGCTACAGCGCGTACTTCTCCTCGTACGACAGCGACACCGACCCGCCGACCCTCGACGACGTGACCGGCTGGCTGAAGACCGACACCAAGTCCACGCTCGAGCAGCTCAAGGACTGAGGCTCAGACCTGGTCGAGGGCGTTGGTGATCGCCTTCACCGGGCCGTGCGACGCGTAGCCGCCGTCGACGGTGATCTCCGCGCCGTTGACGTACGAGGCCTCGTCGGAGAGGAGATAGACGACCAGCGGCGCCACCTCGTCGACCGTGCCCGGACGGCCCTGGGGCGTCATGGCGAGGTGGGCGGCGACGAACACCGGGTTGGCGGTGGCCATCAGCGGGGTCTCGATGTACCCCGGGTGGACGATGTTCGTCCGGATGCCGCGCGGGGCCAGCTCCAGGGCCGCCACCTTGGACAGGCCCCGCAGCGCCCACTTGCTGGTCGTGTACGCCACCGCGTGGTGCGCGGTGAGCCCGGCGACCGAACCGACGTTCACGATCGAGGAACCGGCCGGCATCAGCGGGGCGAGGGCCTGGATGCCGAGCAGGGCGCCGGTGGTGTTCACGGCGAACGCCCGGTTCCAGTCGCCGAGTTCGACGTGGCCGAGCCGCGCCCGCATCGGGATGCCCGCGTTGTTCACGAGGCCGTGCACGGTGTCCAGGGACGCCGCCAGGGCCGCCCAGTCGTCCGGCGAGGTCACGTCCAGGTGGACGTACCGGACGTCCAGGCCGTCGGCGCGCAGGGAGGCGGCGAGCTTCTCGCCGGTCTCGTCGAGCACGTCGGTCGCGATCACCGTCGCGCCCTCCCGGGCGGCCGCGGCCGCCTCCGCGGCCCCCTGGCCCTGTGCGGCTCCGGTGACGACGACGGTACGGCCCGCCAGGCGCGTGCGGCTCACGGCTTCCACGGTGTTTCCTCCCAGGGGGGCGTGCGGAGATGTCCTCCGGTCCACGCTAGGAAGCCGCGGACAGCTCCGGAAACGCGCTCTCCGGATGGGTGGCATCCGCCTCGGCGATCTCCGGCGGCGCCTCCTCGCCCAGCGCCGCGCCGACCCTGCGGACCGTGTCCCGCAGCCAGCGGTGCGCCGGGTCCGCGTGCCGGTTGTGGTGCCAGTACATGGCCTCCACCAGCGGTACGTCCGGGAACGGCGCCGGTACGACCGCACAGCGCGCGAAACCCTCGTAGCGGCGGGCCAGCCGTTCCGGGACCATGGCCACCAGGTCCGTACCGCTCACCAGGAACGGCAGCACACTGAAGCCGGGCGTGCTGACCTGCACCTTCGGGGTGATCCCTAGGGTCTCCAGCTGGCGCTCGGCGGGGGTGTGGCTCTTGCCGATGGCGCAGGCCGCGTGCGGCATCTCGGCGAGGTCGCGGAGGGTGAGCCGGCCGTCCACCAGGCGCGGGTTGCCCGGGTCGACGATGCACACGAACCGGTCGTGCATCACGGCCTCGCTGACGCCGGGCAGCTGGTAGCCGAGCGGCACGATCATCAGGTCGTGGCAGCGCAGATGCGTCTCGGTCTCCAGCTGCCCGTCGACGATCGGATGGAAGTCGATCCGCACGCCCGGCGCCTCGGCCGCGATGACCCGCAGCAGCGGCTCCACGAACACCGTCATCACGTAGTCCGACATGACCACGGAGAACCGCTGGCGGCTGCGGGCCGGGTCGAAGTGCCGGGTCAGCGACAGGGCCTCCTCGGCCTTCTGCAGCGAGCCCTGGACGACCGGCAGCAGCCGCTCCGCGAGCGGTGTCAGCTCGTACTCGCGGCCCACCCGGATCAGCAGCTCGTCGTTGAAGTGCCGGCGCAGCCGGGCCAGCGAGCCGCTCATCGCGGACTGGCTGGTGGACAACCGTACACCGGCGTGGGTGACGTTCTTCTCCTCCAGGAGCGCTTCCAGTGCCACCAGAAGATTGAGATCGATCGCTCCGAGACCCACGAGTGTCCCCTTCCGGCCGGCCACGTCCTTGAAGCTTCGGTGAAACGCGAGGTTAACCAGCGGACGGCCGTCGAGGAAGGGGGTCGGGGCGACTGGCAGGAAGATGCGATGCCAGGCATCCCGTCGCCGGATACCCGCAGGTGGAGGGCCTGAGCGCACCACAGGCCCCCCACAGCTTCGGGTGCTAGGGGCGCGGGGTGCGGCCCCTCTTGCGGGCCCGCGGAAGGTACGCGTCCGTCCGCCCGGGCACGATCCGGTTGGACACCGTGCCCAGCCCCTCGACCGTCAGCGTCACCTCGTCGCCGGGCCTCAGCGGGGGCGGGGTACGCTCCCCGAGCCGCCCCCAGAACTCCGCCAGCGCCCCCCAGCCGCAGGTGCCCGAGCCGAGGATGTCACCGGGGCGTACCCAGGCGTCCCGGCTGGCGTAGGCGATCATCTCCTCGAAGGTCCAGGAGACGTTGGCGAGGGTGTCCCGGCCGATCAGCTCGCCGTTCAGGGTGACCGTCATCTCCAGGTCCAGGAACCCGTCCGGATCCCGCCGGTCCTCGACCTCGTCGGCGGTGACCAGGTAGGGGCCGAGCGTGTTGGCGAAGTCCTTGCCCTTGGAGAAACCCAGGCCGAGGTTCTTCTCCGGCTTCTGCAGATCACGGGCCGACCAGTCGTTGAAGACCAGGTAGCCGATGATGTGGTCCCTCGCCTGCCCGGGGGTGAGGTCCCGGCCGCTGCGGCCGATGACCACGCCGACCTCCAGCTCGAAGTCCAGCACCGAGCAGCCGGCCGGGACCGGCACGTCGTCGCGGGCGCCGTAGGCGGCATGCGGGTTGGTGAAGTAGAAGTTGGGCGCCCGGTACCACTCCTCGGGCACGTGCTCCAGGCCGTCCAGCGACTTCGACACACCCTCGATGTGCGCCTCGAACCCGACGAAGTCCCGGATGGACGGTGGCTTCAGCGGCGGCAGCAACCGCACCTGATCGACCGTCAACTCGCCAGGTGCGTCCAGGGCTTCGATGCCGGCCGCGTACAGCCCACCCGCCTCGACCAGCGTCAGGACGCTCACCCCGTCGGGCAGCGGGTGGATCACCCCGTCCCGCACCACACCGGCGCGCTCCTCGCCCTCGTGCTCGTATGTCGCGAAACGCATCGCTGCTCACTGCTCCCAGTGGTTGGTGTTGGTGACGGTCCCGGCGCTCAGATGGCCGGCGAACACGCCCTTGGGGTCGCGGGCGGCCCGGATCTCGTTCAGCCGCCGCCACTGCTCGTCACCCATGAACCTCAACTGCCGTACCGTGAAGTCGGAGTCGCCGAGATACTGGCCCGCGGTCACCGGCTGCATCGCCGCCATCGCCTCGTCCAGCCAGCCGCGCAGCTCCGCGTCCCGCCCGGAGTCGTCATGGACGACATAACTGGCGCAGTAGATCTCCGACTGCAACGAGAAGGCCATGTCGGGGAGTTGCCGCAGCGGTGCCATGGAGAACCAGATGGTGAAGGTCTGCCGGGTCGGGTGCTCGGTGAACGCCTTGCGGATCGCCGGGACGACCTCCTCGGCGCTGCCGGTCAGCCAGGCGTTGTCCACGAAGTAGCGGTGGCCTTCGGGGTTGGCGGTTCGCTGGCCGGTCAACTGCTCGGCGAGGGTGGTGGGTTGGGCCTCGATGCGGAACAGGGCCTGGTCCGCGTACGGATTGGCGTGCAGCGGTGCGAGCGCCTCGGCCGCCTCCTGTGGGCTGTCCGTCATCGAGACACCCGTGACCAGCAGCACCGGTCCGTCGAGGTCGGGCGGGGTCTGGGTGAGGGCGACGATCTCGACCAGGTCGGAGACGGTGTGATGGGTGTCGTGCAGCCAGGTCATGACCTCGTCGAAGAGGTCCAGCGGGTAGGCGTGCACGGTGTGCGCGAGGTGCCTGGGCAGGGGTCGGGTGCGCAGATGGAAACGGGTGACGACGCCGAAGAAGCCGGGGCCCGCCCCACGCGCCGCCCAGAACAGGTCGCTGTGCCGGCTCTCGTCCGCCCGGACCAGCTCGCCGTCCGCCGTGACGACGTCGATCGCCACGATGTTCTCGGCCGCCCAGCCCCAGCCCCGCGCGTTCCAGCCCTGTCCGCCCTGGAGGAGAAAGCCGCCGATCCCGACGGACGGACAGTGCCCGCCGTTGAAGAAGCGCCCGAACTCACCCAGATACGGGTTGAGTTCGTCGCCCCCCTTGACGCTGGGGGTGGCCGTCACGATCCCGGTCGTCTCGTCGTACGCCATCTCGCGGAAGCCGCCGAGGTCGATCAGCAGCGCGTCCCGGCGCACCGACCAGGCGGCCCAGCTGTGCCCGCCGGAGCGGACCGCGACCTGCCAGCCCCGCTCCAGGGCGAGCCGTACACCCTCGACGACATCCTGTTCGGTGACCGCCCACAGTACGGCGGCGGGGATGCGGTCGACCGGGCGGCGGGCGTTGAAGACCCTGCCGTACACGGCCTCCTCGAAGTCCTCGTCACCGGGGAGGTGGAGGGTGCCGGAGAATCGGTTCGTGTTCACAAGGCGGCTCACTTGACTGCGATGGGATTGACGGGGGCACCGGCCGCGCCGGTCGCCGGCAGGGGCGCCGCGACCAGCAGGAACTCGTAGACACCGTCGGCCGCGCAGTCCGCCGCGAGGGCCTCCAGATCCCACATCTCGCCCAGCGGCAGGCCCATGTCGGGGACGGCGATCCGGTGCAGAGGCGACGACACCGGCTCGGTGAACTCGTACGGCCGGACTTCGAGGCCCCACGTGTCGGCGGCGACGGCCGCGATCTCCGTGCGATGCAGCCAGCCGAGGGTGGTGAAGGACAGACCGGGCGCGGCACCGGCCGCGTACCCGTCCCAGGTACCGAGCCGCCGTACCCGGCCGAGCTGTCCGGTGCGGACGAGAACGATGTCACCCCGGCGCACACTCGAGGTGGCACCCTGCGCCTCGACGGTGTCCCGCAGGTGCTCCTCCAGAATGGGGAAGCCGTCTGCGAGTTCACCCCGCGCGTCGCCGACCGCCCGGCCGACGTCGAGCAGCACCCCGCGGCCGGTGAAGGCGTCACGCAGGTGCTCGATGCCGGTCACGCAGTCGCCGTCGTCGGCGGTGGTGCGCGGACTGCCGTGCCACGCCCGCTCGGTGTCGTGGCCGCGGCCCAACCCGTGCCACCGTGTGGCGGCTTGGGGGCCGGTCGCGTCGATCCCCTGCGCCAGCGAGAACGAGCGGCCGCGCCGTACCAGGCCCGCGGCGTGCGCGCGGATCGCGTCGTCGGCGAAGTTGAGCGTGCCC
This sequence comes from Streptomyces sp. NPDC001714, assembly GCF_042892755.1. Taxonomy (NCBI): domain Bacteria; kingdom Bacillati; phylum Actinomycetota; class Actinomycetes; order Kitasatosporales; family Streptomycetaceae; genus Streptomyces; species Streptomyces sp. NPDC001714. Next base: position 23,473 of record NZ_JBIAUL010000009.1, read on the forward strand.
AGCACGTCGTCCTCGCCCCAGCGGCCCCGGTTGCGGTAGGCGGCGCGGGCCTTGGCCAGCTCTTCGTCGACGGGCCCCAGGATCATCGGGTGTGTCCTTTCAGCAGCAGATCCAGCGCGTTGCCCCCGGCGATCGCGTCCCGCTCGGCCGGGTCGAGGCCGGCCGCGTCCAGACGGGCCACCGGGTCGGTCACACCCATGTCGAACGGGTGGTCGGTACCGAGCACCACCCGGTCCGCGCCCACCTCCTCGACCAGATGGCGCAGCGCACGCGGGGTGTAGACGAGGGCGTCGAACCACATCCGCCGCAGATAGGAGCTGGGCGGCTCGGCGCAGCCGCGCGCGTCCGGCCGTACCCGCCAGGCGTGGTCGGAGCGGCCGATGTACGTCGGCAGATAGCCGCCGCCGTGCGCAGCCACCAGCTTCAGGCGCGGGAAACGGTCCAGGACCCCGGTGAAGATCAGGTGGGAGAGCGCGACCGTGGTCTCGGTGGGCTGTCCGACCGTGTTGCCCAGGTAGTTCGAGGCGAGCCGCTCGCCGAGCGAGCAGCCCCAGGGGTGGACGAAGACGACCGCGCCCAGTTCCTCGGCCTTCAGCCAGACGTCGTCGTGCGCGGAGTCGGCCAGCTCCCGGCCCTCGACGGTGGTGGAGACGCTGATGCCGTACAGGCCCAGCTCGGTGACCGCCTTGTCCAGCAGGGCGACCGCGAGATCGGGGTGCTGGAGCGGTACCGTGCCGAGGCCGTACAGTCGGCCGGGTGCGGCGGCGCAGTGCGCGGCCACCGCCTCGTTGACGGTACGGGCCAACTGCACCGCGAGACCGGGGCCCGCCCAGTAGTGGTGCATGGGCATCGGGCCGACCACCTGAAGGTCGACGCCCATCGCGTCGAGGTCGGCGAGCCGGCTGTCCGGATCCGTCAACTTCCCTGCCAGCCCCTGGAGTTGAGCCCGGTTGGCGGCCAGTGACTCGGGGGAGTGGCCGCGCTGCTCGGCGGCCAGCTCGGCCGCGAAGCCCGCGGTGCCGGCCACCAGGGCGTCGGCCTCGGGGACCGCGAGATGACCGTGGAAGTCGACGACGGGCGTGCTCATGCGGCCACCGTCAGGCAGGAGAGCGTCTCCGACATGATGCGGGCCGGGTCGGCGCCCGGGGTGTCCGGGTGGATCTCCCACTCGGCGAGCTGGAGGGAGTTGTCCAGCACCATGCGGACGCGGGGCAGCCGCCGGGCCATGAACCGTTCGAGAGCCCTGTCCACCGGCTCGTCGGCGGTGACCAGGTCAGCCAGCAGCACCGCGTCCTCCATGCACATCGCGGCACCCTGCGCGATCAGCGGCGGGCAGGCGTGCGCCGCGTCACCGATCACCATGGCCCGGCCCCGATGCCAGTCCTCGTCGACCAGCACCGCCTCGATCCAGCGGTAGTCCACCGCCGTGTCGTCCGGCAGCGAGGCGAGGATCCTCCCCCAGGTGCCGCCGTACCCGGCGCCACGCTCGCGCAGCAGGTCCAGCGACGCGCGCGGGCCGATCAGGGAGGCGTCCAGGTTCTCGTCGAGGAGGTAGGCGTAGCACTGATCGTCCGAGATCGGGCTGTAGCCGGCCTTGTAGCGGGGACCGCCGTAGTACACCTCGGCGCAGTCCATCTCGGCGGGGCGCCGGGCCACCACCCGGAAGATCGACATACCGACGGGGTGCGGCTTCGCCGAGATGCCGATGAGCGCGCGCATCGCCGAGTTGATGCCGTCCGCGCCGACCACCAGGTCGTAGCGTCCGGCGGAGCCGTCGGTGAAGGTCACATCCACATGATCGGCGGACTGGTCGAGGCCGCGCACGCTCAGGCCCAGCCGGACGGTGACGCCGTGCGCGTACACCGCGTCGCACAGCGCGTCCTGCAGATCGGACCGGAGCGCGCCCGCCGTGGACGGCAGGTCCGCGCCGCCGGTGTGCGGGGTCTCCAGCTCGGTGATCAGACCGCCGTCCGCCCGGCGCAGCCGCATGAGGTCGAACGGCACCGCACGGGCCAGCACCCGGTCCAGCACGCCGACCGAACGCAGCGCCTTGAGCGCGTTGCCCTGGATGGTGATGCCATGGCCCACCCCGAACCACCGGGGCGAGACCTCGACGAGCTCCACCTCGACCCCGCGCTGGGCGAGGGCGAGACACAGCACGCTTCCGGTGATGCCGCCGCCGACGACGAGCACCTTGTTCACGGGCATGGGCGATCCTTGCGAAAGTAGAAAGACAGGTGGTGGGGGTCGGCAGCCTTCAGCCGGTGAAGCGGGGGCCCAGCTCGTGGTAGTGCTCGACGGCCGGCGGGGCGGCGAAGAACGGGCCGACCAGGGCCCGCCAGCGCGCGAACCGCTCCGACTCCCGGAAGCCGGCCGTGTGCGCCTCGACCGACTCCCAGCCGACGAGCAGCAGGAAGGTCCGCGGCCGCTCCTCGCCGCGCAGCAGCTCGGCCCAGCGGAACCCGTCCGCCTCGGCGAGCACCTCGCGTGCCGTGCCGAAGACCTCCTCGAATTCCGCTTCCCGGCCTTCCTCGACGGTCAGCTCGGCGTGCTCGACTACCACGGTGTGCTCCTCGGTTCGGGGTGGCATCGAGCCTGATCGGCGGTAGGTGCAGGGTCAACGGATCCAGGCATCGACAAGGGGGACGTCATCCATCCCCGACGGCGATGGCGGTCCCACGCAGCGCGCCGCACATCGATGCAGGCCGCGGCCGCACACCGGCGCAGGCGGGGGACGGGTGCGCAGGCGATGGCAGCCATCGTGAACGGCCATTTCCGCCGACCGTGCCCGATGCCTAGCGTCGAAGGCGAGCCCCCACCCGTACGAGGAGAGCCGCCCGTGCCCGAACCATCCCCCTCCCACGCCGGACCCTTCGCGCTCGGCACCTTCAGCGACGGCGCAGCCGCCTTCCCCGGCCTGGTCGCCGGCACGCGGGTCCGCGACCTCTCCGCCCTGGTCGCGTCGGTACGCGCGCTGGTCGAGGACTGGGACACCTGGCTGCCCCGCCTGCACGAGCTGGCCGCGGCCACCGACGGCGCCTGGCACGACCTGGCCGACCTACGGGTCCTGACGCCGATCGAACCGGGCCAGATCCTGCAGAGCGGCGCCAACTACCGCAAGCACGTGGTCGACCTGGTCGCCGCCGAGAAGGAGAGCGTGCACGGTGCCACGGCGGAGGAGGCCCGCGCCGACGCCGAGAAGATGATGGACGAGCGGATCCGCGACGGCGTCCCCTACCTCTTCCTCGGCTCACCGCGCGCACTGTGCGGCCCGTACGACGACGTCGTGCTGCCCGAGCTCGGCGAACAGCACGACTGGGAGCTCGAACTCGCCCTGGTCATCGGGAGGCCGGGAAAGAACATCCCGGCCGCCGAGGCGATGTCGTACGTCGCCGGATACACCATCAGCAACGACCTCACCACCCGTGACCGGCTGTACCGGCCCGACCTGAAGGCCATCGGCACGGACTGGTTCACCGCCAAGAACGCCGACACCTTCCTGCCGACCGGGCCGTTCCTGGTCCCGGCGGACTTCGTCGGGGATCCGGGCGACCTGCGGATCACACTGCGGCACAACGGGGTGGCCCGGCAGGACGAGTCCACCAAGGACATGATCTTCGACATTCCCCGGCTGATCGCCTACGCCTCCACGACCACCACGCTGCGCCCCGGCGACCTGCTGCTCACCGGTTCCCCGGCCGGCAACGGCGCGCACTGGGGGGTCTTCCTGAAGCCCGGAGACGTGATCGACGCGGAGATCACCGGCCTCGGCCATCAGCGCAACACCGTCAGGAGCCACGCATGAGCTTCCAGCCCATCACCCATCTGCGCCATGTCGACCTGGCCGTACCGGACTTCGCCGGCCAGCGCGCCTTCTACGGCACCACCTGGGGCCTGACCGAGGTCGCGAACGACAGCGGCATCGCGTTCTTCGCCGCCGAGGGCAGCCCCGAGCAGTACATCGTCCGCATCCGCGAGGACGAGCGCAAGCGGATGGACCTCGTCGCCTTCGGCGCGGTGTCACCGGCGGCCGTCGACGAGCTGGCGGTGCGGCTGGGGCGGGCCGGGGTGCGGATCATCCATGAGCCGCGGGCGCTGGACACCCCGGGCGGCGGCCACGGGCTGCGTTTCTTCGACCCCGACGGGCGGGTCGTGGAGGTCTCGGCCGACGTGGCCACCCGCACCCACCGCAAGATCGAGGAGCGCGAGGCCATCCCCGTGCGGCTCTCCCACTGTGTGGTCAACTCCCAGGACCCGGAGGGGCTGCGCGACTTCTACATCCGGCACCTGGGCTTCCGGCTCACCGACACCCTGTACTCCACGCACATGGGTGACCTCATGTACTTCCTGCGATGCAGCCCGCTGCACCACTCCTTCGCCATCGCGCGCGGGCCCCATGTGTCGCTGCACCACGCCTCTTTCGAGATGCGGGGGGTGGAGGAGTACATGCGCGGCACCGGCCGTGCGCTGCGCGCCGGGACCCGGCTCACCTGGGGCCCGGGACGGCACCTGGCGGGCGACAACACCTTCTCCTACTTCCACGACCCGCACGGCAACACCGTCGAGTACACCACCGAACTCGCCGTCCTCGAAGAGGACCTGTGGCACCCCGGCCGGCACGACGTGGACGACCCGATCACCCAGGACCAGTGGGGGACCGCCGACCCGATGAGCGAGTCGGTCGCCAAGGAGCAGTTCAACGACCCCGACGTGCTCTTCGAAGCGCCCCCGGTCTGACCCCGAACCTTCCGAGAAAGGCCGCAGTTGTGGCAGAGATCCTGAAGCACGCCGTGCCCCGGGCCGAGGTGGCCGCCTCCCTCGACCAGGTGCGTGAGACGGTGACCGGTGTCATCGCGGACATCCGAGAGCGCGGTGACGCGGCGGTCCGCGAGTACTCCGAGAAGTTCGACAAGTGGAGCCCCGACTCCTTCCGGCTGAGCGCCGAGGAGGTCGAGAAGATCGTCGCCTCGGTGCCCCGGCAGGTCATCGGCGACATCACGTTCGTGCAGGAGCAGGTCCGCACCTTCGCCCGCCGCCAGCTGGACTCCCTGGGCGAGTTCGAGGTGGAGACGCTGCCGGGCGTGAGGCTCGGCCAGAAGCACATCCCGGTACAGGCGGCCGGCGCCTACATCCCCGGCGGCCGCTATCCGCTCACCGCCTCCGCCCACATGACCATCGTCACCGCCAAGGTGGCCGGCGTGCCCCGCGTGGTCGCCTGCACCCCGCCCATCCACGGCGAGATCCCCGCCGCCACCGTCGCCGCCATGCACCTCGCGGGCGCCGACGAGATCTGGCTGCTCGGCGGCGTCCAGGCGGTGGCCGCGATGGCCGTGGGCACCGACACCATGGAGCCGGTCAACCTGATCGCAGGTCCCGGAAACGCCTATGTCGCCGAGGCCAAGCGCCAGCTCTTCGGCGAGATCGGCATCGACCTGTTCGCCGGACCGACCGAGATCCTGGTCCTCGCCGACGGCCAGGCCGACCCGTTCGTCTGCGCGGTCGACCTGCTCTCCCAGGCCGAGCACGGCCCGGACTCCCCGGCGGTCCTGATCACCACCTCCCGCGAGGTCGCCGAGCGGACCATCGCCGAGGTCGAGCGCATCCTGCCCTCCATGCCCACCCGCGACTACGCGGAGCCCGCCTGGCGCGACCACGGCCAGGTGCACGTCGTCGGCTCGATCGACGAACTGTACGAACTCGCCGACGCGTTCGCCTTCGAACACGTCGAGGTGCTGACCGCCGAGCCGCGCCTCGCGCTGGAGAGGATGACCCAGTACGGCGCCCTGTTCCTCGGCGAGGGCACGTGCGTGTCGTTCGGCGACAAGGTCATCGGCACGAACCATGTGCTGCCCACACGTGGTGCCGCCCGCTACACCGGCGGTCTGTGGGTGGGGAAGTACCTCAAGACGGTCACCTACCAGGAGGTCACCGACACCGCCTCGCAGGCCCTGCTCGGGCGGCTGTGCGGGCGCGCCTCCCGGGTCGAGCTGTTCGAGGGCCACGCCCGCTCGGGTGACGTACGGGCCGCGAAGGCCGCGGGCGACGCGCTGCCGTGGAACGAAGCGTGAGCCTGGACGGCCGTACGGCCCTGGTCACCGGCGGGGGAGGGCCGCTGGGCCGGGCCTTCGCGCTGGCTCTCGCCGAGGCCGGGGCCCGGGTGATCCTGGTCGGCCGGAACGAGCAGGCCCTCGCCGAGGCGGCGGCCAAGGTGGGCGAGGCGGCCCGTACAGCCGTGTGCGACGTCTCCGACCCCGCCGCCGTCCGCACCCTGGCCGCGCAACTCTCCGACGAAGACGTGTCGTTGCTCGTCAACAACGCCGGCGTCGCCGGGCCGGTCCGGCCCCTGGTCGACATCGAACCCGGCGAGTGGGACGACGTGTTCGCCGCCAACGTCCGCGGCGTCTATCTCATGTGCCGGGCGTTCCTGCCGCCCATGCTCGCCGCCGGGCGGGGCGACATCGTCAACGTCGCCTCGGTCAGCGGCAAACGCCCGCTGCTCAACCGGACGCCGTACACCGCGTCCAAGATGGCGCTGATCGGCCTCACCCGGACGCTGGCCGGCGAGGTGGGCCCGCACGGCGTCGCGGTCAACTCCCTCTCCCCGGGCCCGGTCCGGGGGCCCCGTATGGACCGCAATTTCCGGCTCACCGCCGAACTCACCGGCTGCACCGTCGAGGAGGCGGAACGGGACTTCGCCTCCCGCGCCGCGCTCGGGAGGCTGGTGGAGGAGGACGAGGTCGCGCGGGCGCTGGTCGCCATGCTGGCGATGCCCGGACTGTGCGGGGCGGACATCGACCTGTCGGCGGGGATGATCGCACCGGCGTAGACCACGTACAGGGACACGGCGAGGTGGACGGCATGCGGGCGTCCGCCTCGCCGTCGTGCGTGCCCGTCGTCCAGGCCTGTGGCCACTCTGTGTGAGCGCCATGAACTCGGCGGCGCGATCCGAGGCATCGGGTTCCGGGATGCGTGTGTGCGATGTCTGTCCCGGGTTTCCCAGGGCTGATTCACTCCCACCTGCACACCTCAGGTGCTTTCGTCGCCTTGGTTTCGACGGGCGACTCGTAACTCTGCGCGACGGCGCACTCCACCCGTGGAAAGGCCTGCAATGACGCTGATATCCCGACGCTCGTTCCTGATCGCCGGTTCCGCCACCGCAGCGGCCGTGCTCGTTCCGGTCGCCTCCGGTACCGCCACCGCCGCGCCGAAGGCGGCGGGCAGGACGATCTCCGTCGCCGCGGGGGAGACCTACGAGCTCGCCGCGACCACCCAGGTGAGCCGGTTGACCATCGGGGACGGCGGCAAGATCGTCGCCCCGGAGGGGTACGACATCAGCCTCACCGTCGACGGCGTGGAGACCGGCCAGCTGCTCACCGCGACCGGCGCCACCGGGACCCTCATCCAGGCCGGCACCTACCGCGGCGACGTCGTCCTCACGGTCGCCGAGTCCAACGACGTCACCTACCAGACGCTCACCTTCCCGTTCCGGCAGGCGCTCTACGTCGGCTCCGACGGGGTCGACTCCGCGAAGTCCGTCCTGTCCGCCGTGCGCGGCGGCAAGGTCACCGACATCGCCGCCCGGGGCGTGTCGATCGCCTCCACCGGCGAGTGCTTCAACGGCGTGTACGTCGAGAGCGGCAGTTACACCCTCCAGAGCCCGACCATCACCCTCGACGGCAACGGCCGCTCGGACTTCGCCGGGTACGGCGCCGCCGTGGTCGGCGACGGCTCCGCGACCAAGTTGGTCGTGGACGGCGCCAGGATCAGCAACAAGGGCGTGGTCCGCACCACCGTCATCGCCGACGGCGGCGCCAACGTCCTCGTCAAGAACTCCTTCCTGCGCGCCCGCAACGGCGTCCTGCCCTCCGACTACCAGGCCACCGTCGAGACCCCGTACATGGAGTCGGTGCCCTGGATGCTGGGCCTGGACGGCAACGTCCGCGCCACCAACCTGATCGGCAAGAACAGCATCGCCACCTACCTCGACTCGACCGTGTTCTCGGAGACCTGGGGCGCGCTGTCCGTGGAGGGCGGCAGCGGACTGAAGCTCACCGCGATCAACAGCCACGTCGGCAACACCGGCGACTACGGGTACGGCACCTACGCCATCGGCGACGCCACGGTCCGTGTGCTCGGCTCCCGCTTCGACGTCGGCTCGTACGCGACGATCATCGCCGGGCCGGCCGCCGTCGTGCACTACGGCGACAGCACCCCCGACGCCCTCGCCGCGCTCAACACCGAGCTCGAACTCGGACTGTCCGACGCCGAGTTGCGGAGCATCCCGGAGCGCAGCACGGTGGTCAACTCCGGCCACTTCGGCTACATGTTCTTCGGCGCCGGGGAACTCACCCTGGACGGCGGCACCGTCATCAACTCCGAACGGGCCACCTTCCTCAACAAGGGCCAGCAGACCACCATTTCGGTGGACGGTTCGCAGGGCGCCCGGCTCAACCCGCGCGACGGCATCATCCTGCAGATGATCGAGCTGGACGACCCGGGCCCGGTCAACGTCAACGGCAAGATGATGAACATCGGCGTGTACACCGAGCCCGCCACCGACCCGGTGAAGAACTCGTCGTTCGACGTCACCGCCGTCCACTCCACCGACGGCGCCGCCACATTCAGCTCCATCGGGCTGAAGGGCGACTTCTACAACGGCATGCGCAACGGCAAGAACATGGTCCTCACCTTCGAGGACTCCACTGTCGAGGGCGTCATCTCGGCGACGCGGGCCAAGCACCGGGTCTCCTCGATCGACTCGTCCACCTTCTACGAGCTGGGCATCGTCACCAACACCGTGCAGGCCGCCGTCAACAACGGCGTGGTGGTGAAGCTGAACAGCGGCTCGACCTGGACGGTCACCGGGACGTCGTACCTGACCAGCCTCACCCTCGCGGCCGACGCCGCCGTGCGGGCGCCGCGCGGCAAGTCCGTGAAGCTGACGGTCGACGGCACCGAGACGGCGATCACGGCCGGCTCCACCTACACGGGTGCCCTCACGCTCACCGTGGCGTGAGATCCGGCGCCGTGCGGTGACACCCGCTGCCGACGGGTGCCACCCGGCCGCAGGCGCGGTCCCTTCCACGGACCGCGCCTGCGCCGTGTCCGGCGCCGAGCGCTGCCGTAGGCTGGCCGGATGTTCAGCCCCGAAGGCCCGAGCCTCAGTGAACTCACCGTCCAGGCGCTGTCCTCGGTCGAGCGCGGCTACGACCTGCTGGCCCCGAAGTTCGACCACACCCCCTTCCGGACACCCGACTCGGTTCTTGAAGCGGTCGCGAAGGCGCTCGCGCCGCTCGGTCCGTTCGAGGACGGTCTCGACCTGTGCTGCGGGACGGGAGCCGGTACCGGGGTGCTGGCCCAGGTGTGCCGGCACAGCGTGACCGGGGTCGACTTCAGCGCAGGCATGCTGGAGATCGCCCGCCGGCAGCTCCCGCCCGACGGCCCGGACGTCACCTACGTGCGCGGCGACGCCCGTGCCCTGCCGTTCCGGTCCGCCTTCGACCTGGTCGTCAGCTTCGGGGCGTTCGGGCACTTCCTGCCCCGGGAGCTGCCCGGACTCTTCGACCAGGTCCACGGGGTGCTGCGGCCGGGCGGCGCCTTCGCCTTCCCGGTGCTCGCGCCACCGCGGCCCAGCAGCCCCGCGTTCTGGATGCTGCTGGGCTTCGACGCCGTGATGCGGGTCCGCAACGCCCTCTGGCGGCCGCCGTTCGTCATGTACTACCGGGCCTTCCGACTCGGCGGCGTACTGGGGGAGTTGGCGCGGGCAGGGTTCGCCGTGGACCTGTACGCGCTGCCCGGGTTCGGCGAGCGCGACGACGGCAGCCCGCGCGCCCGGCTGGTCGTGGCCCGCCGCGGTCAGCCCGCGGCGGGCACCGTGAACTCGTAGACCAGCGCGTCCTGCTGGGCGTCCACCACCAGGTCGGTGATCTCCAGCGGGCGGGCGTACTGGTCGTGCACCCGGCGGGTCACCCGGACCGAGGACGCGTCCGCGACCTGGGTGATGGAGTCGCGGTGGTGCAGGGTGAGGCCCGCCTGGCGCATCCAGTCGTAGGCCCGGCGCAGCTGCGCGGCGGCACAGCCGTCGGCCCGGTCCCGGTATCGGCCCAGTTCCTCGACCTCGGTCAGGGCCACCGCCGAGAACGAGGTCACGGCGGTGCGCAGGGCGTGGCCGTCGGGGGAGGCGGACTCGTAGCGGTGCACCAGGGTCGGCCGGTGCGGGGCCAGCCCGAGCGCCGCCGCGTGCTCGGGCGGTGGCTCCTCCCAGGTCACCGTGGCCCGGTCGACCGCGCCGTGTTCCGTGGGTCCGGCGCCCACCGGGAAGGCCAGGGAGACCGGGCTCTCCACCGGACGGCCGTGCAGCGTCGCGTGACTGCCCCGTCGGTCGGTGGCCACCAGTCCGCTGTGCCGCAGCACCTCCAGCGCCTGCCGGACGGTCTCCCGGCTGACCCCGAAGTGCCGCGCCAACTGCCGTTCCGCCGGCAGCCGTTCCCCGGGCGGCAGGGTGCCGTCGCGCAGTTCACCGAGGAGTTGTGTCGCGATCCGCCAGTACAGGGGCTGCCCTTCGCTCTCGGAGTGGTGATGCGGGGTGGTGCGGGCCATGCCGCTCCTCCAGTGGGTGACAAGAAGTAGCCGTGCGGGTTCGTTCCGCGACCACATCTAGCATTGGTCTAAACCATCAGGGAAGAGCGGCCGACGGGTTCGGCCGAAACCGTGCGGGCCTCACAGACTCGCGTAAACGGCGTTGACCAGGGCTGTCTTCCGCGGGTCGTCCGCGATCCGCGGTCCCATGCGGTTCATGACGTACCCGAGGGAGACCCCCGCTTCCGGGTCGGCCAACCCGCAGGAGCCGCCGAACCCGTCGTGCCCGAAGGCGCGCGGGTTCGGCCCGTACGAGCCGTTCGGCCCGCTCAGCCAGAGTCCGAGCCCGATCTCGGTCTCGTGCTCGAAACCCGCCCCCAGTACCAGGTCACGACAGCTGCCCTGGCCCTCCCGCACCCGCTCGGCCGCCTCCGGCGACAGCACTCGCAGGCCGCCGTACTCGCCCCGGCCGGCGAACACCCCGTACAACGCCGCGACCGCCCGGGCCGTGCCGTGCCCGTTGGCCGCCGGGATCTCGGCCGCCCGCCACTCGGAGGTGTTCGCCGCGGACGCGCCCACCCCCGGGTTGGCCAGGGCGGCGACCGCGGCGGGCGTCAACTGGCTGAAGATCGCAGCCTGTTCGCTGTCCGACACGACCCGAGGATGCACCAGCTCGGCCGCCCGGCCCGCGTCCTTCTCCGGCAGCCCGACGGTGAAGTCGATCCCCAGCGGCCCGGTGACCTCCCGCTCCAGGAACGCCCCCGGCAGCAGCCCGGACACCCGCCGCACCACCTCGCCGACCAGGAAGCCGTAGGTCAGCGCGTGATACCCGGACCGGGTCCCCGGCTCCCACCAGGGCTCCGTCGCCGCCAGCCGCGCGGTCGTCAGCTCCCAGTCGTACAGGTCCTGGAGCGAGTGCGGCTCGCGCAGCCCGGACAGCCCGGCCCGGTGCGAGAGCAGATGGCGGACCAGGACCCGCTCCTTGCCGGCCGCCGCGAACTCGGGCCAGTAGCCGGCCACCGGTGCGTCGAGGTCGAGCAGTCCCCGGTCGGCCAGGATGTGCGCACACAGGGCCACCGGGCCCTTGGTGGTGGACCAGACGTTGACCACGGTGTCCCGCTCCCACGGCCGCCGGTGCGCCGGATCGGCCCAGCCGCCCCACAGATCCACCACCGTCTCGCCGCCGGCCGTCACCGCGACGGCGGCGCCCAGTTCCTCCCGGTCCCGGAAGTTCTCCTCGAACGCCTCCCGTACCGCCGCGAAACGCGGATCGCAGTGGCCGTGGACCTGTGGCCGCGGCTGAGGCTCGTGCTCGGACATGCGCCCTCCGTCGTACGCCGGAAAACCCGGACCGCGACACTGCGGCCCGGGCATCCCGAACGTACCGACTGGTCGGACTGGAGGGAAGATCAGAGCAGGAAGAGTCTCCCGGCCGGCTCCTGGTGCCCCTCGGCGGTGTGCCAGTAGTCACGGGTCTCCACCGCGAGCCCCTGCGCGTCGAAGCGCACGAACACGCACCCCGCCAGCGTGGCCGCAGCACCCCCCTCTTCGGACCGCACCCGGAACTCCGCCGCCGCGACCCCGTCCGGGCCCACCAGCGGCGCCGAGAACCTGACGTCCGTCACCCGCTCCGCCTCGAACGACCAGCGCAGATAGGCGGCGAGTTCGTCCCGCCCCCGGTGCGGGGCGCGGAACGGCATCGAGCGGTGCACACAGTCCTCGGCGTACAGGGCGAGCAGCGCGTCCACGTCGTGCGCGGCCCAGCCCCGCTCCCAGACCCGGACGAACCGCTCGGCGGCCTCCCGCGTGTCCAACTCCGCCGCCTCCTCAGACGTACGAGCGCAGCCAGCGCGCCTTCGCAGCCTCGTGGTAGGGGCCGCCGCCCTCGTGGTCGTTGAAGTCGTACACCTCGATCGTCTTGTCCTCGTGCGCCCAGGAGTTGAAGGCCGCGTAGACCGTGGAGGGCGGACAGGTCTGGTCCTCCAGAGCCGCCGAGAACAGCGCCGGGGCCCGGCCGCGCGCCGCGAAGTGCACGCCGTCGAAGTAGGAGAGGGTGCGCTGCACGTCCGCCGAGCGGCCCCGGTGCGTCTTCAGGAACAGGGCGATCTCTCGGTACGGGTGACGGTCCGTCAGCGTGGTGGCGCGCGGGAAGTCGCACAGGAACGGCACGTCCGGCGCGACGGCCACCAGATCGGGGACCAGACCTCCGACCGCGATGGTGATCCCACCGCCCTGGCTGGCGCCGAGCGCCACGGTCCGTGTCGCGTCGGCCAGCGGATGCGAGCGGGCCGCCTCCACCGCGCGCACCGCGTCCGTGTACACCCGGCGGTAGTAGTAGTTCTCGGGCGCGTCGATCCCCCGGGTCATGAACCCGGGGTACGCCGGGGCACCGCCTACCGGGTCCGCGGTGCCGCCCCCGCCGCCCCAGGCGCTGCCCTGGCCGCGGGTGTCCATCGTGAAGTGCGCCCGTCCCGTCGACGCCCAGAGCAGGTTCTCGTGCGCCAGCCCGCGCCCGCCGCCGTACCCGACGAACTCCACGACCAGCGGCAGCGGTTCGGTGGTGCCGGCCGGCACCCGCAGCCAGCCCTTGACCGGGTGGCCGCCGAACCCGGCGAACGTCACGTCGTAGACGTCGACCGTGGACAGCCCGGCGTCGACCGGCTCGAAACGGGCGTCCAGATCGTGCTCGCGGGCTTCCTGGAGCGTCTTGGACCAGAACGCGTCGAAGTCGCCGGGAGCCACCGACGTGCTGTGGTGTTCGCGGAGTTCGTCGAGGGGGAGGTCGAACAGGGCCATCAACAACCACCTTGATGAAGGGAAGGTGCGGATGATCACACCGTACGTGGATGGTCCGACGAATCACCAGGCCTCTGCGCCGCCGGGCCCCTACCATGACCCCATGCAGCCTGCTGTCGATCTGCTGGTCAGGGATGCCGGACTGCTCGTCGTGGACGGCGGGCGGGAGATCCCCGGCGGCTGGGTGGCGGTGGCCGGTGGTCGGGTCACCTCGGTCGGAGCGGCGGGCGCCGAGCCCGAGGCCCGTACGGTCGTCTCCGCGGCCGGACGGCTCGTCACCCCCGGCCTGATCAACACCCACCACCACATCTACCAGAACCTCACCCGCTCCTACGCCCCCGCCGTGAACGGCTCCCTCTTCGACTGGCTCACCACCCTCTACCCCCTGTGGGCCGCCCTCGACGAGGAGGCCGCCTACATCTCCGCGTACGTCGGTATGGCGGAACTCCTCATGGGCGGCTGCACCACCTCCTCCGACCACCTCTATGTGCATCCGCGCCCCGGCCTGGTCGACGCCGAGATCCGCGCGGCCCGCGACATCGGCTTCCGCTTCCACGCGACCCGCGGCTCCATGACCCGCTCCGTCGAGGACGGCGGACTGCCGCCCCGGAGCGTCACCCAGACCACCGACGAGGTACTCGCCGACAGCGAGCGGCTGATCAGGAGCCACCACGACCCCGCGCCGGGCGCCCTGGTCCGGGTCGCGCTCGCCCCCTGTTCACCCTTCTCGGTGACCAAGGAGGTGATGACGGCGACCGCCGAACTCGCCGAGCGCCACGACGTCCGGCTGCACACCCACCTCGCCGAGGACCACGACGAGGACACCTACTGCCAGGAGACCTACGGCTGCCGTCCCGTCGAGTACTTCGAGGACTGCGGCTGGCTGACCGACCGCACCTGGGTCGCCCACTGCATCTACCCGAGCGACGCCGAACTGCGCCGCCTGGCCGCCGCGGGCGTCGGCGTGGCGCACTGCCCCAGCTCGAACATGCTCATCGGGGGCGGCACCGCCCGGGTGCGCGAGATGCGCGACCTCGGCCTGCCCGTCGGCATCGGCTGCGACGGCTCGGCCTCCACGGACCACGCCTCCCTCTGGATGGAGACGCGCAACGCCCTGCTGCTCGGCCGCTACCGGGGCGGACCCGCCGCCATGACCGCCCGGGACGCCCTCGACATCGCCACCCGCGGCTCGGCCCGCTGCCTGGGCCGGGCCGACGAACTCGGCCACCTGCGCCCCGGCGCCTGCGCCGACCTGGTCGTCTGGGACCTCCACGAGGTCGCTCTGGCCGGCGCCGTCACCGACCCCGTCGAGGCGTGGCTGCGCTGCGGACCCGCGCGGGCGTGGACGACGGTGGTGGCGGGACGGGTGCTGGTCGACTCGGGCGAACCCGTCCTGCCCGGGCTGGCCGACGCACTGCGCACACACGCGCGCGTGGCCCGCCGTCTGCAGACGGCGGGCTAGGGGCTTCAGGCCCGCCCGCGGGTCCAGTCCGGTCCGGTGCGTGCCCACTCCTGCTCCCACTCGGCGAGCCGGTGGCGCAGCGCCACCCGGCGGACGATGCCATGGCCGAGCAGCACCACGGCCGCCGCGCCGCTCGCCCCGCACAGGCCCACGGTGACCGTGTGCTGCCAGACGGCGATGTCGTCGGGTGGCGGGGCGACCCCGTGCCCCTGCCGGTCGAACCACACGTCCACCACGTCACCGGTCCGGGTCCCCGACGGAACCCGGGCCAGGGCGGTCTTCGTCCCCTCGCCGGGCACGGTCCAGCGGACATTCGTCTGGTAGGCGTGCGCCCGGTCGCCACCCTGCACCGAGGGCAGCTGGTCCGGGGTGCCGCCGACGACCACGGCCCGCACCATGTGCCGCTCGGACCGCTGCACCGCTGCCACCGACCGCGCCTGGTCATGGGCCCACAGCCCCGTCACCGCACCCACCAGGGGCGCGCCCACGCACAGCAGGACCGCGACGGCCAGCGCGATCCACGCCTCCACCATGTCGGACTTGCGCCGCAGCGGGTTCTGCCGCCAGCGCCAGCCACGCACCCGGGTACGCATGTCGACCTCCTCGCCGCCACAAGAGCCGGAGGGCCGGACAGCCGGTCCGCAGCTCCCAGCGTGCCCCCGCTCGCATGCGAGCGTCCACACGGGACTGGTACCCCGTACGGCGTACCTCGCTCACCCTCCGGGACCAGGGACGCGCCACGGGCCGAAGCACTCGGTCCGCCGCGCGCCGCACGCCCCCGGCCCGGCGCCCCGCGATCCGTGGCCGGTTCAGGGGCGGCACACGCGCCGGACCATGTCCTGCCAGCCGTCTGCGAGCCTCCGCTCGGCATCCTGCTCGGCCTGACCGAGGTCGGTCGACGACACATACAGGAGGAGAGGCCCGTCAAGGGCGGCGGTCAGTTGCACGGCGAGAAGGTCACGGTCCGCGGGTCCCAGGTCCATCTGGCCCAGGAGCATGCGGATGTGCATCCGTGACAGCGGCGTCTGGCCGCCGGCAGGAGCAGGCTGCCGTCCGTCGAGCGCGGAACGCGCGATGTCATGGTGATCGATGAGGAACCGGACGCGGGCCCTCCCGTAGGCGATCAGGCGTTCCAGCGGCGGTGCCCCCGGCCCCAGGGGCGGTGGACCCGACAGCACGCGCTCCTGGAAGGCGTACTCGCTGTCGTCCAGCAGGGCCTGGAAGATGCCGGCGCGTGTCTTGAACCGACGGAACACGGTGCCCTTGCCCAACCCCGAGCGCTCGGCGAGCGCGTCCATCGTGATCCTGTCCGGCCCGAACTCCGTGAGCATCTCCCGCGCGGTGGCCAGGAGGCGCTGCCGGTTGCGTGCGGCGTCGACACGCTCGGAAGCCGGTTGTGGCAAGTCGGTCCGTTCCACCCGGCCACCATACGGCGCAGCCGATGAGCAGGGTGAAGGCCGATGGTGCCCCTTCCGGCGCGCCGCAACCGGACCTGCGATCAGGTAGCGGGGTATAGTCCGCTTATGGCCCTGTAGGCGCGTGGCAACAGGCTGCCGCAGCCGGGCCGATCCTTGTATTGGATGGTGCAGACATGCCGCTCACCGGGGAATATGAGCCGAGTGCCTTCGACTTCGCTCGCAATCAGGTTGAGCTGTACGAACGTTCCGGCGGCACCGAGGGCACGGACAACCAGGGCAGGCCGGTGATCGTGCTGACGTCGGTCGGTGCCAGGAGTGGGAAGCTGCGCAAGACACCGCTGATGCGCGTCGAGCATGCCGGGGAGTACGCCGTCGTCGCCTCGTTGGGGGGCGCGCCCAAGCACCCGGTCTGGTACTACAACCTGGCTGCGAACCCGCATGTCGAGCTCCAGGACGGTCCGGTCAAGAAGGACTACCGGGCCAGGGAGGTGCACGGCGAGGACTACGAGGTCTGGTTCGAGCGGGCCGTCGAGACCTGGCCGGACTACGCCGAGTACCAGAAGAAGACCACCCGGAAGATGCCCATCTTCGTTCTCACGCCCTTCGACGCGCAGTGATCGGCTGTTGCGTTCGGGCGGCCGATCCGGGTGCCCCCGCCCAGGTCAGGCCCCCGATCATTGCAGCCGCATGAACGATCCGCGGGTGCGGGAATAGCCGCCGTGTGCTCGTCCTTGCCGCTGAGTGCCGCTGCCGGGACACCGGTGACAGCACCAGAGAGCGAGGAAACACGATGCCCAAGGCGTACGTCTACACCAGGCACGGCGGGCCCGAGACCGAGGCCTTCGCCGAGCTGGACCGGCCCGTTCCCGGCCCCGGTGAACTGCTGATCGCGGTCCGCGCGGCGGGGGTCAACCCTGTCGACTGGAAGCTGCGGGGCGGCTTCCGCCGCCCCGGCGAGGGGGAGGCACGCTTCCCGGTCGTCCTCGGCAGCGAGGCCGCCGGTGTGGTCGAGGAGACGGGCGAGGGCGTGACCGGGTTCGCGGTCGGCGACGAGGTCTTCGGCAACACGGCCGGCGGCGCGTTCGCCGAGTACGCCCTGCTGACGGCGTCCGTGACCGCGCACAAGCCCGCCGCGCTGTCCTTCACCGACGCCGCCACCCTGCCGGTCGCCGGAGCAACCGCCTACGACGGCGTGCGCCAGCTCGACCTGCCCGAGGGCGCGACCCTGCTGGTCACCGGGGCGGGTGGCGGAGTCGGCGCGGCGGTCCTGCAGATCGCCCACGCCTGGGGCCTGCGGGTGGTCGGCGTGGCGAGCGAGGCCAAGAAGGACCTCGTCGAGTCGCTGGGCGCCGTGCACGTGCCCTCCGGCCCGGGCCTGGCCGACCGGGTGCGGGCCGCCGCGCCCGACGGCGTGGACGGCGTCTACGACCTGGTCGGCGGCGAGGTGCTCGCCGACGCGGCCGGACTGCTCGCCGACCGCACCAAGCTGATCACGGCGGGCGCCCCGCCGGAGACCGTCGCCGCGCTGGGCGGGGCCCGGGTGGAGCGCGCCCGTACCGCCGCGGTCCTGGACGAGGTGGCCGAGCTCGTCGTGGCCGGTGAACTGGACCCGCAGGTCTCGCGGACCTTCCCGCTGGACAGGGCCGACGAGGCGCTGCGCACGGTCGAGGACGGGCACGCCCTGGGCAAGGTCGTGATCGAGGTCGCCATATGAGCGTCCCGAACGCCCGCGAAGGCGCCCCGCACGTCCTGGACAACCCCGCCCGCGCCTCGCTCACCGGCCCGCACGCCCTCTTCGCCGAGCGGCGCGGCCGGATCCTGCGCTACCCCGTCGACGTCTCCCCGTGGCTGGCGCTCCCCGACGATCCCGACGCCGACGACTGGGCGGACCTCGCCGCCCTGGCCGGCCCCGGTGCGGAGGTCCCGCTGCCCGGCTATCGCGGTGAGCTCCCGCAGGGCTGGGAGCTCACGATGAACATCGCGGGCGTACAGCTGGTGGACGAGGGCATGGACGCCGTCCCGGAGCCGGCGGCGGTCCGGCTCGGACCGGCCGACGTGCCGGAGATACTCGACCTGGTCGAGCGCACCCGCCCCGGCCCGTTCCTGCCCCGCACCATCGAACTCGGCACCTACCTGGGCATCCGCCGCGGCGGCAGGCTGATCGCGATGGCGGGGGAGCGGCTGCACCCGCCGGGCTGGACCGAGATCAGCGCGGTCTGCACCGACCCGGCCCACCGCGGCGAGGGCCTCGCGACCCGACTCATCCGGGCGGTCGCGTACGGCATCCGGGAACGCGGCGAGACCCCCTTCCTGCACACCGGCGCCGAGAACACCACCGCGATCCGCCTGTACGAGTCGCTCGGTTTCCGCCTGCGCCGCCGTACCGCCTTCGTCGCGGCCAGGGTGCCCGAGTCGCTCGGTCAGTCGCCGGTGGAGCCTGCCGAGGTCCCGGCGTTGTAGCGCTCCAGGTATCCGGCGAACCTGACCAGGTCCGCCTCCGGCCAGTCCGCCAGCCGCTCCCTGAAGGCGGCCCGGCGGCTCTCCGTCACCTGGGCCAGGATCTCCTCTCCCGCCTCCGTCAGATGCAGCACCTGGACCCGGTGGTCCTCCGGGTCCAGGCGCCGCTCGATCAGGCCCGTGCGCTCCAGTGCCGCCACCTGCCGGCTGACCGTCGACTTGTCCAGCGCGTAGTGCGCGGCCAGGTCGGTGGCCCGGCAGCCGCCGCGCTCCTCCAGATGCCCGAGCAGCGTGTACGACACCAGCGACAGCTCGGGGTGCATGCGGCCGGCCGACGCCCGGGCCCGGCGCGCGAAGGTCGTCATCTCGCGCTGGATGGTCTCGACTGCCGTCTCCGCCGTTGTCACGGGAATACCTCCTCCGACGGTCTAGTTGTATAGTACAACTTGATCGTGAGTTGTATAAGCCAACCAGTTTGGCCCGGAAGGTTCTGGAGGTCGTACGCGATGAGGTCACCGGCACTGCGCCATGTGCTCACGCACCTGATCACCCCGCTACTGATGTGCCTGGGCATGGGGCTCGCCTATATGGGCGCGTTCGTCCACCCGGAGCCGAACCACATGCCGGTGGCCGTGGTCGGCGCCGGACCGGAAGCGAAGGTGTTGGCGCAGACCATCAAGGACACCGCCGGCGACAAGCTCGACGTCCGTACCGTCCCCACCCGCGCCGCGGCCGTCGACCTCCTCAGGTCCCGCACCGTGACCGGCGCCTACGTCCCGAGCGCAAAGGCTCCGGAACTGATCGTCGCCAGCGCCGCCTCCGACATGGGCGCCACGGCCGTCGAGAAGGTCTTCAGCCCGCTCGCCGCGAAGGAGGGCGCCGCCCTCGAGGTCACCGACGTGGCGAAGCCGGTCGCCGACGACCCCACAGGACAGGGCCTCTTCTTCCTGCTCATCGCCGTGAGCATCGGCTCCTACGCCTCGGTCGCCGCCCTCGGCGCGGCCGGTGCGACGCTCCCCATGCGGATACGGGCCCTGCTCGCGCTCGGCGTCTCGGCCGTCGTCAGCGGCATCGGCGCGTTCCTCGCCGGACCGGTGTTCCACCTCGCCCACCACGACCTGGCCGGGGTCTGGGGCATGGCCTGGCTCTACTCCGCCGGCATCCTCCTCGTCGGCGTCGGCCTGCACACCTTCCTCAAGCGGTGGACCACGCTGACCATGATGGTGCTGTTCGTGATGCTCAACTTCACCAGCTCCGGCGGGCTGTTCCGTCCCGAGCTGCAGAACGGGTTCTTCGGCACCCTGCACGCCTTCTGGAACGGCGCCGGCTTCGTCGAGGGCGTCCGCAGCCTGCTGTACTTCGGCAGCGACGGCCTGAGCCGTAACGTGTGGACCCTCGCGGTCTGGCTGCTGGCGGGTCTCGCGGTCACCGCGATCGCCGCGGCCTGCGAGCGGGCCAAGGCGGCGCCGGCCGCGTCCGTGGCCGTACCGGCATCCCCTGCCGAACTGGCCGAGGAGGAGACCGAGGAGACGGTCGGCGTCTGAGAGCCCGTCCGGAACGCCGCTCGACCGATGGACCGTCTGCACGGCGGCCCGGCCGGGCGGTAAATCATCTGAGCGGTGCGCCGGCGTCCGGCTAGGCTCCCCGGTGATGACCTCACTTTCCGAAACCCCCACCTCCGCCGTCGTCTCGGCGCTGCGCGCCGCGGGCTGCGTCTTCGCCGAGGACGAGGCGGAGCTGATCCTCGCCACCGCCCGCACCCCGGACGAACTGGCCGCCATGGTGGACCGGCGCGCCGCCGGACGGCCCCTCGAACACGTCCTCGGCTGGGCGGAGTTCCACGGGCTGCGCGTCCTCGTGGAACCCGGTGTGTTCGTGCCCCGCCGCCGTACCGAGTTCCTCGTCGACCAGGCCCTGGCCCAGGCTCCCGGCGCGTCCGTCGTCGTGGATCTGTGCTGCGGCTCCGGCGCGGTCGGCGCGGCCCTCGCCGCCGCCCTCGGGGACGTCGAGCTGCACGCCGCCGACATCGACCCGGCCGCCGTCGGCTGCGCCGGCCGCAACATCGCCCCGTACGGCGGCCACGCCCATGTCGGCGACCTGTTCGACGCCCTGCCCGCGGTCCTGCGCGGCCGCACCGGCATCCTCGCCGCCAACGTGCCCTACGTCCCCAGCGACGAGGTGGGACTGCTGCCCGCAGAGGCCCGCGAGCACGAGCCGCTGGTCGCCCTCGACGGCGGCGGCGACGGTCTCGACGTGCTGCGCAGGGTCGCCGCGGGGGCGCGCGAGTGGCTCGCGCCCGGCGGCTGTGTCCTGGTCGAGACGAGCGAGCGCCAGGCAGAGGACGCCGTCGAGACCTTCCGCCACGCCGGGCTGACCACCCGCCTCGCGGTCTCGGAGGAGCTGTACGCGAACGTCGTGATCGGCGTACGCGACGGAGACCGTGCCTGACGGGCCCCTGGTGCGTCGCCCCGCCGACGGTGCCACCCGCTCGGTGGCCGGGTGGTAAGCCTCCGCTGTGTGCCGCCCACCCACCGGGCGGACGTCCGGAGCGGGGTTCAGCCGCTCCGGCCTGCCCTCCGACGCGCGCGTGATGTGTGACCGGGACCTGCAGCGGGTCACCGCGCGGGTCCCGGGTCGCAGTGCTAGGTGGTGGCGCCGCTGCCCGAGGGGCTCGGGGACGGTGAGCGGTCGCCGGGGCGCTGCCACGGGCCGCCGTGGTCGCGCCTGCCGCCGCCCCGGCCCATGCCCGTGAAGTCGCCCGAGAACGCGCCGGACGCGGTCAGCCCGCCGTCGTCGCCGCGGGTGCCGACCAGGAAGGCCGTCGCGTCCTTCCTCAGCGTGTCGGAGTCGCCCCGCACCTTGACGTCCGAGCCCACCGTCCACGTCCACGACGTGCCGTCGTCGCTCTTCACCGTGACCTGGTCGCCGTCCGCCTTCTGGACCGTGCCGCGCTGCCAGACCCGCACCACGTACTTGCCGGTGTCCGGGTCCTTGACGGTCGCCTCGCCGTGCACGCCCATTGCGCCCAGGCCGAACCAGCCGTGTCCCGGGCCGCGTCCGTCCGGTGCGGAGGGCGCCGACGGTGCACCGGAGGCGGCCGGGGACGCGGCGGAGCCGCTGCCGCCGGAGCCCGCGGCGAACGCCACCGTGCCGCCCAGGGCGAGGGCCCCGGCGACCAGGGCCACGGTCACCGCGCGCACGCGGAACGACTGGCGGCGCCACAGCTCCCGCAGGGGCGCGCCCGGCTCACGGTCCGGTCCCGGCCCGGAGAGGACCTCCGACGGGGCTTCCCACCCGGGGCCGGCGGTCTGCGGGGGACGGTCGGGCATCGGAGGGATCGACGGTTCGGTTCCGTCGACGTCACGGCGGTGTTCCTGCTCCGGTTCGTGCGTCACGGCTCGCTCCCATCGGCGAACGGCACGCGCCATCGCGCGATACATGCCTCTCTGTGAATTGTGGGAGTCCGCCGATAAGAACCCGGTAATCAGTCCCTGTGAATTCGATGAACCGGTGCGTCCGGCGCCCCGGCGTCCCCGCTACGGAAGTTCCCGGGCCCGCGCGATGAGCAGCGCCACGTCGTCGTGGTTGTCCGGGTGGTGCAGCTCCCGCAGCAGCAGGTCGCAGATCTCCTCCAGCGGGCGGGCAGGGCCGCCGAGCAGGTTCAGCAGTTCGTCAAGACGTTCGTCCAGGGAGTGGCTGCGCGTCTCGACCAGGCCGTCGGTGTAGAACACCAGCTCGTCGCCGGGCTCGAAGTCGACGGTCGTGGTGGCGAAGGCGACCCCGCCGACGCCCAGCGGGACCCCGGTGGGCAGGTCGAGGAGTTCCGGCGGCCGGCCGGGGCGGACCCGGGCCGGGGGCAGATGGCCGGCGTTGGCGATCCGGCACCGGTGCAGATGCGGGTCGTACACGGCGTACACGCAGGTCGCGATGGAGTGGTCGAGGCCCGACGTGGTCTTGTCCAGGTGTTCGAGGAGGACCGCCGGGTCGAGGCCGAGGGAGGTCAGGGTGTTGGTCGCGGTGCGCAGCCGGCCCATCGTCGCGGCCGCGTTGATGCCACTGCCCATCACGTCGCCCACCACGAGGGCCGTTCTGCCGCCGTCCAGCGGGATGACGTCGAACCAGTCGCCGCCCACCTCGACGGTGGCGCCCGCAGGCTGGTAGCGGGAGGCGACCTCCAGCCCGGGGGTGACCCGGGGATGCGTGGGCAGCAGGCTGCGCTGGAGGGTCAGGGCGGTGGTGCGGGCGTTCTCGTACCAGCGGGCGTTGTCGATCTGCACCGCCGCCCGCCCCGCCAGTTCCCGGGCCAGCAGCAGGTCGTCGTCGTCGAAGGACGCCGGATTGCGGGTGCGCTTGAGGTCGAGGGCGCCCAGCACCTCGCCACGCGCGATCAGCGGCACGGCCAGGTACGAGTGGACCCCGGCCCGGCCCAGCAGCACCGCGGCCTCGTGGGAGGGGGCGATCCGCGCCAGGTCCTCGTCCTTGACCTGCGGCACGACTACGGCCTCCCCGGTCCGTACACACTGGGTGATCAGGCGGTCCGGCGCGTACCGGGCGACCGTGCCCGGCGCGTCGGCGGCCTGGACCACCTCGGTCTCCTGCTCCGCGCGCACGGCGAGGGCCCGGAGCGCGGCCGTCTCGGCCGGGCCGAGCGTGCTGCGCCGGCCCTCGACCACCGTGTCCAGCAGCTGAACGGCCGCCACGTCGGCGAGCTCCGGCACGGCGACGTCGGCCAGCTCCCAGGCGGTGCGCTCCAGGTCCAGGGTGGTGCCGATACGGGTGGAGGCGTCGGCGATCACGGCCAGCCGGCGGCGCGCGTTCTCGGCCTCGACTCCGGCCCGGTACGGCTCGGTGATGTCCACCACCGAGGTGGCCACGCCCAGCACGTTGTCCAGCGCGTCGTCCAGCCGGTAGACCGACACCGACCAGATGTGCTCCTCGTCCGGGTCGGCCGGCGTACGGCCCACCGCGGAGTGGTCGATGACCGGCTCGCCGGTCCGCAGCACCTGCAGGTAGGCCGACTCCAGCGCGTCGGCGTCCAGCGAGGGCAGTACCTCGCGGATCGTCCGTCCCACGTGCTCCTCGGCCGGGACACCGTTCATCCGCTCCATCGCCGGGTTGACCGACACGAAGCGCAGGTCCGTGTCGAAGACGGCCAGCCCGATCGGCGACTGCTGCACGATCCGTTCGGACAGCGCCACGTCCTGCTCCAGCCGGCGCACCGTCGACTGGTCGGCCGCCAGACCCAGCGCGAACACGTCGCCGTTGTCGTCCATGAGCCGCATGTTGCGGAACTCGACCACATGGGTGGAGCCGTCCTTGTGCCGGATCGGGAAGCCGCCGGCCCAGCTCCGCCCGGTGCTCATCACGTCCGCGAACAGCTTGCCGACCAGTTCGATGTGGCGCTCGTGCACCATCAGCCGGGCCGCGTACTGGCCGAGCGCCTCCTGCGCCGAGTAGCCGAACAGCTCCTCCGCCTGCGGGCTCCACAGCACGATCCGCCCCTTGGCGTCCAGCACGACCGAGGCCACGCTCAGGACGTCCAGCAGCCCGCCCGGCCGCACGGGCCCGCGCACGGGCTCCCGGCCCCCGGGCACCGAGGCCTCGGCTGGACTCATCGCACGCACCGCCTTCGGACTTCCGCACGGCACGCCGTCCCCCGTGCCGACTCCCCTTGTTCTATCGCGCTCACACCCGACTCTCCGATGCCACCGCTGACTTTTCCACCATCTCTCAACACGGCGGCATCCGTACGGCGAAGCGACCACAGGGGCGGCAGGGGCGTGAGTTCACTTTCCCGTCCCGTCATTGGTCTGTACATGTCTATCGGGCCCGCGTCAGACTGACCGGCGCACGCGCGTCCCACCCCCACCGATACCGAGGAGTAGGCTTCCATGCCCGCGTCCACCCGGCAACGTTGTCGCGCAGGCCTGACCGCCCTGGTCGCCCTCGCCACCACCCTGGTCCTCGCGACCGCCGCCCCGGCCTCGGCCGCCGACACCTGGACCGAGACCGGCTCCGACCATGCCGATGCACTCACCGAGAGCCAGGGCCTGACCTCGGTCGAGGTCCCGGCCAACAGCCCCAACCGGTACACCGGCATCGGCACCATCCCGCTCAGCGTCTCCAGCCGCGGCTGGAACCACGTCGGTGATCCCGACGAGTCCTACGACGGCTACTACGTCGAGCCCTACCAGGCGGACTCCGGCACCGCCAAGATGTACCGGGTGCAGGCCCCCGACGGCACCTGGTCGGAGTACGTCCACACGCTCGCCTCCGGCGAGGCCCTCAACAACTCCTGGTCCGCCATCACGCCCGACAGCCAGTACATGCTCTCCGGCGAGTACGGCACGATGACGCGCTTCCTGGTCCTCCCGACGCCGGGCGCCAACAAGAGCACCTCGCCGTCGGCGAACCTCCCGCTCGCGTCGGTCGTCCATCTGGACCACGCCGTGCGTGACGTGCAGGGCTGCGACTTCTCCAGCGCCACCACGCTGCTGTGCTCCTCGGACGACCCGGACGGCAGCCTGTTCGGCTACACCAAGCCGCTGCTGCAGATCGACCTGTCCGCCCAGCCGGGCTCCGCCGACGTCACCGGACATGTCACGGCGCTGCGCCAGCTGCCGCTGCGCAGCTCCTGCTCGGGCACCTTCGAGGCCGAGGGCATCGACTACGACCGGCGCACCGGCACGCTGCGGGTCATCGTGATGTCGCCCAACATCTGCGTCCTCACGGACAGCAAGACCTACAAGTTCACCCGGAGCTGAGCACCCGGCCGCCTGCCGCGGCGGGTGGTGCAGGGCACGGAGATCGGTGCTTTTCTGTTGGCATGGCGTGGTTCGCGGGGGAACCCGTGCCACCACGCCATGCCATGAGAGGAGCGATCACGATGGTCCGTGAGCGACTGCACGAGGAACCCGTCTCGCTGGAGATCAGCGGATGCAGCAAGGAGGACGCCCGGATCGTGTTCGACGCGCTGTGCCAGTGCTTCGAGTCCGACCGGGCCGCCGAGGACGTGCCGCAACAGCTCCACGAGACCCGCCCGATGGTGTGGCTCGGCACGTTCGAGGTCACCGACGCCCACGAGTGCTCCCTGCCGCCCCGGCTCTCGGCCTCGGTCGAGGCCGACGCGCAGGGCGGCTACTGGGCCATCGACCGGCTCCGTACCACCCTCGACTCGCTGTTCACGGTGCGGAACCTGTCGTCCGCGTCGGGGGACCAGGAGAGGGAGCTGCACGTCCTGCTCGAGAGCCGGTGAGTGGTGCGTACGGGTTGAAGGAAGCCATTGATATGTCCCATGCCACCCCGGGGGTGTTGTGCAACTAGTTGCATAAACCGTGCGCGGTCCTCTACAACTACGGTGACGACACCGCGCACGGAGGCCCCCATGAGCCGTTACCCGAACCTGCTGAAACCCCTCGACCTGGGCTTCACCACACTCCCCAACCGTGTGCTCATGGGCTCCATGCACGTGGGCCTGGAGGAGGCCGAGCGCGGTTTCGAGCGGATGGCGGAGTTCTACGCGGCCCGGGCCCGCGGGGGAGTGGGCCTCATCGTCACCGGCGGCATCGCGCCCAACGACGAGGGCCGGCCGTACGAGGGCGGCGCCAAGCTCACCACCGAGGAGGAGGCCGGGCAGCACCGGGCCGTCACCGAGGCCGTGCACCGCGAGGGCGGCCGGATCGCCCTGCAGATCCTGCACTTCGGCCGGTACGCCTACCACCGCGACCTGGTCGCCCCGAGCCCCCTCCAGGCCCCGATCAGCCCCTTCCCGCCCCGCGAGCTGACCGACGCCGATGTCGAGCGCACCGTCGACGACTACGCCCGCACCGCCCGCCTGGCCCGGCAGGCCGGCTACGACGGCGTCGAGATCATGGGCTCCGAGGGCTACCTGATCAACGAGTTCATCGCCGCGCAGACCAACCACCGCACCGACCGCTGGGGCGGCTCGTACGAGAACCGGATGCGGTTCCCCGTCGAGATCGTCCGCCGGGTGCGCGAGGCCGTCGGCGACGACTTCATCATCGTCTACCGGCTGTCCATGCTGGACCTGGTCCCGGGCGGTTCCTCCCTCGACGAGGTGATCACCCTCGCCCAGGCCGTCGAGGCCGCCGGAGCGACCATCATCAACACCGGCATCGGCTGGCACGAGGCCCGCATCCCCACCATCGCCACCTCGGTCCCGCGCGGCGCCTACACCTGGGTCACCAAGAAGCTGATGGGCGCCGTGTCCGTCCCGCTGGTCGCCACCAACCGCATCAACACCCCGGAAGTCGCCGAGGAGTTGCTCGCCGACGGGTACGCGGACATGGTCTCCATGGCCCGCCCGATGCTCGCCGACCCCGACTTCGTCAACAAGGCCGCGGCCGGTACGCCCGAGGCCATCAACACCTGCATCGGCTGCAACCAGGCCTGCCTCGACCACACCTTCAGCGGGAAGATCACCTCCTGCCTGGTCAACCCGCGCGCCTGCCACGAGACCGAGCTGATCCTCGCCCCGACCCGGCTGAAGAAGCGCGTCGCGGTGGTCGGCGCCGGACCGGCCGGCCTCGCCTGCGCGGTCTCCGCCGCCGAACGCGGCCACCAGGTCACCCTGTTCGACGCGGCGGCCGAGATCGGCGGCCAGCTGAACGTGGCCCGCAAGGTCCCCGGCAAGCAGGAGTTCGACGAGACCCTGCGTTACTTCCGCCACCAGCTCGACGCCCACGGCGTGGACGTGCGCCTGAACACGACCGTCGAACCCGAGGACGTCACCGGCTACGACGAGGTCGTGGTCGCCACCGGCGTCACCCCGCGCACCCCCGACATCCCCGGCGCCGACCACCCCCGCGTCCTCGGCTACCTCGACGTGCTGCGCGACAACGCCCCCGTCGGCGACCGCGTCGCGATCCTCGGCGCGGGCGGCATCGGCTTCGACGTCGCCGAGTACCTCACCGACGGCGGCGACAAGGCGAGCGAGGACCCGGCGACGTACTTCAAGCACTGGGGCGTCGACACGGAGTACCAGGGCCCCGGCGGTCTGGCCGCTCCCGAACGCCCGGCGCCCCCGCGCACCGTCCACCTGCTCCAGCGCAAGACCAGCAAGGTCGGCGCCGGGCTCGGCAAGACCACCGGCTGGATCCACCGCACCGAACTCAAGCACCGGGGCGTCACCATGGTCCCGGGTGTGCAGTACGACCTGATCGACGACGCCGGACTGCACGTCACCGTGGACGGGGAGAGCACCGTCCTGGAGGTCGACACCGTCGTGCTGTGCACCGGGCAGGAACCGCGCCGGGGCCTGTACGAGGAGCTGGTCGCCGCCGGCTGCAGCGCGCACCTCATCGGCGGTGCCGACGTCGCCGCCGAACTGGACGCCAAGCGGGCCATCAAGCAGGGCACCGAGCTGGCCGCCGCCCTGTAGGGGCCCTCCCTAGGATGAGCCCATGTCACTCCCGCACGCGATCCTCACCGCCCTGCTCGAAAGGCCGTCGTCGGGGCTTGAGCTGACCCGCAGGTTCGACAGGTCGATCGGGTACTTCTGGTCGGCCACGCACCAGCAGATCTATCGCGAGCTCGGAAAACTGGAGGCCGAGGGCTACATCCGCACCCTGCCGGCCGAGCAGCCGGCCCGCGGGCAGAAGAAGAGCTACGAGGTCCTGCCCGCGGGCCGCGCCGAACTGGCCCGCTGGACCGCCGCCTCCCAGGACCCCAAGCCGCAGCGGGACGTGCTCCTGCTGCGGCTGCGCGCGGCCGCGGTCGTCGGCACCGACGGCCTCGAAGCCGACCTGCGCCGCCATCTGGAGCTGCACCGGCGGCAGTTGGCCGAGTACGAGGAGATCCAGCGCCGCGACTTCCCGCCGGGCAAGGACGCCCCCGAGGACCGGCTGCGGCACCTGGTGCTGCGGGCCGGCATCGACCTGGAGACCTTCTGGACGCAGTGGCTCGGCCATGCCCTGGAAGAGTTCCGCGAACTCCCCGGCCCGTCCTAGAGCCGGTAGGGCTTCGAGCGCTTGCGCAGGTACCAGCCCGTGGCGATGACGCCCGAGCCGACCAGCGTGGCGCCGATGCCCAGGGTGAGCGGGCCGTAGTCGCGGGCGGCGCCGCCCAGGCCGCCCATCACGCCCCGGGCCGGCGCGGCCGACCTGGGGGCGGAGTTGGTGGTGGAGTTGGTGGTGGTGGAGGAGGTCGTCGGCGCGGCGGGGGTCGAGGAGACGATCACGGACTGGGTGCCCGCCGTACCGCCGTTCGAGCACATGACGACCACCGTATAGGTGCCCGGCGACACCCCCGACCAGGCGGCGGACTGGCTCACCGTGGTGCCCGCCAGGGCCACCTGCCGCCCCTGGGCGAAGGCGGTCTGACCACTGTTGAGCAGGGAGGCGTTGCCCCAGCTGCCGTTGCTCTGGGTGCAGGCGCTGGTGACCACCGAGACCGTGCTGCCGATGGTGCTCACCGAGATGCCCGAGAGCGCGGCCGACGGGCCGGCGAGCCAGGTCGGGAAAGCGGCGGCGGCCGCCAGGGTCAGGCCGGAGCGGAGGAGAAGTCGTGTAGTGCGCATGGTCTGCCCTCCGGCGGCACGGTTGGCGGAACGTCCCGTGCGCCGCCGAGGGTGGGGAAACGCCCGTGCTGCCTCAGGTTCAGCGAAAGGGGCCCGGGCGCGTCCCGCACCCGGAGGGCGACCGGCCAGGTGACTTCTTCCTCCGTCCGGTCCAGGCCCGGGATGCGCGGCCGGCCCTTGTCAGGCACCTGTCGTCACGGTCCGCTCCGCCGACCAGCCGCCCCAGGTGCCGTCCGGCAGCCGCGCCCGGAGCCGCACCTGGTGCACGACCCCATGGTCCCGGCCCACATAGAAGCTATAGGTCGACCGTCCTTCCGGTGGGGTGCCACCCCACACCAGGGAGGTGGTCGTACCGCCGTCGAGCCGGATCTGGTACTCCGTGACCACACCGTCCACCTGCGGCGGATCCCAGGCCAGATCGAGGTAGCAGGCCCCGCTCTCCTCGTGGGTCCGTGCCGTGAACGCGGTCGGCGCGGTGTCCCGGCCGTCGTCGCTGCCGGGCGTGGTGAGGCGCACCGCCGTGCTGGCGGGCGAGAGGTTGTCGGCCGCGTCCCGGGCCCGGACGGTGAAGACATAGCGGGTGCCCGGCCGCAGCCCCATGACCACGGCTGCGGTCTGGTTCCCGCCCACACTGTGGATCTTGGCTCCGCCCTGCCAGATGTCGTACGACACCACGGCCCGGTCGTCCGTCGAGGCGCCCCAGGACAGCTGCACCGCACGGCTGTCCACGGTCCGGCCCACCGGCCGGGCCGGGCGGGTCGGCGCGGAGCGGTCGGCCGCGACCCTCGCCGGGGTGGTCGCCCGCACCGCCCGGCTGCGCGGCCCGAGGCTGCCGTCCCCGCCCCGGGCCCGCACGGTGAACACATACGCCGTGGACGGTCTGAGCCTCGTGACGTCCACCATGTGCTGGGACCCGGGCACCTCCTCGACCTTCGTGGTGCCGCGGTACACCTCGTAGCCACGGATCCCGGAACCTTCCGGCAACTCGTTCCACATGACGTGCACGCTGGTGGCGCTTCCGGCGGCCGCCGTCACCCCCGTCGGGGCGCCGGGCAGCCGGCCGCTGTCGCCGTCGGCGGCCCCGCCCCAGCCACAGGACGTCACGAACAGCAGGGCGCAGACCACGACGGCGACTCGGCGCACGGTTCCGCCTCCCCGGGGACGGCAGCACGGCAATGGTCCGGACCAATATGGCCTGCCCGGGATGCGGACATCAAGAGGGCCGTGTTGGAGACGACGGGGGAGAGTTACGTATGCTGTGGGTCCTGCGGTCGAACTTCCCCGGAGAACAGGGGAGTTCGCGCCTGTGGCGCGGAACGCTGTCGTCGCTGATCCCGCGCCGGCACGGGTGGCCGGGGCGACCTGGGCCGACACCGGCTCAGCGCCCCGGTCCTCGGCGAACGCTCACGAAGTGTCAGTTTCGTTGCTCCGAACGGCCCTGTACGGCCTCCACGTGCTGGCCCGGCCGCCGGACCCGCACCATCTTGTTCCGGGTGACTCCATGTCCCCCACGAAAAGGGTCCCTCATCGTGCGTGTCCAGTCGCTGACGCTGGCCGCGGCCGGCGCCGCCCTGCTCGCCCCGGCCACACTGCCCGTGCCCGCCGCCTCGTACGCGGCCCCCCGTGACCGGCACCGGATCTCCGCCGACGACCTGCTGGCCCGGGTGCGGGACTGTACCCAGGTCTCCAGGGGCCGCTTCCGCTCCGATGCCGACACCGCCGCCACCGTCCCCGTGTGCGGCACCCGGCAGGTCGTCTTCTGGAAGGCCGACCTCGACATCGACTGCGACGGCCAGAGGACCGCGCACTGCAACCGCACCGCCGACCCGGCGTTCACCGCCACCACCGCCTACCAGCAGTCCAACGGCCGTCAGCTCAACGCCGAGAAACTTCCCTACGTCGTCGTACCCGGCCCCAGCGGCCGCTGGAACCACCGGGCGGCCGGCGTCCGGGGCGGCGCGATCGCCGCGGTGATCTACAAGGACCGGGTGCAGTACGCCGTCGTCGGCGACACCGGACCGCGCGACATCATCGGCGAGGCCTCCTACGCCACCGCGAAGGCGCTCGGCGTGAACCCCGACCCGCGGGTCGGCGGGGTGGCGTCCGGCGTCACCTACATCGTCTTCAAGGACTCCGGGATCGAGCCCATCGAGGACCGTGCGGCGGCGGAGGCGGAGGGGGAGCGGTTGGCGGCGGAGTTCACCGAGGACGGCTGACCGGCCGGCGAGCCGCCCCCCCGCGGTACGGGTCAGACGGCCGCCCAGCCGTTGTCCACCGGCAGGATCGCGCCGTTGATGTTGCTCGCGGCGTCCGAGGCCAGGAACACGATCGCCGCCGCCTGCTCCTCGGGCTCGGAGACCTGGCCCACGTTGCCGAAGTACGGGCCGAGCGCGGTCGGCCCGTGCGCGCCGTCCTCCAGGTCGATCCGGATCCCGGTCCTGGTGCCGCCGGGGGCGATCGCGTTGGCCCGGATGCCCTGGTTGCGGTACATCACCGCCAGGTTCTTGGTCAGGCCGACGACGCCGTGCTTCGAGGCCGTGTAGGCGGCGCCCGCCGCGCTGCCGCGCAGGCCGGCCTCGGAGGCGGTGTTGACGATCGCGCCCCGGCCCGCCGCCAGCATGTGCGGCAGCACGGCCCGGGTGAGGAGGAACGGTGCGGTGAGGTTGACCCGTATCACCCGCTCCCACTCCGTGTCGCTGACGTCCGCCAGCGCCGACATCCGGTCCATGATCCCGGCGTTGTTCACCAGGACGTCCACCCCGCCGAACCGCTCCACCGCGGTCGCGACCACCTGGTCCACCACGGACTGCTCGCTGAGATCACCGGTGACGGCCACGGCCGTACCGCCCGCCTTCTCGATCTCCGCCACCGCCGTGCCCGCGGCCTCGGCATTCAGGTCGGCGACCAGGACCCGTGCCCCCTCCCTGGCGAAGGCCAGGGCGGCGGCACGCCCGATCCCCGATCCCGCGCCGGTGACGATGACGCCGCGCCCGTCGAGTCCGCTGGCCATGTGGTGCTCCCATCAGGTGGTTCGAGGGCGCTCGGCGCCCGTTACGGGACACACCGTACGACTTAATGTCTTCGAGCGACATAAATTCATCGCGTGAGTTTCCACCACCTCGGCTCCTCGGCGAGAATCTCGGTGCAGCAGCCACCGGCACGGGAGGGACAGATGACCGCAGGGGGACGCACGGGACGGCCGCCGCTGACCGAGGAGCGCAAGGCCGAGATCAGACTGGAGATCGCCCGCGCCGCGGTGGACCTGTTCGTCGCCCAGGGGGTGGCCGCGACCACCGGCGAGCAGATCGGGCAGGCGGTCGGCGTCTCGGCGCGCACGGTGTGGCGCTACTTCCCTAGCAAGGAGGCCTGCGTACGACCGCTGTTCGCGGCCGGCATCGAGGCCGTCGCCGACTGCCTGCGCGCCTGGCGCCCCGGCCGGCCGCTGGAGGAGGCCTTCGAGGACGCCGTACCGGCCGACAGCCGGCTGGTGCGCAGCCCGGACCGCGCCACCATGGGCGCCCTGGTCCGGCTGACCCGCGACGAACCGGGCCTGCGCGCCGAGTGGCTGCAGTCCTACGACGAGGCCGAACCGGCGTTCGCCCGCGCCCTCGCCGAGCGCTCCGGGCTGCGCGCCGACGACCTGCGGCCCACCATCCAGGCGGCCATGCTCAACGCGGCCCTGCGCGCGGCCGTCGAGCACTACGCCTGGCGCGTCGCCGACGAGACCACGGACCCCGCCACGGCGGAGGCCGAACTCACGTCGACGATGCGCGAGGCCCTCGCGGTGGCGGCGGAGGGGCTCGCCTAGGGACGGCTGTTGTACGCCTCCGCCCGCAGCGCCGGACGGCCTGCGGAGAGGGCCCGTGACGGCCAGGACACGCTGACGGTCTGTGCTTCTCCCGGCAGCAGCCACAGGTAGTTGTGGCTGTAGAGCGTCGGCAGCACGCGGTGGCCGGTGGCCTCGTCCACCAGCGACAGCCGGACCATGGCGGCGACGGCCGAGCCGCGGTTGCGGACGGTGGCGGTCAGGGAGCGACGGTCCCCGGACCGGGACACCGGTCCGGCCGAGACGGACACGTTCACCGGTTGGGCCTTGTTGAGCGCCTGCAGGGCGGCGGGGTCGCGGTGGCGCCAGTACGTGTTGCGGGACAGCTCCTCGCCGCCCGCGGCCGTCAGGGTCAGCCGGAGCAGGTGCAGGTCGGGCAGGTCATCGGTCCAGCCGGCGGTGAACGCCTCGGCGGTGGCGGCCCGTGACACGTCCACCTTCGCCGTCCTGCCGTTGCCGAGCCGCCGGCCGGACAGGTCGTACAGCCGGGCGGTGACGGTGGCGCCCCGGAGGTCCGCACGGGTGTGGTTGACCGCGAGGACCTGCCACTTCACCGGATCGGCCTGGACGTGCAACGGTTCGCAGGCGGAACGGGCGCCGTAGTACGTGCCGTTGACGTCGAAGTCGTAGTCGTAGGTCTGCCATACGGTGCTGTGCCAGGCCGGGTGGGACATCCACAGCATCAGGCCGGTGGCGTTGTCCCACAGGTTGGCGTTCCAGGCCTCGAACATGGCGCGCGTGTTCTCGAAGTTGACGAACTGCGCCTTGCGGGCGAAGTCGTCCAGGCCGGTGGCCGCGCCGAGGCGGGTCTCGATGGCCGCCCTGTAGTTCTGCGGCGCCTGGTTCCCGCGCTCGCTCCAGTCGTGGTGGTACCAGGCGCCGCCGATGGGCCACTCCGGCTCGTCGCCCGTCAGGTTGCGCAGGCTCGCCGCGGTGGACACGACCGGCATGCCGATCTCGGTGTGGAAGCCGAAGTCCTTGCTCCCGTAGGTGGCGGGGTCGAAGTACGCCTCGGGCTCCACCCAGCCGTAGGGACCGCCGCCCGTGACGATGCCGCCCGCCGAGTTGTTCTGGTAGAGCAGCCCGGGCACCTGCTGCTCGACGGCCTCGCGCATGCCCTTGTCGATCGCGGCCGGCGGGTTGCCCTCGTTCGCCCCGCACCAGACGGCCACACAGGGATGGCTGCGGTAACGCAGCACGGTGTCCCGGGCGATCGCGTTGAAGGCGTCGTGGTCCGGCGGGTCCATGCCCCAGGCGTTCGGGAAGTCGTTCCAGACGAGGATGCCGTGCCGGTCGCAGGCGGCGAAGAACTCCTCCCGGTCGCTGCTGCCGACCCAGTTGCGGATCATGGTGAAGTTCATGTCGCGGTGCATCCGCACCGCCGCGTCCATGCGCTCCGGCGGCATGCGGCGCAGCAGCTCGTCCCAGCCCCAGTTGCCGCCGCGGGCCAGCACCGGCACGCCGTTGACCGTGATCCGCAGCGGATCGGGGGCGTTCGACACGGACTTGACGTCGGTCCACTGCTCTCCGTCGGAGGACACCCGGATGACGTACGTCTTCGGGTACGCCGTCTCCCAGACGATCGCCACCCGGTCGAAGTCCCGCGCGGAGCCCAGGTCCACCTGGATCCACTGGTGGTCCTCGTACTGCGAGGACCAGCGGGTGCCCGGGTCGCCGTCGGTGGCGTTCGAGGCGGGGTGGTCGGACTCCTCGGTGGAGGCCGTCGCCGTCCGGTGCAGGGCGAGGTCGGTGCCCGGACCGGCGCTGTCGATGACGCCGAGCGACCACAGCGAGTTGCCCCAACTGGTGTTGCGCAGCCCGCAGTCGATACGGACGTAGCGGGCGGTCCGCCGGTCGAAGTCCTCGACCTGGAGGCTGGCGTTGCCGTCGTTGAACGGCAGCGGAACGGCCGAGTTGTCCACCGCCCGCACATCGGTCCACTCGGTGCCGTCGGCGGAGACCTGCACCACGAAGGTCCTCGCGTACGCCCGCTCCCAGGTGAGGTCCACCCGGTCGAAGGACTGCGCCGAGCCCAGGTCGACGCTGATCCACTGGTCGTCCTCGTACGCCGAGGACCAGCGGGTGTCCGGATCGCCGTCCGTCACGTTCGCCGGGCCGTGGTCGTCGCCGTCCGTGCTGGAGGCGTCGGCGGGCGCGTGCAGGGCGAGGTCGGTGGCCTGCCGGGCGCTGTCCCGCACCGCCAGGGTCCACAGCGAACTGCCCCAGGAGGTGGCCCGGGTACGGCAGTTGATGCGGACGTGCCGCGCCTGCTGCCGGTCGAAGGTGACGGTCTGGGTGTACGCGTCGCCGGTCGCGGTGAACGGCAGCGGCACCTGGTACTCGTAGCCGAACTGGCGGATGCCGAAGCGGGTGGTGCGCCGGTCGCTCTCGGCGCCGTCGACCGACGCGCTGAGCGTGAGGTCGTGCAGGTCCGGCTCGCCCAGACCGTTCGGCCACCACAGCCTGGGGTTGCGCAGCCGCAACTGCCGGAAGGCGTCGGGGGCGAAGACGACGTCGACGCTCCCGCCGGCCGGGACGGTGACCGCCTTGGAGACCCGGACGTCACCGAACGCCGCGGACACCGTCGCACTGTGGTCCGTGGTGTCGGCGTTGCGGACGGGGACGACGACGGTCAGCTCGGCGACGGAGACGTCCGGCAGGTTCGGGAGGTTCGTGTCCACGCGCGGGTCGCCGATGAGGACCTGCCCGGTGGATCTGAGCCGGACGTGGTTCCAGATGCCCGCCGCACGGTCGCGGACGGCCGGCATCCAGTCCCAGCCCGAAGAGGCCAGATAGGTGGGCGAGTTGAGGTTCATCTGCCCGGCACCCGCGTCCACCCACGACTCGCCCAGGGGGCCCTTGTCACCGGGGCTGCCGGGCACGGGCATCGGCGTGATCCGCACGGCCAGCGCGTTCGCGCCGTCCGGGGCGAGCAGCCGGGTCACGTCGTGGGAGGAACGGGCGAACGGGTAGGTCAGGTCGCCGACATGCTCGCCGTTCAGCCAGATGTCGGCCTTGTGGTTGACGCCGTCGAACTCCAGCCAGATCCGGCGGCCGGACCCCGTGCGCAGGCCGCGCGGCAGCTCGAAGTCCCGCTTGTACCACCAGGAGTGCCGCGACAGCGCCTCGGGGATGCGCAGGTTGTTCAGACCGGAGACCGGGTCGGGAAGTCTGCCCTGGTCCACCAGGGAGCCCAGGACCGTGCCGGGGACGGTGGCGGGCAGCCAACTGCTCGTGTCGACACCGGCCTTCGACAGACCGGGACCGTCCCCGCCCGCCCAGTCGTCCAGGGTGAGCCGCCAGCCGGACTCCACCGGGACCGTGCCGTCGTCGGCCACGGTCAGGCCGGGCGCCGAGTCGTGCCGGGTGCCCCAGTCGGTCCAGCCGGTCGCCGCGGGGCGGTGCCCCCGGGGGACGCCGTACACCTCGAACCCGTTGAGGCCCAGCGGCAGGGGACTGGAACGCCTGCGGCAGGTCATCCGCACCCAGCGCGCCGGGACCGGGCGGCTCAGTGGGACGTCCACCACTCCGCCGGTGCCGGCGGTCGTGCGGTGGACACTCGTCCACGACTCCTCGTCGAGCGACGTCTCGACCAGGAAGTCGAGCGCGTAACTCGACAGGATCTCCTTGCCGGTGGTGCCGTCCGCCGGATTTCCGGTGGCCGGAGGGGTGAACACCGGGTCGGCGGCGTCGGCTTCGAAGGTCAGGCGGATCCGGGAGACCTCGCACGCCGTCTGCAGGTCCACGGCGATCCACTGCGGGTCGCCGCCCCCGGCGCGCCAGCCGCTGCCCCGCACGCCGGGTGCGGTGAGGCTGTCGACGACGAAGGACCCCGGCGTGGCGGCGTAGGCGGTCGAGGAGACCGAGACGGGCCGGTAGAGCGCGAGTTCACCAGGCGCGGTGGGCTTGGCAGGTGCGCCGGCGGGGGCGGCGGCCGCGGTCGGCACGGGGAGTACCGAGCCGAGTCCGAAGCCGGCCAGCAGGGTGGAGCCCGTGGCGACTATGGAACGCCGCGAAGGATTGCGCGACGGATCCGACTGATCGGTCATGAGTCTGACGTCCCATCAGAAAACGGCGGGGCGAGCCGAATCGGCTCCGGGCGCCCCGCGTCGAGCACAATGACAACGTTGCCAAAGGCTGGGACGCGTGGAGCTTCCTGTCAAGACCTGATGCGTGGATCGACCGCTGTCCCCCGGATGTGCGGCCTTGGCGATGTGGACCGTCCCCGCCGCCGACTCCAAGGTGGCCACTGTTCGCGTACGCGAAGTGCGCATAGGGTGGAATCGCGAAACCCGTCCCAGGCCTGCCCGGCGAGGTCCGGGCCGGACGGTGGAGTGGGGTGCGTCGCCCGGTCGCCCGATGGGCTGGTGGTAGCCGAAGTGACGGCGCGGCAGCGTACGAGACGGGCACGGCGAACCGAAGCGGCGAACGTCGTGCAACCCGGCGGTGACCGAGGTGGCGACGGTCACAGACGTGAAGGAGCCTGGTCGCAAGCCGCCCGGCGCGTCGTACCTCCGCGGGCCGAGGGGCAACTCGGGCCGGGCCGGACGCGCTGCGCGTGCTCGCGCGGTACCTGGCCGCGGCCGGCGATCGGCCGCAGCTCCTCCCCGCACGTCAGCAGATGGCCCTCACCCTCGGGTTCCACATCTTCCTGGTGCCCTTCGGCGTAGCGCTCACCACACTGATGCTCGCCGCCACCCACCGGGTCTGCCCCGGGGTGACGCGGAGGCCCTGCCGCCCGCGCGGCGCTGGTCCGCCGACCGCCGCGCGCGTCCCGAACTCGGCTCGGCCGCAGCTCCGTCGGCCCGCCGGATCCCGCTGTGAACAGGCAGTTCTCAGACCTTCCGGTAGGTGTACGCTTCGGCGGCCGCCGCCTCCACCGCGTCGAGGTCGGCCCCGGTCGTCGCCGTGACGACCGCGGCGACCGCGCCCTCGACGAACGGGGCGTCCACCAGGCGGGTGCCGTCCGGGAGTTCGTCACCCTCGGCGAGCAGCGCCTTCACGGTGAGCACCGCGCTGCCCAGGTCGGTGAGGACGGCGACCCCCGCACCCCGGTCCACGGACGCGGCAGCGGCCGCGATCAGCTCGGCGCTGGTGCCGAGCCCGCCGCCCTCGGTGCCACCCGCCGGAGCGACCGGCACCGCCGTGGCACCACCCGCCAGCCCCTTGGCCAGCTCCGCGACGGACGCCGCGACCTCCGCGCTGTGCGACACCAGTACGATCCCGACCAGCTTGTCGTCACTCACCGGCTGCCTCCGCGAGTCCCGCCACGAGCAGCGCCGACGAGGTGGCGCCGGGGTCCTGGTGGCCGATGCTGCGCTCGCCGAGATAGCTCGCCCGCCCCTTGCGGGCCTGCAGCGGGATCGTCGCCTCGGCGCCCTGCTCGGCGGCGGCCCGCGCCGCGCCGAAGCCGTCTCCGAGGGCGTCGACCGCCGGCACCAGGGCGTCGATCATCGTCTTGTCCCCGGGCGCGGCTCCGCCGAGCGCCATGACCTTGTCCACCCCGGCCCGCAGCGCCTCGGCGAGCTGGGCCTCACTGACCTCGGCCGTGTCGCCGAGCGCCTTGCCGGTGCTGCGCAGCAGCGTGCCGTACAGCGGCCCGGACGCGCCGCCGACCGTGGAGATCAGCCGGCGCCCGGCGAGTGTCAGGACGGCACCCGGGGTGGCGGGCGCGTCCTTCTCCAGCGCGGCGATCACCGCCTTGAACCCGCGCTGGAGGTTGCTGCCGTGGTCGGCGTCCCCGATGGGGGAGTCGAGGGCGGTGAGCCGCTCCGCCTCGCGGTCGACGGAGGCGGCGGTCGCCGCCATCCAGCGGCGGAAGAAGTCGGCGTCGAGCACTGGATCTCCTTGCGTAGCGGTACGGACGCGGGTCGGCGCCGTCGGTGGTGTCTCTCCCTCACATGCCCCAGCGCAGCGCCGGCGTCTTCACCGGCGCGTCCCACAGCCGCAGCAGTTCCTCGTCGACCTGGCAGAGCGTGACCGAGGCACCGGCCATGTCCAGGGAGGTGACGTAGTTGCCGACCAGTGTGCGGGCCACGCTCACCCCACGCTCGGCGAGCACCCGCTGGACCTCGGCGTTGAACCCGTACAGCTCAAGGAGCGGGGTCGAGCCCATGCCGTTGACCAGGACGAGGACCGGGTTGTGCGGCGGCATGTCCTCCAGGACGGCGTTGACCGCGAAGTCGGCGATCTCGCCGGACGTCATCATGGCCCGCCGCTCCCGGCCCGGTTCGCCGTGGATGCCGATGCCCAACTCCAGCTCGCCCGGCGGCAGATCGAACGTCGGGGTGCCCTTGGCCGGGGTGGTGACGGCGCTCAGCGCGACACCGAAGCTGCGGGAGTTCTCGTTCACCTGGCGCCCGACGGCCTCCACCCGATCCAGCGGCTGCCCCTCGGCGGCGGCCGCGCCGGCGATCTTCTCGACGAACAGGGTGGCGCCGGTGCCGCGCCGGCCCGCGGTGTAGAGACTGTCGGTGACGGCCACGTCGTCGTTGACGAGCACCTTCGCCACCTGGATGCCCTCGTCCTCGGCGAGCTCGGCGGCCATGTCGAAGTTGAGCACGTCACCGGTGTAGTTCTTCACGATGAACAGCACGCCGGTGCCGCTGTCCACGGCCGCGGCGGCCCGGGCCATCTGGTCGGGGACGGGGGACGTGAACACCTCGCCCGGACAGGCGGCCGACAGCATCCCGGGGCCCACGAACCCGCCGTGCAGCGGCTCGTGCCCGGAACCGCCGCCCGAGACCAGCGCGACCTGCCCGGCGACGGGGGCGTCCCGTCGTACGATCACCCGGTTCTCCACGTCCACGGTGAGGTCGGGATGGGCCGCCGCCATGCCCCGCAGCGCGTCCGCCACCACGGTCTCCGGAACGTTGATCAGCATCTTCATGCGGTCCTCCAAATGACGCTACCAGACTAGTCTCTGACCTGCTCCTTTGCAGTTCAGAGCGGGTTTCTCCGGTTCTTGATCCTGGCGCCCCGTCCGCGGTCCGGAGCGGGTCGTGGCGAGGCTGATGCCGACTCAATACTGACTTCGGTGACTGTTCGTCAGGTGCATTCGGGGGCCGTGACCGCGAGCCGCGTAGTTCTCCTGAGCGCAGTATCGACCTTGCGCGCGCGGAGGTCACCTGGGCGGGCGCGGGAAGCCCACTTGACGGGCTTGGGGCTGCCTGCTCGTCTGCCAGTGATGCGGGAAACGGCGCAAGCGACGCCCGCCGGCAGGTTGGTACACGACGCACATGGCCCTGACCAGTACGAATGCCAGCGTTGAAGCAGGGACCGCGCGCCCTGGCCCGCATATGGTCCGGATCTTGGTCGTGGACACGGCGAGGCCGGAGGCGGAGAAGGGACTCGCTCTGAACCAGGCGTGATGCGCGCAGCCAGTGGGGCGACGAGATCTTCCTGAAGCCGTCCACCTAGTGGCGCTGACCTGCGGCGATGCTGCTGGGAACGCCTCTGGCCCGGGCTGATCCGTCTTTCTGGGCCTTTCACGCTCGTCCCTCACCGGAAATGGCCCCGAGCGGGGCGGTGCCTCCCTTGCGGCGGTGGCGACGACGGCGCTTGCAGACCGTCCTCCTCGCCTCGCTCCGGCTCCGGCTCGGCCCATGATCAGCCGGACAGGCCACAGGCCTGCCCGGCGACGGGATGCCTTCACGTCCCGGCGCGGCGGAACTCACGGTTTGTGGGTCACCCAGAGCAGTTCCGCCGGCCAGCGGTGTGCCCAGTCAGGCGGGTCGGTTTCGTTGTATCCGTTGGCTGTTCCGGTTTCGGGCCGCGGCTCGATGAGGTCGTCGATGACGAGACCCGCGCCGCGCAGGACCTTGACCCAGTCGCCGTAGGTGAGCTGATAGCTGGTCGCGCCCTGGTCTTCGGCGATGGTGTCCAGCCCGAAGTAGTCCCGCTGCAGCGTCGTGGTCACGCGTTCGGCGGCTTCGTCGTAGCAGGCTTCG
This sequence comes from Streptomyces sp. NPDC001714, assembly GCF_042892755.1. Taxonomy (NCBI): domain Bacteria; kingdom Bacillati; phylum Actinomycetota; class Actinomycetes; order Kitasatosporales; family Streptomycetaceae; genus Streptomyces; species Streptomyces sp. NPDC001714. The sequence goes on from NZ_JBIAUL010000009.1 coordinate 64,496, forward strand.
AACCATGGGCTGGCGACGTTGAACACCAGGCGCCCACCCCGGCGCAGGACGCGTGCGGCCTGCGGGACGGCCAGGTGCGGGGGCGCCCAGCTGAGCCCGCCGTAGTCACAGAACACCAGGTCGAAGCTGTCGGCGGCGAACGGGAGGTGTTCGGCGGCGCCTTGCACCAGCGGGTAGCGGGCCGCTCCCATCGCGCGAGCTGCCGCGGCGAGCTGGGCTTCGGACAGGTCGAGCCCGACCACGGTGGCGCCCTCGGCGGCGAGTGCCCTGGACCACTGGCCGGCGCCGCAGCCGAGTTCGAGGACGCGCTTGCCGGTGACGTCGCCCAGGGCGTGCAGGTGCGCGTCGGGGATGGAGTACATGCCCCACAGCCGGGGCGCGGCGCCGATTCGCGGGTCGTGCTCGTGCTGGTAGGCGCTGCTGATCCGGTTCCAGAGCCGCCGGTTGGCGGGGATGCTGTCCACGTGCCGACTCCAGCACGGCCTGCCGGGGACGGTCAACACTGTTTGGAGGCGGTTCGCCGGACAGCGTCCCAGGCCCTGCCGGCCGCACTGGGGCCGCCGCTACGCGAGAGGGAGGATCTGTCATCCCGAAGCGGGCCACTGCCGGCGCGCTCGGCGCCTCGAAAGACCGACCCGCACGGATGAGATGGACGGGCTGAGCCCGCGCCACGATGGCAGGCGTCACCTGCAGGCCCACGAGTACGCACAGGAGTTGATCGAGACACGAAGCCGCTCATGTACACCGGAGTCGGACTCTGCGGTGCCGGCATGGTCGCATTGACCGTCGGCGCGGTTGTCGACGTCGACGCGGCGGACCCGTGGGCCGGCGTCGGTGGTGGCATCGCAAGTCTGGCGGGCGTCGCCCTGGCGTTGTACGGCCAATTCGCGCAGTCGGCCACGCCTGCCACCAGCGGAACCCAGGTCAGCGCCGCCGGAGAACGGTCCATCGCGGCCGGAGGCAGCATCGGCGCCGCCACGACAGGCAACGGCGCCGCGCCCGCATCCCCGCCGACACCGTCCGCGGCCCCCACTCCGCCTCCGGCGTCCGGGACGGTAACCGCGGCCGGCGACAGGTCCGTCGCAGCGGGCGGTCATTCGGCAGCGCCTCGACGGGCGACGCCTGAGAAAGCTGAAGGCCGGGGCACGGCGCGGGCAGCCTGGGGAGCAAGGCGTGGTCCACCTCGAGGAGAACGGCGCGGCGGCATCGGTGCGGCTTTCGGACGAGGAGTTCGCCGCGCTGACAACGGCCGTCCGGGAACCGGCCCGGCCTCCGGGCAGCGAAGGTCATGGGCGCTGCGAGCCCTCCTGCGAGGGCGGCGCCAGAGCCTGGAGTGCGGACAGGGCGCCGTCGGCCACCGGGGAGGGCGGGGCCGAGTCGGGCGGCACCTTGCGGAAGGCGCTCGGGGACATCCCGTAGACGGCACGGAACCGGCGCGAGAAGTGGTACGCGTCGGGGAAGCCGCACCGCACGGCTATGGCGCGGAGCGAGAGGTTGCTCAGCCACAGCAGCGGCTCGGCCCTCGCCAGGCGGAGCCGTTCGAGTCCGGCGACGGGGCTGACGCCCAGGTGCCGCTGGCAGAGCCGCGACAGTGTGCTCTGCGAGACGCCGGCCGCCCGCGCCAGCCGCTCCAGGGGGAGCGGGCGGGCGACGCCGTCCGACCAGTGGCTGCGGACCGCGGCCATCATGGCGAGCAGCGGCTCCGGGAGGGCCGGTGGGCTGGGGCCGGTGTCGTGCACGAAGGTGAAGAGCAGCAGCCGCAGCGTCTCCTCGGCGTGCCGCTCCCAGCCCGGCGGGCGGGTCGTGCCGAGCGTCAGCAGGTACCGGCAGAGCGCGGTCATCGGGTCGCCCCGGCCGGTCAGGTCCCGCACGACCGGCCAGCCGGAGTCGTCGGGGGGCTCCGTGCCCCGTACGACCGGGGGCAGCCGGAAGTGCGTGTAGGCGTGCCGGGTGGGCCGGTGGCCGTCCCAGTGGAACGTGTCGCGCATACCGGGGCGCACCAGCAGCAGCGCGCTGGGCGTCAGGGGTACGGTCAGGTCGCCGCAGACCCAGCGGGCGCTGCCGTGCAGCAGCCAGACGAATTCGTACGATCCGGCGTCCCTCGGGCCGAAGACCGCGCCGGGCGGGTAGTCGGCGACCGCGGGACCGAGCCGGGACAGGAGCACGGGGGTCGGTGGCGGGGCGCGATCCGTCACGGTCTCACCGATCGCAGCCCCCGGACCGGTCGCGCCGCACCCGGGGCCTGCGCACGTCGGCGGTGCCCTTGTAGGCGTACGGGTCCCGGCCCGCGACCAGCACGATGTCCCGGAAGTCGGCCTGGGCCATGGGTACGTCGGCCTCGGGGGGTGCCCAGGGGAGGAGGGACGAGGCGCTCATGTAGTGGTTGACCAGGGCCCGGCGGAAGCCCCGCCGACCCGTGTTGGGCAGTGACTTGTGCAGCAGATAGCCGTTGAAGAGCAGCACCGATCCGGCGGCGACCTCGACCGGCAGCGCGTCGGTCTCGTCGTACGGGAAGCCGTAGGACTCGACCGTGCAGTCGTAACGGGCGTCGTCGTGCTGCCGGTTGGGGTAGATGACGCCGGGGCGGTGTGAGCCCGGCAGGACCCAGAGGCAGCCGTTGTCGACGGTGGCGTCGTCGAGGGCGAGCCAGGCGGCGGTCAGCGACCGGTCCCGGGTGGGGATGAACATCTCGTCCTGGTGCCACGCCTGGCCCGGCTTCCCCTCGGACTTGACGAACAGCATCGACTGCATCGCCTTGACGTCGGGACCGATCACCTCGGTCAGCGGTCCGACGACGGCGGGATGGCGCATGGTGTCGAGCAGGAGAGCCGACAGCTTGTGCGGATAGTGCACGCACAGGAAGCGCCGTAGCGTGTCGTCGTCGCTCTCGCCCGCCACCGGGGGCGGTGCCCCCTCGACGGCGCCCCGCAGGCCGCGGCAGATCCGCACGGTCTCCGCCCGCAGCTCCGCCACCTCGTCCGGCGTCAGGGCGCCCGGAAGCACGACGTAACCGTCCCGGGCGAAGCGGTGCGCGAGGTCGTCGGCTGCGGTGTTCTCGGCCATGGTTCCGATGGTCCTGCACCGCGCGTCCGCGGGCCATGGCTCACCCGCGCACGGGGATGGCGAATCCGGTCACACCGCAAGATCGGATCATCTGTCAGAAACAAGCCCGACAAAGGGTGTTCATGTGTCTTGACGCCTTTCGTCGCGTCCGAGTAGCGTCATTCGGCACTTGCTAATACGTATTAGTGGGAGTGCTCATGGCCCCTCCCGAACGACGTAGACGCACCACCCAACGGGACATCGCCCGGCGCGCCGGCGTCTCCCAGGCGACGGTGTCGCTGGTGATCAGCGGAGGCGCGGCGAGTGCGCAGATCGCGGAACCGACCCGCCGCGCCGTGCTGGCGGCGGCCGAAGAGCTGGGCTATGCGGCCAACGTCGCGGCGCGCAGCCTGAAAGGCGGCCGGAACCGGCTGCTCGGGCTCTACACCTTCGAGTCGGTGTTCCCGACCGACCAGCGCGACTTCTACTACCCGTTCCTGCTCGGCGTGGAGGAGGAGACGGCACGGCAGGGCTACGACCTGCTGCTGTTCTGCTCCGGCGGGAGCGCGTCCGGCGCCCCGGGCACGCCGGGCGCTCCGGGGGAGGCGGGTGCGGCGAGCGCCTCGGGTGCGCCGCGGGCCGAGCGGTCGATCTACGCCGGTGGCACCAACCGGCTGAAGATCGCGGACGGTTGTGTCCTGCTCGGCCGGAACGTCCGCCGCGAGGAGCTGTCGGCACTGGTCCGGGAGGACTTCCCGTTCGTCTTCGTCGGACGCCGCGAGGTGGACGACGGTGAACTCTCCTACGTGGCCGCCGACTACGTCTCGGCGACCGCGGCACTCGTCGCCGAGCTGGCGGGGCTCGGCCACCGGCGGATCCTGTATCTGCGCGCCCCGGAGGACAGCGAGCCCACCAGGGACCGCGAGGAGGGCTACCGGCGCGGGCTGGCCGAGGCCGGTATCGCCGTGGACGAGGCGCTGATCCGGAGCCTGGCCGATCCGGCGGATCTGACGGTCGAGCGGCTGGAGGGGTGGATCGACGGACTCGGGATCACCGCGCTGCTGGTCGAGCCGACCGAGGACAACCGGCTCACCGAGGCGCTGGCGACGATGTCGGGCACGGAACGGGTCCGGTTCCCGGAGGACTGCTCACTTGCCCTGCTGGGCGATCCGCCGTCCTGGACACCCCGGTCGCGGAACTGGACACGGTTCTCGCTGCCCCGCGCCCAGATGGCGGGGGAGGCCGTACGGGTGCTGGTCGAGTTGCTCGACCAGGAGACCCCCGAGCCGCGGCAACTGACAGTGCCCTGCGCCTTCGTGCCGGGCGACTCGGTCGGTCCGGTACGAACGGTACGCACCGGTGGCGGGAGGCCGCGGACATGATCCGGATGATCGTGCACCGGCTGCTCATCGGGGTCTTCGTGATGTGGGGCGCCGCCTCGCTGATCTTCCTCATCGTCCGGGCCGCGCCGGGCGACCCCGCGACGGTACTGCTCGGCCCGGACGCCACCCGGAGCCAGATCGACGAGCTGCGCTCCTCGCTCGGCCTCGACCGGCCGCTCGGCGCGCAGTACCTCAGCTACCTCGGCGACGTCTGCCGGCTCGACTTCGGCCAGTCGCACTGGCTCGGCAGGTCCGCGATGGGCGCGGTCCTCGACCGGCTGCCCGCCACCGTCGACCTCACCGTGACGGCCACCGTGATCGCGGTGATCGTGGGACTGACGCTCGGCATGCTGGCCGGGGCGCGGCCCGGCGGCCTCCTCGACCGGGTGGTCTCGGCCTGCACGATCGCCCTGCAGTCGTTCCCGACGTTCTGGATCGGCATCATGCTGGTCCTGGTCTTCGCCCTGACCCTGCGCCTGCTGCCCAGTTCCGGGGTCGGCACGCCCCAGCACCTGGTGCTGCCCGCCGTCACCCTCTCCTTCCCGTTCGTCGCGATCATCGCCCGGCTGACCCGGACCAGCGTCGCGGAGACGATGGGCGAGAGCTACATCCGGACGGCGCGCGCCAAGGGGCTGACCGAGCGGCAGGTGCTGTTCGGACACGCGCTGCGCAACTCGCTGATCCCGGTGGTGACCGTGGTGGGCGTCCAGGTCGGGGCCCTGGTCGGCGGCGCCGTGATCGTCGAGAACGTGTTCGCCTGGCCCGGCCTCGGATCGCTCGTGGTGGAGGCGGTGGCCAACCGCGACTACACGGTCGTACAGGGCGCGACCCTGCTGATCGCCGGCATCGTCGTCGTACTCAACCTGATGGCCGATCTGCTCATCGCCCAGCTGGATCCGCGGATCCGGACGGGAGCCGTCTGATGGCCGACCTCACCGTCGCCGTCGAGAGGCCGGCGACGGCTCCGCGACGGGCACAGCGCTCGCTCCTGGCCCGTGTCCCCGCCGTGGTCGTGGGCTGCTACCTGCTGGTGGCCGTCGTCGGGCCCCTGCTGATCCGCTACGACCCGGTGCACACCTCCCTGGACGACCGGCTGCTCGCACCCGGCGCCAAGGTGTCCACCGGAGGCACCGCCTGGCTCGGCACGGACGGACTCGGCCGCGACATGTTCGCCCAGATCGTCTACGGGGCCCGGACGGCCGTGCTCATCGGCGTGTCCACGGTCGCGCTGTCCTGTCTCGTCGGCGTCCTCCTCGGCGCCGTCGCCGGTTACTTCCGGGGCGTCGCCGACGCCGTACTCGCCCGGATCTTCGACGTCCTGCTGGCGTTCCCCGCGATCCTGCTGGCGATCGTGATCGCGGGCGCCTTCGAGCGCAGTGTCCTGCTGGTCGTCGTCGCGCTCTCGGCGACCGGCTGGATCGGCTTCGCCCGCGTCACCCGGGGCATCGCGCTCTCCCTCAGGGAACGGCCGTGGGTCGACGCCGCCCGGGTGCTGGGAGTGCCCGGCCGGACCGTCCTCGCCCGGCACGTGCTCCCGTTCACGGCCGGACCGATCGTCGCCATGGCCACGCTCGAGTTCGCGCTGGTGGTGCTGGCGGAGGCGGGGCTCAGCTTCCTCGGCATCGGGCTGCCCCTCTCGACGGTGTCGTGGGGGCAGACCATCGCCAACGGCAAGGAGTACCTCGAAACGCAGTGGTGGATCTCCACCCTGCCGGGCATCGCCCTGTCCCTCCTGATCGTGAACGTGGGCATCCTCGGCGACCAGCTCACCGCCCGCTACGGGCGTGGCCGCTCCGACTGACACACACCAGGTACAGCGCCTCACCCCCCGGCTGACTCCGACCGGCCCTCGATCGAGAGGAGCACCATCATGACCAGGACGCGTGAGCGGGGGCGGAGCCGGCTGATCCGGCTCGCCGCCACCACCACCGCGGGCGCGGCGCTCCTCGCCGCCTGCTCGACGACCACGGGCGGCGACGACAACGGGGGCGGTTCCGCCTCGGGAGACGTGACGGTCGCCGGCACCTATCCGATCGAGAGCCTGGACCCGCACGGGGCCCAAGGCGCTTCCACCGGCACCCAGCTGGCCGCCCAGGAGATCTTCAGCAGACTCGTGAAGCCCGACGCGGACGGCACCCTCGAAGGCGACCTCGCCACGTCCTGGAAACCCGACAAGTCCGTCACGACGTGGACGTTCACGCTGCGCTCCGGCGTCACCTTCTCCGACGGCTCCGCGCTCGACGCCGACGACGTGGTCGCCTCCTTCCAGCGCATGATCAGCCTGAACGGCCCCAACGCGGGCAACTTCCCGGGCGACACGATGACCAAGGTGTCCGCCACCGAGGTGGTCCTGCACAGCCCGGCGCCCGACGCGTCCGTACCCGGCAAGCTCGGCACCTTCTACGTCCTCCCGTCGGGCATCGGCAAGGATGACACCGCCTTCTTCAACCACCCCGTCGGCTCGGGGCCGTTCAGCGTCGACGCGTTCACCCCGAGCGGGTCGCTGGTCCTGGTGCCCAACAAGAAGTACCGGGGCCCGAAGCCCACGCTCGGCAAGGTCACCCTACGGAACATCCCCGAACTCGCGGCCCGCATGACCGCCCTGCGCACCGGCGAGGTGGACGTCGTCTGGGGCATCCCCGACGACCAGCTCGCCTCGCTGAAAGGCCAGAAGGGCCTGACCGTGCAGACCGTGCCGAGCAGCGCCGAGTTCACCATGTGGTTCAACTCCTCGATCCCCGCCCTCAAGGACGCGAAGGTCCGCCGGGCCATCTGGCAGGCCGTCGACTTCAGGACCATCATCGACAAGCTCTATCCCGACACCGGCAAGCCGGCCGACGCGCCCGTGACGAGCGTCGTCCTCGGCCACGCGACGCAGCCCGCCGTCGCCTACGACCCGGCGGCCGCCAAGGCGGCCCTCACCGCCGCCGGGTTCGACTTCTCGAAGAAGCTCCGGCTCCAGTTCGCCAACGACGAGTTCAAGCCCTTCATCCAGGCCGTCGTCTCGGACCTGCAGAAGGTCGGCGTGCAGGTCGAGCCGCTGGAGAAGGAGCAGGCCGTCTTCACGGAGGACCTGCTCGCGCTCAAGTGGGACATCAACTTCCAGCAGCTGGCCACCCCCAGCTACGACGCGGCCGGCAACCTCGGCCGTCTCTACACCTGCGCGGCCAAGCGCATGGGCTACTGCAACAAGACGCTGGACGGCCTGCTGGCGGCGGCCGGCGCGACGGCCGACAAGGCCAGGCGCACCGACCTCTACGGTCGGGCCAGCAAGATCATCTGGGAGGACGCGGTCGGCATGTACCCGATGTCGGTGAGCATCGCCTACGCCTGGAACAGCGAGCTGAAGGGCTTCGTCCCGGACGCGAGCGGGCTGCCCGACTTTGCCGGCGTACGGACCGGCGGCTCGTGAACCCCGCCGGAACCGCGCGCGAACACGGGGCCGGGAAAGCCGTGCCCGTGACCGACGGGCCGGTCCTGCGGATCGACGACCTGGTGGTGGAACTGCCCGGCCCGCACGGCACCCGGACCCGCGTGGTGGACGGCGTGTCCTTCGACGTGCCCCGGGCCACCACCGTGGGGCTGATCGGCGAGTCCGGCAGCGGGAAGACCATGACCGCCCAGGCCGTCCTGGGCCTGCCGCCCGAGGGCGCCACCCTGTCCGGGCGACTGCTCTGGCACGGCGAGGACCTGCTCGCCGCCGACCCGGCACGGCGCCGTGCGGTACGCGGCCGGGAGATCGCCATGATCTTCCAGGACCCGCTCGCCGCCCTCAACCCGACCCAGCGGATCGGCCGCCAGGTCGGCGAGATACCGCGCCGCGACCGGCTGCCGCGTGCCGAGGTGAACCGCCGGGTCGTCGAACTCCTCGACCGGGTCGGCGTGCCGGAGCCGGAACGGCGGATGCGTGCCTACCCGCACGAACTCTCCGGCGGTCTGCGTCAACGCGCGGTGATCGCGATGGCGTTGGCCGGAAACCCGGCGCTGCTGCTCGCCGACGAGCCCACGACGGCCCTCGACGTCACCGTGCAGTCCCGGATCCTGCGGCTGCTGGCCGGCATCCAGGCGGCGGACGGCCTGGCGATGCTGCTGGTCAGCCACGACCTGCGGGTCGTGTCGCAGGTCGGCGAACAGGTCGTGGTGATGTACGCCGGACGGGTCTGCGAACGCGGGCCCGCTCGTGACGTCCTGCGGCGGCCCGCCCATCCCTACACCGCCGCCCTGGTGCGCAGCGTGCCCGCGGTCCGGACCCGTAGCGCACTGGCCGATCCGCTGCCCGGGGCCCCGGCGACACCGGCGAACCGGCCGGCCGGCTGCGCCTTCCATCCGCGCTGCCCCCTGGCCCGCGCCCGGTGCCGTGCCGAGCAGCCACAGGTACGCGAGGTGGCGCCGGGCCGCTGGAGCGCCTGCCACTTCGCCGAGGAGGTGCCGCGGCCGTGAGCACGAGCGAGCGCGCCCTCCTCGACGTGCGTGACCTGCGCGTCAGCTACGGAGGGCGGCGGAGCGGTCAGGTCGCCCTGGACGGGGTGAGCCTGTCGGTGGCACCCGAGGAGACGCTCGGGCTGGTCGGCGAATCGGGCTCCGGGAAGACGACCGTGGCCCGGTGCGTGGCCGGACTGCTGCGGCCCGGCGCCGGGACCGTCGCCTTCGAGGGACGGCCGCTCGGCCGCGCGGGCCGTCGGCCGCCCGAACTGCAGCGTGCGGTGCAGATGGTGTTCCAGGACCCGCGGTCCTCGCTGAACCCGCGCATGACGGTCGCCTCGGTCATCGCCGAGGTCTGGAACACCCACCCGGTCACCGCACCCGAGGGCGACCGCACCGAGGCCCTGCACCGGCTCCTCGCCGACATGGGGCTCGACGCCGAGGTGGCGGCGCGGCGCGCGGGGGACCTGTCGGGCGGTCAGTGCCAGCGGGTCAGCATCGCCAGAGCGCTGGCGGTACGGCCCCGGCTGCTGGTGTGCGACGAGGCGGTGTCCGCGCTCGACGTCTCGGTGCAGGCCCAGATCCTGCGGCTGCTGGTCGACCTGCGCGGCCGGCACCGGCTCGCGATGCTGTTCATCTCGCACGACCTGGGAGTGGTGCACCAGATCGCCGACCGGGTGGCGGTGATGCGCCGGGGCGTGATCGTGGAGGAGGGCCGGACCGGCGAGGTGCTGACCGCACCGCGTCACGCGTACACGCGGGCGCTGCTGGACGCGGCCCTGGACCTGGACGACTCGGTGCCGGGGGACGGTAGCGCCGACGGCGAGGCGGTCGTATGAGCGAGGGGCGGGGTGCCGTGACTCCGGTGCCGACCGGCTGGAACACCTGGGACGTCCGCACGCACACCGGCATGAACCGGCTGCCGGACGGGCCGCGGGTACGGTTCGGCGTCCTCGGCCCCGAAGGCCCGGTGCTCGACGGCCTCACCTGGCGCGACGGCCTCGACCGGCTGGGCCCGCACACCGTGGACGGCAGCTACGCCGAGGTGACGGTACGGGCGGCGGGCCACCGGCTGCGGCTGGAGTTCGCGGGCGGCCCCGGGGACGTGCTGGATGCTCTGGCCGAGAGCACGGGGGTGATCGTGCTGTCGGTGGAGGACCTGGACGGCATCGAACAGCAGACGGACCTGTCCGCCACCGTCCGCGCGGGCGGCATCCGCTGGACGGTCACCACGTCGGCACCGGCCCGCAGCATCGAGGGCGCGCAGGACGCGCTGGTACTGGCGTTTGACGGCGCCGTAGAAGTACGGTTCGCGCCCCGACGGGGCGCGGGGCCGTATCGATCTGCGGCTCCGCCGCGGGGCGCGACCAGCCACCACGGAGCGGCAGCCGAAAGACGGCACGGCGCGGCCCGCACAGCGGAGCGCACCTCGCTTCGTTCCACCGGCTGGCTGGGCGACGCCGCCGACGCCCTGACCCGGGCCGTCACCTGGAACACCGTCTACGCCCCGGACATCGGCCGCGTCCTGACCCCCACCTCACGGGACTTCGTCTGCGCCGAACGCAAGGGCTTCTACGGCACCTGGGCCCTGCACGCCTGGGACACCTTCTTCACCGGTCTCGTCGCCTCGGCCGTCGACCGCGACTACGCGCGCGGCATCTTCGAGCAGATCCTGCCGTACGCCGACGAGACCGGCATGATCCCGAACCGGGTCTCGGACGACAGAGGCCGCACCGACGACCGTTCGCAGCCGCCGGTCGGCGCCCTGACGGTGTACCAGGCCTACCTGGCGGGCGGTCTCGGGCCCGGGACCCGCGACACGGCGCTGCTCGCCACCACCTTCCCCACGCTGCTGGCCTGGCACGACTGGTGGCCCCGGGCCCGCCGCGGACCGCACGGGCTGCTCGCCTGGGGCTCCGACCCGGTCACCGGCGACTCCGCGTCGGCGACCCTGGACCGGGCCAGACGCGAGTCGGGCCTGGACGACTCGCCGATGTACGACGAGACCCGGTACGACCCGGCGACCCACACCATGGACCTCGCCGACGTCGGCCTGAACGCGCTGCACATCGCCGACGCCGAGGCGCTGGCGGAGATCGCCGGCCTCCTCGGGGAGCGCGCGACGGCCGACCGTCTGCACGCCGAGGCCGCCGCGGCCGGGGCGGCCGCCGACCGGCTGCTGTGGGACGACGAGCGCGGTGGCTACCGCAACCTCACGTCGGCGGGCACCCACGATCCGCACGTCTCGCCGACGATGCTGTACGCGCTGCTGGGCGGGCTGCCGGACGCCGGCCGTGCGGCGGCGGTGGCCGCCGATCTGCTGAGGCCCGAAGTGCTGGGCGGTGTACGGCCCTTGCCCAGTGTGGCCCGCAACGACCCGGGTTTCGCGGCGACTTACTGGCGCGGCCGGATCTGGGCACCGATGGCCTATCTCGCCGTACGCGGGCTGCGGCGGTACGGGCTGACCGAGCTGAGCCGGCCGGTGGTGGGGAACCTGCTGCGGCTGTTTCTCCACGAGTGGCACGAGCACGGCCACGTCCGGGAGAACTATCCTGCCGTCGACGGCGAGAACCTGACGAACCTTCGGAAACGGTCGGACGGGTTGATGGCCTGGGGCGGACTGCTGGCCTACCTCGCCTTCGGTGAGCTGGCCGACGCGCGCCCGGACGGCTGGCGGTTCGCCCACCCGGGCGAGCCGGCCGAACTGTGCAACCTGCCGCTGGGCGAGGGTCGCCTCGACGTCCGGGCGGCCGACCGGCTCACCGTCCGCCTCGAAGGACGGGTCCTGCTGGACATGGCGCCCGGCGTCGTCGTAGGGAGCTACCGGCGGACCCGTGACCACGTCAGCGGCACCGCCGAGGGTGCCGGCGACCTGCTCGTCACCCCGCCGGAGGGCGGCCCGCCCGTGCCGGTGGACGTACGGGGCGCTCCTCGGAGCTTCACCTTCGGTCCGGACGGTGCGGGTGACGTACAGGAAGGGAGCGGTGTATGAGCGCGCCGACGTCGGCGGCCACGGACATCCTCGTCGTCGGCGGGGGCCTCGGCGGGGTGGCCGCGGCGCTGGCCGCACTGGACCGGGGGCGGTCGGTGCTGCTCACCGAGGAGACCGACTGGATCGGCGGTCAGCTCACCAGCCAGGGCGTACCGCCCGACGAGCACGCCTGGATCGAGCAGTTCGGCGCCACCCGCACCTACCGCGCGCTGCGCGAGGCGGTCCGCGAGCACTACCGGACCTGGTATCCGCTCACCGAGGAGGCCAGGCGGCGCCGGTATCTCAACCCGGGCGAGGGCCGGGTGAGCCCGCTGTGCCACGAACCCCGGGTCGGCGCCGCCGTCCTGGCGGCCATGGTCGCGCCGTACGTGGCCGCGGGCCGGCTGCGGATCCTGTACCGGCACCGACCGGTCGCGGCCTGCGTGGACGGCGACCTGGTGAGGTCCGTGGTCGTCGAAGGGCCGGAAGGCACCCGGGTCGAGGTCGCGGCGCCGTACGTCCTGGACGCCACGGAACTCGGCGACCTGCTGCCGCTGACCGGCACCGAGCATGTGACGGGCTTCGAGTCGCGGCGGGACACGGGGGAGCCGAGCGCACCCGAGACGGCCCAGCCGGCCAACATGCAGGCGTTCTCATGGGTGTTCGCCGTCGACCACGTGGCGGGGGAAGACCACACCATCGACCGCCCGGCCGGCTACGGCCGCTGGGCCGCCTACCACCCCCCGCACTGGCCGAACCGCCTGCTGAGCCTGAGCGCGCCCGACCCGAGGACGCTGCAGACCGTACCGCGCGGCTTCACCCCGAACGCCGACTCGGGGCCGGTCGTCGCCGACCAGAGCAAGGACGCCGGTGACAAGGACCTGTGGGAGTTCCGCCGGGTGTTCTCCCGGAAGCTGTACCGGCCGGGGTTCGCCGCGAGCGACGTGACCATCGTCAACTGGCCCATGATCGACTACCTGCCCGGACCGCTGATCGGGGTGGACGACAAGGAGCGGGACCGGCACCTGGCCGGGGCCCGCGAGCTGAGCCTGAGCATGCTCTACTGGCTGCAGACCGAGGCCCCCCGGCCGGACGGCGGCACCGGCTGGCCGGGTCTGCGGCTGCGCGGCGACGTGCTGGGCACGGCCGACGGGCTGGCCAAGGCGCCGTACATCCGCGAGTCACGCCGGATCGTCGCCCGGCGCCGGATCGTCGAACAGGACCTGTCCCTCGCCGTGCGCGGCGAGCACGGCGCGGTGCGATATCCGGACTCGGTCGGCATCGGGATGTACCGGATCGACCTGCACCCGTCCACCGGCGGCGACACCTACATCGACGTGGCCGGCAGCCCTTTCCAGATCCCGCTGGGCGCGCTGCTCCCGGTGCGGGTGCGGAACCTGCTGCCGGTGTGCAAGAACATCGGCACCACGCACATCACCAACGGCTGCTACCGGCTGCACCCGGTCGAGTGGAACATCGGCGAGGCGGCCGGGTCACTGGCGGCCTACTGCCTCGACCACCGCCTGGACGTCGAGCAGGTGTACGAGGACGGCGAGGAGCTGCGCCGGTTCCAGGACGAACTCACACGCGCCGGGGTGGAACTGGCCTGGCCGGAGGTCAAGGGGTACTGATGGGCGGTCAGGACGTCGACGCGCCCCGAGGGGGCGCGGGGCCGCATCGATATGCGGCTCAGCCGCGGGGCGCGACCGGCCACGACGGCGCCGCGGCGGAGCAACCGCACCTGAGGGTCGAGCACTTGGCCCGCGAAGAGAGGGAGCGGATCGACGGTCGCGCGCTCCTGAGTGGTGTCGTCGTGCCGCTGGTCACTCCGATGGACCGCCCCGGACGCCCCTCGGCTCCGGCCGCCGACACCCTGCTCCGCGCGCTCGCGGCCGCCGGCGCCCGCGGCCTCATGCTCTTCGGCAGCAACGGCGAGGGGCCGCTGCTGCCCACGGCGGAACTGGCCGAGTTCGCCGCCGGGGTGGCCGAGCGCTGGCGTCGGCTTACCGACGATGGACCGGTGCTGATGAACGTCACGGCCCCCGGCACCGCCGAGGCGCTGGCACGGGCGGAGGCCGTCCGGCCCGCCGCGCCGGACGCGCTGGTGCTCAGCCCGCCGATCTACTTCCACCACCGGCACGACGAGATCGTCTCCCACTACTCGGCCTTCGCCGGCCTCGGTGTTCCCGTCGTCGCCTACCACGCGCCCCGCTACGGCAACCCGCTGACCCCCGCCCTGCTCGACGAACTGACCGGCCTCGCACACCTGGTGGGCATCAAGGACAGCTCGGGCGACCCGGCCCTGTTCGGCCACGCCCTCGCGGCGGCCCGGCGGCGCGACGACTTCGGGGTCAGCCAGGGCGCGGAGCGGCAGGCACTCGACGCGCTGCGGCTCGGCGCCGACGGTGTCGTCCTCGGCGTGGCCAACCTGGCGCCCGCGGTGACCGTCGAGCTGTTCCGGGCCCACCGCGAGGGCCGGGACGAGGACGCCCGGCGCGCGCAGCAACTGCTGGACGCGGTAGTGGCGTTGCACACCGTACGTCCCGGGGTCCCGGCGGTGAAGGCCGTCCTGGCCGAGCGCGGGCTGTGCCCGCCGTATGCCGCGGCGCCCTTCACCCCGTGCTCCGAGGGAGAGCGCAAGGCGCTGCTCGACCTGCTCGCCCCCCTCGACGCGCATCTCGTACGCGCCTGAACCCGAGTCCGCACCGGTGCCCTCTCCTGTCTGTACCTCCACCGTTCCGCCCGAAAGGGGTGGCCCCATGTCCGAAGACAGACCGAACCGCACCGCCATGAACCGCAGATCCTTCGCCCGGGGCGTCGTCGGTGCCACGGCGACCGCCGCGTGGGGGCCCATGGTCCTCGGATCCACGGCGCACGCCGCCGACCGGTCGTCCGCACCGGACCGGCACGGCGCCTTCTTCGAGGAGCAGACCCTCTGGGACGCCGCCGAGGGACCGCTCGTGAGCTACCACGTCCACGCGCTCGCCGTGCTGCCCGACGACACCGTCCTGGCCGTGACCGAGGGCCGACACGAGGTGTGCGACGCCGGTCCGCGTGACCTGCTGCTGCGCCGCAGCACCGACGGCGCCCGGACCTGGGAGGCGAGCCGCACCCTGGTCGCCTCCGTCGACGGCGAGTCCTGGGGCAACCCGGCACTGGTCGTGGACCGCGAGACGCGGGAGGTCTTCCTCTTCTACATGCTCTCGCTCCGGCTTCCGCAGAACGCCTCCTGCTCGGGCGACTCGGGCGAGCTCTACGTGATCTCCAGCCGGGACGGCGGCCAGACCTGGAGCGAACCACGGACCCTGGCAGGCCTGTTCGACGGCTTCCCCTACAACTGGGCCCTGCACGGCCCCGGTCCGGGCCACGGACTCCAGCTGCGCTCCGGCCGTCTGCTGCTCAACTGCCTGCACCGCAGGGTGATCGTCGGCAACACGGTGGCCCAGCGGTACTACGGCGTCGCGCCGATCTACAGCGACGACCACGGCACCACCTGGCAGGCGACCGGCGAAGTGCCCGTACAGGTGGCGTACCCCATCAACGAGGCGCGGATGGTGCAGCGCTCCGACGGCACCGTGTTCGTCAACGGCCGCTTCGCGTCGGGCGGCGAGAACCAGCGCATCGTCTCCGTCAGCACGGACGACGGCACGACCTGGTCGCAGCCGGCGCTCGACGGCGGCACCGGCTCGTTCAACGCGGTGGACGCCGGCCTGCTGCGCTACACCGGCGGCCCCGGCAGCCGTCAACCCGGGCGCGTGCTGTTCAGCCGCCCCGACTCGCCCGTCAGATGCAACATGACGGTGTCGGTCAGCTACGACGAGGGCATCTCGTACCGGTACCAGCGGGTCATCAACGAGAACCGCTCCTTCTACTCGGATCTGGCCCGGCTCTCCGACGGCACGATCGTGCTGCTCTACGGGTGCGACGGTGACATGGCGAGCGTTCCGCGCCGGGTCGACGTCTGCTGCTTCTCGCTCGACTGGCTGACCGGTGGCCGCGACAGCCTGCGCCGCGGCCCCCACTACCGGGAGGCCGTCGTCGCGTTGGCCGAAGCGGACCGCGAGGTCACTGGCGGCTTTGTACAGACCGTCGAGGACCCGCTCGCGCGCCGTGGCGAGCGGCTGGTCCTCACCCCCGAACAGGTCGGCGACACCGTGGAGTTCACCTTCCGGGTGCCGCGCACCGGCGACTACTGGCTGCTCCTGCGCTACCACCGCTCGGCGGACGGCGCCCTGGCCACCGTCACGATGGACCACGCCCGGCTACCCGCCTACGCCATCGACACGACGGCGCAGACGGCCGAGGGATTCGACCTGGCCCACCTCGGTACCACCCGGCTGCGCGCCGGACGGCACACCCTGCGCTGCGCGGTGACGGCACCCGGCCGGGGCGGCGGCACCCGGCTCGGCCTCGACGCGCTCAGCCTGATCGAGGCGCCGGGTTCCGCCGACCTACGCGCCGAGGTGGTCGTGGACAACGACCGGCTGGGCTTCGCGATCGTCAGCGGCAGCTGGCCGACGGCGACCGCGGACCCCGGCTTCTGGTCCGGCAACTACCGTACGGCGCCCGCCGGTTCGGGCGAGCGAAAGGTGCGCTGGCAGCCGGCGGTACCCCAGGACGGGGTGTACGAGATCCAGACGTCGTACCCCCCGGCCGCCAACCGGGCGAGCAACGCCCCGTACACCGTCGTCCACGCGGACGGCACCACGACCGTACGGATCGACCAACGGGCCGCGGGCACCACGGATCCGCGCGGCGGTACCTGGGTCTCGCTGGGCGAATTCCGGCTCCGGTCCGGTCTCGGCACGTCGGTCGAACTGGCCAACGACGCCGACGGTGTGGTGGCCGCCGACGCGATCCGCCTGCTGGGTCCGTAGACCCGAGCGCCGGCCCCGGTGCCGCCCCGGCAGACAGCGCCGGCGGCCTTCGCGGTCCGCGCTGCGTCCGAACCTCGGACAGGTGACGAGAGGACGGCGGGCAGGAGCGCGATCAGCGGGACGAGCACGGTCCACGGTGTGCCCGGAGACGAGGTGAGGAGCCGGCGAGCACGAGGGCCTCCGGTCAGGCCGTGTCGGCGGCCAGGATGAACAGGCCGGCGACCTTCTCGTCGGTGTCGAACGCGACCCGGGCCTTCATCTCGCCGGCCTCGTAGCGCAGCGGGACGTCGACGACCGTGTGGTCGCCGATGCGCCGTACGAACGGTTCCTCCTCGCCGAAGCCCTCGAAGGCGCCCACCAGACCGGCGACCGTGGCCATGCCGCTGCCGCGCACCTCGTCGGTGAACGCCTCCCGGACCCGGGCGTCGAAGGACTGCCGGGCCCGGTCCAGGCGCCCTTCGAGGACGTCGGTGACGATCTCACGGGCCCGTCCGGCGGCGTCCGCCATGCGCACGGTCTTGTCCATGGGTTCTCCCGTTCGGGGGTCTATGGGCTTGCCGAACCGCTGGAAGGCGGCCTGGCGGGTGACGCCGAGCAGGTCCCCGATCTCCTGCCAGGTGTGCCCGGCGTCCCGGCACTGCTGGACGCACAGCTTGAGCACCTGTTCGGCCAGCCCGTCCAGGTCCCGGGAGCGTCGTACCAGGTCGAGATAGGCGGGCGGGGTCAGCGGACTGGCCAGCGCCTCGGCCAGCACCGAGGCCTGCCCGGCCAGTTCGGCGCTCAGCGAGGCGAGGCTCGTGGAGGAATCGGCCACATGTAAAGGATGTGTTTACACACCTGGTCGTGTCAAGGATTCCTTTACGGCTGTGAGGGCCGAGAGGAGTCCGTCGGCCAGGAGCAGGGGCTGGGGCCGGGAGGTCTCGCTCGTGGTCGCCGTGGCGCGCACGACGGCCTTCAGCTGCGCTTCGGGGAAGGTGTCGGCGTAGGCTCGGGCGTCGTCGGCCGCGTACGCCGCGCCGAGTGCCGTGCCGAGGGCCTGCGCGTGGGCCTCGGCGAAGGCGCGGGCGTTCGCCTCGGTGCTGAGACGGGCGTAGGCGTGGCCGTACGCGTCGGCCTCCGGTGCGGAGTACCCGTTGGCCAGGGCGTGGTCGCGGGCGCCCCTGTGGCCCTCGGCGTAGGCGGAGGCACGGTCGTAGGCGGCGTCGTGCAGCCGCAGCAGGAGCGGGCCGAGAGCGGATCGCCAGGTGTTCCGGTCGGCCGGTGTGCCCCCGGCCGCCGCGCGGTGCAGGGCCGTCGGCTCTGCCGTGTCCGCCGTGTCCGCCGTGCCCGCGAGCAGCGGCAGCACGGTGTCCGCCTGCCAGACGTGTACGGCCCGCAGTCCGGCCGGAGCCCTCGCGGTGCCGAGCAGGCCGTGCAGACGGGTCGCCCAGGCGTCCGCGGCCGGCGGCGGCAGCTCCCCGTGGAGGGCGGTGGCGAGCTGCCACAGCCAGGCGGGTACGCCGGCCGGGGGCGGCACGGCGGCCCCGGTCCGCAGCGCGGCGAGGAACGCCGCCGGGGCGGCCGTGGTCGTGGCCATGCGCGCTCTCCCCTCCGGCCGGTCAGGCATGCAGAGACGTGCCGTCGATCGCCACGCGGCGGCCCTGCCTGGTGTGCGGGAAGTAGTCCCACACCGCGTGGTGCTGCACACTGCGGTTGTCCCAGAACACCAGCGTGCGCTCCTGCCAGCGGACCCGGCAGTGCAGCAGCGGGGTGCGGGCGATGTGCGCGTACAGCATTCCGAGGAGGGCGTCGCTCTCGGCGCGGGACAGCTGGGTGATGTGCGAGGTGTAGGGGGCGTTGACGAACAGCAGCCTGCGGCCGGTCTCCGGATGGCGGACGACGACCGGCTGCTCGGTGCGCGGCACCTCGTACTCGGGCGGCGGGGTCAGCCCGGCGTCCGTCCAGGGCTTGGCGCCGTCGTGGAGGGCGGTCAGACCGTCGAGGAAGCCGCGCAGGGCGGGGGAGAGCAGTTCGTAGGCGAGGTGCATGTTGGCGAACAGGGTGTCGCCGCCGCTGCCGCCCTCGGGGATCGTGGTGATGTACAGCATGGAGCCGAGGGAGGGCTCGGCGTCGGCGGTGCCGTCGGAGTGCCAGCCGTTGCCGGCGACGGCCTTGGAGTCCTTGTCCGCCTTGATCTCCAGGATGTGCGGGTCCGATCCCTCCGCGGCGAGGGCGACGGGGTGCAGCTCGCCGAAGAGGCCCGCGAACCGCTTGTGCTCCTCGGGGGTCAGGTCCTGGTCCCGGAAGACCAGCACGTGGTGAGTGTGGAACGCGTGCCTGAGCTCCTTCTCCTGTTGCGGCGTCAGCTCACGGGAGAGGTCGAGCCCGGTGACCTCGGCGCCCAGCACCGGGGTGATCGGGGCGACGGAGAGGGTGTCGTAGGGCTCGGCCGGGCGGGTGGTGAGCCGTTCTACGGCGTGCAGTGCGTAGTCCTCCATGAGGGACCTCCTCGGGACGGGGTGGACGGAAGCGTCGATGGGGGCGGGGGCGGGGGCGCGGAGTCAGAGCCCGGCGTCGAGAAGCCCGGCGACCACCAGGCGGCCGAAGGCGAGGTTGCCGTGGATCGTGTCGTCCGGCTGGCAGAAGACCGGCCGCTGGTGCCCCGCGCTGTCGGTGACGCGGGCGCGCAGGTCGACCAACTCCACACCGCGCGCGGTGAGTTCGGTGCCGATGACGTTCTGGGCGGCGAAGAAGACGTCCGGGTCGGACATACCGGGGACGCGTTGCGGCGGCATGAGGGCCAGCACCCGCAGCCCGAGGGCGGCCGTACGGTCGTAGAAGGCGAGGGCGCCGCGCGCACTCGCCCGGACCAGGTCGGCGAAGAAGCCGCTGCGCAGGAACCCTGCGGGCACGGTGCCGTGCCGGTCGCGGTGGATGTCCCAGTTCTGCCGGGTGGCCACCGTGTGGGCGCTCAGCCCGAACGTGCACACGAGCGGCACCCCGAGCCCCGCGAACCCGGGCACCCCGAGCGCGTCCAGGAACTCCCGGACCAGCCGCCGCGCCTCCGCCTCCCGGAAGACCAGGTCGCCGTCACCGTCGTCGAGGAACGGTCCGAGGAAGTCCCGCCCCGAGCCGACCGGGCCGCCCACGAAGGGCAGACCGGCCTGCTGCGCGGCCCGTCCGACACAGCCGGCGTGCGAGTCACCGAGCAGGAGGAACCGGGCGGGAACGGGGTGCGTAGTAGTCGAGTACGGCATCGTCACACCAGTGGTCCTCTCCACCGGCGGGGCCGGCGACGGGGGCGGTCCGTTCGGGCGCGGGCGGCGCCGCGTCCCCCTCGGGCCGCAGAGCCCGGAAGAAGTGCCGCATCACGAAGCCCACCCCGTCGGGGGTGACCGTGCGCAGGTTCGGTCCGTAGAACGCCGCCCGGTACGGGAAACCGGTGACGATCTCGTACGACGGGAAGTAGTCGACGTCGTCCGACGCGTCGGCGAGCTGGCCGGCCGCCGCGCGCAGCACCGACTTGGAGTGGGTGGTGGCGACCAGCGCGTGACGGCCGGTGGCGGTCGCCGTCAGCGGGACCGGGGAGACCGTGAGGATCGTGCGCAGGCGGGAGTTGACGCCGCGCGCCATCGCGAGCACGTCCGTCAGGTCGCGGTGCACCCGGTCCACCGTGTGGTTGTGCAGGACATGCCGGCCGGGGTCGTAGGTGCCGCGCACGGTGCCGGGGCACACCGGCAGGACGGTGCCGGTACGGACGTCGTGCCAGGCCTCGGTCAGGCCGAGGGTGAACACCAGTACGTCGGCTCTGGTGAGGGCGGCGCGGACCGCGTCCAGCGTGACCGCGCGGGCGCGCAGCACGTCGTCCGGCGAGCGGTGGCCGGCCGGTTCCACCGCGGGCCGGTAGGGGTCGTGGAAGGCACCGTCCTCCTCCCACACCTCCTCCGGCGGTTCCTCCTCCGCCAGTGCCCAGGCGACCCACTGGCGCAGCGCGGCGGCCGTGTAGACGTTGCCGGTGCGGAAGGAGAAACGGCGGTAGCCGCGCGCCGCCTGTTCGGCGGCCGTCAGTCCCGGAGGCGGGAGTTCGGCGTCGTACCAGTGCATGCCCTCCGCCAGGAGGGCCCGGCCGATGTGCGCGGCGAAGCACGAGCCGGCGGTGACGACGGGATCGTCCTGGCCGATCGCGAACTTCGGCGTCCACAGGCCGTCGATGTCCGCCGGGTCGCGCTCGGCGACCGAGGTGCGCCAGAACGACCGCGCGGGCAGGTGGGTGTACGGATGCTGCACGGGTGGTCTCCTCAGGTCCGTCCGGCGGGCTGCCGCCGGGCGGCGGACGGGGACGCGGTCGCGGCGAGGGCGGCGGCGATCTCCCGGACGTGCGGCTCGGCGACGATCTGGTAGTGGTCGGCGTCGACGTGGTGCAGCCGGTACGGCGCGGGCAGATGCGGGTCCCAGGCACCGGGGGCGGTCGGTTCCGGCGCGAGCTCGGCCTCGTCCACCTGGCGTGCCGCCAGCCATACCGCGGTGGGCGTCCGGCGCAGCCGCGGCAGCCGGTGCCCGGCCATGGCCGCGAGGTTGGCCCGGCAGCAGCGCGCGAGCCGCTCGGCGTAGAGGCGACCGGGCGCCGCGAGGGGGGCCGCGGTCTCCGGATCGGGTCCGGCGGTGGCGTGGGCTCGTTCCGCCGGCCGCCCCAGGCCGTTTCCGCTCAACTCGCGGGCGAAGACCGCCTGGATCTGTTCCTCGTCGTAGCCTGCGAGGCGCTGCCCGGCCCCGGGCGGCGGCGGATCGAGGAGATGCAGGGCGGTGACCGGACGCTCCTCGGCCTCGGCGAGCGCGGCCATCGACAGCGCGGTCCAGGCCCCGAACGACCAGCCGGCGAGCCTCAGCCGGCGGCCGGGCTCCGGGAACTCCCGTCGCACGGCGGCCAGGTAGTGCGCGGCACGTTCCTCGATGGGGCGGCCGGCCGGCAGTTCGGAGGCGCGCAGTCCGGGGTCGGCGATCAGGCAGACGGTGAGGTCGTCGGGCAGGGCGGAGACCAGGGGCCGGTAGGCCTGGATGTCCCCGCCCACCGGATGGACCAGGCACAGCAGGTCCGGCCCCGGGCCGCGCTGCCACACCTCGACGTCCACCGTGCCGTGCGTGCGGACACCGCTGCCGAGGTGGCCGAGGATCTCCGCGAGGCTCACCCGGTGGCTGAGCCGGGACAGCTCGATGTCGGTGCCGTGCCGGCGTTTGATCTCGTCGAGGAGTTCCAGCAGGGTCAGCGAGTCGGCGCCCAGGTCGTACAGGGCGGCCTGCGGGTCGACGGTGGCCACACCGAGCAGGTCGAGGAGGATGCCGGTGATCTCCGCACCGGGGTCGCCCGGCACGGGACCGGCGGGGGCGGGAGCGGCTGGGGCGGCGGGAGCGGTGGTGGCGGTGGCGGCCGGTTCGTAGAAGTCCCGGGCGGCCGTCAGGTCCGTGGTGCTGACCATGAGATACGGCAGTTGGAGGTGTCGGGCCCGCTCGAAGACGGCAGTGCCCTCCTCGGGGGTGAGCGCCACGGTCAGGTGGACCCGGTGCCGGGCGTCCGCACGGGCGGCGTGCTGCTGGGCCATGCCGACGCCCCGCCAGGCGTCCCAGCCGACGCTCGTGCGTACGGTGGCGTCGCCGCCGGGCGTGGCGTGGTGGGCGTAGGCGTCGAGGCAGGCGTTGGCGGCCGCGTAGTCGAACTGGCCGACGCCGCCGAACCGGGCCGCCATCGAGGAGCAGTACAGGACGTAGTCGGGGGCGTGCTCGGCGACGAGCAGTTCCACGAGCAGGGCGCCGCGCAGCTTGGCCGCCGTGACACCACGGGCGGCGGCCGGTTCGCGCCGGGCCAGGAGGCCGCCCGCCGCGGCGCCGACGGCGTGCACGATGCCGGCCAGACCGTCGAGCAGCGGGGCCAGCCGGTCCGCGACGGCCGTGGGTTCCTCCGCCGCCAGGTCGGCCGTGACCAGGGTGACGCGCTCGCCGAACGGCCGCAGCCCGGCGGGCACTTCGGCACCGCGGGCCACCAGGACGACACGGTTCCCGGGGTGCCGGAGCAGGCTCGCGGCCAGGGTGGTGCCGATGCCGCCCGTGCCGCCGAGGATCAGATGGGTGCCCGGCGCCGCGGCGGGCCGGGGTGCCTCGCCGGCGGGCACCGGCACGGTGGCCCGGTGCCACCAGAACCCGTCGCGCAACGCCGTCGCCCGGTCGGTGACGGTGTCGTCGAGGAGCAGATCGGGCAGGCGGGCGGCCCAGCCTGCCGGGTGCGGGCCGGGCAGATCGGCCCAGCGCAGGGTGACGCCCAGCTCCTGCCGGGGGACCTCGAGGGCCGCGGCGAGCAGACCGGCCTCGGGGGTGTGCACGGTCCCGGTGACCGGTTGCGCCCGCTGGGACAGCAGCCAGACCCGGGGCCGCCCCGCCTCCGGGCGGCCGGCGAGGGCCAGGGCGAGCGCGGCCACCGTGTCGAGGCAGGCCCACTCGGCCGTCTCCAGCGCGGCCGCGGTCGGGCTGCCGTCGAGGGCGAGCGGAAGGGCGTGCAGCCAGTCGACGTCCGGTTCGTCCGCGCCGGTCAGGCGGTCGAGCAGAGCGGTCAGCTGCCCGGTGTCGGCGACATCGGCCTCGTAGCGGTCCGCACCGAGCCGGGTCAGGCCCGCTCCGGCGCGCACGGTCACCACCCGGGCGTAGTGGCGTTCCAGGAACCGCCAGCTCTCGCCGTCCTGTCCGGGACCGATCACCACCACGGCGGTACGGCGGGACACCGCGGCATCGGTGCGGGCGCGCCGCGAGCGGGTCCACAGGGGCTGGTGCAGCCACTGGGCGGCCGGCAGCCGGGAGACGCCGGACCGTTCCCCGGCCGCGCGCGGAAAGTCGTACTCGGCGGTGTCGAAGGCGGGCGGCGGGAAGTCCCAGGGCGCGGGTGCCGGGCCCGTCGGCCATACGACGGTGCGGCCCGCCTGCCAGGCCTCGGCGAGGGCGTACGGGTCGCGCCCCTCGACCGCCGGCGCGTTCCGGGGCGGGGCCGCGGTGACCGCCGGCAGTGCCCGCAGCCAGGCGACGGCCGAGGCGGTGTCGGGGCAGACCGCCGCCGCGCGGTGGGCGAGGGCGGGGCGGCCGGTCTGGAGGTGCCGCAGCACCCGGGGGTAGGCGTCGGGACGGGCCGTGAGGTAGTCGGCCACACGGTGCCCGTCCGCGCGGACCGCGGCCTCGGAGGCGCCGGACAGCACCAGACACGGCAGCGGCCCGGCGGGGTCCGGGGCCGGCACCGGCTCCGGTTGCTCCAGCAGTACATGGGCGTTGGTGCCGCCGATGCCGAAGCTGCTCACCCCGGCCACTCTGAGCCGACCGGCGGGCCAGGGCTCGGCGACGACCGGGATCCGGAACGGGCCGTCGGCGATCTCCGGGTTGAGCCGGTCGAAGTCCGCCGTCGGCGGGACGACCCCGTGGTGCACGGCGAGCACCGCCCGCACCAGGCCGACGACGCCCGCCGCCGCGCCCAGGTGCCCGATCTGGCTCTTCACGGACGACAGCGCCACCCGCGCGTCCTCCGCCAGCCCGTACGCCTGCCGCAACGCGGCCGCCTCGACCGGGTCGCCGAGCCGGGTACCGGTGCCGTGCGCCTCGACGTACCCGACGTCGCCGCCACGGCGGCCGCTGCGGTCCAGCGCGGCCCGGATCGCGGCCCGCTGCCCGGGCAGCGACGGGGCGCTGTAACCGAGCTTGCCGGAGCCGTCGTTGTTCAGCCCCGAGCCGGTGACGACCGCGTACACGGTGTCGCCGTCCCGGCGGGCCGCCGCCAGCGGCTTGAGGACGACCACACCGCTGCCGCTCGCCCCCACGGTGCCCTCGGCGTCCGCGCTGAAGGGCCGGCAGTGCCCGTCGGGGGAGAAGATGTGCTGCGGCCGGTAGACGTAGCCGTCCGTCAGCTCCGTGTCGACGAGGACCCCGCCGACCAGCATCACGTCGGCGTCGCCCTGCCGCAGCATCCCGGCGGCGATGTGCACCCCCGCGAGCGAACTGGAGCAGGCGGACTGGAGGGTGAACGCCGGTCCGGTGAGCCCGAGATGGTAGGCGGCCTTGGTGGCGAGGAAGTCCTTCTCGTGGTGCAGGGCGAGCCGGAAGGAGTCGGGCAGCAGGTCCGGGTCCCCTTCTCGGAGCATGCGCTGGAAGTAGGTGTTCTCGCCGCAGGAGGCGACCAGACCGACGCGCAGCCGCGCCGGGTCGCCGATTCCGGCGTGGGCGAGGGCTTCGGCGCAGTTCATCAGCAGGTGGCGCTGCTGGGGGTCCATCAGCCGGGCCTCGTGCGGGCTGATCGTGAACCGGCCCGGGTCGAAGTCCAGCAGCCCCGCCGGCTGGCTGCGGGCGCCGACCCTGCCCTCGGCCGCGGCGAAGTGCTCGATGCCGCGGCGCCCGGTGACGACCAGGTCCCAGAACGCGGCCAGGTCGGGCGCGCCCGGCAGCCGTACGGCCATGCCGACGACGGCGACGGGCCCGTCCGCCGGCCGAGCGCCGCCGGCCGCGTCCGGCTGCCGGGCCGGTGTGTCGCCGGCGGTGCCGTCGTCCGTCAAAAGCCGGGCCAGGGCGCGCAGGGTGACGTGCTCGAACAGGTCCGGTACGGAGAACGGGAGATCCCCCTCACCGGCGCACCTGAGCTGGAAGCGCATCAGGTCCAGACTGGTGGCCCCGGCGTCGAAGAACCGCTCGTCCACGTCCACGGTCCTGCCGGTCGCCGCCCGGAACAGCTCGGCCAGCCGCCGTTCGAGCGGCGACGGCCCGGCGTCAGAGCGGTCGTCCGGCGCCGGCCCGGTGCCCACGCGATCGCCCGGCCGCAGCTCGCGGCCCGGCGCGGTGAGCGCCGCCCGGCGGTCCAGTTTGCCGCTCGGCGTGCGCGGCAGGTCCGTCACCCGGCGGAAGGCGGTGACCCGGACGTAGGAGGGCAGCTGTCGCGCCAGCCGCCGGGTCAGGTCCGCCGGGTCGGGATCCTCGCCCCGGCACTGGAGGGCGGCGACCAGCCGGCCGTCCAGCACCCCCGCGACCGCGTTGACCACCCCGGGACACCCGAGGAGCGCGGCCTCGACCTGGCCCAGCTCGAGGCGGTGGCCGCCGAGTTTGACCTGGCCGTCGTCGCGCCCGGCGTAGTGCAGCAGGCCGCTCTCGTCGAAGCGGGCGCGGTCGCCGGTGCGGTAGAAGGTGCCCAGTTCGGGGTCGTCGACGAACCGGTCCCGGTGCGCGGCGGCGTCGCCCAGGTAGCACCGGCCCGCCATGGGACCGCCGATGAGGAGGTCGCCCGTCACCCCCGGCGGCACGGGCAGACCGCCCTCGTCGGCCACCCGCAGCACGGCCCCCGCCACCGGGTGGCCGATCGCGGGGCGAGCCGGCCAGGAGGCCGGGTCGCCTTCCAGGCACAGGGCGCTGACCACATGGGTCTCGGTCGGGCCGTAGTGGTTGAAGAGGCGGGCGCCGTCCGGCAGCCCCGCGAACCAGCGCCGGATCGCGTCCGTGCACACCAACTGCTCGCCGGCGGTGACGACTTCACGCAGCCGGGACGGGAACACCCCCGCGCGCACGCCGTGCTCGGCCAGCAGCTGCAACGCCACGTACGGCAGGAAGATCCGCTCCGCCCCGCCCGTCTCCAACTGCCGGAGCAGCGTGGGCATGTCCTGCCGCCACGCCGGTCTCACCAGGCGCAGTTCGCCGCCCGAGCAGAGGGTGGTCAGGATCTCCTGGAAGGAGACGTCGAAGGAGAGCATGGAGAACTGCTGGGTGACGGCGGGCCGTTCGAGCCCTCCGGCGGTCCGCTGCCAGGTGAGCAGATTGCACAGGGTCCGGTCGGGGACCCGGACGCCCTTGGGGGTGCCGGTGGAGCCGGACGTGAACAGGGTGTAGAGCGGCCGGAGTCCGCGGTGCCCGCAGGGCACGGGCGGCGCGGTGGGCGTGCGGGTGAGGGTGACGACGTGCCGGGGCAGGGACGGCGGGGCGATCGCGGCCAGGACGTCGAGGTCCTGGGCCCCGGTCAGCACGCACAGCGGGGCCGCGTGGTCCAGCACATGACGCAGCAGGGCCGGCGGGTAGGCGGGGTCGAGGGGGACGACCGTCAGGTTACGGCGGGCCGCGGCGAGGAGGGCGACGACGTGCTCGACGGACGGCTGGAGGTAGAGGGCCACGGACGCCGGGGCGGCGGGATCGTCGGGCACGCTCAGGAGCGACGCCAACTCGTTGGCCTGGGCGTCGAGTTCGGCGTACGTCAGGGTGGTGTGGCCGAGGGTGACGGCGGGCGCGTCCGGCGTGCGGGCCACCTGGCGGGCGAAGCCCTCGGCGACCGTCGTGAAGTCCGCCGCCACGGGAGTGCCGTGGGCCGTGGCCGCCGTGCGGTGGGGGGCGACGAGTTCGCGCAGGGTGCCGGCGCCGTCGCCGGTCAGCTGGTCCAGGGCTCGCCGGAACACCCGGGCCGCCGCCTCGGCCCGTTCGGCGCCGAAGTCGTCGCGGTACTCCCAGAGACAGCCGAACCCCGACTCGTCCTCCACCACCGAGAGGGTGAGCGCGCACTTGGCCCCCGCGGGCTCGGGCCACAGGGGCTCGACCGCGCAGTCCGTCAGACGCAGTGCGGAGAACTCCGTGTTCTCCAGGACGAACAGGTAGTCGAAGAGCGGGGCGCGGTCGCGCAACGCCGGGTCGGTGAGCACGTCGGCGAGGAGGACTTCCTGCCCTTCCAGAACCCGGCGCACGGTCTCGGCATGCGAGGTGAGATGGGTGTGCAGGGAGTCGTCGGGCCGTACGGCGAGGTCGAGGAGCACGGTGTTCGCGAACATGCCGACGCTGTCGGCGAACTCGGGGCGCGGCCGGTTCGCCACCGGAGCGGCGACCAGCGGCCGGGCCTGCCCGGTCACGCCGTACAGGCACGCGGCGAACGCCGACACCAGCAACTGGAACCTGGTCAGGCCCAGTTCCCCGGCGCGCCGGTCCAGAGCGGTACGGCGGACCAGGTCGAGGGAGGTACGCAGCAGCCCGGCCCGCGGCCGGGCCGAGGACCCGGGCCGGGGCGCGGGCAGGGCGGGTGACGGTTGCGATGCGTCGGCGTAGTGGTCGCGCAGGCGGGTGCGGTGGCGTTCGTACGTGGGCGTCGCGCGCCAGTCGCGCTGCCAGCGGGCGAGGTGGAGAGGTCCCACGGCCGGGGCCGGACGCGCCGTGTCGCCCGCGTAGGTGTCGGTGAGGTCGCGGAAGAGGAGGTTGAGCGACCAGCCGTCCACGGCCGCGTGGTGCAGATGCAGGAGCAGCAGGCCGCCATCGGCCCCCTCCGCCCAGGCGGCCCGCAGCATGTGGGGCTCGGTCAGGTCGAAGCGGTGGGCGAAGAAGCGGTCGGCGGTCTCCTGCCAGGGCTCCCCCGTACGGGTGTCCAGCGGCTGCCAGGGGTCGTACGGCGCCTCGGTCCGCTGCAGCAGGCCGTCCGGGGCGGGGACCAGCCGGGTACGCAGGGCAGGGTGCCGCTCCACCAGCGAGCGCAGCGCACCGCGCAGCGCCCGCGGGTCGACGGGGCCCTGGACCCGGAAGGCGAGCGGCACGTCGTAGGAACGGTCGTCGGGGTCGCGCCGGTGCAGGAACCAGAGGCGTTCCTGCTCGCTGGTGGCGGGCGCGGCCGTGGCGTCCGGGGCGGGCGGCACCGGCGGACGCGAGTCCGCCTCAGCGGTGCGCACGGCGTCCGCGAGGGCGGCGAAGTCGGCCCGCAGCACCTGGCTCTGGGGGATGTCGACGCCGTACCGCTCCAGGATCTCGAAGCGGAAGCGCAGCGCCTTGAGGGAGTCGCCCCCGCTCGGGATCCAGCGGTCGTCGGGACGCAGGCCGCCGACGGCGAGGATCTCCTCGGCGATCTCCAGGACGGGACGCTGCTCCGCGCTGACGGCGACCCTGTCCGCACGGGTGCCACGCCACGGCGCGGCCGCGTCGCGCAGCAGCGCGGCCTGGTCGACCTTGCCGTTGGCGGTCAGCGGGAGTTCCGTGACGAGGTGGGTGTGGTGCGGGCGCATGTACGGCGGCAGGGCGGCGGTGAGGTGACGTTCGTAGTCCGTGAAGGCGAGGTCGTCGCCGAGGACGAGGAAGGCCAGCAGTTCGTGCCGGTCGGCCGTGTCGCGCCGGGTGCAGACGTGGGCGCGGCGCACGGCGGGCAGGGCCAGGATCCGCTGTTCCACCTCGCCCGGCTCGATGCGGAAGCCGCGCACCTTGACCTGCCGGTCGGCGCGTCCGACGTAGACCACACGCCCGTCGGCGTCCCGCCGTACCAGGTCACCGGTCCGGTACCAGCGGCGCGGGGTACCGTCCTCGTCCTCCAGCCGGACGAAACAACGCTCGGTCAGTTCCGGCAGGTTGCGGTAGCCCCGCGCCAACGCCGGTCCGCTGAGGAGGAGTTCGGCGACTTCGCCGTCCTCCGCGGCGCGTCCGTCCGTGGTGTGCAGCAGCAACGCTGTCCCCGGGAGCGCGGTACCGATGGGGATCGAGTCGCCCTCGAAGTCACGGGGGATCGGGTGGCACAGGGCGAACGTCGTGGCCTCCGTCGGCCCGTACACGTTGTGCAGGACGGTCGGGGAGTGCGGATTGGCGTCGTACCAGGTGCGTATCGCCCGCGGGTCGAGCCGTTCGCCGCCCACCAGGACCTGGTCCGCGTCGGCGAAGCAGCCGGGGACCTGGTCGACGACCGTGTTGAAGAGCGCGACCGTGATGAACAGCGTGTCGACGCGGCGTTCGCGCAGTACGGCCGCGAGCCGGTGCGGGCTGTGCACCTCGGAGTCGTCGAGCACGACGCAGACGCCGCCGGTGAGCAGCGGGGCCCAGACCTCGAAACTGAGCGCGTCGAAGGCCGGGTTGGACAGACAGGCGAAACGGGCGCCGGGCCGCGGGTCGAGCCAGCCGGACCGGGCCAGCCGCAGCACACCCGCGTCGGTGACCTCGACGCCCTTGGGGCGGCCGGTGCTGCCGGAGGTGTAGAAGACGAAGCCCGTGCTGCCGTCCCCGGCGGGTGCGGGTGCGGGTGCGGGTGCGGGTGCGGGTGGCGCCGTGGTGGCGGGGGGTGCGGTCGGGCCGAGGAGCAGGCCGGCGTCGATCCCGTCGGCGTGCTCGGTCGTGCCGTCGTGGACGACCGCGACGGCGCCGGAGTCGTCGAGGATGTGGCGCTGCCGGTCGGGCGGGCTGAGCCGGTCGAGGGGGACGACGGTGGCCCCGGCGCGGCGGATGCCGAGCATGACGCACACCAGCTGCCAGGAGCGGGGCAGGCGGACGGCGACGGACTGCCCGGCGCCCACACCCCGTTCGCGCAGCCTCGCGGCGACCCGGCCGCTGAGCAGGTCGAGTTCCGCGTAGTCGAGCCGGCGGTCGCCGTCCTCGACGGCGACGGCGGAAGGCGTGCGGTGCGCCTGCGCGATCACGGCTTCGGCGAGTGCGGTCCCGGTCGGTCCGCAGGGTGCGGTGCGGTCGGTCATCGGGCTTCTCCCGCCGGTACGGGTGCGGAGCGCACCGCGGTGGGCGACTGCCCTTCGTGATGGGCGAGTTCGGCGGCGAGCAGCGCGGCGACCCGGGCAGTCTCGGCGCCCTCCAGGATCTCCCAGTGGTCGCAGGCCATCGTCTCGACCCGGAACTCGCCCTGCGCGCGCCGCCGCCAGAAGGCGCGGACCTCGGCGTGGAAGGCGGTGTCGGCGCCGTCCGGCACGGCTTCGGCCAGGACCAGCCGGGCCGGTGAGGCGGCCGGGACGTGCGCCCTGGCGGTGAGCCGGTTGTGGTTGTAGATCCGGAAGTAGCGGTCCACCTGGGCGTCGTCGATGCCGGGGTACATCCCGTTGAAGCGCACCAGTTTGTCGCGGAACTCGGCCGCGTCGACGGCGGTGATCGCCGCACGGGCCTCGGCGTCGTCGGTCGCCTGCGTGTCGAGGAGGACCACGCTCACGTCGCTCCGTCCGGCGGCGCCGAGCAGGCGGCCCATCTCGTGGGCGACGAGTCCGCCGTAGGAGAGCCCGGTCAGGACGAGCGGACCCGCACCGAGGGGTTCGAGGAGGCGCAGATACGCCTCGGCCATGGCCTCCACGCTGGGCAGCACGTCCTCTCCCGGGTTCACACCGGGGGACTGGATGCCGTACAGGCCGGCGTGTCCGGGCAGGTGGGCGGCCAGGGGCAGGTAGCAGAACGCGGTGCCGCCGGCCGGGTGGACGCAGACCACCCGGGGGCCGGTGCCCCGGCGGAACTCGATCAGGCTGCCCGGAGCGCGGTGCGCGCCGTCCTCGCGCAGCAGCGCGGCCAGCGACTCGATCGTCGGCCGCACCATGACCTCGGCGACCGGCAGCCGGCGGCCGAAGGTCTCGGTGACCTCGTGGGCCATCCTGATGGCGGACAGCGACGTGCCGCCGACGTCGAAGAAGTTGTCGCCGACGCCGATCGAGGGGTGGAGCAGAATGCGTTGCCAGATGCGGTACAGGGCGTGTTCGACGTGGTCCCGCGGGCTCGCGGTGTTGACCTGGTCGGACGTGTGCTCGTGGACGAGGTGCAGCAGGGCGGCGCGGTCGAGTTTGCCGCTGCGGCCCAGCGGCAGGGTCTCCAGGTCGAGGACGACGGCGGGGACCATGTAGTCCGGCAGGCTGCGGGCGAGTGCCGTGCGCCAGTCGGCGCCGGTGCGGGCCGGGGCGCCACCCCGGCCGACGGCGGCCACCAGCCGGGGTCGGCCCGCCGGGTCCTGGTCGGCGAGGACGACGGCCTCGCGGACGCCGGGCAGCCGCGTCAACGCCGCCGTTATCTCGCCCGGTTCGATACGGAAGCCGCGCAGCTTCACCTGGTCGTCGGCGCGCCCCGCGTAGTGCAGCAGGCCGTCGTCGCCCCAGCGGGCGAGGTCGCCGGTGCGGTAGACGCGGGCCCCGGGCACGAACGGATCCGGCAGGAAGCGTTCGTCGGTGAGGTCGGGGCGGCCCAGATAGCCACGGGCCAGGCCCGCCCCGCCGAGATGGATCTCCCCGACGACGCCGGGCGGGACCGGCTGCATCCGGGCGTCCAGCACGTAGCAGCGGGTGCCGGGCAGCGGGCCGCCGATGGGACACGGGCGGTCCAGCGGGCGGGGGTCGTAGTGGGCCGTGCTGTAGAGGGTCGCCTCGGTGGGGCCGTAGCCGAAGCAGACCCGCAGGCCGGGCAGTCGCTCGGTCATGCGGTGCAGCGCGGCCTCGGTCAGCGGCTCGACCCCGGTCAGCAGCTTGCGCAGGCGCAGGCCGCGCAGCCGTCCGTCCGGGTCCTCGTCGACCCACTTGACGTAGGCGGGTGGCAGGAACGCCTGCACGATCTCGTGCTCACGCAGCCAGGCGAAGAACTCCTGCGGGTCGCCGCGCAGTTCCTCGGGGACGAGGTGCAGCACACCGCCTGTGGTGAGGGGCAGCAGGAGTTCGTGGACCGAGGCGTCGAAGCCGATGCTGGACCAGGCCGAGCCCGCCTCGCCGGGGGCGGTGCCCATCCGGTCGTGCCAGACCGAGAAGAGGTTGAGGACGCTGCGGTGCTCGACGGCGACGCCCTTGGGCCGCCCCGTGGACCCGGAGGTGAAGATCACGTAGGCGAGCTGGTCCGGGGTCCGGGGGATCCCGGCCGGCGGCCGCTCGTCGGCCCTCCCCTCGGCCTCGACCGCGCCGAGGCCGAGCCAGCCCCGCGGCCGGTCCGCCCCGCTGCGGTCGCTGAGGACCACGGGGCACACGGCGTCCTCGACCATCGCGGCGAGGCGTTCCGTGGGCTGCCCCGGGTCGAGCGGCAGATAGGCGGCGCCCGCCTTGAGGATGCCGAGGATGCCGACCGCCAGGTCACAGGTGCGGCGGGCATGCAGTCCGACGACGTCGCCCGGGCGGACGGCACGGGCGACCAGGGCGTGCGCGAGCCGGTTGGCACGACGGTCGAGCGTTCCGTAGTCCAGGGCGTGCTCGCGGTCGGTGACGGCGGTGGCGGCCGGGTGCGCGCGGGCCCAGGCCTCGAAGAGGCGGGTGAGACCGGAGGCCGTGCGCAGGGCGGTGGCGGTCGCGTCGGCCGGGGCACGGGTCTCGTCCGGCTCCTTCAAGGCGTCGCCGGCGCCGATCAGCGTCAGGCGCTCGTGCGGGTCCATCAGCTCCAGGGTGTCGACGGTGCGGTGCGGGTGCCGGGCCATGTCGGTGAGCAGATGCCTGAGGTGTCCGGCCCAGCGTTCGGCGGTGGCGGTGTCCAGCAGCGCGGTCGCGTGGTCGAGGTGCCCGGTGACCCGGCCCTGTGACTCGGCCGCCGACAGGGCGAGGTCGAACTTGGCGGGGGCGTGGGCGATCGGCAGCGGCGCGGTCTCGATCCCGGGCAGCTTCAGCAGGTCGTGCCGGTCCGGGACCCAGGCCAGCATGGTCTGGAACAACGGGGTGTGGGCCGCGCTGCGGGGCGGGTTCACCACCTCGACGATCCGCTCGAACGGCAGGTCCTGATGGGCCAGGGCGTCGCGGACCACCGCCCGGGTCCGGGCCAGGGCCTGGGCCGCGGTCGGGGAACCGGACAGGTCGACGCGCAGCGGGAGCGAGTTGACGAGGAAACCGATGAGCCCGGCGGTCCCCGGGCCGCGACGGCCCGCGACCGGGCTGCCGACAACGATGTCCTGCTGCCCGGACAGCCGGGACAGCAGGACGGCCCAGCCCGTCAGCACCGCCACGAACAAGGTGGCCCCGTGTTCCCGGGCCAGGCTCCGCAGGGCGGCGGTGACGTCCGCGTCCAGCTCGAACCCGACGCGGCCGCCGGTGTAGCACTGTTCGGCGGGCCGCGGTCCCGGCAGCGGCAGTTCGAGCACGGGCGGGGCGTCGGCCAGCACGTCCCTCCAGTAGGACTCCTGGGCCGCGAGGGCGCCGCCGAGCACGGACTCCCGCTGGGCGTCCGCGTAGTCGGCGTACTGGAGCCGCAACTCCGGCAGCCCGTCCGGCACCCCCGCCGCCAACGCCTCGTAGACGAGCCCGACTTCCTTCATCATCACGTTCATCGACGCTCCGTCGTAGATACTGTGATGGAACGTCAGCAACAGCACGTGACGTGCCGCGCCGAGGACGAGCAGCCGACCGCACCAGAGCGGACCGGCCGCCAGGTCGAACTCCCTGGCCGCCTCTTCCCGCTGACACACGGCCACCCGCCCTTCGGGGTCGGCCGCGGAGCTGAGGTCCTCGACATCCAGGGTGGCGCCAGAGCCCGGCGGGTCGATGTGCTGGCACACTCCGCCCCCCTCCGCCACCAGCCGCGTCCGCAGGGTCTCGTGCCGGTCGGTCAGGGTGTCGAGGGCGGCGGTCAGGACGCCGCGGTCGAGCGGGCCGGTGAGAAGGAAGGCGAGGGTCTCGTTGTAGGCGGTGCTTCCGCCCGGGAGCTGGGCCAGGAACCACAGCCGCTGCTGGGCGAAGGACGCAGGCCGGACCCGGTGGGCGGGTTCCTCGTGGACGGGGCGGGGAGTGTTCTGCACCGGCAAGGTCTGGCCTTCCTGTCGGGGGACGGGACCGGGGACGGAACAGAGGCGCGGCGAATGACGGCATCGCGCGAAGTGCGGGAAGGGGGGGAGGGGGGAGGAAGGGGGATGCGTGGGTATCGGCGAGTGAGGGGGACCGACGGGGATACGCGTGGTGCAGCTGCGCACGCTGAGGCGTCAGCTGCGCGGAGTTTCTGAGGGGGCTCCGTGACGTAGTTGTGATCATCAGTCACGTGCTGAGGGCATGTCAACACTTGACTTTCTCGGGGGAGTTGACCTAACCCGGCAGGGTCTTCCCGAGGTGGGGCGGTTGCGCCCGTCGCCGGTGTGCGGTCTCCGGCGCCCCCTCGGCCGACCTGATGACCGGCCGCGACCTACCCGGGATGCGGTCCGCAACCGTCGGTGCCGCCAGCTCCCCGGCGTCGGCTCGTGGTGTAGCCCGCTGCACCACGGACCCGGGAGTGGGCTTCCTCGTGCCGGAGAGCGGAGACCGGAATCGTGGATGGGGAGATCGGCCGAGGTCGCAACGGACCCACCGATCGGACCGGCCCCTCGCATCCGTCTACCGAAGGACAGTTCCATGCATCCGCTCGCCCGTGTGAAGGCGTTCGTCTCCGATCTGCTGCTGTGGTCGTGCTTCGCCGGCGGACTCGCCGCGAGTTCGGCCTCGGGTGCCGTCCTCGACGGCACCCGGAAGGACATCGCCACCTACGTCGGCATCGGAGTCTCGCTCCTGACGGGCTCGCGCATCGCGAAGAGGCCGAGGATCAAGGCGTTCCTGGCGCGGCGGGGCACGCTCTGGTTCCTGTTCCTGTTCAACGGAGCCACCGCCGTCGCCATGTATTTCACGATGGACGGAGTGAAGGGGGTCATGGGCGCCGCGTTCATGGGGCTGGTGGCCCTAGGCGCCGCCGGCGGCCTCGTCGCGAGCCACCGCAGGCCGAAGCCGTCCCGGGCCCAGGCGGCCGACCAGCCCTGGTCCTGACCGGTGGCCCGACCCGGCGAGACAGGCGGCGACGCGCTCGCGACGCGGCCCACAGCGGGCGGCAGTGCCGAGGCGGTCGGCCCCGCCACGACGCACTGAGACGAAAGCAGGGGGGCCGCCCGACCGGAGCGGCCCCTCCCGCAGCGTCTCGCCACGTTCCGCTCACGCCTGCGGCGTGTGGGCGAGGTAGGCGAGGACGGCCAGCACCCGCCGGTGGCCGCTGTCGTTCGGCGGCAGGTTGAGCTTGCGGAACACGTTGCCGATGTGCTTGTGGACCGCGCGCTCGGTGACGACGAGGGTGTCGGCGATGGTCGTGTTGTCATGGCCCTCGGCCATCAGCCCCAGCACCTCGCGCTCGCGGGGCGTGAGCGAGTCCAGGGGGGAGTCCTTGCGGCGGGTGAGGAGTTCGGTGACCACCTCGGGATCCAGTGCGGTACCGCCGGCCGCCACCCGCTCCAGCGCGTCGAGGAACTCGTCGACCCGGCCGACCCGGTCCTTGAGCAGATACCCGATCCCGCTGGTGCCGCCGCCCAGCAGCTCACTGGCGTACGACTCCTCGACGTACTGCGAGAGCACCAGCACGGGGAGCCCGGGCATCCTCTCCCGGGCCTCCAGCGCCGCCCGCAGCCCCTCGTCGCGGAAACCGGGGGGCATCCGGACGTCGAGCACGGCCACGTCGGGCCGCTGCTCCAGCAACGCGGGCATGATCTCGGGCCCGCTCCCGGCGACGGCCACGACCTCATGTCCGGCGGAGGTCAGCAGCAGGACCAGTCCCTCCCGCAGGAGGGCGTTGTCCTCGGCGATCACCACACGCACGGCAACTCCACTTCGATCACGGTCGGCCCCCCGACCGGGCTGGACACTTCCACGGTTCCGTCGAGCGCGGCGACCCGCCGCCGCATACCGAGCAGCCCCGAGCCGCCGGCCTCGTCGGCGCCGCCGCACCCCTCGTCGCGCACCCGCACGCGGAGGCCGCGGCGGGCCCGGACCAGCCGGACCTCGGCCCGGGACACCCCGCTGTACTTGGCGACGTTGGTCAGCGATTCGGCCACCGCGAAGTAGGCGGCCGCCTCCACCGCCGCGGGCGCCCGCACCCCCTGGTCGAGGTCCCCGTCGTCGACGGCCACCGTCAGTCCGCTGCCCGCCGCCAGCGCCCGTACCGCGCCGGCCAGGCCGCGGTCGCTCAGGATCGGCGGATGGATGCCGCGTACGACCTGCCGCAGTTCCGTCAGCGCCTTCTCGGCCTGTTCCTGGGCCTCGTCGAGGAGCCGGAGGCCGGTGTCGCGGTCCCCGCCGTAGGCCCGCCGGGCGAGCCCGATGCGCACGGACAGTGCCACCAGCTGCGCCTGCGCCCCGTCGTGCAGGTCACGCTCGATCCGGCGCAGTTCGGCCTCGTGCGCGGCGATGGCGTCGGCGCGGGTCGCGGCCAGTTCCCGGACCCGGGCCGTGAGCTGTGCCTGCGGGGACGGCTTGAGCAGCGCGGTCGACCAGTCGGCCTCCAGGTCCGCGAGCCGCACGATCAGCGGCAGGACGACCGCCTCGCGGCGCAGCACCCCGCACCACAGGCCGTCCACGACCAGGGCCACCGGCCACAGGGGCACGGCGAGCGCGAGCAGCGCGCCGTAGAACCAGTGGGCGACCATCCAGCGCGCGTCGGACCGGGTGCCGGGATCCCGTACCGCCGTGACCACCCGCTCGCGCACCGTCCCGGTCAGCGGCCGGTACACCTCGGGGATCCGCACCCCGGTCCAGGCGGCGGTCAGGCCGCGTTTGGCGCCGGCGATCCGCCGGATCAGCAGCACCGTCTCGGGCAGCAGCCAGACACCGACGACCACCACCGTGCCGATCGCGGTGATCAGCAGGACGGTGATGAAGATCCACGTTCCGAACGCCATCGCGGCGGCCAGGAAGAGGTGGACCGTGGCCCACCCGGCGCGCCGCACCGATTTCCACATGAAAGGAAGCTAAGGGGTTTGCTTGAGTCACGCAAGTTTTTGGCTGGATCTCGCGCAGGGCAGGAACCGGGGTTGACCTCAAGTCCGGTTGAGTTTCTAGGTTGGGCGTCGCCGATGCCGACCTGCTGGAGAGGAAACGACCATGAGGACACTGGTGCTCGGAAGGACGCCCGCCAGGGTGACGGCGGTTCTGGCCACGCTGCACGCGGACGGCTTCGACGCGGAGGGAGTGAGCACCGACGAGGAGGCTCTGAAGCTCTTGGCGACCGAGGAGTTCGGAGTGCTGATCATCGGCGGGGGAGTGGGACCCGGGTCCCGCGCGGCGATCAAGGAATGCGCGGCGGGACACCGGGTGCGGCACGTGATCGACGGCGCCCTGTCCGAGCCGTTCGACGTCTATGTGCGGCGGGAGTTCGAGCCGCTGATCCGCAAGGCCGCCTCCGAGAGGTGACGGCCTTGCCCCGGCAGGGCCGCGCTAGAGCGACCGGACTTGCTGCGCCTGCGGGCCCTTGGTGCCCTGCCCGATCTCGAACTCGACGCGCTGTCCCTCGTCCAGACTGCGGTAGCCGTTGCCCTGGACCTCCGAGTAGTGCACGAACACGTCAGGGCCGCCGCCGTCCTGCTCGATGAAACCGAACCCCTTCTCCGCGTTGAACCACTTGACGCTGCCCTGAGCCATTCCTGTTTTCCCTCGTCTCGTAGCCACGACCCGGATCGTCGTGGACCGCGACGATCCTCCCCCCATACCGGGAGGGGAAACCCCGTCGGACGACAACCACCCGGACGGGGCAAACCCGGCCGGGCCCCGCCGCGCCCTGTCTCCGGCACCCCCGGCGGGGAACACCGCGGCGCCGCCGGGTTCCGTGGCGGTGGCCGTCGCGTCAGTGCTTTCCGGCCAGGCTCTGGGTGCCGAGCACCGAGATCAGCTCCAGCTTCTCGGCCGCCTCGGTCCCCGGCTCGGCCGAGTACACGAGGATGCGCAGGTCGTGCTCCTCGACCCGGAGGTGGTCGCAGTCCAGCGTGAGGGCACCCACCTGCGGATGCTCGACCGTC
The DNA here is from genome assembly GCF_042892755.1 of Streptomyces sp. NPDC001714. Taxonomy (NCBI): domain Bacteria; kingdom Bacillati; phylum Actinomycetota; class Actinomycetes; order Kitasatosporales; family Streptomycetaceae; genus Streptomyces; species Streptomyces sp. NPDC001714. Next base: position 102,623 of record NZ_JBIAUL010000009.1, read on the forward strand.
TTGCGGGACGCCTCCAGCCGGCCGACGACCCCCGCGTCCCACAGCTCGGCGAACCGCTCGCTCTCCGCACGCAACTCGGCGATCATCCGCCGCAGGTGGCGGTCGGCCGGATACCGGGCCGCCGTCGAGCGCAGCTCCGCGACCATGCCGGCCTCGAAGACCCGCCGCTCCTCGGGGGTGTGCCGCACCCGGGTCGGCCGGCCCAGGAAGTTCCGCCACACGCCGTTGCGCTCGAAGCCGCGCAGCTGGGACGGATCGCCCATCAGCGCCGCGTACATCGCGTTGGTCACCAGCAGGGTCATGGCCGCGTCGGTCACCGCGACGGGGGTGCCGGCCAGCCGGTCCAGCAGCCGCTGGACACTGGGCGTGATGTAGGCGGGCACCACGTCGGGACCCGGCGGTACCAGCCCCGCCAGCCCGAACAGGTACGTCCGCTCGTCCGCGGACAGCCGCAGCGCCCGGGCCAGCGCCTCCACCACCTGCACGGACGGGTTGCTCGCCCGGCCCTGTTCGAGGCGCGTGACGTAGTCGACCGAGATGCCGGCCAGCAGCGCCAGCTCCTCGCGCCGCAGCCCGGCCGCACGCCGCTGGCCGCCGGCCGGCAGCCCGGCGGCGTCCGGGGCGACGCGGTCGCGCCAGCGCCGCAGTGCCTGTCCGAGTTCCGTCGCCGTCATACCCCCAGTCAACACGGCGGGCCCGGGATGTGCCTGGTACCCGCAGTCCCAGGAAGAAGGGTCTTCTGGCTGCCCCCGCGGCCCGGGCGCAGTCTTGGGGCATGACGACAACACTGATCACCGGAGCCAACAAGGGCATCGGGTACGAAACCGCCCGCCAGCTCATCGCCGCAGGTCACACCGTGTACGTGGGAGCCCGGGACGCCGAGCGCGGACGCCGGGCCGCCGAGGAACTGGGCGCCCGGTTCGTCCTCCTCGACGTCACCGACGACGCCTCGGTGGAGGCCGCGGCCAAGAAGATCGAGGCCGACGGCGGGCTCGACGTCCTGATCAACAACGCCGGGATCGAGACCAGGAACGCGGACAACAGCGTGCCCACGGCCCAGACCGTGACCGCCGACCAGATGCGGAACACCTTCGAGACGAACGTCTTCGGCGTCGTCCGTGTCCTGCGCGCCTTCCTGCCCCTGCTGGAGCGCTCGGCGGCACCGGTCGTGGTCAACGTCAGCAGCGGCCTGGCCTCGCTGACGGCCCTCTCCGACCCCGACCACCCCGCGCACTTCTACCCGGGTATCGCGTACCCGACGTCCAAGACCGCGGTCAACATGCTCACCGTGCAGTTCGCGAAGGCGTTCCCGGAGATGCGGATCAACTCCGTCGAGCCCGGCTTCACCAAGACGGACCTGAACGGCAACACGGGCACCCAGACCGTGGAGCAGGGCGCCGAGATCATCGTCCGGATGGCGCAGATCGGCCCGGACGGACCGACCGGCGGCTACTTCGACGTCAACGGCCCGCTGCCCTGGTGAGTCACGGCTCGACCGGCCGGGACGCGGTGCCCTGCGCGGGCAGCAGCGACCCGGCGGTCAGCCGAGGCAGATGACCAGCAGGCAGAGCTGCGAGGGCGAGGTCGCGGTCGGCGCGGGGCTCGCCGACGATGCCGAGGTGCCTGCGGCGGCGGTCGCCGTGGCGGTGGGCGTGGGCGTGGCCGTCGGCTCCGCCGCCGTGCCGGTGGTGGTACCGGACACCGTGGCCGCGGACCCCGCCCGGGCGGCGGCCGAGGTCGCCGTGCGGGTCGCCGTGGTGGCGGTGTCCTGACCGGAGGCCGGCGTGGCGTGGGGCACGCCCGTGGTCTGCTCCCGCGGGGCGTTCGCCGTCGCCTTGCGGGCGGAGGGCGTGGGGTCCGGGGCCCGGTGCCGCCCGGTCGGTGCCGACGCCGCCGGGTCGGTGTCCGTGGCCTGCTCGTCGGCGAGGCCCATGGGCCTGTTGTCCGGGGCCGTGGCCGCCTGGGCCCGGTCGCCGCCCTGCCGGTCCAGGGAGGCGACGGTCAGCCCGCCACCGACCAGCGCGACCGCGGTGGCCACCACGGCCCGCCGCTGGTTCTTCTTCCAGCGGGCCCGCTGACGGCGCCGGGCCGCCCGGCCCAGGGGGGCGGACGCCGCGGCGCCCGGGCCGTCGTACGGGTCCTCGGCGGCCTCTTCGGCGTAGGCGTCCGTGTCGGACCGCGCGGTGTCGGCCGGGGCCTGCCAGGCCGCCGCGCCGGTCGTCGCCGGAGCCGCGACGGCGCGCGGGGCGATGTCCGGGGCGTACGCGCCGCAGCCGGGGCACGCCAAGGCGCCGTTGAGGTGCCGACGGCACGAGGAGCAGTAGTCCATCCGCGTCTTTCTGACTCGACTGCGCCGGCGGCATCCTGCGCCGTGGCCTGAACTCGTTCGCACGTGGGATCGAACGGCCAGAACGGTAGCGAGCCTTTGGCCAGGCAGTGTGCAGCCTGTGTGTCGCTTCTGCGCAGATGCCGTCCGCGTTCGTGCACAGCCCGGCTTGAACGAGGCCCCGAGGCCCGGGCTTGGCCCGGGAGACGGGTTCCCGGGCGGCGCGGGGGAGGGGCCGTCGGCGTCGGCCGGTGTGGCTCGCCGCCGCCCCGGTCGGGCCGTGGCCCCGTTCGCCGGGCGGACCGCGCCCGCGTCCCGCCGTTGCGACGGGTCCGGGGCGCAGTCACCGCAGCAGCGGCTGCGGCAATCGCAGTACCCGCTGCTGAAACCGCGGTACGACGTCGCGGCCGCGCGTACTGCGCGGTGAGGCCGCCGATTTCCCACAGCGGGACGACGACAGGACAGGCGGCGCCCAGGGAGCCTGAAGCGGTGCCGGAGACTGGCGCCGCGCCGCCCCGCGAGGCCCAGCCCCGGGCCGGTCGGATCCCCAGCAGCAGACAGGACCTTCGGATGAGGACTCGTACCGGGTTCGGGCTCGCAGCGGTCGCTTCGTGCGTCGCGCTCGCCGCCGCCGTGACCGTCGGCAGAGGCGGCGGAGGTGGTGCCGCGTCGCCGCTCGCACCGGCGAAGGGCCCGTACGCGGCGCTCGGTGACTCCTACACGGCCGGTCCGCGGATCCCCGGCCAGCGCGGCCGGCCCGCTGGCTGCGAGCGCTCCGACCGGAACTATCCCGCCCTGGTCGCCGCCGGACTCGGCCTGCGGGCGGCCGAGTTCCGGGACGTCAGCTGCAGCGGGGCCGTCATGGACGACCTGTCCGCGCCGCAGTCGACGGGCGACGGCGTCAACCCGGCGCAGCTGTCGGCCGTGACCCCGGCCACGCGGCTGGTCACCCTCGGCATCGGCGGCAACGACATCGGCTTCGGCTCACTGATCACGACGTGCGTCAAGAGCGGCGTGGTGTACCGGTTGGAGCAGCGGATCGTGGGCGGCGCCGCCACCGACCGGGCGCCGTGCCGCAGCCGGTACACGGCGGACGGCACCGACGAGGTCGGGGGCAGGATCAGGACGGCGGGGGCCCGGCTGTCCGGCGTGCTCGACGACATCAGGCGCCGGGCGCCCGCGGCCCGGGTCTATGTGGTCGGCTACCCGGCGATCCTGCCCGCCGACGGCACCGACTGCGCCGCGCTCGGACTGGCGCCCGGCGATGTGAGCTACCTGCGCGCGAAGGAGCGGCAGCTCAACGCCGCGCTGCGGGAGCGGGCGCGGGCCGCCGGGGCCGGATACGTCGACACCTACACGCCCTCCAGGGGGCGCGACGCCTGCGCGGACCCCGCCGCGCGCTGGATCGAACCACTGGTCCCGGCAGCCCCTGCGGCCCCCGTGCACCCCAACGAGCGCGGCGAGCGCGGCATGGCCGAGGCCGTGCTCCGCGCGGTCGGCGCGGCGCGCTGACGGTCCGGGAGTCGTACCGGGGCAGGAGCCCGCGGGCCGGACGCGTACTGCGGTGTCAGTAGCCCGTCCTGCGGATTCAGTAGCCGGCAGTGCCCGTAGCCGCACGACGACGCGGGGACCTCGCCGGGACAGCCTGGGTGACCAAGCGAGGTCGGATGTGGAGTTCCCTGACGTGGCTACTTTTCTGTATCGACTGGGCCGACTGGCCTTCCGGCGGCGCGGATACGTCGCCTTGCTGTGGCTGGCCGTCCTGGCGGCCGTAGGACTGGGCGCACTGCGGGCGCCGGGCGCCGCCGACGAGGAGTTCTCGACGCCGGGCATCGAGTCCCAGAAGGCGTACGACCTGATGCAGGAGCGCAATCCTCACTGTCAGGCGTCGCCCACCCGACGGGGTTTCAGGGACGTCGCGTTCAGCGAGGCTGCTCCCCGATCAGCTCGGCCGCCTTCTCGGCGATCATGATCGTGGGCGCGTTGGTGTTTCCGCCGGTGACGGTCGGCATGACCGAGGCGTCGACGACACGGAGTCGCTCGACTCCGTAGACCTCCAGATCGGCATTGACGACGGAGTCGTGTCCGGTTCCCATGGCACAGGTGCCCACCGGGTGATACGCCGTGGCACTCCATCTGCGGACGTGCTCTTCGAGAGCCGCGTCGCCGAGGCTGTCCGGAGGGTCCAGGTCGTCACCGGCCGGCAGGTACGACCGCGCCAGGTATGCGGCGAACGGTGCGCAGTGGGCGATGTCCACGACCGCTCTGAGCCCGGCGACCATGAGCGACGCATCCGCGGGCACGTCGAAGTACCGGGGATCGATCAGCGGTGGGGCCTGGGGATCAGCCGACGCGAGACGGACGGTGCCGCGAGTCTGCGGGTGCAGGGGGACGCAGTTCATCGTGAACACCGGCCGGTCAGGTGCTTCCTCACCGCTGAGAATGAGTGCCGTGGCCCCTCCCACCAGCTGGATGTCAGGACCGCTCTGGCCGTCCGTGACGTCGAGGAAAGCGCCGACCTCCCCGTAGTTGGAGGCGAACGGCCCGTCGCCGTGGGCGCGCCACCGGTCGAGGTTGTCCGGGGTGAGCAGGTCCCGGACGATGTCAGTGGAGTTCCGGGTCTCCCACACCACGGGAGTCATCAAGTGGTCCTGCAGGTTGCGCCCGACGCCGGGCAGGGGGACTCGCACGTCTATCCCCACGTCGCGCAGCTCGCCGGGATCGCCTATGCCCGACAGAAGCAGCAGCTGGGGCGAGTTGACGGATCCGCCGCAGAGCAGAATCTCCCTGTCGGCGTGGGCCGTCCGCTCCTGTCCGTCCCGGAGATAGGTGACGCCGGTCGCGCGTGATCCGTCGAGTGTGATCTTTGTCGCCAGGGCACCGGTGCGTACCGTGAGGTTGGGTCGGCCGAGGGCCGGGCGCAGATAGGCGTCGGCCGTGGACCACCGTCGCCCGTGATGGCACGTCACCTGGTACAGGCCGGCGCCGGCAGGCGACGCACCCGCGAAGTCGTCGTTGCGGTCCAGCCCCCATGCCACGGCGGCGTCCAGCCAGGATCGTGAGAGTTCGTGGGTGTAGACGCGGTCCTCGACGTGCAGGGGTCCGTCCGAACCGTGGTAGGGCTCGCCGAGACGGCGGTTCGACTCGGACTTCACGAAATACGGCAGGACGTCGTCGTAGCCCCAGCCTTTCGCTCCGTGTTCGTCACGCCAGCTGTCGTAGTCGTGCCGGTCGCCCCGGGTGTAGATCATGACGTTGGTGGACGACGAGCCGCCCAGTGTCCTGCCCCGGGGCCAGGAGAAGGTGCGGCCCGGCCGGGGCTGTGCGACCGTCCGGTAGCTCCAGTCGGTAGGCGATCCGAAGAGCATTCCGAGCGCGGCAGGGATGTGGATGAGTTCGTCGGTGTCGGGGCCGCCCGCTTCGAGGAGCAGCACGCGGACGCGTTCGTCGCGGCTCAGGCGGCCCGCGAGTACGCAACCGGCGCTGCCGGCGCCCACGATCACGTAGTCGAATCCTTCGGTTCCGGTGGAATTCATGGTGACTTCCGTGGCGTCAGGGGTGGTAGATCGACTGGAATTGCTGGTACGCGCGGAGCCCCTCGGGGCCCAGTTCGCTGCCGAGTCCGCTGGCCTTCCTCCCCCCGTAGGGAGAGGTGAGGTCGGGAAGATAGCCGTTCAGCCCGACGGTGCCGGTCCGCAATCGGCGGGCCACCTGGGCGCCATGGTCCAGGTCCGTGGCCCATACGGTGCCGGCGAGGCCGTAGGCCGACTCGTTCGCCAGGCGCACTGCCTCGTCCTCGCCGTCGTAGGAGGTGACGGTGAGGACCGGGCCGAAGATCTCTTCCTGCGCGATGGTCGATGAGTTCTCGACGTCGGCGAACACGGTGGGTTCGACGAACCAGCCTCGGTCGAGGCCGGCCGGCCGACCTCCTCCGGTCGTGAGCCGAGCCCCTTCGCCGAGACCGGTCTTGATGTGACCCAGGACCCGTTCGCGCTGGTGCTCGCTGACGAGAGGGCCGACCTGGGTGTCCGGGTCGAGCGCGTCACCGACGACGGCGTCATGGGCCATCGCCGTACAGAACTCGACCACTTCCCGGTACCTGCTGAGCGGGGCCAGGATCCTGGTGCTCGCGTAACAGGTCTGACCGTTGTTCAGCAGGCTGGCCGTGAAGAACTGTTCCGCGTTCGCGGCGAGGTCGGCGTCCTCGAGAACGACGGCGGCGGACCCGCCTCCCAGTTCCAGGGTCACCGGCCGCAGCAACTCGGCGCATACGGCGACGACTTGTCGCCCCGCCCTGGTGGATCCGGTGAACGACACCTTGTCGATGCCAGGATGGGAGACCAGATATGCGCCGGTCTCCCGGCCGCCCGGGACGATGTTGATCACGCCGTCCGGGATGCCCGCTTCCTCGACCGCCTGCGCCAGCAGCACCGAGTCGAGGACCGTCTGCGGAGCCGGCTTGAGGACGAGCGTGCAACCGGCCGCCAGAGCCGGGGCCACCTTGAAGAAGGCGATGGTCTGAGGGAAGTTCCAGGTCATGGCGGCGGCTACGACGCCTGCGGGTTCCCGGCGGACCAGGGTGGTACCACGGGGCAGTCCGGTGCGCAGTTCCTCGGACGTGAGGCTGTCGGCCAGACCCGCGTAGTAGCGCAGCAGGGCTGGGGGCACCACACCTTCGAAGGACCGGGCGACGGTGATCGGCATGCCGTTCTGTGCGCTGACGGCGGCGGACGTCGCCTCTGTCCTGGCGTCGAGCGCATCCGCGAGACGGATCATGGCGGCCGCGCGACGCCCGGGGTCCCAGGAGGCCCATCCGGTGGGTGCGTCGAATGCGGCACGAGCGGCTCCGACCGCGCGGTCGATGTCGCCCTGGGAACCGTCGGGCACGGCACCGAGATGCTCGCCGGTACTCGCGGACGCGACGTTGATGACACGGTCGCCGGACTTGTGCACCCAGCGCCCGCCGATGAACAGATGGTTGGGATCCATGGTGAACTCTCCCCACGGCATGGCCTCGGGGCCACGGCACTCCGTGGTGTTCGCTACGTGGATGACCAGCGGGCACGAGGGTGCCCTGCGCGGCACGCGGGCCGCTGCCGGTCATGGCTTTCCTGCGCGGTGGCCGGCACGTCGAATCCGCGGGTGGGCCACCTCTGCGACGCTCCTTGCGCCTGGTACCGGCCCTGGGGAGCGCTCTCACGGTTCACGGCTGAATGAGTGCGACATTACACCCATCTGGGGTAATCTGTCACCAGATGGATTAATGCGTGCGTAAGCGTCATAGCTGCCGCCGATGGGGGAGAATGCGGGCCCCCGAAGCGTGACCTCGGGCCGTGACCAGGACGCCCCAAGGAGAGGTGGCACCTCATGAGGACATACGGCGGAGCCACGGCGGAGGAGCGCGCTTCGCTCCGCCGCCGGCGCCTCATGGAAAGCGGCCTCGAACTCTTCTCCGGCCGGGGATACGCCCACACCTCCATCCGTGCGGTACTCAGCCATGCCGGACTGAAGGACAGGTACTTCGCGGAAAGCTTCACCTCGCTCGACGATCTCATGGCAGCGCTCATGAAAGACATCTACGAGGAGCAGATCTCCCGGTGCGCCGACGCGATCGCCACAGACCAGCCGCTGCGCGACCGCGCTCGAAACGTGATCGACGCCGTCGTCGGGCTTTCTCTGGAAGACCCGAGAAAAGGGCGCGTGAAACTCACGGAATCCCTGGGAGCCGGTCCTCTCACGGCACACGAACGGCGCCTGGGTCTGCAGCGCATGAGCGGCCTCGTGGACTCCCTCCTGAGAGAAGGGCTCCGTGATCCCCGGATCGACTCCGCCACCCTGTCCGTGGCCGTGGTGGGCGCGGTCAGTGAGATGCTGCTGAGCTGGTTCAACGGAGAGTTGGGCATCTCGAGGGAGGAGCTGGTGGATCAGGGCCTCCTCCTGTTCGAGGCGATCACCGAGCACTCCGGACATCACGGGAATGAAAGAGCGGCCCGGTCCTGACCGGGTCGTCGGGCTTCGTCGTCCCCGCACGAGCCGGGGGCTCGTCAGCTCAGCCTCGAGCGAGGCCGTGAGGCCAGGATTGCCTCGGCCTCGTCGCCGATCGTCCGGACCACTTCTGCGGCGGGACCGACGGCATCGACGAAGACGGCCGACCGGCCACAGCGAATCGCGCTCGTGTCAGGGTCGGGCGGGCTCTCGACGAGACTGACGTCCTTCGGGGGCGCGAATTCCTCCGTGCGGTCCCGCAGCGTCGCCTCGCGCCCTGACCAGTCGTCGGTGAACCGATTGCGGCGGCCCCTTTCGCCGCCGGCCGCCGGCCGCCGGCCACGGCGGTCCCGAGACAATGTCGAACGCGGCGAGCCGGTCCCGTCAGAAGCGCGTGCCGCGGTCCTGACGAAGTGCGGTGGTGATACGGCCGTTCGGGAGGCTGCGGGTGGCCGATCAGGAACCGGCGCCGGGCAGCTTCTGCGACAGTTCGATCATGTTGCCCCACGGGTCGCGGAAGAACGCCAGTCGCCGGCTGATGTCCTCGATCTCGAAAGGTTCACCGACAAGGTCGACACCACGGCGGGCCAGCTCTGCGCGTGCTTCGTCGACATCGTCGACATGGACGCAGAGGTGCTGGTAGCCGCCGTGCCGCAGGCTGACTCCGAGGTCGTCGAGGATCTCGTTCGGGAAGGGCACCGGTCCGGCCAGCAGTTCCACGTGGAAGGCGTCGTCGTTGGGCGGGCAGAGGTACGCGAGTTTCAGCTCACCGTAGGGCCACTCCTGGAGCACCCGGAAGTCCAGCTTCTCCGTGTACCAAGCCTTCGCCGCGTCGTAGTCGGGAACGCGGACACCGACATGGTGGGCGCTGAAGGAGGAAAAGGGGCTTGACGGGTTTTTCGGCGGGTGGACCGGCATGGGCATCGCAATCACTCCTGTCCTGCTGAGCCATCAGGGGACGGCACGATGAACCAGAAGGCTCGGCCGGTCACGCGGTTCGGCGCGGAACGATCTGGGTCGGGATTTTCGTGATCAGGTTTGATGGCTCGCCGTTCGGAGCCTGCAACACGATCATGATCGGTGCTTCTGCAGTCGCATCCAGCAGACGAGGCTGCATATCAACGAGACGAAGACGTCGTGGAGTTCGGTTCGGCATTCCCGGCGGACGGCGTGCCTGAACCGGTGGAGGAGGGCGAAGGTCTGCTCGACGGTGTCAGCCTGCTCCGCCGCCGCCCCGATCAACGGGGGGTCCCGTCCTCGGCCTTCCAGCCCCAGACGGTGAGCATGCCGGCCGACAGCGCGGCGCACTCCTCGGAGGCCAGGTACCGGACCGCCGCGTCCACGGCCGCGTCGTCGACCAGGCCGGTGGCGAGCATCGCCGCCCGGCTCCGCTCCCAGGTGTCCGCCCAGAAGCGGCTGATGGGACTGCCCGGCAGCAGCGGCGGAACATGGATCTCGGCGGCCACGGACCCGAGCCCCGCACCGCGCAGCAACTGCGGATACGACGGGACCCAGGAGACGTCCGTGCCGATGGTGGCCCGTAGCCCCTGCCACATCGCCCGCATCACCGTGGTGTACGGAGTGTCGGGCGTCCGGTCGCTCGTCAGGTCGACCGCGTCGCCGAGCACCAGCACACCGCCGGGCGCGACGAGCTCGGCCAGCGTCGCGATCAGGCGCTCGTGCTCGGGCAGGTGCATCAGCACGAAGCGTGCGTGGACCAGCCGGAACCGGCCGGGGACGACGTCCGGGGCGGTGAGGCCGGCGGTGATGTCGGCCTCCAGCACGTCGAGCCCGGGCTGCTCGGCGAGGAACCGTACGTCGCGGTCCACGGCGAGCACGCTCTCCACCCCGGCCTCGTCCAGCAGCCGGCGGGAGACCGTGCCCGTGCCGGCCCCCACGTCGAGACAACGCCACCCCGGCCCGGCGCCGAGCGCCCGCAGCCGCGCCATGGTGATGTCGTCGTAGGCGAGGGCACCGACGTCGATGCGACGGCCCTCGCCGGCCTGTTCGGGACGGAAGACGGCCTCGCCGTAGCGGCCGCCGTCCGGCGCGGCGGTCACATCACCGCCCGGCTGACGCCGGGACTGCCGGCCGGCTCGGAGAGCCGGAACCACGGGGCGCCGAAGAGTGTCATGGCCGGGCCTTCGCATGGGGTGGGGGTACCGCGCGGCCCGTTCCGGGGCCGCCCGCCCCACCGATCCTCCACCGGCGGGGGCCCGCGCGGCCGAGGCGCGCCGGGCGGGCGGCCGATCGGCCGAAGGGTCCGGCGCGTGGTCCTGGCCGGGCGCGTGGTCCGACGACCGCCGGACGTCCTGACCGCTCGTGCCCCCTCCGCCGGACCTCCGGCAGATCGACGGCTGATACAACTGTCTTCGCCGCACACGAGTCGTTCCGGGGGCGACCGTCACAGCCGAACGCGGTCGAGGAAGCCAACCGGCCAAGAGGATCAGGGTCGCCATGCCGCACATCACCGTCGACTACTCCCCGCAGCTCGCCGGCTCCTTCGACCTGCGGGTCTTCGCGGCGGAGCTGCAGTCGACGGTTCTGGAGGGCAGCGGTTCGGCGGGCACGTGCAAGACGCTGTTCCGGCAGGCGGCCGAGGTGGGGGTGGCGGACCGGCACGGCGATGCGGCGACCCTTGTGCACGTGGAAGCAGCGCCCTCCGTGCATGTGGAGGTGGCGCTGCTCCCCGGGCGGCCCGACGGCGTCAAGTCCCGGCTGTCCGAGGACGTGCTCGCCCTGCTGGAAAAGCACCTGGGGGTGGGCACGCCCCACGCCGTGGTGTGCTCCGTGGAGGTGCGTGACCTGGGCGGCTCGTACCGTCTCCGGACCTTCTGAGCCGCGCCGGCGCGTGCGGACGAGGCACACTGCCTCGCCCGGGGGTGTGCCAACGGTCGTCAGGCGGTGTGCAGGGCGGTGTGCAGGGTGCGGGCGGCCAGGGAGATGGCGGCCTCGGCGGCGTGGGTCTCGCGCAGGGCGTTGAGCATGACGAAGTCGTGGATGATGCCCTGGAAGCGGACGGCGGTGACGGGTACGCCGGCCTCGCGGAGCTTGTCGGCGTAGGCCTCGCCCTCGTCGCGCGGGACGTCGGCCTCGGCGACGATGACCAGGGCCGGGGGCAGGCCGGTGAGCTGCTCGGTGGGGGCGCGCAGCGGGGAGGCGCCCGTGGACCGCACCGCCGCCGAGCCGGCCGAGGGCTCGCCGCTCCTCGACGACCAGCTCTGCTTCGCGCCGTACGCCGCCTCCCGCGCGGTGACCGCGCGCTACCAACCGCTTCTGGACGAGCTGGAGCTCACCTATCCGCAGTACCTGGTGATGCTCGTCCTCTGGGACCAGGACCCGGTGTCCGTGCGTGAGCTCGGCGCCGCCCTGCAACTGGAGTCGAGCACGCTCTCCCCGTTGCTCAAGCGCCTGGAGTCGAGCGGACTGGTCACCCGGGAACGGCGCCCCGACGACGAGCGGTCCGTGGCCATCCGGCTGACCGGGGACGGCGCCCGGCTCCGGGACCGCGCCCGCTCCGTCCCGGTCGCCATCGGTGACGCCATGGGCCTGACGCCCGAACAGGACGCCACGGCCAAGCAACTGCTGCGCCTGCTCACCGCGAACGTCTCCGACAACGCCTCCGGCGGGTGACCGCGCCCCTCAGCGGGCGTCGTACAGTGCCGGTGATCCGCACCCACCGCACGACGACCAGGAGTTGGGACGATGACGCGAGCGACCGGCAGCGCCGGTGCCCCCGGGTACGGCTTCGTCGGGCTCGGGGTGATGGGGCAGCCCATGGCGCTCAACCTCGCCCGGGCCGGCACCCCGCTCGTCGTCTGGAACCGGACGCCCGAGCGGGCGGAGGCGCTGCGGGCGGCCGGGGCGCGGGTGGCGGCGAGCGTCGAGGAGGTCTTCGCCCAGGCCCGTGTCGTGTTCGTCATGCTCGTCGACGAGGCGGTCACGGACGCGGTCCTGGGCCGGGGCGGCCCGGAGTTCGCGAAGCTGGTCGCCGACCGGGTCGTGGTGTCGACGGGCTCGACGGCACCGGAGTACGCGCGGGGACTCGCCGCCGACATCGAGGCCGCCGGCGGCCGTTTCGTCGAGGCCCCGGTCTCCGGGTCGCGCAAGCCGGCCGAGGCGGGCGAACTGGTCGCGATGCTCGGCGGCGACCCGGACACCGTGGCGGAGGTACGGCCGCTGCTCGCCCCCATGTGCCGGGAGACCGTCCACTGCGGTCCGGCCGGGTCCGGCGTCCTCATGAAACTGGCCGTCAACCTGTACCTGGACACGACGCTCGCGGCACTGGCCGAGGCCGTCCACTTCGCCCAGCGGCAGGGGCTGGACCTGGAGACCTTCCGCGCCGTCGTCGACTCCGGCCAGCTGGGCAGCGGCATCACCAAGGTCAAGATCCCGATGCTCGCGGCCCACGACTTCACGGTGCAGGCCGCCACCGCCGACGCCTACGCCAACACCCGGCTCATCGCCGACGCGGCCCGCGCGGCCGGGATCGCCACGCCCCTGCTCGACCTCAGCAGCGAGCTGTACGGCGAGAGCGTACGGCTGGGCAACGCCCGCCTCGACATGTCCTCGGTCCTCACCGCGATCGAGACCCGCACGGACACCGCGCCGCCGCCGGCCGCCGACTAGGCTCCGGGGCATGCGGATCTCCGTCTCCTCCGACATGGACGAACCCGTCGCCCGCCTCCTCGTCGAGGAGTTGCGCCGCCGCGGCCACGACGTGCGCACGTACGGCGCCGTGGAACCCGGCGCCGACCCGCGGTGGGCCGTCTGCTCGGAGGCGGCCGCCCGTGACGTCGCCGCCGGCGCCGCGGACCAGGCCGTGGTGTGCTGCTGGACCGGCACCGGCGCCTCGATCGCCGCCAACAAGGTGCCCGGCGTGCGCGCCGCCCTGTGCACCGACGCCTACACCGCCGACGGCGCCCGCCGCTGGAACGACGCCAACGTCCTCGCCCTCGGCCTGCGCCTGACCTCGCAGCCGGTGCTCAAGGAGATCCTCGACGCCTGGTTCTCGGCCACGCCGAGTCAGGACGCCGAGGACCTCGGGAACGTGGCCCACGTCGGTCGCCTCGACGCGGCCCACGGGACCCTTTAGGCAGGGTCCGGGGTCAGTGGGCGCCGAGCCCGCCGCCGCCGAACGAGCCGCTGGAACCCTTGCTCCAGCGTGGCCGGTCCTTCGACGTGCTCGGCCTGGTCTGCTGGTTGCTGAGTTCGTACGGGGTGAGCGGGCGGCCGCCCTTGGGCATCAGCGGGATCTCCTCCGACTCGCGGTTCTCCCGGATCTCGTGCACAGCACCCTCCGGCGGCAGCTTCGGCTGCTCCTCGGGACGCGGCCGGGGCGACTCGCGGTACTTGACCCGGTTGCCCAGCCAGAAGCCCCCGGCGAGCATCGCCAGCACGGCCACGGCCACCACGAAGAGCGCGAGACTCAGTAGGCCGCTGGGAGCGGCCAGCTGCATCGGTTCCGTACTCATAGCAAAGGAATACCCCACCCACATCGGTACGAACCGGACGCAATCGGTGACTGATCGCGCACGTGGGGCGACAGCAGGGGAAAGCCGGGGCTGGGGAGGGGACGGCTGGGGAGGAGGGCGGCTGGGCGTCAGTGCGCATCGTCGGGTACGGAGACCGGGCAGAGGAGGCAGCGGACGTCGACCACGCCCTCCACGGCGCGGGCCAGCCGTTCGGCGACCGGCGCCGGTTCCGGGCTGTCGATCCAGCCGGTCAGGGTGACGACCCCCTCGGTGACCTCGACCCGGATGTGGTCGGCGGAGAGCGGGAACAGGCGGTCGACGACCTCCCGGCGCACCTCCTCGGTCAGTTCCTCGTCCGCACGCAGGAACACCTTCAGCAGGTCCGACCGGCTGACGATGCCCCTGAGCACGCCCGCGCCGTCGACGACGGGCAGTCGCTTGACCCCGCGCCGGGCCATGACACGCGCGGCCTCCGCCACGGTGGCGTCGGCGTGCACGGTCACCGCGGGCGCGTTCATCAGCTCCCCGGCGGTCACCCCGACGGCCTTGGCCGGGTCGGCGGGCCGTTCCCGCCCGACGAACAGGTCAGGGTCGCGGTCCCCGAAGCCCTCCTTGAACAACAGGTCGGCCTCGGACACGACGCCGATCACCCTGCCCTCGCCCGCCAGCACGGGCAGAGCACTGACCTTCCACCGGTCCATCAGCGTGACGACGTCCTTGAACGGGGCGTCGCGGCCCACGGCCACGGGGTTGCGGGTCATCACGTCGCCGACGGTGTGCGGGCTGCCGTGCATGGTCGCCTCCTCGGATCCCGCCGATCACGAGAGGGCGGGAAGGACGCCATCCGCTTCTCGCGGATCCTGATTGCGCGGTGCGCGACCGTGGCCGGCCGCTTCCCCGCGTCACTGCGGGTCCTTCCCGTCACCTCCAGCACACCACGGGAACGCCCACGCCACCAGGGCCCACCGGCACGGAATTCACCGCGCCTCCCAGGCGCGGCGGCCGGCGGACCGTGTCATGCCGCCGGCCGCACTTCTCTGGCGGTGCGGCCGCCCGTCGCGCAGCGTGGAAGAGGGGCCTGCCGAACGCCCGAGGAGAGCGCGAGGAGAGCCCGAGGAGAGGTGGAACGCATGGACAGGGATGTCACCGAGCGCCGGATCGTGGTCGGCGTCGACGGATCACCGTCCTCGTACGCGGCCCTGCGCTGGGCCCTGCGGTACGCCGGCCTCGTGGACGGCGTCGTGGAGGCGGTCGCCGTGTGGGAACTGCCGGGGCTGTACGGATGGTCGGGGCCCGCCGTGGACATGGACCTCGACGCGGAGGAGGCCCGGGACCGGATGCGACAGGAGCTGACCGACGTGCTCGGCGCGGACGCGGCCGGCATGGTCCGTTCCCACCTGGTGCACGGCAACACCACCGACGTCCTGCTGCGGGCCGCGGAGGGCGCCGAGGCCCTGGTCGTCGGAAGCCGCGGCCGGGGCGGGTTCGCCCGCGCGCTGCTCGGTTCCGTCAGCCAGCAGGTGTCCCAGCACGCCACCTGCCCGGTCGTGATCATCCGTGCGGAGGCGGAACAGGGCTGATCCGTGTCCGACGGCACGCGGCGTTTGCCCGCGTCGCGTGCTGGTTACCCGGGCTGCATGACTTGGACGTCTTCTCAACAGGACCTGTACCGGTTCCTGGAAGACCGGTTCGCGTGCGCGCAGGCCTGCACGGAGTGCGCCCGGATGTGCGCGCTGCGTGCGGGGGTGCTGGACCCGGGCGGGGCCGCCGACGCCGAGGCGGACCGGTTGCGCCGCACCGGCATCATGTGCGCCGAGGTGTGCGACGCCACCTGCCGCGCACTGACCGAGGAGACCGACCGGGACGCGGACGGTCTGCGCGTCCAGCTGGAGTGGTGCCGCACCGTCTGCCTCGACTGCGCCCGGGCCTTCGACGCCCGGCCGGGCGCCGAGCCGAGCGCGGCCGCCTGCCGGGCGTGCGCCGCGGCCTGCACGGACTTCATTGTGGCGCTCGGCTGACACCGGCCCCCGCTGAGTTCCGGACGGAGGCGGGCCGGCCGGCGAGAACCGCTGACCCGATGGCTGGCATCGCCGATACGCGTTTCCGCCGCCCCGCCGGGCTGCCTAGCGTGACCTGAGCAGCGCCGCGACCCCGACCTCCCGTGTGCGACCAGAGGAGCACCTTCATGAGCCAGCCGCCCCGCCGGATCGTCACCGGTCACGACGAGACGGGCACCTCCGTGTTCCTCTCCGACGGCGAGCCGCCCGTCATCCACACCGCGCCCGACGGCGCCGCCTTCTACGAGATGTGGAACACCGACTCCGTACCGGCCCCCGTCGCGGCGGACGAGCCCGAGCCCACGGAGCGCGACCTGACCGTGCCACCGGCCCCGGGCGGTACCAAGATCCGTGTCAACGAGTTCCCGCCGGGCTGTGTCTCCCCGACCCACCGGACCCAGACCGTGGACTACGGCATCGTCCTGGCCGGCGAGGTCGTCCTCGTCCTCGACGACTCCGAGCGGGTGCTGCGCGCCGGGGACGTGGTGATCCAGCGCGGCACCGACCACCGCTGGGAGAACCGCACGGACACGGCGGCCCGGATGGCGTTCGTCCTGGTGGACGGCGTCTTCACCGAGCCGCTGCTGAAGGTCCTGGGACCCGGGGTGCTCGGCTCCCTGCACGGCAGTCCGCTGGCGCCCGGACAGTCCTGACCCGGGTCGCTACGGTCCGCCGCCATTCCCAATTTCTGGAACACGTTCTACGGTGTGCGCCGTCAGGACCGCCCTTGGGGAGCCTGGAGGCGCCGTGCACCTCGACCACACGCCCGAGCAGCAGCGGCTGCGCAGCGAACTGCGTGCCTACTTCGCCGGCCTGGTGCCGGACAACGCGTACGCCCGCTACGCCGACCCGGCCGCGCAGAAACGCTTCTACCGGGAGACCGTCCGCCGGCTGGGCACCGACGGCTGGCTCGGGGTGGGCTGGCCGAAGGAGTACGGCGGCCGCGGCCTGACCGCGATGGAACAGTTCATCTTCTTCGACGAGGCCGCCCAGGCCGGCGTACCGCTCCCGCTCATGGCGCTGAACACCGTCGGCCCGACGATCATGCGGTACGGCACCGACGAGCAGAAGTCGTACTTCCTGCCCCGCATCCTGTCCGGCGAGATCGACTTCGCCATCGGCTACAGCGAGCCCGACGCCGGCACCGACCTCGCCGCCCTGAAGACCCGGGCCGTACGCGACGGCGACGAGTACGTCGTCAACGGCCAGAAGATCTGGACGACGAACGGCGACACCGCCGACTGGGTCTGGCTCGCCACCCGCACCGACCCCGAGGCCCCGCCGCACAAGGGCATCACCATGCTCCTGGTGCCGACCACCGACCCCGGCTACTCCTGCACCGTCATCAACACCCTCGCCTCGCACGACACCACGGCCAGCTACTACGAGAACATCCGCGTCCCGGTCTCCCGCCGGGTTGGCGAGGAGAACCACGGCTGGCGGCTGATCACCAACCAGCTCAACCACGAGCGCGTCACCCTCGCCGCCCACGGCACCATGGCCATCCGCGCCCTGCACGACGTGCAGCGCTGGGCCATGGAGACCAAGCTCGCCGACGGCCGCCGCGTCATCGACCTGCCCTGGGTGCGCCGCAACCTCGCCCGCACCCACACCCGCCTGGACGCCATGAAGCTCCTCAACTGGCAGATGGTGAGCGCCGTCCAGGAGGGCACCCTCACCCCGCAGGACGCCTCCGCCGTCAAGGTCTACGGCTCCGAGGCCCGCCGCGACGCCTACGCCTGGCTGATGGAGGTCGCCGGCGCGGCCGGGCCGCTCAAGGAGGGCTCGGCGGGCGCGGTCCTCCACGGCGACCTGGAACGCGGCTACCGCTCGGCGGTCATCTTCACCTTCGGCGGCGGCAACAACGAGATCCAGCGGGAGATCATCTCGTGGATAGGGCTGGGGATGCCACGGGTACGGCGTTAGCCCCCTGTGACCACAGACGTTAGTTGTCACATACCGAGGATAGTTGGCACCGTGATTCTGTGGGATCAGGATGACGGCCGAGCCGTGATGCGGCAGTTGGCACTTCGCCGCGAGCACTGGAAACGCCGTCGACTGCGACTTCGCGGCGATGGCGGCTCCAACTCAAGATCGAGAACTTACCGCCTGCCAGGCTGAAGTTCTCCGCTGGCGCCGCGTCCGAGGTTGCCCGTGGGCGTACACCATCGGCAGCGGCCGTTCTGGCGGGGATCTTGGAGATGCCGTTCGCGGACTCGAGGGCGGTGGATGACTGAGCCCTGCTGCCCTCTCGTCAGGTGACGTCCTCGAAGCGGGTGTGCGCATCGATCAGTTGGTGCAGGGGGCGGGCCGGCTCGCGATAGCGCGGCAACGTGGGCGGGCCCCATCCCTGGTAGGGCGGCAGCTCCGGCTTGGCACCGGCCGGGCGGGCGATCTCCTTGGGCTCGACAGCGACGATGTAGGACCAGCCGCGTTCCTCCAGGGCCAGGCGGAAGCAGACACTGCGGCCGTATCCGCAGTCGGCCACAATCACCGGCACCGACGGAAGCCAACCCGCCAGCCTCTCCAGCAGCCCCAGGGTCAGGCGGGGCTTGGGCACATGCCCCACCTCATCGGGCACGCCCGCAGCCGTGCGACGCCGTGTGTCGTGCGCCCGTTCCTCGGGTAGGAACAATTCCCATTCCAGTGGGCAGGAGGCGGTATCCGTGGCCGCATGCACACTGACGGCGACCTGGCAGGTTGCCCGATTCCCCAGTGCCCCGCAGTACTGCCGGGCCACCCCCACCGACGCCCGCCCGCACTTGGGAAACGCGACGTCGTCGATGACCCACACCTCGGGCTTGACGACCTGGACCAGCCGCTCGGCGATCCGCCGCCGCACCGGTGTCCACTGCCACGGCGACTGGTTGACGAACTGCTCCAGGGCCTGCATGTTCCCGTCCGGCAGCCGCTGCGCCATCGGCTGGATCGACTTGCGCCGGCCGTCCAGCATCAGCCCCCGCAGATAGCAATCGCTCTACATCGCAGGCATCTTTCTTTGGTCCGCACGATGATCCAAACGAAAGTCCCTAGGTGCGACTGGGCCAGCCGGAAGGCGACGTGGGGAGTGTCTGCGAGGTGACAGTGGACATGTCCGGCAGGCCGTTTTGTCACGCCTCGGCAAACCTGGCAAAAGGAAGTGATGACTGTGTCGGGCACTTCTTGCTCCGTGCCGCGTCCGCCGAGCACGCACCTGGTCACCGGGAATGCCTCGAAGCGCGGTGAACTCCAGCCTCTGGCGGGCCGCGGACCGGGTCCGCTCCGCTCGGGGCGTGCGTCGGCGCTACGGGGCGGTGGGACGCGGGGCGGGTGAGGGCGAAGAGGTAGCCGCGTTCGTCGTCGAGACGCAGGGCGTGGGGGACGGAGGGACGGCTTCGGAGAGGTGCGGGTGGCGGCCCGGCTCCAGGCGGGTGTAGTGGGTGGTGACACACGCCAGGGGCGCGACCTCCTCACGGCTTGGGCACCCGGCGCGCCCCGCGCCCGGTGGCAGTCCGGCGGTGTTCGGGGTGAGGAGGGGGCGACGGGAGCGGAGAAAGTCGCCGAGTTCGCCGTTGTACCCCATTCCTCAGGTAGTTGGAGGCGCGTGGGACTGTGTGCGGTGCGAGGTTGGCCCAGACGACGCTCAGGTGGCCGGTGCGGTAGAGGGCGGGGCCGTCGTCCCCCGGACCACGAGGTGTGGAGCCACCACCTGTTCCCCGGTACCGGTGTCGCGACCGTCCAGGCGTGCGATGGCCCGGTCCACGGCGAGGTGGGCGAGGCGGGGGATGTCCTGCCCGACGGTGGTGAGGTCGATATGGGCCAGGCGGGCCAGATGGCTGTCGTCGAAGCCGACGACGGAGATGGCGCCGGGGACGGGAATGCCGCTGCGGAGGAAGACATCGAGGACACCGGTCGCGCAGCGGTCGTTGAAGGCGAGGACCGCGGTGGGGCGCGGGTGGGAGGCGGCGAGAACCTGGGCGGCCTCGGCGCCCTCTGCCTCGGTGAGGCCCCCGGGCACGACGCGGATGTGCTCGGTGAGACCGTGGCGGCTCATGGCGGTGCGGTAGCCGCGTCGCCGGTCGGCTGCGCCGGGTGCCTTGCCGCCGTCGATGTGGGCGATGGCACGGTGGCCCAGCGCCACGAGGTGGTCGACCGCCTGGCGGGCGCCCTTGTCGTCGGCGGTCCGTACGACCTCCAGGCCGGGGACGGGTGGCCGCAGGTGGCGGGCCACAGAGACGACCGGCAATTGCCCGGCGAGCTCCGTCAGCCGTGAGGCGGGGGCCTGTGGGCCTAGCAGGATCAGCGCCTCGCAGCGGTCGTCGAGCAGGGTTTCGACGGCACGCTGCTCACCCCGTTCGGCGGTCACGGCGCTCAGCGCGATCTGGTATCCGGCTGGTTCGGCGGTGGCGTAGATGCCCTCCACCAGGTCGGCGTGGAAGGGATGTTGGAGGCCGAACTGCACGCCGAGCAGGTGGGAGCGGTGGCTGCGCAGCAGTCTCGCCCGGGCGTCCGGGCGGTAGCCGATCTCCCGCGCGGCCTCCAGGACACGCTCGCGGGTGGCGGCGCTGGCCCCCTTCGCCCCGCGCATCACGATGGAGGCCAGCGCGGTGGACACGCCTGCCCGCGTCGCCAGGTCGGCGAGCGTCGGCCGCTTCCCGTCCGGGACCGCCGGGGTCGCAGGCATCCTGTCCTCTCCTGGTCGGTCTCGTCTGCTGGGGACCGATTGTAGAACGTTCCATGTGGGCGTTGCTTCAGGAGGGGGCTCGGCAACGGCACGGTGACGTGAGAGGTACGACCCTGGCGGCGGCCGCTCGGGCTGGAGAAGGCGCCGCCGAGTCGGCGTCGTGTGCTCGGTGCTACGGCCGCACTGTCACCGGGCTCTCCCTGACGTCACCCACGCTGACCGCACCGCCCGTGGCGATCGAACCGATCGAGGCGAGGGCGATGCCCAGCGCGGCCCGAGCGTCCTCGCCGGTCACCGACGGAGCACGCTTGTCCCGGACGCTGTCGGTGAACTCGGCCAGTTCGGCAACGTAGGCCGCGTGGAAGAGATCCTGGTCGTAGCTGACGCACTCGGCGGCAGCGCCGGCCACACCGTAGGACGTGAGGTGGCTGCTGCGCAGGTCACCCAGGGTGAGCATGCCGGTCGAGCCCTTGACCTCACCGCGGACGTCATAGCCGTACACCGCCTGGAAGTTGGCCTCCGCCGTGGCGATGGCGCCGTTGTCGAAGCGGATCGTCACCACGGCCGTGTCGAGCAGTCCGTGTTCCTTGAAGTCGGGCCGGACCAGGGCGTCGGCCATGGCGAAGACCTCGACGGGCTCTGAGCCGGGGTTGAGGTAGCGCAGGACGTCGAAGTCGTGGATGAGCGTCTCCAGGAAGATCGTCCATGGCGGGATGCGCGACGGGTCGTGCAGGTTGGGGTCCCGGGTGAGGGAACGCAGCAGCTGCGGGGTACCGATGTCACCGGCGGTGATCTTCTCGTGGGCGGCGCGGAAGCCGACGTCGAAGCGGCGGTTGAAGCCCACCTGGAGCACCACGCCCGCCTCATGTGCGGCGGTGATGGCGCGGTCGGCTTCGTCGAGGGTGACGGCCATCGGCTTCTCGCAGAAGACCGACTTGCCGGCGCGTGCTGCGGCCTCGATGAGTCCGGCGTGGGTACGGGCGGGCGTGACGATCACGACCGCCTCGATCTCGGGGTCGTCGAGCAGGTCACCGATCTCCGTGTACGTCTTGGGGCAGCCGAGACGATCGGCCAGAGCCTTCGCGGCCCCGGGTGCGGGATCGGCAATGGCGGCCAGCCGTACCCCGGGGAGGCGGCGGGCCAGGGTCTCGGCGTGGAAGGAGCCCATGCGTCCGGCGCCGATGAGGCCGACCGCGAGGGACTGGGGGGAGGTCATGGCACATACTCCGTGATCTACGTCGTGGCTTCGGTGGTGGCGGCTGCCGTGGTGCGCGGACGCGAGGGCGGGGCAGATGTCCCGCGGTCGCTCCTGTCAGACGGTGAAGGCGGCCCGGAAGCGTTCCAGAGCGGCCTCGCTGTCGCTGGATGCCCATGCCTCCATGGCGACGGTGCCGTCGTAGCCGATGTCTGCGAGGGTGCGGGCGACGGCCGGGTAGTTGATCTCTCCCGTGCCGGGTTCGCAGCGGCCCGGCACGTCCGCCACCTGGATCTCACCGATGAGTCCCGCGCCGTGGGCGCGGCGCACCAGCTCGATCAGATTTCCCTCGCCGATCTGGGCGTGGTACAGGTCCAGGTTCATGCGCAGACCGGGCCGGTTCACGGCGGCAACCAGCGCCAGGGTGTCGGCAGCCTTCGCGAAGGGCACCCCGGGGTGATCGACGGCGGTGTTGAGATTCTCCAGGGTGAAAATGACCCCGGCGTTCTCGCCGAGCTCGGCGATCCGGGTGAGTGTGCGGTGCGCGGCCATCCACATCGCGCCGGTGGGCTCCCCGGGTACCGGCACCACGGGCAGCCCCTGGCCGTCCAGACCGGTTCCGTGGAGGTTCAGGCGAGTGCAGCCCAGGTGCTCGGCCGCCTTGAGTGACTCCTCGGCCGTGCGCAGCAGTTCGGCGGCGCCGTCGTCCTCGGTGAGGCTGCCGCTCACGTACCCCGTCATCGAGACGATCTCGGCGGACGAGCGGGCGAGGGCATCGAGATCGTGGTTCGTCCAGTCCCAGATCTCGACCTGGAAACCGGCCTCGTGGATACGCCGTGCCCGCTCCTCGATCGGAAGGTCGCGGAAGACCATCTCCGCACAGACCGCCAGTGCGTACATCGTGGTTCTCCTCATCTCCGGACGACCGGGAACTAGAACGTTCTATATACTCTGACCAGTACGCCAGTCACCATGAGCCGCTGTCAAGTGTCGGGTGGCCATGAAGCCTGTAACGTTCTAGCAATCTCGCGCGGAAGCCGTCAGCACCGCGTAGAAGCCCGCCACGGCGCGTCAACTGCGCCGGGGGTCCCCATGGGCCGGCCACCGCGCGAGCCGGTGGCTTGGTTACTCGGGGGCTCTGCTCGGCCGCTCGTCGGCAGGGAGCGTCAGCCTCGGGCGTCGGGTGCCGGTCAGGCCGCAGCCGGCCAGGTGCTCGCGCGTGCTGACGGCGATGGGCAGCGGCACCTCGGGTGCGCAGGGGTAGAGGTCTTGTTCGACGATGACGAACAGCTCGGCGTCGAGGGTGGCGAGTGCGGTGACGATGTCGGCGGGGTTGGGCACGCCGGCGGGCGGGGAGACGCACACCCCGCGCTTGACGGCCTCGCCGAAGGAGAGGTTTTCGGCGGCGACCCGGGCCAGGACGGCGGGGTCCATCTGCTTGATGTGGACGTAGCCGACGCGTTCGCCGAAGCGGCGGATGAGGTCGAGGTTGTCGCCGCCGCCGTAGGCGACGTGGCCGGTGTCCAGGCAGAGGTTGGTGTAGCGGGGGTCGGACTCGTTCAGCAGCCGTTCGATCTCGGGCTGGGTCTGGATGTGGCTGTCGGCGTGCGGATGGATGACGAGGCGTACGTCGTATTCGTCGAGCAGCAGCTTGCCGAGCCGGTCGGCGGCCCTGCCGAAGCCCGCCCACTGTTCGGCGGTCAGCTCGGGCGACTCGGTGAACGCGCCCGTCTTCTCGTCCCGGTACATGGGCGGGATGAAGACGAGGTGGTGGGCGCCGGCGGCGGCGGTCAGGCCGGCGATCTGCCGGAGGTGGGCGAGCATGTCGTCCCAGGCCTCGGGGCGGTGCAGCGCACCGAAGACGGTGCCGCCGGAGACCTGCAGGCCGCGGGCGTCGAGTTCGTCCTTGAGGCGCTGTGGGTCGGTGGGGAGGTAGCCGTAGGGGCCGAGCTCCAGCCACTCGTAGCCGGCCTGGGCGAGTTCGTCGAGGAAGCGGGTGTACGGCACCTGGTGCTCGTCCTCGGGGAACCAGACGCCCCACGAGTCGGGGGCCGAGCCCAGGCAGAGGTTGCCCGCAGTGGTGCGGAAGGGAGGTGGCGCCGTTGCCATGGTGTGTCCTTCGGAGTGCGGCACGGAAACTCAGTTGGAGGTGGGGAAGTTGAAGCCCGCGCTGACCTGCTGCTTGGGCTGGGGCCAGCGAGTGGTGACGACCTTGGGGCGGGTGTAGAAGCGGATGCCTTCGGGGCCGTGGATGGGGGAGTCGCCGATGAGGGAGTCCTTCCAGCCGCCGAAGGAGTAGTAGGACATCGGGACGGGCACCGGTACGTTGATGCCGATCATGCCGACCTTGATGTGGCGCTGGAAGCGGCGGGCTGCTTCGCCGGAGGCGGTGAACAGGGCGGTGCCGTTGCCGTAGGGGTTGGCGTTGATGAGGTCGATGGCCTCGTCCAGGGTCTCGACTCGGAGGATCGCCAGCACCGGGCCGAAGAGTTCCTCCTTGTACGCTGCCATCTCGGTGGTGACGTGGTCCAGGAGGGAGGGGCCGGTGAAGAAGCCCTCGGCGTAGGCGGGGTCGTCGAGCTTGAGACCGCGGCCGTCGACGACGACGGTGGCGCCCTGGGTGGCGGCGACGCCGACCGCGCTCTCGACGCGCTCCTGGGCGGCCTTGGTGACCAGCGGCCCCATCTCGGTGCCGGGCTGGTCGCCGGGGCCGACCTTCACCTCGCGGGCCTTGCGCTCCAGCACCTGCACGAGTCCGTCGGCGGCGTCGCCGACGGCGACGGCGACCGAGACGGCCATGCAGCGCTCGCCGGCAGAGCCGTAGGCGCCGGCGGTGATGTGGTTGGCGGCGAACTCGAGGTCGGCGTCGGGCAGGACGACGGCGTGGTTCTTGGCGCCGCCCAGGGCCTGGACGCGCTTGCCGTGCGCGGTGGCCTGTTCGTGCACGTACTTGGCGATCGGCGTCGACCCGACGAAGGAGACGGCCTCGATGCCGGGGTGGGTGAGGATCGCGTCGACCGCGTCCTTGCCACCGTGCACCACGTTGAAGACACCGTCGGGCAGTCCGGCCTTCTTGTACAGCTCGGCGACGAAGTTCGCGGCCGACGGGTCGCGCTCACTCGGCTTCAGGATGAAGGTGTTGCCGGTGGCGATGGCCATGGGGTGCATCCACAGCGGCACCATCGCGGGGAAGTTGAACGGGGTGATGCCGGCGACGACGCCGAGGGGCTGGCGGAAGTTGTGCACATCCACGCCACGCGAGACCTGGTCGGAGAAGGAGCCCTTGAGGATGTCGCCGAGGCCGCAGGCGAACTCGACGACCTCGCGGCCCCGGGTGATCTCGCCGCGGGCGTCGTCGACGGTCTTGCCGTGCTCGGCGGAGATGATCCTGCCCAGCTCCTCCTCGTGCTCGAGGAGCAGCTGGCGGAAGGCGAACATCACCTGCGTGCGCTGGGTGAGCGACGATTCCGACCAGGTCTCGAAGGCGGCAGAGGCAGCCTGGACGGCGGCGTCCACGTCGGCCGCGCCGCCGAGGACGACCTGGGCCTGCTCGGCACCGGTGGCCGGATTGAAGACCGGCTGGGTGGCTGTGGCGGTGCCCTGGACGGGAGCGCCGATGATCCAGTGCTGGATGGTGGTCACGGTGCGGGTTTCCTTTGCGGGGACGGGACTTACAGGTAGTGGCGCTGGTTCTGCTTCTGAGCGGCGTACATCTCGTAAGCGGAGCGCGTGGTGTCGAGGGCGGAGGTCTGGCTGACGGGGACGTCCCACCAGCCGTGGCCAGGCGGGTTGGGGCCGTAGAGGTCGGTCTCGACGTGGACGACGGTCATGCGGGTGGCGGCCTTGGCCT
Organism: Streptomyces sp. NPDC001714; assembly: GCF_042892755.1. Taxonomy (NCBI): domain Bacteria; kingdom Bacillati; phylum Actinomycetota; class Actinomycetes; order Kitasatosporales; family Streptomycetaceae; genus Streptomyces; species Streptomyces sp. NPDC001714. The sequence continues at coordinate 128,173 of NZ_JBIAUL010000009.1, forward strand.
TCTCCATCGCCGCCCGGAACTCCTCCACCGACGTGGCGTGCAGGACGTCCGCGCCGAGGGAGGAGGCGTTGGCGGCGAGGTCGACCGGGAGGACGTCGCCATCCAGTAGGCCCGAATCGCCGTCGCGGAAGCGGTACTTGGTGCCGAAGCGCTGGCTGCCGAGTGACTCCGACAGCGAACCGATCGACGCGAAGCCGTGGTTCTGGACAAGCACGATGATGACCTTCAGTCCCTCGGAGACCATGGTGACGATCTCCTGGGCCATCATCAGGTACGAGCCGTCGCCGACCAGCACGACGACCTCGCGGGTCGGGTCGGCCATCTTGGCACCGGCACCGGCGGCGACCTCATATCCCATGCAGGAATAGGCGTATTCGACGTGGTAAGCCTTCGGGTCTCTGGCGCGCCACAGCTGCTGCAGGTCGCCGGGCATGGAGCCGGCAGCGTTGATGACCACGTCACGGTCGCCGAGGACCTCGTTCAGGGCGCCGAGGATCTGCGTCTGGGCGGGCAGATCACCGGTGTTCCGCTCGGGAGCAAAGCACTCGTCCTCGATCTGCCGCGTCCGGGCGATCAGCCGGCGGATGTGACGGCGGTAGGTCTCCTCGACCTCCCAGCCGTCCAGCGCTCCGGCGAGGGCCTGGATGCCGAGCCGGGCGTCGGCGACCAACGGCTCCGCCGAGTGCTTGACGGCGTCCAGGCGGGCCACGTTGAGGTTGACGAAGGCGACGTCCGGATTGCCGAAGCCGGTGTGGCTGGCGGTGGTGAAGTCGGAGTAGCGGGTGCCGATGCCGAGCACCACGTCCGCCTCGCGGGCGAGTTCGTTGGCGGCATACGAGCCGGTGGAGCCGATGCCGCCGGCGGCGTAGGGGTGGTCCCAGGGGACGGCGCCCTTGCCGGCGTGGGTGTCGGCGACCGGGACCCCGGTGGCTTCGGCGAACGCGCGCAGCACGGTCTCCGCACCGGAGTACACGGCCCCGCCGCCCGCCACGATCAGCGGCTTTCGGGCATTGCGCAGCAGACGGGCGGCCCGCTCGACGGCGGCCGCCTCCGGCACCGGGCGGCCCACGTGCCACACCCGCCGCCGGAAGAACGACAGCGGCCAGTCGTACGCCTCGGCCTGCACGTCCTGCGGCAACGCGAGGGTGACGGCACCTGTCTCGACCGGGTCGGTCAGCACCCGCATGGCCGCAAGGGCGGCCGGGATGAGCTGCTCGGGCCGCGAGATGCGGTCGAAGTACTTCGATACGGCGCGGAAGGCGTCGTTGACGGTGACGTCCCCGCCGTGGGTGTCCTCCAGCTGCTGCAGCACCGGGTCGGCGGCGCGGGTGGCGAACATGTCAGAGGGCAGCAGCAGGACCGGCAGCCGGTTCGTGGTGGCCAGCGCCGCGCCGGTGATCATGTTCGTCGAACCCGGCCCGGTGGAGGCCGTGCAGGCGAAGGTGGCCAGCCGGTCGCGCATCTTGGCGTAGGCCACTGAGGCGTGGACCATGCCCTGCTCGTTGCGAGCGAGGTAGTAGGGCAGGTCGGCCTCGCCGGTCGTGGCCGCCTGCAGCAGCGCCTGGCCGATGCCGGCCACGTTGCCGTGCCCGAAGATGCCCCACACGCCGGGGATGAGGCGCTGCTCCTGGCCGTCGCGCTCGCTGTACTGGTTCGCCAGGAAACGCACCAGGGCCTGAGCGGTGGTCAGTCTGATCGTGTTCATCAGTGGTTCTCCTCGGCCGCGAACGGCAGCCGGTCATCGATGTCCTGGGCGTCCCAGGTCGAACGCACCCAGCCATGGGCGGGGTCGTCGCAGATCAGCCAGGCACGGTCTGGGCCGGGGCCGGCCATGACGTTGAGGTAGTACAGGTCGTAGCCGGGCGCGGCGATGGACGGCCCGTGCCAGCCGTGCGGGATCAGCACCGTGTCCCCGGAACGCACCTCGGCCAGCACGTCGATCGGCTGCTCGGCGGTCCCGTACAGCCGCTGGTAGCCGAAGCCGTTCTCGCCGCCGGAGACCTCGAAGTAATAGATCTCTTCCAGCTCCGACTCCTGGCCGGGCCGGGCCTGGTCGTGCTTGTGCGGCGGATACGACGACCAGTTGCCGCCGGGTGTGAGGACCTCGCAGACCAGCAGCTGCTCGGCCTCGAAGGTGCCCGGCAGGCAGTAGTTGTTCACCTGCCTTGAGCAGGCCCCGGCACCGCGCAGCTCCACGGGCACGTTCTCCTTGGACCCGTACCGGGCGGAGAGTGAGCTCCGCCCGGTACGGGCGCTGGGCAGTGCGAACCGGCCGCCGGCCGCACTGCTGATCAGGGCCTCCGACTCGCGGGGGAGGTAGGCGAAGTCGGTGACCGAGGCGAACACGCCTGTCCGACCGGTGAGTTCGAAGACGCTGCCGTCCGTGGTGACGGTGCAGGAGCCCGTCAGCGGCAGGACCAGGAACTCGGAGTCGCCGGTGGACACGGCGTGTGCCTCGCCCGGCTTGAGGGGTCAGGATCCTCAGGCCGGAGTATCCCCAGCCCGCCGACTCCGGCGTGACCAGGAGATCATAGGGGCCATCGGAAGAAGTCCCCGTCGGCAGGTGGTACTTGCTCACAGCAGGCTCACCGCCTTGTCCACCGCACCGGCGACGTCACCGTTCGAGGGGTAGAGCAGAGACCGGCCCACGACGAGCCCCTGCGCGGTCGGCTGCTTGAGCGCCTTGCCCCATGAGGCGAAGGCCGCGTCCGCGTCCTTGACCTCGCCGCCCAGCAGCAGCGACGGGAGGGTGGAAGAGGCCAGCACCCGTCCCATGTCCTCCACCACCGGAAGCTTGAGCCAGGTGTAGGCGGTACGCCGGCCGAGCCCCGAGGCGATGGTGACGGACTTGACGACGGCATCGGTGGACAGATCGTTGCGGATCTTCCCGTCCTGCCAGGCGGACAGGAACGGCTCGACCATCGCGATGAGCTGACGGTCATTGAGCTCGTCGATCGCTCGGGCACTGTTCTCCAGGGCGGCCGGTGTGGCGGGGTCGCCCAGCGCGATGCGGGTGAGCATCTTGCCGCCGTCGAAGCCCATCGCGGCGATCGTGGCGGCGTCGTAGCCGGTGAACCGGTCATCGATCTCGAACACCGACCCGGCCAGGCCCGCCCTGTTCATGGAGCCGAAGACGCTCTTACCGTCCAGCACGCCGAGCAGCAGCAGGTCCTCGAGGATGTCCGCGGTTCCCAGGACACCGGTCACGCCGGGCCGTTCCAGCGCGATGCACAGGCGCTCCAGCAGTTCGAACCGGTCCGCCATCGCATTCGGGTCCCCGCCGACGCCGTTGGCGCCGCGGGCAGGGTGGTCGGCGGCGATGATCATCGCCTTGCCGTGCTCGCCGAGCAGGGAGGGAGCCTTCACCCGGCGCGCAGCGGCGGCCGCGACGGCGCCGGGGTCGCCCACCCGGGCGTTCACGATCCGGCTCACATTCTCGGACAGCACGTCGTCACACCTCTTGCTGGGAGTCGTTGGTGGATGTTCCGGCCGCCTCGCCGAGCTTGGCGTCGACCTCGGCCTCGGTCGGCATCGCGTCGGAGCAGGAAAGTCGGCTCGCGACAATGGCGCCGGCGGCGTTGGCGAAGATCACGGTGCGGCGGGTGTCCCAGCCCGACAGCAGGCCGTGGCACAGCGCGCCGCCGAAGGCGTCTCCGGCGCCGAGCCCGTTGACGACCTCCACCGGAACCGGCGGGATCTCGGCGGTAGCACCGTCCCGGTCCATGGCCAGGACCCCCTTGGGGCCCTGCTTGACTATGGCCAGCTCCACTCCGGCGGCCAGTAGCGCCTTCGCCGCCGCATACGGCTCACGCTCACCGGTAGCCACCTCGCACTCGTCAAGATTGCCCACAGCAACCGTCGTGTGCCGCAGGGCCTGCGCGTAGAACCCGCGCGCCTGGTCCGGGTCGGCCCAGAACATCGGCCGCCAGTCCAGGTCGAAGACCGTCGTCCCCGCCTTGGCCCGGTGAGCGAGAGCGGCCAACGTGGCCGAGCGGCTCGGCTCCTCGCTGAGCCCGGTACCTGTCACCCAGAGGACCGCCGCGTCCCGTACTGCCCCCAGGTCCAGCTCACCAGCGGTGATGTCCAGGTCGGGGGCCTTCGGGAGCCGGTAGAAGTACAGCGGGAAGTCATCCGGTGGGAAGATCTCGCAGAAGGTCACCGGCGTCGGTGCGATGTCCGACGTACCGACGAACCGGCTGTCGACGCCGTAGCTCTCCAGTGCCTGCCGGACGAAGTCCCCGAACGGGTCCCTGCCCGTCTTTGTGATCACAGCCGAGGAGTGCCCGTACCGGGACGCGGCCACCGCCACATTGGTCGGGCTACCCCCGAGATACTTGCCGAACGAGGTGACCTCCGCCAGCCCCACGCCGGTCTGAAGTGGATAGACATCCACTCCCACGCGGCCAATGGTCAGCACTTCGAACGGCATGACACTGATTTCCCTTCGCTCCGGAGACTCCGGGGGTGGAGAGGTGGACTTGGCGTCTAAGCCGGTTGCGCCCGTCGGTGGCGGAGACGTGTGGGCCGGGCTGGCCGCCACGGTTGTCAGGAGGCGGCTTCCTTGGTGACTGCCACGGGTGCGGTGAGGTCGGCCTCTTCGGGGAGTTCCTCGACGTCGACGCCGCGGACCTGGGACAACTCGTGCTTGAGCGCGGCGAGTTCGGCGCCGCCCGCCATGTGGTTGGTCAGCTCCTCGAGCGTGATCTGGCTGCGCTCGGCGGAGAGTTCCATCGTGCCCAGGCGCAGCACGCTGAAGTGGTCGCCGACCATGTAGGCGTGGTGCGGGTTGTGGGTGATGAAGATGACCCCGAGTCCGCGGTCGCGGGCGGCGGCCACGTACTTGAGGACGACACCGGACTGCTTGACGCCCAGGGCGGCGGTGGGTTCGTCCAGGATCAGGACGCGGGCGCCGAAGTAGACGGCGCGGGCGATGGCCACGCACTGGCGCTGACCGCCGGAGAGGGTGCCGATGGGCTGTTCGAGGTCGTCCAGGACGATGCCCATCTCGCGCAGTTCGTGGTCGGCGGTCTTCTTCATCCTCTCGATGTCCAGGCGGCGCAACGGCCAGGGGCCCTTGGTCATCTCGGAGCCCAGGAAGAAGTTGCGCCACACCGGCATCAGCGGGACCACGGCGAGGTCCTGGTAGACGGTCGCGATGCCCTTGTCCAACGCCTCGCGCGGGGTGGAGAAGCGCACCGGTTCGCCGTCGACGAGGAACTCGCCCTCGGTGTGCTGGTGCAGTCCGGAGATGATCTTGATGAGAGTGGACTTGCCGGCGCCGTTGTCGCCGAGCACACAGGTCACCTGGCCGGGATGCACCGTCAGGCTCACCCCGTGCAGGGCACGGATGTTGCCGTACGCCTTGCCCGCGTTGCGCAGTTCGACGACCGGGGAGTCCTTTTCGGGGGCCCTGTCCGCGAGGACAGCGCCGTGGGTGCCGGTTTCGTTGGTTGTCATTCGGGTCACCTCCGGGTCGCTGTGCGCTGGACCCACAGATTGATCAGGACGGCGCCAAGGAGCATCACGCCGAGGAAGGCCTTGAACCAGTCGGGGTTCCAGCCGGCGTAGACGATGCCCTGCTGCACCATGCCGAACATGAACGCGCCGAAGACCGGGCCGATCGCCGAGCCGTAGCCGCCGGTCAGCAGGCAGCCGCCGATCACCGCGCCGGAGATGTAGATCAGCTCGATGCCGACGCCCTCGCCGGACTGCACGGTGTTGAACGAGAACAGTTGGTGCATGCCGACGAACCAGGCGCCGACGCCGACCAGCATGAACAGCGAGATCTTCGTGAAGGCGACCGGAACGCCGACCGCGCGGGCCGACTCCTTGTTGCCGCCGACCGCGAAGATCCAGTTGCCGTACTTGGTGCGCAGCAGCACCCAGGTGGCGATCGCCGCGAACAGCAGCCACCAGAAGACGGTGATCTTCACCTGGACGCCGCCGATGTCGAAGCTGGAGGCGAAGACCTTCTTGGCCTGGTCGAAGCCGTCCATGGTGCTGATGTCGTCGGTGGCGACGTTGCCGGTGACCAGCTTGGTCACCGCGAGGTTGACCCCTTGCAGGATCAGAAAGCTGCCCAGGGTGACCAGGAAGCTCGGCAGTCCGGTCTTGACGACCATCCAGCCGTTGAAGAAGCCGATCGCCAGCGACACGATCAGGGCGGCGATGACGCCGACCCAGACGTTCATGCTCAGCTGGTAGGCGGTCATGCTCGCGGTCAGCGCCGAGGTGATCACCCCGACGCCGGCCGACAGGTCGAACTCGCCGCCGATCATCAGCAGTGCCACCGGGACGGTCACGATGCCCAGGGTGGAGGACTGGTAGAGGATGTTCGCCATCGAGCTGGCGTCGCGCACCGGCGGCGCCGCGATCAGGAAGAACACGTAGACGGCCACGGCACCGAGGAAGACGCCCACGTCGGGGCGGGCCAACAGCCTTACGATCATGGACCGTTCGGCGGTGCGCCCGTCGGTGTCCTTGGGGCCGGGGGCCGGCGGTGTGGTCACCGCCGGCTCGGCGTGCTGGGTCATGCTCGTCACCGGGTTCCCTTTGCGGCGAAGGCGGCGACCTTGTCGACGTTGGACTTGTCGACGAAGGCAGGGCCGGTCAGCACGGGCTGCTCACCGCCGCCGCTGTAGTTGCCGTTGTTCTTGTAGAGCCACAGCGCGTCGACGGCCAGGTAGCCCTGGAGGTAGGGCTGCTGGTCGACGGCGAACTGGATGGAGTTCTCCTGGATGGCCTTGATGAGGTCCTTGTTGAGGTCGAAGGTGGCGACCTTCGCCTTGCTGCCGGCGTCCGAGACCGACTGCGTGGCGGTCAGCGCGATCGGCGCGGCAAGCGTGACCACCTCGTCGATGGACTTGTCTGCCGAGAGCTTGGCGGTGATCGTCGACTTCACCGACGGCATGTCGGTTCCGTTGACGTAGAGGACGTCGGTCTTGCCGGAGAAGGTCTTCTTCACGCCGTCGCAGCGCTGGGTCAGGGCGATGTTGCCCTGTTCCTGGACGACGCAGACGGCGTGCTTGGCACCGATGTCACTGAGCTTCCTGCCGAAGGCCTCGCCCGCCACGCTCTCGTCCTGGCCGAAGTACTCCAGGAGGCCCAGACTCTTCCACTGGCTCAGGCCGGCGTTGAGGCCGGTCACGGGTATGCCGGCCTGCTCCGCCTTGGCCAGGACGGACTTCATGGCGTCCGGCTTGGCCAGCGTGACGGCAATGCCGTCGACCTTCTGGTCGATCGCGTTCTGCACCAGGTTGGCCTGGTTGCCCGCGTTGGGGTCGGCGGAGTAGATGAGCTTGATGTTGTCCTTGGCCGCGGCGGCCTCGGCGCCCTTGCGGACGGTGTCCCAGAAGGTGTCGCCGGGGGCCTGGTGGGTGACCAGCGCGACGGTCATGCGGGGAGTGGTGGCCTTGCCCGCCGACGCGCCGTTCGCGGTCTCCTCGGACTTCTTGCCGCCTGAGCTGCTGGAGCAGCCGGTGGCGAGAAGAGCGCCGGTGAGAACGGCGGCGGCCAGTGCGGCGGCTCTGTGGTGTCTGTGCATGTCCCTTGCACCTCGCTGTGCTGATCAGGGTGGGAATGGGGTTCCGGCCTCGGGAGGGCCGCGCCCGGCCGAGTGACGCGGGCGAGCGGTTGATGAGAACGCCGTGTGCGGCGGAACGTGTCGTCTGCGGCAGCCATCGGGTGTGTGCGGCTCGGCAGCCTCTAGAACGTGCTACTAGTACGTTCTAGATGCCCGTACTATCGAATGCCCTGTCGGCGGTGTCAAGAGGTTTGTCAGGACGTATCGACAACATGGACTGCCTGGCCGCCGACGTGATCTCGAGGATGTCGGGCGTGCGCTCCTCTTCATGCCGCTCGATCCGGCGTCCGGAAAGGACCGCGCTGACGGACGAAGCGTCAGTGGTGAACCTGATCGGCCATCTCGTCGAGCGCCGACTGAAGCTGTCCCCCACTCTGACCCGGGATGTCGTGGTCCAGCGGAGCTACGGGTGCCGATGCCCAACGGGGTCGACCTGTCGGCCGATCTCCCGGCACCGCGATGCCTCCGATGACAACGGTGTCGGATCTTTCACGGACGGCGTCGCCAAGGTGGTTCAGCAGTGTGGTGCCCTCAACGGAGTACGAGGAGGCGCCGTCAAGGGTGACGATGCCGTACTCGTAGGTCTGGTCGGCGACTTCCGAGACATCTGAAATCACCCGGTAGCCAGCGGAGTGATTCACGGTCGCGCTGTCCTAGGAGGAGAGCGTCTGGGGCAGCGACAGCTTCTCCACGTGTGCCGGCCGTACCTGGAACATCACTTCGGCGCGGCTAACTGCAGGTGGTATCCGGTTATGACGCCCATTGCTCCAGCTCCGACAAGCAGCAGGTGGGGGACAGCGACGCGTCGTAGGGCACAGGTGTTCCTCTTTGTGGGTGAGAGGAAGAAACCCGGAGGCCAGCTCCGCGTGCGGCGCTGGCCTCCATGGCGGTTGGATTGACTTCAGAGGGTCATACGACGACGGTGCGGATCTGCTCACCCCGCCTCCAACGCTCGAATGGCGTCGTTCACCTCGTGCAGTGGTACGCGGCGCGTGACCATCGACGCGAGATCGAGGCGGCCTGTCTCCGCCAACTCCACGATCAGCGGAATGTCCCGCCGGGCCTGCGTACCGCCGTAGAGGCTGCCGCACAGCGGTTTGTCGTCCGAGGCCAGGGAAAGCGCGGGCATGGTGATCATCGCGTCGGCGGCCGACATTCCGACGAGGGCGACCGTCCCGCCGCGGCGGGCGGCGTCCCACGCCTGGGTGATGGTCGTGGGGTTGCCCACCACTTCGAAGGTGTGGTGGGCGCCGCGTCCGCCGGTGAGACGCCGGACTTCGTCGACCAGGTCGGCGCTCGTGGGGTCGATCGCGTCCGTCGCGCCGGAACCGAGCGCGGCCGACCGCTTGTTCTCCAGGGGATCGACAGCGATGATGCGGGCGGCACCGGCGATCCGCGCGCCTTGGATCACCGCCTGACCGACACCGCCGGAGCCGATGACCACGATGCTCGAAGCGGGCTTCACCTGAGCCGTGTTGAACACCGCCCCCAGGCCGTTGGTGATGGCGCATCCGATCAGCGCGAGCTGTTCGTCCGGCAGGTCCGTGGTCACGGGGACCACGCTTGCATCGTGCACGGTCATCGCCTCGGCGAAGGTGCCGAGGCCGACAAAGGCTGGAACCTCCGTGCCGTGGGTCCTTTTGACGCGCGGCGCCGAGGTCATGGCCATGCTGTTGTCGCAGAGGTGGGTCATGTCGCGGACGCAGTACCAGCAGGTGCCGCACACAGCGCCCACGGTGCCGATGACCCGGTCGCCGACGGCGACGGAGGTCACCTCGGAGCCGGTCTCCGGCGCCCTCGTGGCCGAGGACGAGGGGCAGTGGCATCGGCAGGTGGCCGCCCAGGACGGTGACGTCGGTGTGGCAGACCCCGCTGGCGCCGACTCGTACGACGATGTCGTGCGGGCCCGGTTTGCGGGGGTCGACCTCCTCGACCGACAGGTAGTGGCCGTCGGCGAGGCCAAGTGCAGTCAGCATCCGTGCTCTCTCCTCATGAACGCGAACAGGTTGAAGGGGCGGGGGTTGGTGATCCGACGGGTCGGCTATGCCGGAGGCACGACGGGCTTCATCTGGGACGCGGACTTCCGCGCCGAGGTGGTCCGGGTGGCAACCGAGGCCTCTGCGGGTGCCACGGAGCCGAACCGGCCTAGAAAAAAACTAGGCCCTGAGATGGCGCTGAAGGAGAAGCAGGCCGCAGCTCTCTCTGGGGAGTTGCTCATTCCCATGACGGCGGCGATCGGCGCGGCTCTGTCGGGCGGGGCCGACGAACAGGTGGCGGAGCAGTTCGACGTCGGCCTGCAATTCGCGGCCTGGCGTATGAATGCTTCAGGCGCTCGGAAAATCGCTCAGCGGACACGTCAGAAGCGAGCGGCGGGAATTCGACGTTAGTCGATCAGGATCCCGCGTCGGCGCTGAGAGCGATGCCCCCGGCGCCTCGGCGCGGATGTTTGCGATATCGACGTTGCGTGTGACGGACCGTCGACGTCTGCCAGTCACCGACGAGTCGTTCCTTCGCATCCACGCTCGCCGGGCTCTGTCAGTGTCCAGTACAGATCTCCCGACGCCGACTGCACGCTCCAGGAGCTGATGTGTCCTGCGGCCGTCAATTGGTCAAGTGCATCCGTGAAATCCGTTGCGGCCAGCCCGCACTCGCGTGCCAGCTGATCCACTTCAGCTGTTCCATGGGTGCTCTCGGGAGCGGTATGGGCCTTGATACACATGGCAATGAGCTGGGAAAACGGGGCGCAGTCCATGCGGATGCCGCAAGCGGCTCGCAGCGCCCAGTCTGCGGCAGCGAGCCGGTCGGGACGGGCCGGGCATTGGGCGAAGAGCCCGACGTCGAGGAGCTGGATGACTACAGCGCGTGCGCTGGAGTGCGACGTGGGCAGGGTTGCGCATAGCCATCGTGCCTGGTGGAGATCCCGCCAGGAATCCGTGGCAGGTTCCAATCGAAGGCTGCGCAGTACCCCGAGCGGCAAGCGGACTTGAGCCGAGTCGTTCATGCGCAAGGCGCATTGCAGGGCGATCAGTCGGGCGGCAGGTCCGGTCTCAGTCGGCAGCGCGGAGGCGAGGTAGTTGAGCATCTCCCGCACCCGGGTCTGCCTGTCCGGGCCTCTGGGGCTTCGGTGCTTTCGACGGATGTCCGCATGCGCCGGCGGCGCCGTCGCAGCGTTGATGAACGTGTCGGGAACGACGGCCGCTTGTGACGTGGCGGCGGCGCAGGCCGTGCACGCGTCCGCGAGGCGCCACAGCCGTCCGCCTCGCTCGCGTGCGAGCACGAGCCGGATGGGCCCACCACAGCCTCGATGGCGCGGGTGCCAGCTGCAGCCGCGCTCGTGGCACTGGCAGGTACGAAGGTGAGCAGGGAGGAGATCGCGGCGAGCGTGTCGTGCCAGGTGGGCCAGGAGCTCCGACCGAGCGGACGTGCCACTGAGCAGTCGGTCGCTGCGGGAGCACTGCTGGCATACGAGGATCGGTCCGCCGGGCTGCGGGCGCAGTTCCACGGTCCAGGCGCGCCGGACGCCGGGTCGCGTCGTGCAAAGCCTCATGGGGGGCGTGTTCCTCCCGTCATGTCTGCGCTGTACCCGCGGAGGGTGGGGTGGCCCGCACACGGTAGTGCAGACCTCTGCCCTTCACTTGATGGCGTCACCTGCAGAAATAGGGCAGAGGTCTGCACTGACAGGGCAGTGGTCTGCACCGTCGGATTGTCGGGTGACGATCCTCCCGCCCGACCCGGATTTCGAGGCGCTGCGTCTGGAGCTTGCGCGGCTGCGGGCGGCGCGCGGCTGGACCTATGACGAGCTCGCTGATCGAAGCGGCCTGGCCAGAAGGACCCTCATCGAGATCGAGCAGGGACGCACCATCGGCACTCTCAAGACCTGGCACGCCCTCGCCCATGCCTTGAGCACTCCGCTCGACGAGCTCTTCGGAGCCGTGTGTGAGGGGCACGAGCCCCCGGGGCCGACCGGCGCTGACCGTTGACTGGGAGGGCTCGCGCCAATCACCCGGACCGGCGAAGCGACACGAATCTCTGATCGACAACTCGAACGTGCGTTTCATGGAATGGGGCTGTTCGAGGGACCCTCCAGCCTCGGCGCTGTGGATGCGGCGTGTTGCCTGGCACCTTCGCACGCATGCGTTCTTCATCCACACCGCGGCACTGGGACGGCAGCCCCGCTGTCGCCTACCCCCGCCGCTCACTGCGTATCGAGCACGACAGCCCCAGTCGGCTCCTCCGCTGCGCTCAGCGTGATCGCTGCCGAGAGTGCGGCAACCCGGTCGAGTGGTACCACCGCAGCTTTGCGCGGCCCGTCCGCCTGCACCCCCGGGAAGTGCCCGCGGCCGAGGTGCCCACCGCCTACCGTTGGCACGTAAGCTCTGGTGTCGCCCATCCGGCTGGCGATGGCAGAGCCTGGTGCCGCCTGGCTCACGCCCCAGTCTGTCCCGCTCGCGACGCTGCGCCCGAAGCCTCCGCGCTGGACGGGCTGCGCCGGGATCTGGCCCTGCACACACGCCGCCTGATTGACACCGGCGTGTTCACTCCAATGCCCCCTTCGAGCCGGCCAATGGCTCAACCGGACGGCTGCCGACCCGCCAGACCCGTAGTGCAGTTCCTGTATGTCCGCTACCTCGCTGCGCAACCTGTGGACGAAATCCAGTGCGTGGCGCAGACGCGGCGTCGCGACCGCTGCTCGCAGAGGCTGCTCACTGCGGACGGCCCCGTGGGCGTCTGGAGGCTGGTACCCGCTACGGCCACACGGGGGCAACTGGCATTGCCCTGTGAGCTCATGGCTGTATATGACCTCACCGCCCTGCCTTACGCCGAGCAGCTGCGCTGGCGCATGCAGCGCTGTTCCACCCACACCGCAACCCAGTCAGCAGCGGACCTCGCGCTGGCCGACTGGGAGCCCTTCGACCCCATGCTCCACCGCGCGCACATCCACAACCGCCTGCCGAACCACGTCCGTCGTCCGCGCCCGACGCACCACGAGTATGGAACGGCTGGGTCGTGACCTCGCACGATGGCATTGAAATCCTGCTGACCAGGCCAGCCACCAATGGCGAGCTCCACCGAGCTCGTCGTACGGTGTCGCTCGCAGCGAACGCCGACCGCACCCGGTTGATGGCCGTTCAGCCGGCCAGGACGCCAGGCCGCGCGCTGCGGTCACTACGGCGACGGCTGCACCACCTTCTGCCCATCGATGCCCTGACCACCCACTACCCCGACCAGCACGGGCAGGTCCTTCTTAATCTCGAGTTCAGCCGTACCGCGCGAGCGGCGATCCGCCAGGCCGCGACCGCCAGAGGACAGCGGCCCGGAGACTTCGTCGCCCGGAGCGTGACCGCAGCCCTCGATCGGAACGAGAGAGAACGCTCCCTGCAACTGACGGCGCAACTCGAAGGCCTGCTCGCCCTCCACTCCTCCGAGGACGTACTGGCTTGCACAGCCGACATCCTGCTCCGTCGTCGTGATCCGGCCGTATCTGACGCGTACGCCGCTGGCCGCGCTGGACGGAGCCAGTCTCACGCGCACCCGAACCCTTAGCCCTTCTCCTCCGTGGAGCCCTTGTTGCACACGCCCACAGACGAACAGGCTCATGCTGTCGAAGCATTCCGAGATGGCCATCACCTCGTGCTGCAGGCCGGCGCCGGCACAGGAAAGACCAGCACGCTGAGCCTGCTCGCCGCGAGTACCAAACGCCGAGGGCGCTACCTCGCCTTCAACAAAGACATCGCACACGACGCCTCCGCACGCTTCCCGCGATCCGTGATGTGCAAGACTGCCCACGCCACGGCCTACGCAGCCCTTGGCCACCGCTTCGCTCGCAGACTCAACAGCCCCCGCCAACCTGCGTGGAAGATCGGGCAGGCCCTCGGCATCACCTCTCCGGTCCGAATCGGAGATCACGAGATCAGCCACAGGACGTTGTCACACAGCGTCCTGCGCACGGTGACCCGCTTCTGCCACTCGGCTGATCGCACGCTGGCTTCTCACCACGTACCCGCGCTGCGCGGCCTGAGTGCGCCGGACGAACACGCCCGCCTCGCCGAGGTCGTGACGTCGTTCGCGGACAAGGCGTGGGGAGACCTGCAGAATCCCGAGCAGGGCGTGGTCCGTTTCGAGCATGACCACTACCTGAAGATGTGGGCTCTCACCGAACCAAAGATCGACGCCGACTTCCTCTTCCTCGACGAAGCACAGGACACCAACCCTGTCCTGGAACAGGTCTTCGCGGCTCAACGCGCCCACACCCAGCTGGTCATGGTCGGCGACTCCGCACAGGCGATCTACGGCTGGCGCGGAGCCCGGGACATCATGACAAGCTTCGACGCCACCCACCTCACCCTGACTCGATCCTTCCGCTTCGGCCCCCTCCTTGCCGAACAAGCCAACCGGTGGCTCGCGTTCACCGACGCGCCCATCCGACTGACAGGTACCGAGGCGGTCCCGACGAAGGTCGGTCTCGTCGCCTCCCCGGACGCGGTGCTGTGCCGCACCAACATCGGGGCCATGACCGAGGTCATGCGACTGCTGGCCGCCGGCCACCGCGTCGCGCTGACGCGGGGAGGGCATACGCTCGTCGCGCTGGCGCTGGCTGCACGGGACCTCAAAGACGGCCGTCGCACCGCCCACCCAGAACTCGTTCTCTTCGCCTCCTGGGGTGAGCTGCAGGAGTACGCGGATCACGATCCGGCCGGCCGTGATCTGCAGCCTTTCGTAGAACTTGTCGACCAGCACGGACCCGAGGCCATCATCACCGCGGTCCACGCACTGACCGACGAGGACAAGGCCGACGTCACGGTCTCCACGGCCCACAAGGCCAAAGGCCGGGAATGGCCCACGGTCAAGATCGCCGATGACTTCCCCCCCGCCCCCGGACAGCGATCAACACGACGACCGTGGTCGCCCGATCTCGGAACCCGTGAGTGAAACGGACGCCCGCCTCGCCTACGTTGCCGTGACACGTGCCCGCAGTCGGCTCGATCTCGGTGGTCTTGCATGGATCGACCTCGTTCCAGCCGCCTCGGACGGAGTGGTTCAGTGAGCGGAGGCGAACGGCGGGGCGGTAGCTTCGGCCGCGGGGAGTGCGGGGGTATCGAGTTTCCTGTGCGAGGGTCTCGGGGAGCACAGCGACGACGGCGATGCCGTGGGCGCTTCCCGTGAACATGCCTCGGCACGGACAACTCCTACCTGCTCCAGGCCCTCGGCAAGGCGTCGGGGCCCTCTCTGCGGCGTGGCCGTCGTAGACCCCGGACGTCGGGGGAACTCGACCGGCTCGTGGAGACGGGTGCGTGCGGGATCCGCCTCAACCTGATCAGCGGCCCGGTGCCCCCGCTGGAAGATCGGCTCTGGCAGCGACTGGTGCACGAAATCGCCGCCCCTGGACTCCACTTGGAAGTCCAGGGACAGCAACGCCAGTGGGAGGAGCTGGAACCCTGGCTGCTCGGCCGGTCCGGCGCGGTGGTTGTCGATCATCGGGGGCTGCCGGCGGCCTTGTCTCTGCCCTACCCCGGATGCGCTGCGCTCTCCCGCCTGCTGGCCGGACAGTATGTGTGGGCGAAGGCGGCCGTGCCTTGTCGTGCAAATGGCCGTGCCTACAGCACCCCGACCTGGCTCACGGCGGAACTCAACCCCACCGAAGCCCTGCGGATACTGTGCGCCAACCCAGCGCGACTGTTTGCTTGGACGCCCTTTCGTCGCGCGGGCCGACCGATGACGTACAGGGCCGCACTCAGGCACGGCCGAGCAGGGGGGCCGCCTTCCACGGCCAGGGCCGGCGAACGGTGACGGCCGAGCTGACGTTTCCGAGGGCGTTGTGCGAGCGTGAAGGTGCGGGCAGCGCGGCTTGGCTCGGGCTCAGGACCCAAGGAACTCGAGTGCCCTTGCCACGAATTCATCGTGGTACTGGAAGATCCCCCCGTGTCCGGCATCCGGGTAGAGGGGCACGAGTTCACTCCTGGGCAGGCGGGCGGCCAGGTCGAGTGTGTTGTGGCTGGGCACCATGCGGTCGTTCTCGCCGTTTGCCACGAGCACCGGTTGACGAATCTCCGACAGGTCCGACGGCGCCTGACGGCCCCATTGTCTGATGGCCTTCAGCTGGGCTCGGAACGCCGGCAATGAGATGTCCTTGTCGCGGTGTTGCGTGCGCTCCTTCAGCCGTTCCAGCAAGGCCCGTCCCGCCCGCCGACCGCCCTCGGTTTCGGTGAAGAAGAGGGAGAGCTTGGGATCCTGGCGGGTCAGGGCGCCCTTGAGCGTGGCCTGGAGGGTGAGCGCCGGGACCTTGTCGATGCCGGGGCCACCGGCGGGGCCTGTGCCCGCCAGGATGACCTTGCGGATGAGGTGAGGTTCTTGTTCCGCGATGACCTGTGCGATGAAGCCGCCCATCGACAGGCCGAGCAGATCGACCTGGTCGAACCCGAGGGCTCGGATGAACAGCACCGCGTCGCGGGCCATCGCCTCGATCGTGTCCGGCGTGGAGCCGCTCGATCCGCCCACCCCGCGGTTGTCGAAGGCGATGACCCGGCGTCGTGCGGCGAGTCCGTCGACGACGCGCGGGTCCCAGTTGTCCAGGACCCCGGCCAGGTGAATCAGGAGGATCAGCGGTACGCCGTCCTCAGGGCCGAGTTCCCGGTAGGCGAAGTCCTCGCCGCGGACGGACACGGAGCGGGTCGGCGCGTTCTGGTACGACGACGAGGGCGAGGAGGACGGTGAATTCCGCGGTGTGTTCATGTCCAGGTCCTTCTGTAGCGAGTTTCAAGGACGGAGTTCTCTTCGCCGGCGCCCGATGCACTGCAC
Organism: Streptomyces sp. NPDC001714; assembly: GCF_042892755.1. NCBI lineage: Bacteria > Bacillati > Actinomycetota > Actinomycetes > Kitasatosporales > Streptomycetaceae > Streptomyces > Streptomyces sp. NPDC001714. The sequence goes on from NZ_JBIAUL010000009.1 coordinate 144,551, forward strand.
CGACACTGTCGACCAGGTCACACAGTGGTGGGTACCGACCCATGTCATCCGGCTCGTTCTGATCACACCCGGCATCCGCCTCGCCGAGCGCTGAGGCGGCGCCAACCGAGGGACATTGGATTACACTCATAATACTGTGCATGAAGACGATGGATGGCAAGCGGGCCCCCGCAGTCGACCGCACTCCATGGTGCGCAAATGAACGCCCCCGAGTGAGGGGATACCGCTCCACCTGGCACGGCACCTCGCCGCCGAACGGGCGGCCGTCGGAGCCTCGAATCCATTGAAGTACGATCGAAATGTAAAATGATAAGAGTGCCCGCCAAGAGCAAGCAGCCTCTCCGACGAGCAAAGGAGCGCGCGGTGCGCTACGCGAAAGAGCACAAGCAGGCGACCCGGCAGCGGATCATCGAGGCGGCCGGTCGCCGGTTCAAGCGGGACGGCATCGACGGCTCGGGCATCTCAACCCTCATGACGGACGCGGGGCTGACCAACGGCGCCTTCTACACCCATTTCACGTCGAAAGACGACCTCGTGGCCACCGCGGTCTCCGACCAATTGCAGGCGCAGAACGCGAGGATCGTCGCGCAGGCGGCACCCGGGCGCGCAGGACTTGAGCAGATCGTGCGCCGGTACCTGTCCGCCCAGCATCGCGACAGCTCCGACGACGGCTGCCCCTCCGCCGCCCTGCTCGACGAAATCCGGCGCTGCACAGACCCGACCAAGCAGGCTTACACCGACGGCGTACTGATGGTCATCGACGGCATCGCCGCCCGCCTGGCACCCGACGATCCCCTCTCGGTCCGCACCAAGGCGCTCGGCGCCTACGCCATGATGGCCGGGACGCTCCAGCTCTCCCGAGCCCTCACCGACCGGCAGCTTGCGGACGAACTGCTCGAACAGGGCATTCACAACGCCCTCGCCCTGCTGGGCGTGGAGCACGGGCATTCCAGCCCCGCGATGTGACACACCCGCACCCCTTGGATGGTTCCGACCCGGAACTCGGTCGACCTGGCGCGCGAGTGCCGAACGGCGAGTTGGTCCTCTACCCCGACGCCGGCCATGGCGGCATCTTCCAGTTCCACGGGCAGTTCGTGGAGACGGTTCTCGAGTTCCTCGAGCGGCAAAAGGCGTGCGGTGCGGTCGTAGTCTGGGCCGAGGGTGGTGCCTCAGGGGCGTGGCGCCCTTTGGGCGAGCGGCTCGAGGCGCCCGTTCACTGACGCGACCTCGCCTTCCGCCTCACCCCATGAACGCGAGAGCGTTCTCGATCCCCAGCTCAAGGACCTCATCGGCGCGCTTCTGGTCGGACAGGGCGCGGGACAGCTGCATCGTCCCCACCAGCATGGTGAACAGCCCGATGGCCTTGGCCTGAGCGGACCGCGGGTCCTCGGGTGTCAGGCGGGCGGAGATCTCCTCCAGGATGGCCCGCGCGCCGTCGCTGTAGGCCTGCCTGGTCCCGTCCTCGCAGCGGCCGATCTCGTCGAGAAGGGCGGCGGAGGGGCATCCGAGGCCGGGGTGGTCCCGGTGCTCGGGAGACAGGTACTCGCGGATGAGGTCCTCGAGTCCCGGGCGGCCGGGCCGCAGGGTGCTGTAACTCGCGACCTGCGTGTGCAGTTCTTCGGCCACCACATGGGCGACGAGGTCGTCCTTGGACGCGAAGTGGGCGTAGAAGGCTCCGTTGGTGAGCCCCGCGTCCGCCATCAGCGTGGAGATACCCGAGCCGTCGATGCCGTCCTGCTTGAACCGGTGGCCGGCCTTTTCGATGATGCGTCGCCGCGTCACCTGCTTGTGCTCCTTGGCGTAGCGCACCACGAGCTTTCTCCGTTCGCTCCGTAAGGCCATGCTTCGCACTCAAGGGTAATCCATGGCCTGACGCACGTAATATCATGACTGGCGACCCCATGACCGGCGTGCTCACGACCGGATGCGGGCACCGGGTCCGAGTCGGGCGGTGACTTCCGCGGGGCTGAGGGTGGAGTGCTCCGCGGAACACTCGACGACGACGCGGACCGGGGCGTCGCAGTCGGTGTGACGGATGTCCAGTACGGGCCCCTCGGGGCCGAGGGCGTACGCCTCGCCCCACTGGCTCAGCGCCATCAGGACAGGCCACAGATCCCAGCCCTTGCGGGTCAGGCGGTACTCGTTGCGGGAGCGGCTGCCCGGCTCCTGGTATGGGACGGTCTTCAGGATGCCGGCCGCGATCAGCTTCCGGAGGCGGTCGCTGAGGACGGCTTCCGACAGGCCGATGTGGCGGTGGAAGTCGTCGAAGCGGCGGACTCCGTTGACGGCGTCACGCAAGATCAGCAACGTCCATTTCTCTCCGACCACGTCGAGCGTGCGCTGGACGGGGCAGTTCTCCGTGCTCGCCTCAAGCCACTCCATCCCGCCAGCGTAAGGGTCTGGCTTCGTCATTGACAGTCAGGTGAGCGGGAAACTAGCTTCGTTTTCAAAAGTCAGATGGAAGGTGCCCGGCCGTGGGACGAACGCGTACGTATCAATGGGAAGATCCCGCGATCCTGGCGGAAGCCGCCGGACGCATGGCCGGCATCGACTTCCTGCGTGAGTTGCAGGCGGGGCGACTGCCGGCGCCGCCCATCAATTACTCCATCGACTTCACTCTGAGCGAGGTGGAGCCCGGCAGGGCGGTCTTCTCCCTGACACCGGGTGAGGAGCACTACAACCCGATCGGCAGCGTGCACGGTGGCATCTTCGCCACCCTGCTCGACTCGGCGGCCGGCTGCGCGGTCCAGTCGACCCTTCCGCAGGGCGTTGCGTACACCTCGCTCGACCTCACGGTGAAGTTCCTGCGACGGATCACCGTGGACACGGGCACGGTACGCGCCATCGGCACGGTGGTCAGCAAGGGCCGTAAAACCGCCCTGGCCCAGGCGCAGTTGGTCGACGGCACGGACCGTCTGCTCGCCCACGCCACCAGCAGCTGCATGCTCTTCCCGGTGTCACCCTCGCAGGTGTGAGCCTCGGCGGCGACCGGTATCGGTCCGGGCCGTGACGTCGCACTGCCTCGATCGCGGCGCAGAGCGCCGGGGTGTGAGGTGAAACCGCTGCGGCGCAGGTCGGTCGCGGCCCGTAACTCCTCGGGTCGCCGGCCTCCGTGCGCCGCAGCTGTGTCGAGGCGGCGAAGGTGGTGGTTCCCTCGGGCGCCGGGCTGCTCTTCGTCAGGCGGCGTGGGTGGGGTAGTCGGTGTAGCCGGCCGCGCCGCCGCCGTAGAAGGTGGCGGGGTCGGGGGTGTTCAGGGGGGCGCCGGCGCGTACGCGCTCGACGAGGTCGGGATTGGCGAGGGCCATGGTGCCGACGGTGACGACGTCGGCCAGACCGTCTTCGACGTCCTTGGCGCGGGCGGCGATGTCGGCACCGGCCCGGTTGAGGATCAGCGTGGTCGGCCACAACTTGCGGAGGGTGGAGAGGAGTTCCTCGTCGCCGCCGTGACCGATGTGCAGGTAGGCGAGGTTGAGGGGGGCGAGGGCGCGCAGGAGGTGCGGGTAGAGCTCGTGCGGGTCGCTCTCCGCGAGGTCGTTGAGCTTGAAGGGGTTGCCGGGAGAGATCCGGATGCCGGTGCGGCCGGCGCCGATCTCGTCGGCAACGGCCGTGGCGACCTCCACCGCGAAACGGATGCGGTTGTCGAGGGAGCCCCCGTACTGGTCGGTGCGCTGGTTGGTGCTGGGGAAGAGGAACTGGTTGACCAGGTAGCCGTTGGCCCCGTGGATCTCGACGCCGTCGGCGCCGGCCGCGATGGCGGCCGCGGCGGCGCGCCGGAAGTCGTCGACCGTCGCGGCGACCTCCTCGGTGGACAGTTCGCGCGGCTCCGGCATCTCCTGGAGCCCGGACGGGGTGAACGTCTGGCCGCCCGGCTTGATCGCGGAGGGTGCCACCGGCTGCCGGTGGTGGGGGGTGTTGTCCGGGTGGGAGATGCGCCCGGTGTGCATCAGCTGGATGACGATGCGTCCGCCGGCCTTGTGTACGGCGTCGGTGACCTTGCGCCAGCCGGCGATGTGATCCTCGGTGTAGATGCCCGGGGTCACCGGGTAGCCCTGGCCGTCGGCGGAGGGCTGGGTGCCCTCGGTGATGATGAGCGCGTGCGAGGCGCGCTGGGCGTAGTACTCGGCGTTCAGCTCGGTCGGCACGCCGTCCGGGGTGGCCCTGCTGCGGGTCAGGGGGGCCATGGCCAGCCGGTGCGGCAGGGCGATCTCTCCGACGACGGTCGGGTTCCACAGGGCGTTGAGCATGGGTCATTCCTCAGGTGGTGTGTGGTGGTGCCGAAAGGGCGGGGGCGGACACCGCGTGGACGTGGACAGCTGGCTCTTCTGTCTCCGGGTCCGAAGACGCACCCGCCCTGCGCCCGCCGGTCGAGTCGCAGTCGGCAGTGGCCTATCAAATTACGAACATAATACTAAGCGGTTCGGGTGAGCTGCGGCAAGTGGGGCCCGGCAGGGGGTGCGAAGCCGTGCGGCGCAGCTCGCGCAAGGACCTCACGCCAGAGCGGCGGGAGTTCCGCAACGGCAGCTGGAACCGCCTGCTCCGCCTGGATGACCTTGTCCTTGCGGGTGTGCCGTGTGCTCCAGTATTCGGTGGGGTGGGCGACGAGGCAGGCCGCGGCCGCCGTCGTCGAGACCTGGGCGCGGCGCAGGTGCGGGGCGGTGCTGCTGGCGTCGGAGATTCGCTCGTCAGGGCGGACTGAAGGATCATCCGCAGTTTGACAGGGCTCTTGCCGTAGCGGATGGCGGTCGTCACCAGTTCGGTGACCACGAGTTCACTGACCGCGAGTTCGGGGGGTGAAGACCAGTTCCTCCAGCTCTCGGAGGGCGGTTCGTGAGGTGTTGTCCGTTTGCAGGTGAGGTTGGGGCAGGGCTGCTGGTCGCGGGGCTTGGTCGGCTACTGCTTTCTGGTGAAGCTGCCGGCGTCGGCCTCGGTGAGGACGTCGAGCCTGACGAGGCGTTTCAGCTTGGCGCGGGTGCCATCGATGTTCTTCGGCAGCGGTTCGTGGTCGAGGGCTTCGTAGACATCACGGGCCCGGAGGGGGCCGGTGACCTCGTTGAAGACGGCGAGGATGCGGGGGTAGTTCGGGTGCTCGGGCAGGTCGGGCGCGGCGGTCTGGGCCGGGAGACGGTCAGCGAGAGGAGTAATGGTCTTCCGGTTGATCGTCAAGTGTTCGTCGTCACCGACGCGGCGCTTTCTGCCGCACACGCTGCGCCCCGTTCTCCGCCGTGACGTTCACGGCTGACGGCGTGCCCCCGTGCTCGACCGGTAGGCCGCCACACGATCCCACTCACCTCGGAACTTGCTTGCGGCCTCTCGGTCGCTCCGATAGAATTACGATCATAAGGTAATGAGTGGTCGTCCTCCCCGTGATGACGCTCGTGACCGGTGGGTCCCGGGCTCGGAAGGGGCGGTCGCACTCGCGCAAGTCGGAAACGTGCCAGACCCTGCTCGTCCAACCCGCCTGTTCGATCCGATTCCCCTGTCCGTCACCGGGGCGGAGTCGCTCCGTCCATCCACATTGGAGAAGCACATGTCTTCCTCGAACGCCGAGCCCCGAACGTCCGCCGCCGACTTGCACCGGCTTGCCGATGAGTACGTCAGGCGCGTCAACCTGCGCGACCTCGACGCCCTGTTCGCCCTGTACGCGCCGGACTTCCGCAACCACGCCGCCGATGGCACCACCACCGGCCTCGAGGAGGCCCGCGCGGTGCTTGCGTCGTTCCTTGACGCGGTCCCCGACTTCGCCGCCACGCCGGTCCGTGTCGTCGCCGAGGACGATTGGTTCGCGATCAGCTTCATCCTCACCGGCACGAACACCGGGTCCTTCAACGGCACTCCCGCCACCGGCCGATCGATCAAGGTGCTGGAGGTCCGCATGTTCAAGGTGGCCGACGGGAAGCTCACCGACCACTGGGGCCTCATCGACCTGGCGACGCTCTTCGCCCAGTTGCAATCCTGAGAGGGTTACGTGAGTTGATGCCTGTTTCCCCCTTTGGGGAGGGGCAGGCGGGCCGGCCGCAGCCGCCGGGCGGCTACGGCCGCGGCTGGGTGAACGAACCCTGCCCGGTCTCGACCAGGATTCCGCGCTCGGTCAGCCGCTTGAGCTTCAGGCGGGTGTTGTTGAAGGTGTTGGCGATCTCCATGTCCATCGCCTCGCACACCTGCCGCGCCCGCAGCGGAGCGTCGGCCGCGGTGAATACTGCCAGGATCTGCCGGTAGGCCGGATGGTCGGGCAGCTTCGGCGCCGGCGGCGCGGGTGGCTGCGGATCGGGCAGCTCCAGCAGTGTCTTGCGGGTGATCCGGATCTCCTCAGCGGCCCTGCCGAGCTCGTCCAGCCGTGCGGTCAGCTGCTCGATCTGCTCTCCCGTCGTCTCGGCCAGCGCGGCGATCTCCCGTTCCCGCTCCTCCAGCCGGGCCAGCACCGCCCCGAGGGTCAGCTCCCCGCCGGTCATGTGCTGCGCCAGGCCGCGCTTGCGGACCGGTACTTTTTTGCCGCATCACACCCCGTCGACTCCGCGGGCACCCGGCCGCCGCATGCATGCTCTGGGTGTCGAGCACCACCAGGCTCGGGTCCGATTTCCGCCGCGCCATCTCCCGCACCTGCCAGCGCAGCAGGTCGTGGATGGTCTGGTCGGTGCCGTCGTCGCGCCACTTGGCGAAGTTGGTACATCACCGCGCCGCCCGGCGGCAGGTCGTGCGGAAGCAGGTCCCACTGGCAGCCGGTGCGGCCCTGGTAGAGGAGCGCGTTGACGATCTCCCGCATCTCGTACCGTCCCTGGTGGCCGCTGACCGAACGGTGCGCGGCCTTCCACGCGACCGATCACGGGGTGTGACCGGCGCGGCGGAGAACAGGGCGCAGGGTCTCGATGACACCGGGGTCGTCCACGGTGGAGGGGATGGGTTCGTCGTGGCCGTCGGCGATGCCGCGCATCGTCTTGCGGAGGATCTTCCCCGAGCGGGTCTTGGGCAGGGCGGCCACGACCGTGACGTCCTTGAGGGAGGCGACGGCGCCGATGCGCTCGCGTACGAGCTGGACGAGTTCGGCCTCGACCTCGCCCGGTTCGCGGTCGCTGCCGGCTTTCAGGACGACGAAGCCGCGCGGGATCTGTCCCTTGAGTTCGTCGGCGACGCCTATGACGGCGCATTCGGCGACGTCGGGGTGGGCGGCCAGGGCCTCTTCCATGCTGCCGGTGGACAGCCGGTGTCCGGCGACATTGATGACATCGTCGGTGCGGCCCATGACGAAGACGTAGCCGTCGTCGTCGAGGTGGCCGCTGTCGCCGGTGAGGTAGTAGCCGTCGTAGGCGGAGAGGTAGGAGGCGACGTAGCGGTCGTCATCTTTCCAGAGCGTGGGGAGCGCGCCGGGCGGCAGGGGAAGCCTCACGACGATCGCGCCGTCGACGCCCGCGGGCACCGGCTTGCCCGAAGCGTCGAGGACGCGGACGTCCCAGCCCGGCAGCGGGCGGGTCGGGGAGCCGGGCTTCAGTGGCGCGGCTTCGATGCCCACAGGGTTGGCGACGATGGGCCAGCCGGTCTCGGTCTGCCACCAGTGGTCGATCACCGGGACGCCCAGCAGGTCGCTCGCCCAGTGATAGGTCTCGGGGTCGAGGCGTTCACCGGCCAGGAAGAGATAGCGCAGGTGGGAGAGGTCGTAGCCGGCGGTGAGCGCCCCCTTCGGGTCCTCCTTCCTGATCGCCCGGAAGGCGGTGGGCGCCGTGAACATGGTCTTGACCCGGTACTCGGCGGCCACCCGCCAGAACTGGCCCGCGTCCGGGGTGCCGACCGGCTTGCCCTCGTACAGCACCGTGGTCGCGCCGACCAGCAAGGGCGCGTAGACGATGTACGAGTGCCCGACGACCCAGCCGACATCGGAGCCGGTGAACATGGTCTCGCCCGGGCCCACGTCGTACACGGCGCCCATCGACCAGTGGAGGGCGACCGCGTAGCCGCCGCAGTCACGCACGACTCCCTTGGGCTTTCCGGTGGTTCCGGAGGTGTAGAGGATGTAGAGGGGGTCGGTTGCGGGGACGGGAACACAGTCGGCCGGTGGCGCGGTAGCCACCAGGTCGGCCCAGTCGAGATCGTGAGGCCCCAACTCGGCCGTCTCCTGTGGGCGTTGCAGGATGACACTCTTCTGCGGCTTGTGGGCCGCGAGTTCGATCGCCTGGTCGAGCAGGGGCTTGTACGCGATGACGCGCTTGCCCTCGATGCCGCAGGAGGCGGAGACGACCACTTTGGGGGCGGCGTCGTCGATGCGAAGGGCGAGTTCGCGTGCGGCGAATCCGCCGAAGACGACGGAGTGGACCGCGCCGATGCGTGCGCAGGCCAGCATCGCGACGGCGGCCTCGGGGACCATCGGCATGTAGATGACCACGCGGTCGCCGTGTCCCACGCCGAGCTGTGCGAGTGCTCCGGCGAAGGCCGCCACCTCGTCCCTTAGCTGTTCGTAGGTGTAGGTGCGTCGGGTGTCGGTCACGGGGGAGTCGTGGACAAGCGCGGGTTGCTCGCCCCGGCCGGCTTCGATGTGCCGGTCGAGCGCGTTGAAGCAGACGTTGAGCCGTCCGTCGGGAAACCAGCGGTAGAAGGGTGCGCCCGAGGAGTCCAGGGCGCGGTGCGGAGTGACATCCCAGTCGATGCCTTCCGCTGCCTTCAGCCAGAAGCTCTCCGGGTCCTCGGTACTGGCGCGGAAGACATCTTCGTATGTTCCCATCGCGCACTCCTTTGTGGCATCAAGGGACGGTGATGTGGCTGGGTGGGGAACTGTGTCGGACACAGGCACCGCATGCCGGCCGACATGGTCTGGCAGGATGCCGGCGACCGGCGGGAACCGGTCACCGGCGTCGCGGTGGTGCGGCGGTCCGGCCGAAGGGCCGCTCCGCCCAGTGTGCCTTCAGCTCACGCGCCGAGGTGCTTGCGCAGCCATTGGCCCATCTGCTGGATCGCCTGGTCCACCTCGGGTACGCGCCCGGCGCCCAGGATGAACGAGTGCTGCCCTTCGGGCATCGGGTGGACCTCTGAGGTGACCTTGAAGTCCGCGAGGCGTCGGCCGAGTTCGGCGCCGTCGTCGGCGAGGGTCTCGTACTCGCCGTAGTGGACGGTCGTGGGCGGCAGGCCGGTCAGATCGGCGTTTGCGATGCTGATCGCGGGGTCGGTGAAGTCCACGGCGGGATCCTGCAGCCAGGCTCCTCGGAAGAGTTCGAGGGTGCTCCTGCTGAGCATCTTGTCGTTGTCCTCGTTCTCGTCCACCGACGCGTTCTGGATGGTGAGGTCGGTCCACGGCGAGACGCTGACGATCGCGCCCGGCGTCGCCTCGCCCTTCGCGAGCAGGCGCAGCGGGAGCATCACCGCGAGGGTGCCGCCGATCGAGTGGCCCGTGCTGCCGATGTTCCGCGGCTCGTAGCCCTGCGAGAGCAGCCACCGGTACGCCGTCTCGGCGTCGTCGAGCTGCGCCGGGTAGGGGTGTTCGGGCGCCAGGCGGAAGTCCACGACGAGGGAGCGGGCTCCGGCTGCCTTGGCGATGTGGCCTGCGGCCTTGCGGTCCGAGTGCATGGAGGCGGTGACGGATCCGCCGAAGTGGAAGTGGAGCAGTGCCTTGTCGGGATCGGCGCCCTCGGGGATGGCCCAGAGGGCGGGAACGCCGCCCGCGTCCACCTCGGCGTACGTGACGCCTTCCGGCTCGGTCGACGCCTTGTGGTTCGAGTCCACGATGTCGCGGATGACGGCCAGGTCGAGACCGGGTGTCGACGACTTCGCGCTCACGCTCGCGAGGAACTCCGCGAACTCGTGTGCCTCTCGGCTTACGCCCATGGTGGTGCTCCTTCGCAGGTTGCTGCCACGCCCACGTCCCGCGTGCAGCCAGGTTGATGTGCTGGTCCAGACGCTACTGGCTGAGTATAAGAAAGTAAACCCAGAAGAGTAAGGGGCACCTCTGGCTGCGGGCGCGGCGGCGCAGTGCGGGCGGCCGAGGGTGATCAACGCTCCAGAATCTCTGCCGTTGCGGATCAGCGGTCTGAGGTCCGACTGTCTGGGAGGAGCAGTCCCCCCGTCGCCTGGGCCGGTGCGGCGGAACGCCTGATGGTGATGCGTGAGGACGCCGGACTGCAGCCGTGTCTGTCTGCCGGGACCGTCCCGGATCCGACGACCGATTCGCTTGGCGCCGGCCTGCCTGTGGGGCGTACAGGGCGGCCGGATGCGGGACTACAAGGCTCCGCACACGAACCTCAGCATCACGACAGCGCCACGGACGAGAAGATGACTCTGTTCGGGACCGGCGTTCCTGTCGGTCGCCGTCGTCGACGCGCTCAGTCGTGCCGTCGAGGCGTACGTGAGCCGCAAGGCAAATCCGCTCTCCGGCGGCCTCGCGCTGAACGCTCTCGTCCTTGCCGGGGTAGATGGCGTGGGGCGAGTCGCCCATGGCGCGGCATGAGCCGCCCGATCGGCGCGCACTTCCACGTCGCTCATGGTCTGTCGAACGCGATGCTCCTCCCCGCGGTGACGGCGTTCTCCGTACCGGCCGCCGAGAGCCGGTACGCCGACTCCGCCCGCGCGTTCGGAGTCGCCGCCGACGGCGACGGCGATGCCCTGGCGGCCGGGAGGTTCGTGGAGGCGCTCCGCGACCTGTGCGAGGATCTTGACCTTCAGCCGTAGATCTGCGGGTAGAGGTCCTGGATCTCGTCCACGGTGGGCACAACGGGGTTGTTGGCGGGGTTCCGGACACGAGCGCCTGCTCAGCCATGAGGGGCGACAGTCGGCGACGGAGGAACGGTGATGGCACAACAGCCAGGTCCGCGCGGAGTACGAGATGAGACGCATGACTGACATTGCTGAGGGCGAGGTTCTCACCGACGTGCACCGGGGCGTCGGCCGGATCCTTCTGAACCGACCCAAGGCGCTCAACGCCCTGACGACAGGCATGGTCGCGGCCATTGACGGTGCGCTCGCCGCATGGGGGCACACACCGCTGTCCGCTGTGGTGATCGCCAGCACCAGTGTGAAGGCCTTCTGCGCCGGCGGCGACATCCGCACGATCCGCGAGCACAGCCTCGCTGGGGATGCCGAGGCCAGTGAGCGGTTCTTCGCCTCCGAGTACCGGCTCAACGCCCGGATCGCTGAGTATCCCGTGCCGGTCGTGTCGCTCATCGACGGCATGTGCATGGGCGGTGGTCTCGGTCTGTCGGTCCACGGCACCTTCCGCGTCGTCACCGAGCGTGCGGTGCTGGCGATGCCCGAGACCGGGATCGGTTTCTTCCCCGACATCGGGGCCAGCTACTTTCTGCCGCGGCTGCCCGGCGCGATAGGCATGTACCTGGGACTGACCGGGCACCGTCTCGACGCTGCCGACGCCCTGTACGCGGGGCTGGCCACGCACTTCGTCCCCACGGACAGGCTCGGTGCGGTCGCAGACGCCCTGGCGGACAGCCCAGGCGCCCCGGTGGACGTCGTCCTGAACCGCCTTGCCAACCGTTCTCCGGTGGGGGCGAGCTGGCTGGCGGAGGTACGCGGGGAGATGGACTGGGCGTTCGGCGCGCCGACCCTCGGTGAGATCGAGAAACGCCTGCGTCACCTCGACACCGCCTGGGCGTCAGACGCGTTGATCGCCCTGGAGTCCGCCTCGCCGCAGAGCTTGGAGATCACTCACAACCTGCTGGCCCGGGGCAGACAGCAGACGTTGCGCGAGTGCCTTGCCGCCGAGCTCACTCTCACGCGCACGACCATCCGCACGCCGGACTTCCTGGAGGGCGTCCGAGCGGCCTTGGTCGACAAGGACCGCAGTCCCATCTGGGAACGTGAGGCGCAGGGCGGACAGACGCCGCCGGCCTGACCGGTAGTGCAGGGTGAGCGGCTGCCCGTTGTCCGCACTGCCGCACTGCCGGACAGGTTGTTCTTGCCGAGTTGCGCGGCGCGGATCGCGGTGACGTGCCCGCGCTTCCGCCGCCGATGGTGACCACGCCGTAGCGCGTGCTCACGAAGTGCCCCCGTTCCGGGGACATGGTCGGCTCGTGGAGCGAGCGGTCATGCGGCGCGGATGTGCTGCGCCAGGGTGGCGTGGACCTGGTCGCGGATGTCGGCGAGCACGGCCTCGTCGCTGCGGTGCAGGCACACGGTGGCGGTGGTGCTGATGTGAATGATCGCGGTGATCACCCGCGCCAGCGTTGCCGCGTCGGCGGCGCCGATGTCCTCGTTGCGCGTGAGCAGGCCCGTGATGCCGTCCTCGACGCGGCCGGCAAGGGTCAGACCCACTTGCCGGTATGGCTCGGCCGGGTCGCCGAAGACAAGTTCGCGCAGATAGGTGCGGCCGTTCTCGATGTGCTCCCGCACGCACTCCACCAGGGGGCGGATGAGAGCGATGACCCGCTCCAGCGCGCCCTGTCCTACGGCGGCGTCGGCGGCGGCGAGGCCGGAATCGACGGCGGCGGCGAACTTCTCGTTCTGCACCATGATCAGCAGCTCGGCCTTCGTGGACGCGTACAGGTAGAGCGTCCCGATGGCGACATCGGCCCGGCGGGCGACCTGCTGCGTCGTGACCCTGTCCACGCCGTGTTCGGCGAACAGCTCGCGGGCGGCGGTCATGATGCGCTCGCGCTTGTCCTGTTTGGCCCTCTCGCGGCGCCCGGTCGGCATGTGATCGCTTCCCATGGGGACCCCCTTGACAATAATTATGAGTGGACTCATAGTTGAGTGTACTCGGATCGACCGAATGGTGCGAGGTCGTGAGGCCCCCGGATGTCGCGCCGGGTTTGCCGATCCAGTCTCAGACCTGGATAAATAGGACAAGTCTCAGGAGTGGCGCCCCATGCGAGCGTTCGTCGTCACCAAGTACAAGGAGCCGCTGCAGGAGGCGGAGGTCCCCGAGCCCACCGTGGGGGAGCACGACGTGCTTGTGCGAGTGGAGGCCGCCGGGCTGAACCCGCTGGATGAGAAGATCCGCGCCGGTGAGTTCAAGCAGATCCTGCCCTACAAGCTGCCGCTGATCCTGGGCAACGACGTCGCGGGCACCGTCGTCCGCGTCGGGACGGCGGTTCGCGGCTTCAAGCCCGGAGACGAGGTCTACGCCCGGCCCCACCAGGACCGCATCGGCACGTTCGCCGAGCGCATCGCCGTAGCGGAGGGCGACCTGGCGCTCAAGCCCGCTTCGATCAGCATGGAAGAGGCCGGCTCGCTGCCGCTGGCGGCGCTCACGGCATGGCAGGCGCTGGTGGAGCGCGGGAAGCTGCGGCCCGGGCAGAAGGTGCTCATCCACGCCGGTGCCGGCGGGGTCGGTTCGATCGCGATCCAGCTCGCCGCGCACCTCGGCGCGAGTGTCGCCACCACTGCCAGCGGTTCCAACGCGGCCTACGTGCGCGCGCTCGGCGCGGACACGGTGAATGATTACCGCACCCAGGACTTCGAGCAGCTCCTGACCGGCTACGACCTGGTGCTGGACAGCCTCGGTGGAGAGACCCTCGAGAAGTCCCTGCGGGTGCTCAGGCCCGGCGGCAAGGCCATCGGGATCGCCGGTCCCCCGGACCCCGCGTTCGCCCGCCAGGCCGGCCTAAATCCGCTGCTGCGCCTGGCGGTCACAGCCCTGAGCCGCAAGATCCGCAAGCAGGCGAAGAAGCTCGGCGTGACGTACGAGTTCCTGTTCATGCACGCCAGCGGCGACCAGCTCCGCCGGATCACCACCCTCATCGACCAGGGCGCGGTGCGCCCGGTCGTGGGAAAGGTGTTCCCCTTCGACCAGACCCCGCACGCGCTGCAGTCCCTGTCTCAGGGCGGCATCCGCGGCAAGGCCGTCATCGGCAACAGCTGACCCGCCGCAACCGCGACGGGCGACACGAAACACACAGCGACACAGAACACGCAAGGAGAATCGGTCATGAGCAGCACAGACGCCCCGAACGAACCCGTCATCACCTCCTACGCGAAGGCCCCGGCCCGCACCGTCCGCGCAGGCGGCGTCACCTACGCCTACCGCGAGCTGGGACCGAAGGGCGGCATCCCCGTCGTCTTCTTCGTCCACCTCGCCGCGACCCTGGACAACTGGGACCCCCGCATCATCGACCCCATCGCGAAGGGACGTCACGTCATCGCCTTCGACAACCGCGGTGTCGGGGCGTCCACCGGCCAGGTGCCGGACAGTGTCGAGGCGATGGCCGACGACGCCTACACCTTCATCAGGGCCCTCGGGTTCGACAAGATCGACGTCTTCTCGTTCTCCCTCGGCGGCATGGTCGCCCAGGCCCTGGTGGTGAAGCACCCCGAGCTCGTCCGCAAGCTGGTCCTCACCGGCACCGGGCCCAAGGGCGGCAAGGACATGGACAAGGTCGCCAGAGTCACCTACTGGGACATCCTGCGTGCCACGTTGACCCGTTCGGACCCCAAGGAGTTCCTGTTCTTCAACCGCAATGCCACCGGCAAGCCCGCCGCACGCGCGTTCGTCAACCGGCTCAAGGAGCGCACCGTCGACCGCGACGCGGACATCAAGACCAAGGCGTTCCAGACGCAGCTGAAGGCCATCAAGAAGTGGGGGCGCTCCGCCCCTGACGACCTGTCGTCGATCACGCAGCCCACCCTGATCGCCAACGGCGACAACGACCGCATGGTGCCGTCGGTCCTGTCGGAGGACCTGCACCGGCGCATCAAGGGCAGCGAGCTGATCATCTACCCCGACTCCGGGCACGGCGGCATCTTCCAGTACCACCAGGAGTTCGCCCCCGTCGCGGTCGAGTTCCTGGCTCGATGACCACCACCTGACCAGGAAAAAGGGCAACATCATGAGCACGTCACCGGTCGCCGCGCCCCCGGAAGTGAAGAAGCCTCTCACCTCCTCGATCCTGCTGTGGGTGCGCACCGACCAGCCCCGCCAGACCGGCATGGACCACTGGAAGGGCCCGCACTCAGGGATCATCTCCGCCACCCCGGGGCTGGAGGAGTACCGGCAGATCCACCTCGCCGAGCAGAACACGGGCCTGTGGCCGGCCATCGACGGGGTCCAGACCGCGATCCCAGCAGACCGGAAGATCGACGGCGTCGCGGAAGTCACCTTCCAATCGGTGCTCGCACCCCTGAAAGGGCGCGAGCAGACGAAGCTGGCCTACGCCGACGAGATCAACGTGTTCCGCCGCACCCTGCTCTACGCCGGCCCGCCGAACTCCTCCCGGTGGTACGACGTCGCGGGCCCCGGAGAGACGGTCGGTGCCCGCGCGCTGATCTACCTTCGCCGCAGGGACGGGGTCGGCGCCGGCGCCTTGCGGAAGTTCGTCAACGAGGAGCTCGCCCCCGCGCTCGCCGGCACCGGAGTGCTGAAGGAACTGCGCACGCAGACGTTCCTGCCCTGGACGAAAAAGCTCTGGGACACCCCGGACGTCGCCCACGACAACCCCCACGACCAGCGCTTCCACGCCTCGGTCAGCCTCGGGTTCACCGACACCGCGGCACGGGACGCCTTCTTCAGCGGCAACGCGATCGAGGACCTGTCCGACCGGCTGGCACCGCAGGTCTCCGCGATCCACGCCTACGACGTCGCCGCCGCCCTCACCTACGTCAAGAACGGCGAGATCCTCCCGCACTACCAGGAGTGAGCAGCGCAGACGGGAAACGGGACCGCCGGATCTGCTCGGCACATCCATCCGCCCCGGCTTCCTTGCCCTCCTCGCACCCCAATCGCCGTCTGATACCCACCACGCATCCGGAGCCAGCCATGAGCGAGCAGCAGAGCACCATCCACTACGAGCGCACCTCACCGCAGATCGCGAAGATCACCTTCGCCAACCCGCCCGTCAACCTCATCGTCGGCGAGACCGTCCTGCGCCTCATCGAGATCGTCACCGAACTGGCCACTGACCCGGACATCCAGGTCGTGCTGTTCGACAGCGCCACCCCCGACTTCTTCTACAACCACTTCGACCTGGCCGCCGCCGCCGACTTCCCCGCCCCCGAGGACCCGGACGCGGTGCCGGCCTGGACGAATCTGGTCCTGGAACTCTCCAAAGCGCCGTACATCACGATCGCGGTCATCCGTGGACGCACCCGCGGCGGCGGGAACGAGCTCGCCCTCGCTCTCGATCTGCGCTACGCCAGTCGTGAGAAGGCGATCTTCGGACAGCCCGAGGTCGGCAGCGGACTGCTGCCCGGCGGTGGTGGCAGCGAACGCCTGCCCCGGGCCATCGGACGCGACCGCGCCCTGGAAGCCATCCTCACCAGCGACGACTACGACGCCGACACCGCCGAACGCTGGGGCTGGATCACCCGCGCCCTCCCCGACAGCGAACTCGACGCCTTCGTCGGCACCGTCGCCGCCCGACTCGCCTCCTTCGACCGCGCCTCACTCGCCTCGGCCAAAGCCCAGATCAACCGGGCAACCCTGCCCCCGGACGGGGACCTGGTCGCCGCGTACGGCGAGTTCGCCCACTCCCTCACGCTTCCCGGTTTCCTCACCCGGGCCGCAGGCACGCAGGCCGTCGTCGAACAGGCCGGCATCGACTTCGAGTACCGTCTCGGGCACTACATCGGCATCGCCAACCAGCAAAGCTGACACCCATCAGAAAGTGAGCACGGATGCAGCGGATGCTGCGTCCGTCCTCATTTGCCGCGGGGCCCACCTGATTTCCGACGTCTTCGGCACGATGGTCGGATCGGGCTGCTGCCGGATCGACCGCCGATGTCCTCCACCGCTCGACGGCCGCGACGGTGCACCGCTTCTGGACACTGGTCGGCCGACCGTTCGCACGCCATGGATCACTGGGTCCCCGACGTGAAGAGATCGCGTCGGGACCGAACAACAAGCTCAGGCTTCCGTGCTGTGCAGGTCCGGGTAAAGCGCCTCGACCGGGCCGCTCAGAGCCGCCTTGACCCCCTTGGTCAAGTCGTCGGCCAGGACCTCGTATTCTCCGGCCTCGACGGCGTCGTAGACGGTCGTCACCAGCTGTGTCGGCAGCATCTTGGGGCCGTCGGCGTGCGCGGCCATATCGGTGTCGACGTAGCCCATGTGCACCCCCGTCACGTGGACGCCCATGGGTGCGAACTCGATGCGCAACGAGTTGGTGGCCGACCACAGTGCGGCCTTGGAGGCGCTGTAGGCGCCGCCGAAGGCATACCAGCTGGCAACGGAGTGCACGTCGATGAGGACTGACCCCTTGTTGGCGGCGAGGATCGGTGCGAAGGCGCGGGCGAGGAAGACCGGTCCGAAGAAGTTCGTCTCCATGTTCGCCCGGATGTCTGCCTCGGTGACGTCCAGCAGGCTCGCGCTCGGCGGGGTGGCGCCAGCGTTGTTGACGAGCACGGTGACATCCGCCGCGGCGGCCACGGCCGCGTCGATCGACGTGCGGTCGGTCACGTCAAGGGTCAGGGGGACGATGCGGTCGTCGTCCCAGGCGCGGGGGGAGCGGGCGGTGGCGTAGACCTTGACGGCGCCGCGCGCCAGGGCGTCGTGGACGAAGTGGGTGCCAATACCGCCATTGGCGCCGGTGACGAGGACGACTGCTCCATCGAGGGAGGGCATGGGTTCCTTCTTTCCGCGGGGGATGTGAAGTACGTGGCTGCGCACGGATGGGGCAAGGACACATCGCACAGCGATGGGAGAATGAGCGGAGCCACATTCGAGCCCACATGACATTGAGTACAATCATAACTGATTACAGTCAGAATCTATTCCTGGAGGACACCGCCATGCCTCTCGGCCGGCGCGAGCGGAACAAGCAGGAGAAACTCGACCGCATTGTCGCTGCCGCCAGTGATCTGTTCGCCGAGCACGGCGTCGATGAGGTCACGACCCAGCAGATCGCGGACAAGGCCGACATCGGCACCGGGACCCTGTTCCTTTATGCCAAGACCAAGGGCGAACTCCTCCTCCTTGTCCAGAACGCCAAGTACGTCGAAGCACTTGAGCGGGGCCGGGCGGACGCCGAGACCGTCCCAGGCGTGCTGGACGCGGTGCTGGCGATCGTCCGGCCGATCGTCGAGTGCAACCGCGTCCAGATCGACAACGGACGCACCTACCTGCGAGAGATGGTCTTCGGCGACCCCGAGGAGCCCCGGCACGGCGCGGCACTCGCCATCGTCGCGCAGACCGAGGAGGCCGTCGCCGCCGTGCTGCGCCGAGACGAGCGGGTCACCGAGGGCGACGCCGCGACGCTGGCACACATCGTGTCCGCCGTGATGTTCCTCAGCATGGCGGTGAGCGTGAACATCGCCTTGAGCGTGGAGGAGATCGTGCAGGACATCCGGGGGCAGGTCGAGGTCCTGCTGCCTCGCTGAAGTGCGGCCCGGTCTCCGGCCCGGGTGACCATCCGGGCAGTCCTCGGTTGCGGTATGGCCCGAATCCCCGAATGGCAGGTCATCCGGACGTTGCTGCCCATACCGGTACGACTGGACGGCTGGGGCGGCCGGCCGGAGGGCTACCGCCACCGCGTGCTGCTGGGATTCCCGAGATTGCCCACCTGTACGGCGTCGGGTCACACTCCCACCCCGCGCCTGGACCGCGTTGAAAATGGTCGCCCGAAAGGGCGGCGGGGTGGTGCTGCCGGTGTTAGTGCTGAGGTAATTGGGAGCTGGCCTCGTGCTGTTCAAGGTATTGGGCTGGGCTTGCGTCGGTCGGCTGCGGTCAGGTCTCCGGACTGCTTGCCGCCAGCTGGTCGCTGTTGACCTGTGCCAGTGACGCGAGAATCTCCTTGCGGCAGACATCGAGGATCTCGTCCGCCAGCGGAGAGCCGTCCGGGCATGCCCGCGACAACATGATCGCGCCGACCGAATGGGCGAGCATGTCGATCACCATCATGCGGGCCGCGCGCTGGTCCGCATCTCCCGGTGTATCGCCTTGGGGCTGAAGGGCCGTCAGCAGGTTCTCGATCCCGGCTGCGAACTCTGTTCTGATGTCCGCCGGCTGACGTGCGGCGTCGCCGCCGAGGGCCGCGATGGTGCAGCCGTCGCTGCGCCCGTCGCGATGCTCCCGCGAGACGTAGCGCTCGACGAACTCGGCGGGGTCCAGACCTTGTGCCCGTGCCACGGTCTGCGAGAGCCCGCTCGCGGACGCTTCGGCCATCAGGTCGGCCTTGGAGCGGAAGTGCTTGTAGAACCCGCCGTGGGTGAACCCGGCGGCCGCCATCAGCTCTGCCACACCGACACCGTCGTAGCCGCGCTCACGGAACAGCCTGGAGGCTGTCGCGACGATGTGGGCACGGTTCTGCTCTGCCTGTGCCTTGGTGACCCGCATGTCCAGCCGTCCCTTCGTCGATCGGCGCTCGACGGTCCAGCATACATAGATGTCGATCGACATCGAAGAGGTTGACTTTTTAGATTACGATCGTCATCGTATTGCTCACCCCCTCCAGAAAGGCTCAGGCCATGAGTGACACGCATGTGACCGCACCGACTCAGTACATCGAGGTTGACGGCGACCGGTTCGCCTACCGGCGCTGGGGCAAGCCCTCGGGCGTCCCGATCTTCCTGGTCCAGCACTTCCGTGGAGGGATGGACAACTGGGACCCGCTGCTCACCGACGGCTTGGCGGAAGGCCGTGAGGTCATCCTGTTCAACGGCCGCGGCGTCGCCTCGTCATCGGGCACGCCCCGTAATCGGATCGAGGACATGGCCGACGACATCGCCGCGGTCATCCGGGCACTGGGGCTGGAGCAGGTCGACCTGCTCGGCTTCTCGCTCGGCGGTTTCCAGGCGCAGGAAGTCACGCTGCGCCACCCCCAGCTGGTGCGCAAGCTCCTCCTGCTCGGCACCGGCCTCCGAGGCGGGGACCCGACAAGTGACCCCCAGGTGCCTCAGTACGCCCTGAACCCGGTCCCCACCCTGGAGGACTTCCTCTTCCTGTTCTTCGGCCGCTCGGAAGCCGCGAAGCAAGCGGGCAAGGCCTTCTGGGAGCGCCGTCACCAGCGGGTCGACCAGGACCCGCCGAGCTCGCCCGCGGTCGCACAGGCGCAGTTCGAAGCGACTATGGCCTACGCGGAACCGCTGCCGGGCGAGAACCCCTACGCCCACCTGAACGCGATCACCCAGCCGACGCTGGTCCTCAACGGCGAGAACGACGTGATGATCGCCTCGATCAACTCCTGGCACCTCGCCCAGAACATCCCCAACGCGCAACTGCTGATCTACCCCGATGCCGGGCATGGAGCGCAGTTCCAGTATCCCGAGCGGTTTCTGAAGCACGCCGTTCAGTTCCTCGACGAGTAACGCCTGCAGGGCTTCGGTGCAGTCGCTGACGCCTGGTCCGTGCGCGAGAATCCGGCAGGCCGGACCCCGGCCGCCGGAGCGGCTGGCCGAGGTAGGCGCATCCTCCGTGAGCGAGGCGGGGTGCGCCGTCGCCCGGCTGCCCTGCCCGCTCCCACGGTGTCCACCGCCGCGACCCTCCGGCCGGGACGGCTGATACGTGCCGCACGGGCGTCGAAGACGTGGGCGCCGGCCGCTCCGTCGGTGACCACGACGAGGAGCGCCTGAGGTCCAGCCACTGGGCGGCGATCCGCTCGATCGTGGTATCCGGGCAGAGCCACTCGACGCCCTCGCTGCTGGCCTTGACGACGTGGGCGACGCCGCTCCTTCCAGCGTGCCCCGGGACGGTCCGCTGGGCGAGTCGGCCCGGGGGCGGCGGGGATAGTCGCCGGACCGGTCCCTGAGGCTTTGCTCGCCGAGACGGGGTCGTAGAGCGCCTGACCGCCGCCGCCGAACTGCCCGAGCTCGGTCATCAGCGCAACGCCTCTGGATCTCGTCCGCTGTCCAGCAGGTGATTCCTTGATCATCGATAGTCGGCTGCGCGCTGCGCCCGACGTCCTTTCGCACGCCAGGCGCCTGGGGGGGTGTCGGATTCAGGAGGGCCCGGGCGGCGCAGGCCTGCTGCGGTTGGCAGTGGAAGAACGGTGCCGCCGCTGTGCAGTGCGCCGATTTCGAGAGCCGGCCGGCGGATGGCCTCCTCGTACAGAGCCAGAGTGCGCGCAGGTCGGTGTTCTCCTTCCGTGGCCGGCTCAGGTTGGCTTCCGTACGTACGTCGGATCCGGAGGGTTCCGTCGGCGTCGCAGGCCGGGCCGGCGCCGGGATGCGGGGCCGGAAGCGCACGTCGACCAGGGTGGCGTAGTGCCGCGGCCGGCACTTGCCGCACCATCGTGCCGCCAGCCCCGTCCCGCCACGGCGACCACACTGAAGCCCGCGCGCTGACGGATGGGATCGGCCCTCACGACGTCCTGCCCACAGGTAGAACTCGTTGACCGTGGACACCTCCCGGTCCCAACTCGCCTTTTCCGAACGAGGGCCACGCTCATCACGACGCCGCCGCCACTCGAACGCCGCTCGGTGGTCCATGGACGCGTCACGCCGGTCCCGCCTGCGTCGCGTGAACCACAGGAATGCCACGTATGTGCGCAGGTCCCGGGCATGAGCGTGTCGGCGAACGTTCAGCCCGTCGCGCGCAGCAGATCGGGACTCGGCGCGGCGAGGTAGTCCTCGGCGAGGGCGTGCGGGGGCACTGGCAGGTGCGGTCATCGTGCTGACGTCCTTCGGGCTTCGACACCTCGAAGATCAGCCGATGGCCGTTCATCTATGCGGGCACCGACCCGATGCCGGAGCAAACCCCGGATCAGATCGAACCCGTACACCACTTCCCTGGATGCAATCCAAGGCACTCGGGGCACGGGGCTCCGCAGACTGTTGCGGCCGCCGGCAGCCCTCGGATTCGGGGCCGGAGCAGAGGACGCCGTTGGACAACTCCCGTGTCCGTCATGAGCGTCGGGACACGCGAGCCGTCGATGGTGTTTCGCCCGACGCGGCGAGCGCCTCTCGCCCCTGCCGTCGCGTCGTCGGCCCCGCGTGATCATGCCAGGAGGATGCCGTGTGACCGGCCTGATCTCAGTTGCTGTCGGGCGTCATCGAGACCACGACCTTGCCGGCCGTGGTGCGACCCTGCTCGACGTAAGCCATCGCCTCGAGCGTCTGATCGAACGGGAAGGTGCTGTCGATGACCGGGCGGAGCTTCCCGCTGTCGTAGAGGGCGCCGAGCTCGCGCAACTGGGAGCCATTGGCCTGCATGAAGAAGAACTGGTAGCGAACGCCCAGGGCCTTCGCCTGCTTGCGGATCTTGCGACTGAGCACGTTCATGACCAGCCCCAGGAAGGAGGGAGCGCCGAGCTGCCCGGCGAACCCGGCGTCCGGCGGGCCCACGACGCTCACAGCCAGGCCGCCGGGCTTCAGCACGGTCAGCGACTTCTCCAGGTTCGCCCCGCCCACGGCGTCCAGCACCAGGTCGTAGCCGGACAGCACCTTGGAGAAGTCCTCTTTGGTGTAGTCGACGACGACGTCGGCACCCAGGCTTCGGACCAGCTTCTCGGAATCAGTGCTCGCGGTCGTCGCCACGGTGGCACCGAGGTGTTTGGCGAGCTGGATGACCGTCGATCCGAGTCCGCCGGCACCGGCGTGGACGAGCACCTTCTGACCCGGCTTCACATGGGCCTGGTCCACGAGGACCTGCCAGGCGGCCAGGGCCACCAGCGGCACCGCGGCCGCCTCCTGCGGGGTGAGCGAGACCGGCTTGGGCGCGACGTCGTCCATGTCGATCGCGATGTACTCCGCGAAGCCTCCGATCCGCAGGTCGCGCGGACGGGCGTAGACCTCGTCGCCGACTTCGAAGCCGCGCACGGCGGAACCGACCCGCGTCACGACGCCGGCCACGTCATGACCGAGCACGAACGGAGGCTTGTACTTCAACAGCTGTTTGAACTCCCCGTTGCGGACCATCTTGTCCAGCGGGTTGATGCTCGCGGCGCTCACCCTGACCAGAACATCGCGGTCACCGACGCTGGGCTCGGGTACCTCGGCGGCGCGCACGCCGTCCTTGCCGTACTTTTCGACGACGAATGCCTTCATGTCGGCCGCCTTTCCATGTGATCTTCTCGGTCGTCTGCGTGTGGTCATGACGCTACTTGTTGAGTATGGAAAAGTAAACTCAGGTCGGGTTAGAATCACCCTCATGGATGCGAGGACGGAAGCTCTTCAGGACGCCGGCATGGACACCCGACTCGACCGGGACATGTCGAACTGCTCGATCGCTCGGACCCTTGAGGTCGTGGGTGAGAAGTGGACGATCCTGATCCTGCGCGAGGTCTGGTACGGCTCGTCCCGCTTCAGTGACTTCGAACGGGTCCTCGGCTGTCCCCGCAACCTTCTCGCTGCCCGGCTCCGGATGCTTGTCGAGGAAGGGATCCTGGCCACCGAGACCTACAAGGAGCCGGGTTCGCGGAGTCGGCCGAAGTACGTGATCACACCCAAGGGCGTGGATCTGGTCCCGGCTGTGATGGGGCTCCTGCAGTGGGGCGACCGCTACCGCGCCGACCCGGAGGGCCCTGCCGTGCTGACGCGACACCGCGGATGCGGTGCGCACGTCGATGCCCAGATCCGCTGCGAACGCGGCCACGCCGTGCTAGCGGAGGACATCGAGAGTGTCCCCGGCCCCGCATTTCGTCTGAGGCCCGCGGAGTGAGCTGAGCGCGGTGGCGGCAGGGGTCCAGGTGGGCTCAGTCCGCCGGGGTGCGCTCACTCCGTCTGGCTCGGGCCTGGTGGAGGCGGACTTTGGTGCGGTTGCCGCAGCGGGACATCGAGCACCAGCGGCGGTTGTGGGCGGGCGAGCGGTCCAGGAAGCGCAGGGCGCACATGTCCGCGCTGCACACGCGTACGCGCCGGATCTCGGTCGACAGGAGCAGGTCTACGGCGTCCTGCGCGATCAGCGCCAGCGCGGTCGCGGAATCAGGTGCCATGGTCGTGGTGTCGGCGGGCTCCAAGTGACCGCCTTTGATGGTGATTTGCGGCGCCGGCCGGGGCGCCTGTGCTGCCGATTCGTTGAGCAGTACGACGTCGCTGGAGGAGGGCAGTCGGCCGTCGGAGACCGCGAGTACGGCCCGGTCGACCGCCTCGCGCAGCCGTCGGCCCGATGCCAGGACGGCGGCATCCACGGGATCCGGGATGCCCGGTGTGAGCAGTCCGGCCCGCTGAAGCCAGAGGGTGAGATCGCCCGGGTTCCGGAGCGTCTCCCCCGGCGTGGGTCGCCACCGGTGGCGGAGGGTGTTGGTGAAGTCCAGACAGACCCGCCCGCCGTCCCAGATCCACGTGTCGTCCGTTGCCACGCCTTCATTCTGCACGTTAGCTTTAACCCTCTAAGAGGGTTAGTTCATGCCGGGGAGGCGCATCCATGGGACAGCCCACTGTGACCACAGGCGTGACGCAGGTGGACGGGGTCCGCCTGCACTACCTCCGAGCGGGATCCGGTCCTCTGCTCGTCCTGCTCCACGGCTGGCCGCAGACCTCCGACTGCTGGCAGCCGGTGCTGGCGGATCTTGCCGCCGACCACACCGTTGTGGCACCCGACCTGCGTGGCTACGGCCTGAGCGACAAGCCCTCGACCGGATACGACAAGCGGCGGATGGCCGCCGACATGGCGAGCCTCGTCGAAGCACTCGGCTTCGAGACGACCGCCGTCGTGGGTCACGACCGGGGCGCTCGCGTGGGGCACCGCTGGGCGCTGGACCGCCCCGATCAGGTGGAACGGCTGGCTGTGCTCGACATCGTGCCGACCCGGGAGATGTTCCGCCGGCTGGACGCCTCGCTCGCCTCCGGGTACTGGCACTGGCTGTTCCAGATGCAGCCGGACCTTCCCGAGCGGCTCGTGGGGCACGACGTACGCGGGTATCTCGAGTACTTCTTCGAGCGATGGACCTATAACCGGCACGGGCTGACACCCGAAGCGGTCGACAGATATGTCCGAGCCTTCTCCCGCCCTGGTGCCATGCGCGCGAGTTTCGACGACTACCGCGCCATGGAGCAGGACGTCGCCCTCGACGACATCGATGCCGCCGAGGGCCGCCGCCTCACCATGCCGGTACTGGCGCTCTGGGGTTCCGCAGGGCTGCCCTCCCGCCTGCCGACGCTGGAGATCTGGCGCGCCTACGCGGACGACGTCACCGGAGCAGAAATCCCGGAGTGCGGCCACTTCATCCCGGAAGAGCAACCAGATGCACTGCTGGGCCATTTGCGGTCGTTCCTGGCCCACGAGGCGAGTCGGTGACCCAGCCACCACGACGAGAGCGGCGCCCCTGCGGGTCCACAGTCTCACTGGCCGGCCGGGGCAAGTCGTCCGAGCCGCCTCCCGGACCGAGGGGCGGCCCAGTTGCTTCCGGTCAGGCCGCCACGCAGTCAGATCCGGGCCGAGACCGGGACACCCGCCGAAGCGTCCCCCGCGGCCGCGCTGTCGGATGTGTGCTGCCTGGGCATCCAGGCTCGGCGCGCGGTGAATCTCAGGAAGCCGCGACGTGGGCAGCGCGCAAGGAGGCTTTGTCGATCTTCCCGACCGCGTTCTTCGCTATGGCCTCCACCACGAAGAACTCGGTCGGACGCTTGAAGCCGGTGAGGTTGCGCGCACAGAGCTCCCGCAGGGCCGTCGGATCCACGGTCATGCCTGGTCGCGGCTGTATGTAGGCCACGACCACCTCTCCCCACTTCTCGTCGGGTACGCCGATCACGGCAGCTTCGAGCACCGATGGGTCGCCTGTGAGGACGTCCTCGATTTCCTTGGGGTAGATGTTCTCCCCGCCACGGATGATCATGTCTTTCGAGCGCCCGACCAGGGTCAGGTAGCCCTCGGCGTCGAGGTGACCCACATCGCCCGTGTGCAACCAGCCGTCGACGATGACTCTGGCCGTTTCCTCGGGGCGGCCGAGGTAGCCACGCATGACGTTGGGGCCCTTCACGAGGACCTCACCGTCCGTGCCCGGCCCCACCTCGGTACCTTCGGCGTCGACGATCCGAATCTGCTGGCCGGGGAAGGGAAGTCCCACGGTGCCGGCACGTCGCGGGCCCGCGACGGGGTTGACGGTGGACCCGCAGGTTCCTTCGGACAGGCCGTACCCCTCGACAAGAGGGAACCCGTAGCGGGCTTCGAACCGGTTCAGCAGCTCGGCGGAGGCAGGTGCGGCGCCACAGACTCCGAACCTCAGCGACGATGTGTCGGGCCGCACGTCGTCCGGGAGTGCAGCGAGCATGCCGTAGATCGTCGGCACGGCGCTGAAGAAGGTGGGGCGCTCCTGCTCGACGAGGTCGAAGAAGCTGTGTGGGTCGAACCGGCCGCCCGCGATGACGACGCTCGCCCCCGCGAGAAGAGGCGTGAGAATGCTGACCACGATGCCGTTGACGTGGAAGAGCGGCAGGATCAGCAGGCACCGGTCGGCGGGCCCGATGTCCAGGGACAGGCGGCCCATCTCCGTCATGGCGTCGATGTTGGCGTGGTCCAGCATCACGCCCTTGGGCGTCCCGGTGGTGCCGCTGGTGTATATGAGGAGAGCCAGCGCGGACGGGTCCACATGCGGTGCGTGATCCGAACTCGCCCCTTCCTTGTGCAGTGCGCCGACGGCGAGTACGGCAGTACCGTCCGTGACGGGCGCCTCGTGGTCTTCGACCACCAGCAGACGCGCACCGGAGTCCTTGACCTGTCGGTCCACCTCGACGTCGGTCATGCTCGGGTTGACCGGCGTGATGGTGGCGCCGATCCGCCAGGCGGCGAACAACAGCAGCACGAACTCGATGCGGTTCGTCAGCTTGAGGGCCACGACATCGCCGGGACCGATGCCGAGGTCCTGGAGCTGAAGCGCTGCGGCACGGACGCGGTCCAGCAACTGGGTGTTGGTGAGTGACTGGCGCCCGTCCGAGACCGCTGCCCCATCGGGGTCGTGAGCGGCGCGGCGGTCGGGCAGTGAAGCGAAGTTCATGGCGGGCGTACCTGTCTCGGTGTTGTGCGATCCGGTCAAGGAGTCGATGCCGGCGCGGGGCGCAGCTGCCGGGTGAGGAACTCGATCTGGTCGCGGACCAGGGCCTCGAAGGTCTCGCCGGTGTAGAAGTCGAAGTGGCCGGCGTCGTACCTCTTGATCTCTCCCCGGGGTGCGGTGCGCGCGTACCTGAGGGTCTGGGCGGGAGGCGTGACGGAGTCGGTGTTGCTGACGCAGAAGAGGATCGGCATGGCGACCTTCTTCGCCGCACGCCCGGGCCGGTAGGTGGCGATGGTCGGAATGACCCGTGCCGCCACCTCGTTGCGGAACGTCGTCCCCGGCGGTTGCAGCGCCTGATATCCGGGCAGGGCGTCCGGAGCGTTCATGAGGGCCGGCGAACCGGGGGCGGAGGCGATGGGAACCATCGCGGGTGCCTTGCCGCGCAGTCTGGCCGCCATGTCCCGGGCGAGCACGGGGGTCATCCTGAGCGAGGCGACCGGGCCGAGTGCGAGCGCGGAGGCGAGGCCATCGGTGAACGGGCACTGGGACACGGCCGCGCGCAGTTCGGGATGCCGAGAGGCGACGGTGATGGCGTGGCCTCCGCCGAAGGAGCTGCCCCACACCGCGATGCGGGAGCGGTCGATGTCAGGGCGGGCCTTGACGTAGGCGATGGCGGAGTCCCAGTCGGCGAGCTGACGCTTGATCGACAGGAGCTGGCGCGGGTGGCCGCCGCTGTCGCCGAAGTGCCGGTAGGTGAAGGCCACGGCGGCGATACCGGCCTGGGCGAAACGCTCGGCGAAGGCGTCCAGGCGCATCTCGCGGGTGGCGCCGAGGCCGTGCCCGAGGATGACGACGGGCGGGGAGGTGACGCCGGTCGGGAGGTAGAGCCATCCGGCACAGGTGCTGTCGCCGGAGGGGAAGGTGATGTCGTGACGGGTGAAGGAGTGCGCAGTGGTCATCGTCGGCTCACCGCCGCGTCGACTTCGTCGAGCGCTGCCCGGGCACGCTGCCCGAGGCGAGCGCCTGGGCGTAGGTGTCCGGGGCGTAGAGCGGGAGCTCGCCGGTGGCGTCCGTCGTCTTCATGTAGTCGAGCATCAGTTCCTGACCGTCCTTCGACATGACTCTGGTGAAGAACTCGGCGCGTTCGACGTGGAGTCCGTCCTCCAGGGACATCGAGCCGCCGAAGTACACCGACCTCTTGGCGGCCGCGACCGACCCCTTCGACCGTCGGCCGAAGTGCTCCGCGAGTTCGACCGCCTGCGCGACGACCTTGTCCTGGGGTACGACCTTGTCGACCGCCCCGTTGGCGAGCGCCTCCGCGGGCGTGAACGGCTTGCCTTCGAGGATCGCGGCCAGGGACCGGTGGGTGCCGATCAGGCGGGTCAGCCGCTGGGTGCCGCCTCCGCCCGGGATGATGCCGAGGAGGATTTCGGGCTGGCCGATGAAGAAGTCCCCGTCGGCCATGACCCGAAGATCGCAGGCCCAGGCGAACTCGGCGCCGAGGCCGAGAGCCGAACCGTTGAGGGCGGCGAAGAAGAGGACACCGCTGGCGTTCATCCGGAGGAAGGTCGTGTGCAGGCGCTCCAGCTGGAGGGCTCCACGCATCGGGGTCCTGCGCATCACGGGCCCGAGGAGACGGGACCGGTCCACGTGCTTGGCCATGCGTACCACAGCGGCGGCACCGCGCCGGCCGACCGTCGGGCTCGCGGCGCCCTCTTCCTGCAGCCACCGGACCGCGGCATGGCTGACGAACCGCTCGGGATGTGCCCCGGTGAAGACGACGGCACGGACGCTCGGATCGCGGTCGACCCGGGTCACCAGCTTGTCCAGCTGCCGGGCGATGTCGAGGCCGAACAACTGGTGCGGGCCGCCGTCGACCCGGACGACAAGGACGGCTCCGCGGTCCTCGATCTCCAGATGACCCTTGTCTTTGTATGGCATGGATTCTGCTCCCGTGCTGGGTTCATGGGGGAGTGCAAAGCGAGTGAGGGAGGGGCTGCCGGCGCCAGGAATCTGGGACAGTGCGTGAAAGCCCGTCCGGGGAGGCGCGCCCCGTGTCCGAAACGGCACGTCGCTCGAGATGTGTACTATTGCCGTGACGAGTTACATAACCAAGTTATTTCAAGAGTGTCAATGGTGGAGGCGCGAGAGGCATGGCAGGGCGGCCGAAGCTCGATGACGCACCGGAGCGGCTGGTGCGAGCCGCTGTCGGTCTGCTGGCCGAACAGGGGCCGTCGGCCATCAAGGCGCGTACGGTGGCGTCCGCGAGCGGGCTGTCGACGATGGTCGTCTACGGCCACTTCGGTGGGATCCCCGAGCTGATGCGCGCCGTCGCCGACCACGGCTTCAGGGAGCTCGCCGGGGCGTTCGCCCAGGTGCCGGTGACGGATGATCCGATCGCGGATCTCTTCGCCATGGCTTTGACCTGCCGCCGAGTGGCCCACGAGAACCCTCACCTGTATGACCTGATGTTCGGCCTGTCCACTCGTGCGACGTACCGGCCGCTGTCGGACGCGGACCTTCGCTTGAGCGGCCATTCGCCGGCCTTCAGGGATGCCCACGTCCATATCACCGCGGCATGTCAACGGCTCGTGGACTCGGGCAGGGCCGAGCGGCAGAAACCTGAAGTCATAGCCGCCCAGTTGTGGAGTCTGGTCCACGGGTACATCACCCTTGAGCTGGCCGAGCACTTCGGCGAGTTCGAGGACCCCGTGGCGCAGGTGATGCGGCCGATGGGCGTGAACTTCTCTGTCGGTCTGGGCGACGAGCGGGAACGGGCCGAAGCCTCGCACGAGGCGGGCGCGCGCCTTTACGACTCGATCGTTCAAGGTCGGTGAAAGTCGACAGGGCAGGGCAGGTCGCGGTCCCGCGCGGGACTGCTTATGTGCGGCTAGGGCGACTTGGTCTCCGCGGCAGAGGTGCCGGTGCCCGGCGTGAGCTGGTCATGCCTCCCCAGCGCCGCGACCTCCCGTTCGAGGGACGGAACGGCACGGGCCGCGAAGCGCCTCGCCCATGGCCAGGCCAGTGGCGAATTCAGCGCTGCCTTGGCCCAGTTGGCCACGACGACCGCGCGGGGGACGTACACGCGGCTGCGGCGGCGGACGAGCCCGTCGACGATCGCGGCAGCCGCCCGGTCGGCACTCGTGGTGACATTGCCCGGGTAGGGAAGCCGGTTGCGCAGGCCCTGGAACGAGGGAAGGTCCGCCTCGGCGCCCCGGACGAGATCCGTGTCGATCCAGGAGGGGTGCACCAGGCCGACCGTGACGCCGAGGTGCGCCACCTCCTGGCGGTAGGTCAGGGCGAGCAGCTCGGCCGCGGCCTTGCTGGCGCCGTAGGAGGCCATCGCCGCCAGCGGCATGAAGGACAGCGCGGACGCCACGACCAGTACGTGTCCCCGGCTGCGCTCCAGATGGGGCGTCACGTACTTGAGGGTTCGGAAGACACCGTTCAGATTGATGTCCAGGACCCGCTCGAACGACGCCTCGTCCGTCTGTCGCACGGTCCCGTACGCCACGACCCCGGCATTGGCGACGACCAGATCGATGCCGCCCATGACCCCCGCGGCCTCGTCGATCGCTGACCGCAGGACGGTGCCGTCGCGCACATCGGCCTCACGCCAGGAAGCGGCGGGGCCCAGCTCGCGGGCGAGGTCACGGAGCCGATCGGGTTCCAGTCCGATCAAGGCCACCTGAGCGCCTCGGGCGATGGCCAGGCGGGCCACCTTCTCGCCGATGCCGCGCGCCGCTCCGGTGACAACCAGTTTTCTGCCCAGCAAGTCACGTTTCATGGCCGCAACATAACTTCGTTATTTATTGAGCGCAAGATGTCGCGCGGATGAATTGTCACCGCTCCACCTGCTGGGTCTTACGACTGGACGAACCTATGCTGACGGTCATGAGGCGGACATCCATTGCGCACTGGCCCTGTTCGATCGCGCGCACCATGGACCTGCTCGGGGACTGGTGGACGCCGTTGGTGCTGCGTGAGGCGTTCTACGGGATCCGGCGGTTCGACGCGTTCCAGGTGTCACTGGGGATCGCGCGCAACACATTGACGGACCGGTTGCGTCGGCTGGTGGACGAGGGGCTGCTGGAGAAACGGCCGTACCAGACGGAGCCGGTTCGGTACGACTACGTGCTCACGGAGAAGGGGCGCGACTTCTACGGTGTGCTGCTGGTGATGAACCGGTGGGGGGACCGCTGGCTGTCCGGTGAACAGGGCCCGCCGGTAGTCATGCGGCACGAGGCCTGTGGACAGGAAGCCCACGCCGAGGTGGTGTGTTCTTCCTGCGGTGAGCAGATGACCGCGGAGAACACCAGTCCTCGGATGGGCCCCGGCTATCCGCCACACCTGGCCGAACGGCCGGATGTGCGGGAGCGTTTCGCCGGCTGACTCAGCGGCTCTGCCGGGGCTGCGCTTTCCCTTGACAGGTGAGTCCATCTACGCAACTTTACTGGTCACATCTGGTCATGGGAGTTCTCGGATCGGCATGGAGGCTGCAGGAAACATGGAGTGGACAGGCGCGCGCTATGCGGACAAGCCGACGGTGGAGGTCCGCACCTGGATCGCTGCTCCGCCCGAACAGGTGTGGACGCTCGTGTCCGACATCGAGTTGATGCCGCGTATGAGCTCCGAACTGCAGTCCGTCGAATGGCTGGACGGCAGGACCGCCCCTGCCCTGGGAGCCCGGTTCATCGGCCGGAGCAAGCACGAGGCACTCGGGGAGTGGGCCACCACCTCCCACATCGTCGAGTGCGAGCCGCCGAGGCTGCTTGCCTGGGCCGTCGAGAACCCGCAGAACCCGA
This sequence comes from Streptomyces sp. NPDC001714, assembly GCF_042892755.1. NCBI lineage: Bacteria > Bacillati > Actinomycetota > Actinomycetes > Kitasatosporales > Streptomycetaceae > Streptomyces > Streptomyces sp. NPDC001714. The sequence goes on from NZ_JBIAUL010000009.1 coordinate 176,073, forward strand.
CGGCGATCTGGCGGTTCACGTTGGAGCCGCAGGGCGGTGGCACTCTGCTGAGCGAATGGATGCAGATGGGGCCGGCCCGTTCGGGCCTCTCCTTCGCCATCGATCGCATGCCGGAGAAGGAGCAGAAGATCGTCTTCGTGCGCATGCGGGAGTTCGAGGCCAACATGACCATCACCCTCGAAGAGATCAAGAAGCTGGCCGAGAGGGCCCGGCCCGCGGGCGAGGCGAGGCTCTGATGCGTACCTCCACCACGATCGAGGCTTCCGGGGGCGACTGGCGGGAGATCGTCGCCTATGTCACCGAGGCGGAGAAGCTCGGTCTTGACATCTGCTGGGTGGCGGAGGCGTGGGGCTCCGAGGCCCCCTCGCCGTTGGGCTACCTCGCGGCGAAGACCGAGCGCATGCTCCTCGGATCCGGAATCATCCAACTCGGCACCCGCACGCCGATGGCCATCGCCCGCGCCGCGATCACACTGTCGCAGATCTCCGAGGGGCGCTTCCTTCTCGGCCTGGGCCCCTCCGGGCCGCAGGTGATCGAGGGGCTGCACGGCGTGCCCTTCGCCCGGCCGCTGGTGCGGATGCGGGAGACCGTCGAGATCGTGCGGGAGGCCGCCGCGGGCGGCAAAGTCTCCTACTCAGGAAAGGAGTTCCGGATTCCGCTGCCGGGCGGGCAGGCGAAGCCCATGCGTCTGTCGATGCGTGCCGAGCATGACATTCCGGTCTACCTCGCCACTCTCTCGCCGAAGATGCTGCACCTGACCGGTGAGATCGCCGATGGGTGGCTGGGCACCAGTTTCGTGCCCGAGGGCGCCAAGGAGGCGTACATCGACCACCTGGACCAGGGCCTTGCCGCCGCCGGTCGCGCCCGTGCCGACCTCGACATCTGCCAAGGCGCCGAGGTCGCCTTCGCGGACGACGAGGACGCGCTGAGCGCGATGGTGGCCGGACGCAAGAAGGAACTTGCCTTCAGCCTCGGCGGCATGGGTTCCGCGACCACGAACTACTACAACAACGCCTACAGCCGCCAGGGTTGGGCCGAAGTGGCGGCCGAAGTCCGCACACGTTGGCAGGCCGGGGACCGGGACGGCGCGGCCGGCCTGGTCACCGACGAAATGGTGCTGGCGACCACTCTGATCGGAACCGAGGGCATGGTGCGCCAACGGCTGCGTGTGTGGCGCGACGCCGGTGTGGACACCGTACGTTTCTATCCGGCCGGAGAGACCCTCGACGCTCGGCTCACCACTATCGGCCGGGCCATCGACCTGGTCCGTGACATCGAGGACGAGGCGGCACGGTAGCGGCACGGCCGGGTGCGGTCGAGGAGTGCTGTTGCAGGCGTTGGTCGACGTCAACCGTGCGCGCTGACGCCGTCCGCCGCCAGGCCCGACATCAGCAGGGTGATCGTGTGGAACGTCCTGGCCAGGGCGTCCTCCCGGTCCGCCGCGGCGGCGATGATCTGGTTGCCCTCGCACAGGACGGCCAACAGCAGGCGGGCGACGGTGGCGACCGGAACATCCGATTCCACGTCACCGCGTTCGGCCAGGACAGTCAAGAGCCGTTCGATCGGCGGCTGGGCCACCGTGTCGTTGATGTGCCGGTACTGCTCCACCAGCACCGAGGGCGCCTGGGCCATGAGCTCTCGATGCAGGGGATCGTCGATGGTCCGCCGCAAGAAGGCGTGCGTGAGGTTCGACACGGCGGTCAACGCAGGCTTGCCCGGTGTCGCACGGATCGCCTCGGACGCCGCGTCGGCGAGCGCTCCGACCGGCTGGAGCAACTCCGTGTAGAGCTCGGCGAACATCGCCTTCTTGTCCGGGAAGTGGTGGTAGAAGGTGCCCTTGCTCACTTGCGCCGCCGCGGTGATGGCCTCCACCGACGTGTCCGCGAACCCGTTGTCGACGAAGAGTTTGCGCGCGGCCGCCACCAGGTCCGCCCGGGTCTGCTCCGCATACAGCTGTCGTCGGTTTGGCCCTCTCATGTTGACCATCGTATATTCAATGACCTGAAGTCAGTGAATGACTCGTGGTCGGTCAGTGGTCGTCGTGACAGTGCCCTCCGGAAGGCAGACGTAGCCGTGGAAAAGCGCAGAATCCTGTTGCTGGGTGCGACGGGGTACACGGGGCGGCGGGTTCTCAGGGAACTGCTCGCACGAGGTGAGAAGCCGACCTTGGTCGGGCGAAGCCGAACGAAGATGCTGACCCTGGCCGACCGCTTCGAGGCGGAACTGCCGGTGGCGGAAGTGGACGTCACCTCTTCCGCCCGCCTCACGCGCCTTCTGGGCCCCAGCGATGTGGTCGTCTCCACGGTCGGGCCGTTCATGCAACTGGGCATGGCCACGGTCACGGCCGCCGCGCGGGCGGGAGCGCGCTACTTCGACTCCACGGGGGAGGGCCCCTTCGCCCGCCGGGTCCTCCTTGAACTGGACTCCGTCGCGGCCGCCCGGGGAGCGACTCTCGTGCCCGCGTTCGGCTACGACTACGTGCCCGGCAACCTCGCCGGCGCCCTGGCCCTGGAACAGGCGGGCGAGCGCGCATGCCATGTCGAGATCGGCTACTTCATCACCCGTTCGGGGCGCGGGAGTGAGCTGCATTACCGGAGCACCCTGCGCGACTCCTGGGACCTGACCACGGGTGGCACGCGCCAGACGCTGGTCGCCGCGGCGGCCGAGGACGGGTTCGCCTACCGCTCCCCACGTCCTGGAGCCTCTTCCCGACTGGTCGACGAGCGGGCCGCCAAGCGTGTCCTCACCTTCCGCTACGCCGGTGTGCGACGCCCGGCCATAACCGTCCCGGGCACGGAGCATCTCGGCCTGCCTGAGGTCTTCCCTCGGCTGGAGAGCGTCGAGGTGGGGATGGGCTGGCTCGGGCGGTGGACGCGTCCGGTACAGATCGCCGCCATGCTCCAGGCGCCCTTGCTGAGGTCGGCGAAGGTGCGGGCTGCTCTGACGCGGTGGTCCGGGAGGCTCCCGGGAGCACATCGTGAGCCGGACACCGACGGCCGTTCCCTGGTGATCGCGGTCGCCCGCGACGGCCACGGTCGTCCCCTGGCCACGACGGCCCTCACCGGACCCGATCCCTACGAGATGACGGGCTCCCTCCTGGCGTGGGGTGCAGTCCATGCGGCGGCGCCGGATGCCGTCCTGAAGCCCGGTGTGCACGGTCCGGTCGCGGCCTTCGGGCTCGACACCCTCAGGCTCGGCGCCGCCGAGGCGGGAGTACACGAAGTCGACGGGGCCTCGGCACGTCGGTGATCGCTGCGCGGGCATGGATCACGGCATCGGGGCGTTGAACCACAGCGACTGAGTTGACGAACAGGTTGTGCGATCGGGAGCGAGTCGGCCACCGACGTGGAGTCGACCGTCCCAGTGGAAAGGAATGGTCCATGGACGAGCAGGGTGAGCACTTCGACGTCGTCGTACTCGGCGCGGGCCCGGGCGGGTACGTAGCCGCCATCAGGGCCGCCCAACTGGGCAAGCGCGTAGCAGTCGTCGAGGAGAGGTACTGGGGCGGCGTCTGCCTGAACGTGGGCTGCATCCCCACCAAGGCCCTGCTGCGCAACGCCGAACTGGCGCACGTCTTCACGCGCGAGGCGAAGACCTTTGGCATCAAGGTCGATGGTGAGGTCTCCTTCGACTACGGGGAGGCATTCCGCCGTAGTCGGAAGGTCGCGGACGGCCGGGTCAAGGGCGTCCACTACCTGATGAAGAAGAACAAGATCACCGAAATCAGCGGACGCGGCTCGTTCCTCGACCCGCACACACTCCAGGTGGCCGACTACGACGGCAACACCCGCACCATCGGCTTCGAGAACTGCATCATCGCCGCCGGGGCGACCCCCAAGCTGCTGCCCGGCACCAAGCGCAGCGCGCGCCTGGTGACGTACGAGGAGCAGATCCTCGCCGAGGACCTGCCGCAGTCGATCGTGATCGCCGGCGCCGGGGCCATCGGCGTCGAGTTCGCCTATGTGCTGCACAACTACGGCGTCAAGGTCACCGTCGTCGAGTTCCTGGACCGTATCGCCCCGCTGGAGGACGCCGAGGTCTCCGCCGAACTGGCCAAGCAGTACCGGAAGTTGGGCATCGACGTGCTCACCTCGACCCGCGTCGAGTCGATTGACGAGTCCGGCCCGCAGGTCCGAGTCACCGTCACCGGCAAGGACGGCACCCAGCAGGTGCTGGAGGCCGACAAGGTCCTGCAGGCCATCGGCTTCGCCCCGAACGTCACCGGATACGGCCTGGAGAACACCGGCGTCCGCGTCACCGAGCGCGGCGCGATCGACGTGGACGGCCGCTGCCGCACCTCTGTACCGCACATCTACGCCATCGGCGACGTCACCGCGAAGCTGATGCTCGCGCACGCCGCCGAGGCGATGGGCGTGGTCGCCGCCGAGACGATCGCGGACGCGGAGACCATGGAGCTGGACTACGTGATGATCCCGCGATCCACCTTCTGCCAGCCGCAGATCGCCAGCTTCGGCTACACCGAGGCGCAGGCGAGGGAGAAGGGGTACGACGTCCAGGTCGCCAAGTTCCCGTTCACCGCGAACGCCAAGGCCCACGGCCTGGGCGACGCGGGCGGCTTCGTGAAGCTGATCAGCGACGGCAAGTACGGCGAACTCCTCGGCGGCCACCTCATCGGCCCCGACGTCACCGAACTCCTTCCCGAGCTGACCCTGGCCCAGCAGTGGGACCTCACCGTCCATGAGGTCGCCCGCAACGTCCACGCCCACCCCACCCTGGGCGAGGCGGTCAAGGAAGCCGTCCACGGCCTCGCGGGCCACATGATCAACATGTAGCAGGGCGCTGCCCCCTCGAAACGAACAGGTAGATGCCGGCGAGCGCGTTGTCATACACGTTGCGGTGACGCAGCTCTGCGCTTGGGGTGGCCGGTGGTGCCGGACGTGTAGGGGACCACCGCTGTGTCGTCTTCGTCGCGTTCGACCGTCCGGAACGTCACGGGCTGCTCGGCTACGACCGAGGTGTAGGACTCCGGCGTCTCGTTCCCGGACTACGGCGCGCCGCCGCTCTCGATCAGGAAGAACTCGGTGCAGTCCGCCCTCTCGCGGAATCCCTTCCAGGCGGCCTTTCCGATCGGCAGCTCCGGGGTGCCCTCGAAGGCGAAATACGCCCTTCGCGTCGGAGTCGGTGAGGTGGTAGGCGACCTCGCGGCCCTGCAACAGCACGTTCAGCGGCACGACCGCGGCGCCGGCCTTGAGGATGCCGAAGTAGATGCTGGAGAATCGGGGCAGGACAGCGCGACCTTGTCCCCGGGCTGGATCCCGCGCGAGACGAGCAGGTTCGCCACCCGGTTGGCCGCGGCGTCGAGGGCCTCGTACGTGATGCGGTCGTCGACGAAGACGATCGCGGTGCGTTCCGGGTAGCGGGACGCGAATCCGTCAGCAGTCGTGACGCGTTGCGGCTCAAGCCGTGCATCGTCGTTCTTCGGGGTCTTCGGGCGGGTGGTCAGGGTCCAGTGGTGGGGGTCTGGACGAAGGCCGGAGGCGGCACGAAGCCGTCTACTTCCCGGCCCAGCAGGGCGGCGAACTCGATGGTGGTGAGATCGCCCCCGCTAGGGCCCATGGCCTGCAGACCGATGGGCAGTCCGCTCCTGCCTCGGCGCACCGGGATGGTCGTCGCCGGCCCCCCGGAGACGTTGGCGACGGCGCTCCACTTGACCTGGTCCCAGTAAGGGCGTCGCACACCTTCGACTTCGAATGGCCGCCCGAACCAGTCGATCAGCTTGTTGTGGTGGGCGGGGGCGGCCGTCGGGGTGACCGGCATGAGCACGATGTCGAAGTCCTGGAAGAACTCGAACCATCGTTGCCGGATCTCATTGCGCACCATGTGGGCCTGCAGCCAGTGATAGTGGGACTGGAAGGTTCCGATCAGGGCGGGACCGGCGTCACCCCGCGGGTGCTGGACGAACCGGGCCAGCACCGCGGCGCTGGAGGCAGGAGCGAGGCCGGTGCGGTCGCCCGCGCCGAAGAGCAGGGGCTGGAAAGCCTTCCCGTGATTCGTCGCGATGTCGACAGGGAGGCCGGCGGGCTGGACCGTGATCTTCGCGCCGGCCGCCCGCAGCACAGTGACTGCATCGTCCACGGCTGCCGCGACGTCGCTGTCGACGGGACACGCGGGATCCTCACTCCAGACGGCGACCCGGAAGTCGGCGAGCTTGGTCGCGCGCGGCGGTGCGAGTGTGTAGCTGAAACCGCCGTCGTAGTCGGCGGGCCCGACCGTTGCCCGCAAGATCGGGACGAGGTCACGGGCGTCGCGGACCTGCGCGCCGCCGCAGCCCATGTCGGCCTCGGTCCATCGTCCCGGGCCCGGGCCGTAGGGCACATGCCCGATGAGGGGTATGGACCGCCAGGTCGACTTGTGCCCGTACAGGCCGTTGAAGTGGGACGGGATCCTGGTCGATCCGCCGATTTCCGAGCCGAAGTCGAACGCCGTGAGGCCCACGGCGGTGGCGACGGCGCCGCCCCCGGCGGATCCGCCCGAGGTACGGGTCGTGTCCCACGGGTTCGATGTAGGACCGAACACCGGGTTGTCGGCCTGGACGTCCTGGTTGCCCGGAGGCATGTTGCTCTTCCCCATGATCACGGCACCGGCCGAACGCAGCCGTTTGACCGCCTCGGCGTCGTGGTCGGGCACGTAGTCCTTGAGGTCTGTTCGCCCGCAGACAGTGCGCATCCCGGCTGTCTCGAAGCTGTCCTTGACCGTGATCGGCACACCGTGCAGAGGACCGAGGTCTCGCCCGGCCGCCCGCGCGGCGTCCGCTTCCCCGGCCTCGCGACGGGCCCGCTCGGGGTCAAGGGTCACCACCGCGTTCAACGCGGTGTTATGGGTGGCGATCCGCTCAAGATAGAGCTCGACGAGTTCTCGGCTCGAGATCTCACCCGCGGCCAGCGCGCGTGACTGCTCCACTGCGGGCTGGAAGGGGACCTCACTCACGGCATGCCTCATCTCTGACTCTGACGGCGCCATCAAATGTGAGTCATAGCATTACATTCGACAGACCATAGGCTCGGGATGACGTGCAAGGCAATGGCCCTGCGGAATGAACGGAGGATCCTGTGGCATCAAGGGACGACCTCGTCGCCAACGTCGTCGTGGAGGAGCTACGCATGCAGGCGGCGCGGTACGGCACTCTGCGGCCCGGCTGCCCGGGACTCGAGGATCTCGTTCTCGGCTATCTGTCGCCCGAGCACCGGGACCAGTGCGGCGTCGGATGTCCCTCCGGGCCCTGCTCGACTAGTTCGACCGCTGCGAAGGCCTAGGTCGCTGCAGCTGTCCCGCGCCGCCTTCGACTCGAAGCTCGCCGATGAGGTCCTCGAGAAGGGCATTGAGAAGGGCATCGAGAAGGGCATCGAGAACGCTCTCGCGTTCATCGACTGAGCAGTGTGGGATCAGGCCGGATCGACGAATATGTCGAGCGCGAGATCACCTTCGAAGTCGGCAGGGCTGTAGACAGACAGGTCGGTGACGCCCTCGTCCGACAGGACCTCGTCGTCGATGAACAGGTTGGCGGTGCACTTCCGCGCGTCACGCGTGAGGATGGCGTACGCGGCGTCAGCCATGATCCGCGGACTACGGGCTTGTCCGGCGCCGCCGACCACGTTGCGCACGGCGGCTGTGTCGATCAGGGTCCGCGGCCACAACGAGTTGGCGGCGATGCCGTCGGCGGCGAGCTCCTCGGCGAGCCCGATGGTGCACAGACTCATGCCGTACTTCGACAGCGTGTAACCGAGGTGCTTCCCCACCCAGTGCGGCGCGAGGTTCAACGGCGGGGAGAGCGTGAGGATATGCGGGTTGCCCGCTTTGCGCAGGTGCGGGATAGCGGCCTTGCTCAGCAGGAACGTGCCGCGCGTGTTGATGTCCTGCATCAGGTCGTACCGCTTCATCTCCAGCTGCTCCGACGACGACAGGTCGATGGCGCTGGCGTTGTTCACCACGATGTCTATGCCACCGAAGGCGCTGACCGCCGCGTTGACAGCGGTGCGCACATCGTCCTCGTCGCGGACGTCACCGACGACGGCCAGCCCCTTGCCGCCCGCGCGCTCAATCTCGTCAACGGCGGTGTGGACCGTGCCTTCGAGCTTCGGATGCGGCACGGCGGTCTTGGCGAGCATCACCACGTTCGCACCGTCGCGAGCCGCGCGCAGAGCGATGGCGAGTCCGATGCCGCGGCTGCCTCCCGACATCAGGATGGTCTTGTCGGCCAGCGTCTGTGTCATGGTCGAACCTCCAAAATAGATTGTCGAACTAATGGTACGTGGTGCTAATGGTATCTTCCCCGTATGACTTCCACTCCCACACGCCAGATCGACCGGCTCTACCACGAGCTCCTCGCCCCCAAAGAGACACAGTCCGTTCGCGCTGCCGTGCGCCGGATCGCAGAGCACGAAGTGGCTCCCCACGCCGTGGCGATCGCGGGGGGCGACGAGCGCACGGACGGCTTTCCCCGGCATGTGTTTGACGCGCTTGCGTCGGCGGGCGTCTTCCGGATCCCCTTCCCCAGCGAGGTCGGCGGCGACGGTCTGACCCATCCGGCGAGCGCCACCGCCGCGGCCATCGAGGAACTGGCCTACTACTCCAGCAGCGTCGCGGCCGTCTTCGACGTGCACTGCATCCTGGCGGGCAACGCCCTGCGGCAGGGCACCGAGGAGCAGCAGCAGCGATGGCTGCGAAAGGTCGCGGAGGGCTCAGTGGTCGGCGCGTTCGCCACCACCGAGCCGAACGCCTCAAGTGACCTGTCTCCGCAGGCGGTTCAGACCGAGGCGATACGCACCGAGGCCGGCTGGGTGCTGAACGGCCACAAGCGGTGGATCTCCAACTCGCCCGTCGCCGGGTTCGTGGTGGTTCTCGCCCGCACCGGCACCCGGCTGAGCATGTTCATCGTCGACACGGCACTTCCCGGAGTGGAAGTCGGCCTTCCAGACCGCAAGATGGGCAACCGCGGCCAGCTCACCGCGGACATCCGCTTCACGGATGTGCACCTGACCGACGACGACCTTCTCGGTGGCGCCGAGGGACACGGACTACGCCATGCGCTGTCCACTCTGACCTACGGCCGGATCGGTATCGCGGCTGCCGGGGTCGGAATGGCGCAGGCCGCCTTCGACCACACCGTGGCCCACCTGTCGACGCGACACGCCTTCGGCAAGCCGGTGGCCGCCAACCAGCACTGGCAGTTCCTGCTCGCCGAACGGGCCACCGAGATCGAGAACGCCCGCACCCTCTACACCAAGGCCGCCCTGCGCCTGGACGCGGGCAACCCGTCCCCGGAGCCCGAGGCCGCGATGGCGAAGTACTACGCCACCAAGCTGTCGGTGGACATGGCGCGCGACGCCGTCCAGGCCTTCGGAGGCCTCGGCTTCGCGCGCGAACTGGGTGCCGACGGCAGCCCCGGACCCGTCGAGGCGATCTACCGGGACAGCAAGATCGGCGAAATCTATGAGGGCACCAACGAGATCCAGAAGTGGGTCATAGCCCGGCAGATCTTCGGTCGGGCCATCGTCGGCTGACCACCCAGGACGCACCGGCCGTAAGCCGGCGGAAGGTGGGGAATCCCGCCGGCCTGCAGTGGTCCTGGTGCCTCGGGCGTTCTCGTACGATGGACAGGACCATACGTACGACTAACCATGGGCGGGATAAACAATGTCCGAGGCTCCGCTGGTTCCGGGGACAGTGGCCGAACACACCATCTGCCTGCTGGTCAAACTCGGGCAGGTGGCGTTCAGGATCGCCGAGGACGGCATCGGCGGGACCGGCTTGCGGGTGCGGCATTACAGCGTCCTGCAGGCTTTGGCGGACAACGGTGCCATGCCGCAACTGGCACTTGGCTCGTTCCTGCGCATCGACCCCGCGACGATGGTGACGAGTCTCGACGACCTGGAGCGCGCCGGATACGCGGAGCGGACACGAGATCCGCAGGATCGTCGCCGCTACGCCGTGGACATCACCGCCGAAGGGCGCAAGGTCCTGGCCCACCTCAACCACACACTCGTCGATCTCGACGGCGAAATCCTCGCAGACCTGGGTGCCACGGAACGGCAGTCGCTTCACGTCCTGCTGGGCAGTCTCGCGGCAAGTCCCACTCTGACCTCCCTGTTCGACACCGTCCGGGAGCAGAACGGTGGGAAACGGGCTTAACGGCTCTAGGGGATCGCCCCGGGGTATTGCGCTATGCCCCGGTTCTGGCGAAGTTGGCTTGCCGGGCCGTATGCCATCCGGCGGTCTCCGGCGGACTCGTTGTGGTGGGCAGGGGGCGCCCTGTTCGTAGGCCATGCGTCAATTGGGTCGAGCATGGGGCAACACCCGAGTCGCTGACCGTGATCGAGGTGTTCGTTCCCGGCAGGTGCGTCACCACGTTCGCCGAGCGGTTTGTGTGGTGGGCTCGGAGGGTTGGGCGACCGGGCTCCACGAAAAGTGCGCCGGTCGGCAGACTGAGTCTGGAGGGGCACGCGCTCGTCCCCGTCGAGGGGGGGACGTCGTCTACAACGGCGTGCACCTCTCGCTCGCGGAATCCGAGGGTGGTGGCCGCGACGCGCGAAGGGCACCCCGCCAAGTGAAGGCGCTCGGAGTGGAGTTCGTGGTGGCCGGCCACCAAGACCCGGCCCGCCCGGACGACGCGGCCCACATCGGCCGCACGAGGCGCTACCTCGACGCTGCGGACCGGCAACTGAAGAACTCCACCACAACGATGGAGTTCTTTGAGGGGATGACGGGTTTCCACCCCGAGTGCATCAACCCGGGCGTGCTGTGGTCGGGAGCCCTCACGCTTTTGTCCGGCGACTAGGTTCAGCAGTGCTGATACCCCAGTCCCTCACCTACTCGGCCAACCGTTCCTGCCCAGGAGGTCGAAGACGCGCGTTGTCCCTCTGCTTCGCCAACGATCGACACGATGGGGCTGTGACGGATGGGTGGGATCTGCCACGGACCGCCACACGGCACCGTCGCGCACCAGGCACACGAAGCGGAACGGAGAATGACGTCGACGGCAGGGGCCGTCGGCGGCAGGATCCGCGGCTCAGGCCATAGGCACGGCGGGCTGGACGACGAGGGAGACGTCACCGCGCACTCTCTACACGCACTTCCCCAGTAAGGACGAGCTGGTCGGGGCATACCTGCGGTCCCTGGGCGACGACCTCCTCCCCGTCCCCCCGCCGTCCGCCCCACCGACCTCGAGCCCGCGTGAGCAATTGCTCGCCGTCTTCGACTGGAAGCCGCCGGAAACCACCGCTCCGTTCCGGGGGTGCCCGTTCCTGAACGTCAGCGTTGAAGTACCCGACCCTGGGCATTCCGCCCACCAACTGGCCGCGGCGTACAAGGGCGAGTTCGCCCGCCGCCTCTCGGACATCGCACGGCAGGCCGGGGCCGCGGATCCGGAAACCCTCGGTGAGCGACTGGCACTGCTCTTCGACGGCGCGGCCGCACGCGGCACCGCCCTCAACAGCAGCCACACCGCCGCGTGCGCGCGATCCATCGCAGAGTCGTTGATCGACGCAGCCCTCGCCGAGGTCGGCAACCTCCCTGGAAATGCCGACGCAACCAGGTAGGGGTGTAGAGCTGGTCCCGTAGGTGACGCCGTTCCGGCAGTCAGCCGGTCACCGTCGCTGCCCTCAGCGAGCCATGGCCGCTCTGTTGCGGTGGACCGCACCTCGTGGCATTGGCGGGTGTCGACTGCGGGCTGCGGGTCTGTACGGTGAGTGGTGTAACTCCCGAGCTGGAAGCGACAGTTGATGACTGACGGGACGAGTGACACCGAGGCCGGGAAGGCCGCTTCGAGCGGGACAAGCGCCGTGGATGACGGGCTGGTCGCCGAGTTGGTTGCCCGGGCTCAGGCCGGTGGCGTGAAGCTCACCGGGGAGGGCGGCCTCCTGCAGCAGCTGACCAAGCGGGTGCTGGAGTCCGCGCTGGATGGTGAGCTCACTGATCATCTGGGGCACGAGCCCGGTGAGCGGGCCGAGGGCGGTCGGGAGAACTACCGTAACGGGCACCGGTCCAAGACGGTGATCACCGAGTCGGGGCCGGTCGAGATCGCGGTGCCGCGGGACAGGGCTGGATCGTTCGAACCGCAGCTGGTCAGGAAGCGGCAGCGGCGTCTGGGCGGGGTGGACGAGATGGTCCTGTCCCTGTCGGCGAAAGGGCTCACGCACGGGGAGATCTCTGCGCATCTCGCCGAGGTGTACGGCGCGGAAGTTTCCAAGTCCACGATCTCCACGATCACCGACAGTGTGATGGCCGGCATGACGGAATGGCAGAACCGTCCGCTGGACAGCGTCTATCCGGTCGTCTTCATCGACTGTGTGAACGTGAAGGTCAGGGACGGGCAGGTCGCCAACCGGCCCGTCTACATGGCGGTCGCCGTCACCGCCGAGGGACACCGGGACATCCTGGGCCTGTGGATCGGTGACGGCGGGGAGGGCGCGAAGTACTGGTTGCAGGTCCTGACCGAGATCAAGAACCGCGGCGCGGCCGATGTCCTGATGCTGGTCTGCGACGGCCTGACCGGCCTCCCGGACGCCGTGAATACCGTCTGGCCTGCGACGATCGTCCAGACCTGTGTCGTTCACCTGCTGAGGAACAGCTTCCGTTACGCGTCCCGGCAGGACTGGGAGAAGATCGCGAAGGCGCTCAGGCCCGTCTACACCGCGCCGACCGAGGAGGCCGCGCTGGAGCGGTTCGTGGAGTTCACCGATGCCTGGGGCGGGAAGTATCCGGCGATCGTCCGGCTCTGGGAGGCGGCCTGGGCGGAGTTCGTGCCCTTCCTCAGGTTCGACGTGGAGATCCGCAAGATCGTCTGCACTACCAACGCGATTGAGAGCATCAACGCGCGGATCCGCAAGGCCGTCCGGGCCCGGGGGCACTTCCCCACCGACCAGGCCGCCCTCAAGTGCGTCTACCTGGCCGTCATGAGCCTGGACCCGACCGGTACCGGACGCAAACGCTGGACCATGCGCTGGAAGGCCGCACTCCAAGCCTTCGACATCACCTTCGACGGCCGGCTCACCGCCGGACGCCGCTGAACAAAACCGACCGAGTTCCACCGTTCGCTACACAGACCCCTTCCAGGCTGCAGCGCCTTACCAGGGTCCCGAACGGCTGTGGACCGTCTTCTGCCGCCAGAAGCAGCTGCTCCTGTAGCCGCAGTGGGTCGGTCAAGTGCCTTCGTCCGGCGGACAGCGTATCGATCAGGCCTACTACATGGTCGTGCCAACCAGCAACCACCGCGTAGTTCCACCCAGCAACCAGGGCGACCTCGGCCGCAGCGGCGAACTTGACCTCGTCCTCACGGGATGTGCTCGACGCTGCCGTTGACGCTCTGGAAGCGCAGACGGAACGGTTGAGTCAGCGCCTCCACAAGAGATCCTGAGAAGTCAGCTGCCAGAAGGAGGAGTTCCTCCTCGAAACTCTCGAAACCGTGGTGACGGTCGGTACTGACCAGATATCCAAGGCCGGGGCGATGCCACTGATCGGTACGCCAAGTGAAGCGGCGCACAGGAACACTTGAGAGCACGTCGACCTCGCCCAGGTTCCTGACGGTGCAACCGACGAGCGTCCGTCCGAAACGCCACGCCGTAGTCCACCGGGCAGTCCAGTCCGACGGCATGGCCAGTTGACTGACGGCGTCAGCTGAGATGGCATGCATTCGGGCGAGATCGTGCAATGTCGATGTGTCCGACCAGGGGACAGTAGCGCTCGATGCGCCAACTGGCGAGTGATCGAGCAGCGGGGGCTGGGGAGCCACGTCTCCGCCTTACATGCCAAGAGTGCGATGGAAATTACGAAGATCATCTTAAGGGCCTCTGGATCTTCGTAACGCCGCCTCATCGCACCGGGATACCAGGGGTGCGCCTCCCACGGTCATCACGCAGCACCCTTGCTGGGCGGTCTCAGGGAGATGTCCCGAGGTGCTGAGCCCCCCACTGATCAAGTCCAGCAAAGGCTGACGGTCCAACCAGGGGGCGCGTAGGCCGGAGGTGAGTCGCCATATGGCAGTGATCTGAGCGGGGAAGAGCGGAGGCCTCCGCGACACGCTCACCCGAGCAGCGTCGTCGGCAGATAGAAGACCGCCGCCCCGTTTTCGAGGGAGTGATCCAGCGGCCCTCTGGGAAGGATGCCGACGTGACGTCGTGGTTGGGGATGGGCCATTGGAGGCAACCGGAGGAGGAAGGGGCGTCGTCGGTGCAGGCAGGGAGGCCTTCGAATCTGTACCGATGTGCCAAGAATCCTCGGCAGACAGCTCCCCATACTGCTGAAGGTGGTTGGCAAAAGTGCAGGTCAGCGTAGTGCTCCGGAGACACCTAGCGTCTGTGGTCACACCCCCGTGACCGCCGACGCCGGCCGCCGCACGGACCGTCATGCCGGAGGCAGCCCCCGTCCCTCGCGCAGTGCCGCGAGCCGGGCCATCTGCTCGCCCATGCCGCGCGCGCCGGCCAGCGGCGTGCGGACGTGCGGCCAGACGGAGCGCACGAGGGCGACATGTCGTGCACCGCCGAGGGCTACCACGGGGTCGAGGCGCACGATGCCACGCGCGGTTGCCTGTTCCAGCAGGACCTGGCCGGTCACCGCGTCGGCAGCGCCATGAGGTGTGTCGTACGGGTCGATGACGTCGTCGAGGTCGAGGAGCCCGTGACGTGCGGAGAGAATGAGCAGCAGGCCGGGCCGGAGAGCGTCGGCCGCCTTGCGGCAGGCCCGGTGGTAGGAGCCCACGTACATGTCTGCCGAGCGCGCGGGCGAGCCGAGTTTGCGGCTGCCGCACGGGATGACGACGAGTTGTGGTCCGAAGTGGTCGAGACGGTCGTTTGCGGTCATGTCCATCGTCCTGTCTGGGGGTGCGAGGCGAGCAGTACCGGTACCGGTCGGGTGCCCTGTGTGTTGTTCCGGGGGCGGTGGGGTCAGCCCGCCGGCCGCCCCCGTCGGCGGGACCCCGGGTGCGGCCGGTAGGGGCTGACGCTCGACTCGCCGAGCATCCAGAAGCGCCAGGGATACGAAGCAGCAGGACCGCCCACCCCCGTCCGCGGCCCTCGACCGATCCGCTCGGACGGCACACCCCCGGCGGGTTCCGCGAGGAACAACTCCGCCGCCCCGTCGCATGCTGACCGCCCGTCATGACGCAGGTCGGCGATGCCCAGCGCCCGGGCGAGGTTGGCCGGGCCGCGGGCCAGATCACGCGCCCGCATCCCGGGACCCCGGCGTTCTCGGGCGACGTCGGCTCCCTCCACCACGGTGGCGGCGCGGAGCAGCACCGAAGCGGGACGCCGCCCGGGTCCGCAGACGACGTTCAGGCACCGGTGCACCGCATGCGTCCGGTACACGTAGAAGGTTCCCGGGGCTCCGAACTCCGCTCGATTGGTCCGGTTCGGGCCGCCGAACGCGTGCGAGGCGGGATCGTCCGGGCCCTCGTACGCCTCCACCTCGGTGATACGCAGCGCGGTCACGCCGCGCTGGGAGCGTGCGACGACCAGAGCCCCCAGGAGCCCGGGAGCCACCTCGACGGCGGGCCGGTCGAAGAAGTGCTCGCACAGGGCGGACCGCCCCGTCGGCGCAGCCCCCGGCCCATCGAACACCCGCAACTGCTCGTGATCGGTTCCGGCCGCGCCCGGGACCGTCCTGTTCTCCGTCAAACCACTGCCTTCCGTGAGGATTCCGGGGCGCCGGAACCGGCGCCCCCACGGGCCCAGCGCTCTCCGCGCATCGCTCCATGGCCGTAGAAGCAGCCGTGGGGCGCTCGGATACGGACATTCGTGCCGGGCGCCCACGACGCAGGGCGTCAGGAGCGTGCGCCGTCGCCCGCCGTGTGGGTGGTGCGGAAGCGGGCCCGGTAGGCCCCCGGTGTGATGCCCAGGTTGCGTGTGAAGGCGCGGCGCAGTGACTCGGGTGACCCGAAGCCGGTGCGCCGGGCCACCGTGGCCATGGGGTCGTCGCCGTCCTCCAGCATCGCCCGGGCGGCTTCCATGCGGACCTGCTCGACGTAGCGGGCGGGGGTCGTGTTCATCTCCTCGTGGAACAGGCGTGACATGTGGCGGGTGCTCACACCCGCCCGGCGGGCCATGGCGGCAAGGGTGTGCGGGGCGGACGGGTCCTCGGCGACCGTGTCCAGGACCCGGCGCAGCATCTCCTGTCTCGCGCGCGGTGTGTGGGTGCGGACACTGAACTGGGACTGGCCTCCCGGTCGCTGCATGAACACGACCATGTCCTTGGCCACGGCGCGGGCGACATCGGCGCCGAGGTGCTCCTCGACCAGGGCGAGCGAGAGGTCGATGCCCGAGCTGACGCCGGCCGAGGTCATGATGTGGCCGTCGCGCACGAACAGGGCGTCCGCCTCCACGGTCACCCGCGGATAGCGCAGGGCCAGCTGGTCGGCGAAACGCCAGTGCGTGGTCGCCCGGCGGCCGTCGAGCAGTCCTGCCGCGGCGAGGAGGAAGGCCCCGGTGCAGATGGACGCGGTGCGGCAGCCGAGTGCGTCGAGCGCCCCTATGGCGTCCAGCAGGGCGTCGTCCTTGACGAGGGACGGCCACTCGGGGCCGCCGGGGATGACCACCACGTCGCTGGCCTCGTGCACCTGCGCGGCAGCCAGGTCGACGCGCAGTCCGGTCCCCGCTGCGGTGACCACGTCGGCGCCGTCGGGGGAGACCGTGCGCACGCGGTAACGGCCGCCGAAATCGTTGGCCGTCGTGAACACCTCGATCGGGCCGGTGACGTCGAGCAGCCGTACGCCCGGGAAGACCAGCACGGTCACCAGGAGCGGCTTCCTGCCTGACGGACTGTCCTTCATCGTGTGCCTCCCGGTCGGACGGTGACCCACGGCAGAGGACACCATCATCCGTCGTGTGCCGAGGTGCCGGGTGCCGGCGCCTCACCCGCCATCAGCGGTTGCCTGCGGTCGCGTCATGGCCGCACCTGCGGCCACAACACGCTCGGATGAGGACATCGGGATGTCCGCCCGACACCCGGCAGGGCCTGCCCGGTGCCCGATGTCCTGGTGTGAGGGCGTCACGGCGCGTGCCGTGCTGTGGCCGGAGCGGCGTTCGTCCGTAGCGTCGGGGCCGCCAACAGGCCGCCGGTCTCCGTGGCGGCCCGAGGGCTGTCGGCTGCGGTCCGGCCGGTCACCGTCGCTGATCGAGGACGGTGACGCATCCGACACGAGAAGAGAAGGCGTTCCGAGCCGTGACACCGCCCCGCAGTCCCCGTCGAACAGTCCCGTCCCGGATCGGCCCGGCACCGGGACCGTCCGCGCAGGTCCGTGACCAGCCGCAGGAGGCCGCCGACAGGGAGCGGGGCGGGCTCGGTCCCGGCTGGTTCGCGGCCGTCATGGGCAGCGGGATCGTCGCCGTCGCGGCCGCCACCCTGCCGCGCGGTTTCCCCGGGCTCGAGGCGGCCGCCACGGTGGTCTGGGCGGGGACGGCGCTGCTGCTGATCGTGCTCGCCGGCACCTACGCCTGGCAGCGCAGGCTGCGGACGCATGCCGGAGACCCGGCACTGGCGCAGTTCTTCGGGGCGCCGCCGATGGCGCTGCTCATCGTCGGGGCCGGGACGCTGCTGCTCGGCCGGCGGCTGGTCGGGGAGCGCGCTGCGGTCGATGCGGACTGGGTGCTGTGGTCGGCCGGTACGGTGCTGGGCCTTGTCACCGCCTGCACGATTCCGTATCTGATGGTCACGCGGCACCGGTTCACGCCGGACGCGGCGTTCGGTGGCTGGCTGCTGCCGGTGGTGCCGCCGATGGTCTCCGCCGCGACGGGCGCGCTGCTCGTCCCGCGGGCTCGGGCCGGGCAGGTGCGGCTGGCCCTGCTGCTGGGCTGCTATGCGATGCTCGGGCTCGGGCTGGTCGCGGTCCTGCTGGTGCTGGCCATGGTCTACAGCCGCCTGGTGCACCACGAGGCGCCCGGTGGTGCGGTGGTGCCCACGGTGTGGATCGGAGTGGGAGCGCTGGACCAGGCGGTGACGGCACTGTCGTCGCTGGCCACCGCCGCGCCGAGCGCACTGCCCGACCCGTACGCGCGCGGGAGCGCGGTGGTGGCGCTGCTGGGCGGGCTCGGGATCTGGGGCTTCGCCCTGCTGTGGCTGGTGCTGGCCACGGCGCTGACCGTGCGGGAGATCCGCAGGGGACTGCCCTTCGCGCCCACCTGGTGGTCCTTCATCTTTCCCCTCGGCGCCTGCGTCACCGGCACCAGCGCTCTCGCCACCCGTACCGGTTCGCAGCTGTTCGTCTGCGCCGCCGTCGCCCTGTACGCCCTGCTCGTCGCCGCCTGGGCGGTGGTCGCCCGGTACTCGCTGAGCCATGCCGTCCGGCAGCGTGCGCGCGTCCGGCGGTGACAGGGCCCGTGTACCGCCCCGCATGACACGGACCCGGCGCGAACCCGTGCCTACGGCAGCGTTCCGGGCGCCGCCGGGGCCGTGCTCCGCGGCCGGGCGGTCCGTCCCGCACCCGCGGGTCCGGGCGTGGCCGTGAGGCCGGCCCGGAGCTCGGCGACGACCATGGCGGCGAACACGACAGCCCAGAACACCGCGGCGATCCAGACCTCCCAGCGGCCCGCGCTCGTCATCCACGGGGTTGCGGTGGCGCGTCCCAGCTCGTGCGTGGTGACCGCGTACATGCCGACCGGGAAGACGAGGTTCCACCAGCCGAGCTCGTAGCGCAGCGGGATGCGGCGCAGCGCGTGCCGCCATACGCCCAGGGCCAGCAGGAGCGGGATCAGCCAGCTCGAGAAGGCCCACAGGACGACGGACGTCCCGATGAGGAGCGGACGGGCCAGCATGGTGCTGCCGGGCGGGAGCGCGATCAGCCGGACCCCGGCCAGCACGGCGATCGCCGCCGCCCCCATGAAGATCCATACGGAGGTCATGAGGCCTTCCGGCTGCACCGGCCGGACCAGCAGCCGGGCCAGGACCAGCGCGGCGGTCAGCAGGTACTGCACCAGACCGACGGCCCAGCACACCACCGCCAGTACGGCCAGTGCGTGCCCCGGGGTCACCCGGGCCAGCGAGGCCGCCGCGACCGCGACCGACTCCGATCCCACGGCCCACAGGAACCAGGTGCCGTTCACCTGGTCGAGCGAGGGGCCCCGCCTCAGGGTGGTGACGAGCGCCAGCGGGACGCCGTAGTCCAGCGCCACCCACCCCAGCGTCCCGAACGCCAGGAACGCCCCGGCGACCGTGGTGTGACCGTCCGGCACGAACCGTGCGGCCAGCACGTTCGAGGAGATCGCGAAGGTGAGGAACGCGAAGGCACGCGGTCCGAGGAGATCCGCGACGAACCGCTCGCGCCGGCGCAGCAGCCGCCAGCCGTAGGCGGGCACCAGGAGCGCGAAACCGGCCAGGGCCACCCACAGCAGTGCGGCGGAGGCGGTGCGGGCGCCGTTGACGTACAGGGCTGTGGAGACGATGCCGGTGCCCATGACGAACGCCAGCGCGCCCGGGTTGAGGCCGGCCACCGCGTCGGACAGGGCCGCGCGGCGTCCGGACGCCTGCGGACCGGGAGCGGCCCGTCCGGGCCGGGGAGGAACGGCAGGCGGACGCCGCTGATCGTGGGGGCCGGGTTCGGTGAGCCATTCGGCCAGGACCGAGGTATGGCCGTGGTCCACGTCCCGGGTGGCGGTCAGCAGGGTGAGGCTGTGGTGTCCGGCCAGGTCCCGGAGCCGGGCGGCCGCGTACCGGTGCCGTTGATCGCCCAGTTCAGTGCGGTAGCGGCGCCGGAACTCACCGAACTGCCGGGGGTTGTGGCCGTACCAGCGCTGCAGCTCGACGGAGGGTGCGACCTCCCGCAGCCATTCGTCGAACGGTGCGCCCTGCCGGCGCATGCCTTCCGGCCAGACCCGGTCGACCAGCACGCGCTCGCCGGCCTCGCCGTCCACGCTCGGCGGCTGCTCGTCGATTCTGCGGCAGATGATCCTGGCCATGACCCGTCCTCCGGCCGTTTCCGAGGTAGTGGCATTTTACCGAGATGAGAATTTCGTTGCCTTTTTGCCGCGGGGTGGGCCGGTTCCCTCGTCACCGGTGGTGGCCGGCACGCACCGCGCGAGCCGCTGTCACCGGAAGGCCGATGTCACGAGAGTCCTCTGCTCCACGGCATGCCGGCGGGCCGAGCCGACCGCGGGGGCAGGCGCCTCGGGCCGGCCCACGTACGCCACGGCGCGTCGGGTCAGCCGGTGCAGACGTGGCGCGACGAACGACCACGCACCCTGGTTCTCCGGCTCCTCCTGCACCCACCGCACATCCGCGGCCGCAGGGAAGCGGGCGAGTTCCGCCGCGAGCTCCTCGTCGGGGAACGGGTAGAGGCGCTCCACGCGGACGATCGCCGTGTCGGCCGAGCCCGCGGCGTGCCGGTGGGAGTCGAGGTCGTAGAAGACCTTGCCCGAGCACAGCAGCACGCGCGTGACCCGGGCCGGGTCCGTCGTGTCGGCCGGCAGGACCGGGCGGAAGCCACCCCGGGTGAACTCGGCCAGGGCGGAGACGGCCGCCTTCGACCGCAGCATCGACTTCGGGGTGAGGACCACCAGCGGCCTGCGGCCGTCCAGCGCCTGCTGCCTGAGCAGATGGAAGTAGTTGCCGGGCAGCGACGGCATGGCCACGGTCATGTTGTCCTGTGCGCACAACTGCAGGAAGCGCTCGATCCGGGCGGAGGAGTGGTCCGGGCCCTGTCCCTCCAGGCCGTGGGGCAGCAGCAGTGTCACCGCGGAGCGCTGACCCCACTTCTGCTCGGACGAGGCGATGTACTCGTCGACGACCGTCTGCGCGCCGTTGGCGAAGTCGCCGAACTGGGCCTCCCACAGCACCAGGGCTTCGGGACGGGCCTGCGCGTAGCCGTACTCGAAGGCCAGCGCCGCCAGTTCGGACAGCATCGAGTCGTACGGTGCGAAGCTCGCGGCACGCGGGCCGAGGGAGCCCAGCGGAGTGTGCTCCGCGCCGGTGCGCCGGTCGGTCAGTACGGCGTGGCGCTGGCCGAAGGTGCCGCGCCGCGAGTCCTGCCCGGCCAGCCGCACCGGGACCCCCTCCAGCAGCAGTGAGCCGATCGCGAGTGTCTCCGCGGTGGCCCAGTCGACCGTGCCGGCGTCGAGCGTCTCCGCACGCCGGCGGAGCTGCGGCAGGACCCGCGGGTGCACGGTGAAACCCCGGGGCAGGCCGGTCTGTGACGCGATGACCTGCCGGGCCGTCGCCTCGTCGATCGCGGTCGCCGTGCGCTGGGCGGGCGCCTGGCCGGCTCCGGTTCGAGGAAGGTCTTCGTCCGGTGCGGGGACGGGCAGCTCCCGGGTCTCGGCGAAGGCCCGTTCGAGATGATCCCGGTAGTCGCGGCGGGCGCTGTCCACCTGCCGCTCGCCGATGTCCCCGCGGCGTACCAGGGCGTCGGCGTACAGCGTGCGCACCGAAGCCCTGGCGTCGATGCGGTCGTACATCACGGGCTGGGTGATGGACGGGTCGTCGACCTCGCTGTGCCCGTGGCGCCGGTAGCAGATCAGATCGATCACGACGTCCTTGTGGAACTCCCGGCGGTAGTCGAAGGCCAGCCGTGCGACGCGGTCGACGGCCTCCGGGTCGTCGCCGTTGACGTGGAGGATCGGGGCCTCGACCATCCGCGCCACATCGGTGGCGTACGTGCCCGAACGGCCGTTGGCGGGCAGCGTGGTGAAGCCGAGCTGGTTGTTGACGACCACGTGGACCGTCCCGCCCGTGCGGTAGCCCGGTAGCTGCGACATGTTCAGGGTCTCGGCGACCACGCCCTGGCCGGCGAAGGCCGCGTCGCCGTGGACGACGACCGGCAGCACGGGGAATGAGGCGGCATGGTCCGCGGCCTTGTCCTGTTTGGCGCGCACCACCCCCTGGGCCACCGGCCCCACGATCTCCAGGTGCGAGGGGTTCGCCACGACCGAGACGGCGATCGTGCCGCCGTCGAGGGCGTGGTAGGTGCCCTCCGCGCCCAGGTGGTACTTCACGTCCCCTGATCCCTGCACGGACCGGATGTCCACCGCGTCCTCGAACTCGTGGAAGAGCTGCGCATAGGACTTGCCGACGATGTTGGCCAGCACGTTGAGCCGGCCGCGGTGCGCCATACCGATGACGGCTTCCCGCACACCGTCCTTGATCGCGCGGTGCAGCAGCGCGTCGAGCAGCACGATCGCCGACTCGCCGCCCTCGAGCGAGTAGCGCTTGTGGCCCACGTACTTGGTCTGCAGGAACGTCTCGAAGGCTTCCGCCGCCCCCAGCCGGTAGAGGATCTGCAGTTGTCCGGCCCGATCCGGCCGGCGCTGCGGGCCCTCGGCCCTCTGCTGGATCCAGCGGCGTTCACCGGAGTCCTGGATGTGCATGTACTCGAAGCCGACGGAGCGGCAGTAGAACTCCCGCAGGGCGTCCAGCACGTCCTTGAGACGCATCGTGGCGTGCCCGGCGAATCCGTCGACGGCGAACTCCTCCGCTCCGTCCTCGTCGTGGAGCCCGAATGCCGTGAGGTCGAGCTCCGGATGCCCGGCGGCCGGCCGCGGCGTGAGCGGGTCCGTGTCGGCCACCAGGTGGCCGCGCACCCGGTACGCGTGGATGAGCGCCGCGACGCGCACCGCCCTGACGGCCGCGTCGTCCCTGCCGTCACGTCCGGCCGCCGTGGCGGTGCGTACCCGCTGGGCCGGGACGGAGGCCCGGACGGCAAAGAAATCCCGCCACGTCTGGTCCACCGAGGCGGGGTCGTGCAGGTACTGCCGCCACTGCTCGTCCACGACCCATGCGTTGAGCCCGAACTCCAGGGCCTGGGGCACCGGCCGACCGGTGCGTGACTGCGACTCCACAGCGAAGAACGCCTTCTTTCCTCATTCGGAGTTGAGCCGGCCGAAGGGATCAGTTCCGGAGCGATCCCTTCGACCACATCGCACCGGCAACGCTAGGACGCCGTGAAGGTCGTGACGGACACGAAGATATGACGCAACTGCCTCATATTCGGACATCATGGTGGGGCATCGGGGCGCATGGTCCCGGCGGTCCCGGCGCCTACGGCGCGGCCGTCCCGGTGCGGTAGAACTCGGCCGCGGTGACGCCGGCGGGCACGCCGAGTTCGGCGGCGACCGCGGTGATCGCCTCGTCGCCGACGGTGAGGTCGGCCTGGCCGTCCGTGGTGAAGTACGGCGCGATGAAGGTGTCGTAGTGGGCTCGGGCCTCCTGCGCGGTCTGTCCGCCGAGGAACGTCCGCATGTGCCGCACCGTGGTGTCGGGGTCGTCGTGGATCACCTGGAGGGCGCGCCGGTGGGCTCGTACGACGGCCTGGACCGCGGGGGCGTCCGGTGAGATGAAGGTCGGGTCGACCGCCACGCCCACGGTGGGGATCCGGAAGTGGTCGCCGACCCAGGCCAGCACGTGCCAGCCGTGCTCGGCGGCCACCGCCTCCGGTGCCATGGTGCTGCCGACGTAGGCGGCGTCGACGCTGCCGTCGTTGAGGTGGCGCAGGTCCATGGCGTAGTCGCCGGGAGAGCGGACGACGGTCCGCACGTCGCGGTCCGGGTCGAGGCCGGCCCTGCGCAGCACGATCCGGGCGAACGCGCCGGGCGGGGTGTGCGGGGCGTGGACTGCCAGCCGTCGGCCCGCGAGGTCGGACATCGAGGTCAGGCCGGGGCGGGCCAGGAACCAGAACAGCGGGCGCTGGGTGTTGACGCTCAGCGCGACCCATGGGGTGCCGTCGGTCAGTCGTGCCAGCAGTGCCCGGCCCAGCCCGATGGTGGCGCAGTGGCGCAGCCGTTCGTCGTCCCAGGTGCAGCCGTCGCGCAGCGCGACGTGGACGCCCTCGTCGGCGTAGTAGTCCTGCTGGTCGGCGATGTAGGCCGCCAGTTCCTCGTGCAGGCCTCGTCCGACGTAGGCCAGGTCGATCGTGTGCATGAACGTTCATCCTTGATCGTCAAAGGGCGCGGCCATGGGTGCGCAGGCCCGTGGGGGCCTCAGTACATGGCCATGCCGCCGTCGACCGCGGCCGTGGTGCCGGTCATGAAGGAGTTCTCCTCGGTGGCGTAGAAGGCGACCGCCTGGGCGACGTCGGCCGGGTGGGCCAGGCGGCCCATGGGGGTGGCGGCCACCTGCCGCCGCCTCGTTGCGTCGTCGAGGACGGCGTCGGCCGTGCGGGACTCCACCGGGCCGGGTGAGACGACATTGACCGTGATGCCCTGCGGGCCGAGTTCCTGGGCCAGATACCGGGCGAACTGTTCGAGGGCGGCCTTGGAGACGCCCAGCGCGATCATGCCCGCCCGGGGCCGGCGGCTGAGTCCGGTGCCGATGTAGACGAGGCGTCCCCCGCCCCGCCCGGTCATGACCGGCAGGACGGCCTTGGTGACCGCGAACGCCGCGTGCATCTCGGCGTCGAGCTTGCCGCCCAGCTCCTCCCAGGTCATGTCCTGGAACGACTTGACCGCGTACGGGATGAGCGCGTTGTGCACGAGCACGTCGATGCCGTCCCAGGCCCCTCGGACCTGTCCGACCATCCGCTCGACGGCCGCCTCTTCGCGCACGTCGGCCTGCACGGCCATGGCCTGCCCGCCCGCGGCCTCGATGTCGGCCACGACCTCCTCGGCCGCCTTGCCGTTGCGAAGGTAGTTGACCGCCACGCGCATCCCTCGCGCGGCCAGAAGCCGCGCCGTGGCCGCGCCGATTCCGCTGCTGGCCCCCGTCACCAACGCCACCCTGCCTGTCGACCCGGTCATGGGATCACCTCCTGATCGTCGTCGCGGGCCGTCGGGACGACCGGCTGGGGTTGTTCGGCGGTGCCCCGCGCGGTGTTCGGCGCGGGCCACCAGGCCGCGTTCGAGACCGGGGTCGCGGGCGAGCCGGTGAGCCGGGGAACCACGTCGGTGACCACGGAGACCTCGTCCCGCTCGATCGCCTGGTACCAGGAGATCCATGTCTCGATCTGTTCCCCGCTCATGCCCTGCCGCCAGCGCCGTGCGAAAGCCTGCTCCAGGGTCTCGGGTTCGTAGCGGTAGGGCCGGCCGGTGGCCGCGGCGATCCGGGTGACCGCTTCGCCGAGAGTCAGGGCCTCGGGCCCGGTGACCTCGAGGGTCGCGCCGTCGTACTCCGAGCGCGGACCGTCCTGCAGGGCGACGGCCGTGATCACGTCCGCGATGTCCTCGTGGGTGACGAAGGCGGCCCGGCCTGTCGTCGCGGGGCCGCGCACGACGAGTTCCTGGTCTGCGAGGGCGGCGGGCGTCGACGCGTAGAAGCCCGCCCGCAGCACCGTGTGGCGGATCCCGGCGCCTGCCAGGAACTGCTCGGTCAGCCACTGGTCGCGGGCGTTGAGGTAGGTGGCGGTGGGCGCCGCGCCGACCAGCGACACGTACAGGACCCGCCCCACGCCGACCGCGATCGCGGCCTCGACCGCGGTGGCGTGCTCCTCCAGCCGGCGCCCCGTACGGTGTCCGGAGACCAGGATGAGGGCCGACGCACCCGCGAGCGCCCCGCGCATGCCCGCGGCGTCCGCGTAGGTGGCCGGGCCGCGTCGCCGGGCGCCCGGCAGTTCGGGCATGCGGTCGGGACTGCGTCCGACCAGGAGTTGCGGGACGCCGTGGCCGGCGAGCCGGGCCGCGATCCGGCTGCCGAGCGCACCGGTCACCCCGGTGACCGCCACCGTGGCGTGATTCTTGTCGGACATGTGTCTCCCTCCGGCCCGGGCCGCTGCCGATCCCGGCGTTCCTGTTTCCGCTCAGGTCCGGCAAAGGCTCAGGTCCAGCAAAGAGAGCGAGGGCCTCGGCCGCATCCTCGGGCGTGGTCTCACGATCCGTGTCGCGCGTGCCGGGGACCGGCGTGTTCGGCACCTGAGCCGACCGGTGTCCGGTTGCGCCGGTCGTGCAGGGTGAAGTCGGCACGAATGGCCACACCGGACTGCAGCAGCTTCTGGTGGACCAGGGGGGCGCGTCCGGGGTGCGAGGCTACGACGCTGATGTACCCCTCGGGCAGCCCGCTCACGGCGTACTCGCCCCGCGCGTTCGTCGTGGTCCGCACCAGCTGCCGGCCGCCGGCGTCCATGACGGTCACCGCGGCATGGTGGACGGGCTCCTGTCCGGTGTCGCGGACGGTGCCCTCCAGCATCGGCAACGGCTCACCGAAGTGGTGCGGGCGGACCGGCAGCGCGGTGGGTGCGGGTGCCTCCACGGAGGGGTCCTCCACCGGCGGCTCGGGAACGTCCTCCTGCTCGTCCTGCGCTCGCCGCCCTGCGGCTGTGCGGTGCCGCAACGCGTCCAGGCCCAGCAGCGCCGTGCCCGCGGCGATCCACGCGCACAGCACGAGGACCGGCTTCAGCACCCCCGCACCGTCGAAGTACAGGACTCCCCTCAGGGCGTCGACCGCGTTGCCCAGCGGCATGACGGTGTGCAGGCCCTGGAAGAACCGCGGCAGCAGCTGGACGGGGACCAGGCCGCTGGAAGGAACGCTCAGCACGACGTACAGGCCCAGACCCGCGAGCGGGAAGAAGTGCTTGACGAACGGCGCCATGCCGAGGGAGAACGTGGCCACGGCCGTCGTGAGCAGGAAGGCGATCGCCAGGGTCTTGGGGTCGTCGGGGAAGAAGCCCAGTCCCGCGCCGACGAGGAAACCCACGACGCTGAAGAGGCCGGCGGCGCCGGCGATCGTGATCAGCTTCCTGCGCCGGGTGAAGGTCACCGCCCGCAGCAGGGTCGTGGCGAGTATGTAGCCGGGCACGTTCCAGGCGATCCCGAAGTAGACGAGGGTCGTGCCGGGCCCGTCCTTGCCGACCGTGGGGGCTACGTCCGTGACGGTGAGCTTCTGATGGTCGTGCGCCGCGAGCTGGGTGAAACCCTTGGCCAGCGCCTGCTCCAGGGCCGAGCCGTTGGCCTTGGCCACGTACAGCACGGCGTGTCCGTCCGTGGCGGCGAAGCCCGCCACGGCATCCCGGTCCAGCACCGCCCGGCGGGCGTCCCGGGCGTCCGCCACGGCGGTGACGTCGAACCCGTCGCGATCCTCCCGCCGCAGCGCGGTGTCGACCCTGCGTTCCACCGTGAGACCGGCGACCGCGATCTTGGCATGGTGCGGCTGGGGCTGGTGAAAGGCCAGCGGGAAGCAGAGCAGCAGGCCCAGGAAGAGCAGCACCGGGATCGTGAGGGTCTCGACGAGGACCCGGGCCACGGAAACGCCCCGGGGCCGCTCGATCCGGGGCTTCACCGAACCACCCCCCGGTCACCTCTCCGGTGCCGGCAGGTCTGCGTTGTTCGCGGTCCGGACAGTTTCACGGCGCCTCTCCCGACTGTGCCGCGCCCGGACATCGGCAGGGCGCCACTAGATTAACGTACCGATCGGAACATCTATGGTGCTGGACCTTACGCGTACCGGTCGGTACAGTCAAAGTGTGTCGCGCCCCGTCAATGCCGAAAAGCGAGCCGAGCTGCTGCAACAGGTGGTGCACCACCTCCAGCACCACGGCGTCGCGCAGATGTCGCTGAGTCCGCTCGCCCAGTCGATCGGCACCACCAAGCGCATGCTTCTGTACTACTTCGGCAGCCGTGAGAACCTGCTGGCCCAGGCGCTGGCCACCAGCCGTCCCGACGCCCACGCGATGTTCGACGGCGTGCGCGACGGCGCGGAGCTGCGCGAGGCGGCTCATACCCTGTGGGACGCGATGACCGTCGGGGAGCAGTCCGGGCCGGTCCGCATGCTGCTGCAGCTGCTCAGCCTCGCCGCCACCGATCCCGAGCAGTACGGCGCCGTCGCGGCCGAGACCGTCGAGGTCATGATCGGCCCCATCGCCGCGGCCTACGTCCGGCTGGGCCACCCGCCGCAGCAGGCGCGGGCGGAGGCCACACTCCTCGTCTCAGGACTGCGCGGTCTGTGTCAGGACCGCCTGGTGACCCATGACGTCGCCCGTACCGACGCCGCCGCCCGCCGGCTCATCAGGGACGCGGTCGCGGCGGCCGACTGAGCTCGTGACCGTTCGAGGTCGGGGCGCACGACCGGCGGACTCCGGACCGTGTCGACGGGAGTGATCCAGGGGCACCGGGGGAAGGACTCGGGGTGACGCCGTGGGGCAGGACGGTCGGGTCCGTGAATCCGTACCGCTGCGCCGGGCCCCTCGGCGGACGATCCACGGGGTGCTGAGGACGGTTGGCGGACATGCGGGACGACATCGTGCTCCGGAGACTTCGAGCGGCTCCGGTCCCACCTGCCGGTACGGACGGTGACGCAGGGCTCTTCACCCCCGACTCCGTGACCTGGCAGATGCACGGCGACCCCATGATGTGGGTCGCCGGCATCCGGGCGCTCTATCTCCAGGCCCTGCATCCTCGCGCGGTGCGCGGTGTCATGGAGAACTCCGACTTCCGCCGTGACGCCTGGGGCCGGCTGATGCGGACCGCGAACTTCGTCGGTACGACGACCTACGGCACCACCGAGGCCGCCGAGCGGGCCGGAGCGCGGATCCGGAAGATCCACAGCATGCTGGGCGCGACCGACCCGGACACCGGCGAACGCTACGGCGTGGACGAACCCGACCTGCTGCTGTGGGTGCACTGCGCCGAGATCGACTCCTATCTGCACGTCGTCCGCCGCTCCGGCTTCCCGCTGACCGACGCGCAGGCCGACCGCTACATCGCCGAACACCGGATCAGCGGCCGCCTGGTCGGCCTCGACCCCGCCGCCGTGCCGGGCGACCAGGAGGAGATGACCGCCTACTTCGAGAAGGTGCGACCGCAGCTCACCGCGGGAGCCGACGCACGCGTCGTGGACGACTTCCTGCTCCGCCCGCCCACGCACCCGCTGCTGATACCGGCGCGCGACGTACTGTGGCGGCGCGTGGCCCACCTCGCGTACGCCTCCCTGCCGCCGTACGCCCACGAGCTGTACGGCAGACCGGCCCCCCGACCCGCCGTCGTCACCCGCCGACTGCGCGCCACCGGCACCCTGTTGCGCTGTGTTCCCGCACGTCTGCGCTGGCAACTGCCGCCCAAACACATCCTGCGCGCCATGGCGAGGCTCGGTCCTGACGCGCGCCCGGCACCGTACAAAGCCGGGCGATAAGGAGCCATACTGGGCGAGTTGGGGGTGCACGGCACCGCGCGGCCACGCTGTGCCGGTGACCCCCAGGGGAGGGCGGGGCTGGAGGCGACGGGGGGCGACGGCGCGCGATGGCTGACAGCAGGCTGGTCCAGGGGCGGTACCGGCTGCTCGACCTGATCGGGCGGGGCGGGATGGGCGAGGTGTGGCGGGCCCGCGACGAGTCCCTCGGCCGGCAGGTCGCCGTGAAGTGCCTCAAGCCGCTCGGCCCGCACCACGACCAGGCGTTCACCCGTGTCCTGCGCGAGCGGTTCCGGCGGGAGGCGAGAGTCGCCGCCGCGCTCTCCCACCGCGGGGTCACCGTCGTCCACGACTTCGGCGAGTACGACGGCATCCTCTACCTGGTGATGGAGCTGCTGAACGGGCGCAACCTCAGCCAGCTCATGGAGGACCACAAGCACCACCCGCTGCCCGTCGGCGACGTCGTCGACATCGCCGAGCAGGTCGCCGCCGCCCTCGCCTACACCCATCAGCAGGGCATCGTGCACCGGGACCTGAAACCGGCGAACATCATGCGGCTCACCGACGGCACGGTGAAGATCTGCGACTTCGGCATCGCCCGCCTCGGCCACGACATCGGCTTCACCTCCCGGCTGACCGGCACCGGCATCGCCATGGGCACCCCGCACTACATGTCCCCCGAGCAGATCGGCGGCACCGAGGTCGACCAGCGCAGCGACCTGTACTCGCTGGGCTGCGTCCTCTACGAGATCGCCACCGGGGCACCGCCGTTCGACCTCGACGACGCCTGGGCGATCCTCGTCGGCCACCGCGACACCCCGCCCGCCCCGCCGCGCTCCCACCGCCCCGAACTGCCCGGCTGGTTCGAGAAGGTCGTCCTCGACCTGCTGGCCAAACGGCCGGAGCAACGGCCGTACGACGCACGGGAGCTGGGCCGCCGGATCACCTCCGGGCGGACGACGCCCACGTACGTCCCCACCGTCGTCACCGCGCAGCCCCGCCTCGGGACCCCGGAACCGGCCACCCGCGAGCCCCGGCTGCCGTCCTGGACCCGGGGGATGACGACCGGTCACAAGGCGACCGGCGCCGCCCTGCGCACCACCCCGCCCGACCCGGGGGCCGGGCTCACCGGCGAGTGGACCGCCCGCCCGGCCACCGGCGCCGCGGAACCGCTCCCGGCGGCCCCCGTCCCCTCCCCGGAGGCCCTCGCCGCCCTCGCCGGCCGGCACAACGCCGGGCTCAGCCTGGGACGGCTCGGCCGCTGGGCCGAGGCCGGCGAGGTGCACCGCGCCGTCGCCGCCGAACGTACCCGCCTCCTCGGCCCCGACCACCCGGACACCCTCGCCAGCCGCTACGAGATCGCCTTCACCCTGAGCCGCACCGGCCACGCCGCCGACGCGCTGCGCGAGTACACCGAGGTCGCCGCCGCCCGGGAGCGCGCACTGGGCGCCGACCACCCCGACACCCTCGCCACCCGCCAGGAAACGGCCTTCGTGCTGGGCCAGTTGGGCCGCCACTTCGACGCCCACCAGGTGTACACGGCCGTCCTCGCCGCCCGGCAGCGGCTGGCCGGCCCCGACCATCCGGACACCCTGCGCTGCCGCCACAACCTCGCCTTCAACCTCAGCAGGCTGGGCCGTTTGGAGGACTCGTACCGCATGGCCCACGACGTGGCCGCGGCCCGCGCCCGGGTGCTCGGCCCGCAGCACCCCGACACCCTGGTCACCCGCTACGAAGTCGCCTATGCCCTGGGGCAGTTGGGCCGCTGGGAGGAGGCCCTGCAGACCTATCGGGAGGTCGCCGAGGCCCGCGGCCGCGCCCTCGGCCCCGACCACCCCGACACCCTCGCCGCCCGCTACGAGGTCGGCATCAGCCTCGGCCGCCTGGGCCGCAGCGCCGACGCACTCACCCTCTACCGCGCCCTGATCGACGACCGCACCCGCGTCCAGGGCCCCGCCCACCCCGAGACCCTGCGCGCCCGCCACGGCCTCGGCGTCAACCTCGGCCGCCTCGGCCGCTGGGAGGAGGCCCTGGCGGAGTCCCGCGACGTATGCGCGATCCGCGACCGGGTCCTGGGCCCGGACCACCTCGACACCCTGGTCAGCCGCCGCGAGGTCGCGGTGAGCCTCGGCTGGCTGGGCCGCTGGCCGGACGCGCTGACGGAGTACCGGAGGGTGGCCGCCGCCCGGGAACGAGTCCTCGGCTCCGACCACCCCGACACCCTGGCCAGCCGCAACGACGAGGCGCACTGCCTGGAGCAACTGGGCCGGGGCGCCGAGGCGGTGGAGCTGTACCGAAGGGTGGCGGTACTGCGCCAACAGCGCGCATCCGGGGGCCGACTCTGAGACGCGCCCCACAACGCGCCCCAAAGGGGTGCGGGGCTGTGACATATGTGCGGCTCCGCCGCGTGGGGGCGACCGGCCACATACGACCTGCACGTGGGAACCGGCCTTCCCGCGGAGCGAACCGGCACGCCTCTTACTTCCCTAGATCATCATGTGTTACGAAGAGCTATGCCCGCTGCCATGGAACCCTCCCGCACCTACGACGCCATCATCGTCGGCGGCGGCCACAACGGCCTCGTCGCGGCGGCCTACCTGGCCCGGGCCGGCCGCACCGTACTGGTGCTCGAGCGGCTGGGCCGCACCGGCGGCGCCGCGGTCTCCACCCGCCCCTTCGCCGGCGTCGACGCGCGGCTGTCCCGCTACTCGTACCTGGTCAGCCTGCTGCCGAGGAAGATCGTCCGCGACCTCGGCCTGGACTTCCGCGTCCGCGGCCGCACCATCTCCTCGTACACGCCCGTGGAACGCGACGGGCGGCCGACCGGCCTGCTGGTGGGCGGCGGGGAGCGGCGGATCCGCGAGGCGTTCGAACGACTGACCGGGGGCAAGGCGGAGTACCAGGCGTGGCAGCGGTTCTACGGCATGACCGGCCGGGTCGCCGAGCGGGTCTTCCCGACCCTCACCGAACCGCTGCCCGCGCGTGCGGAGCTCCGCCGCCGGATCGACGACGAGGCGGCCTGGCGAGCCCTGTTCGAGGAGCCGATCGGGGTCGCGATCGAGGAGAACTTCACCGACGACCTGGTGCGCGGGATCGTCCTCACGGACGCGCTGATCGGCACCTTCGCCGACGCCCACGACACCTCGCTGCGCCAGAACCGCTGCTTCCTCTACCACGTCATCGGCGGCGGCACCGGCGCCTGGGACGTGCCGGTCGGCGGCATGGGCGCCCTCACCGACGCGCTGGCCACCGCCGCGCGCTCGGCGGGCGCGGTGCTCGCCACCGGGCACGAGGCGGTACGGATCGAGACCGACGGGCGGGCCGCCGAGGTCGCCTACCGCACCGCGGACGGCGAGGGCGTCGCCGCCGCCCGGCACGTCCTGGTGGGCGCCTCCCCGCAGGAACTCGCCGCGCTCACCGGCGACCCGGCCCCGGAGCCCGCCGAGGGCGCCCAGCTCAAGGTGAACATGCTGCTCAAGCGGCTGCCCAGGCTGCGCGACACCGCGGTCGACCCGCGCGAGGCGTTCTCCGGCACCTTCCACATCGCCGAGGGCTACGGGCAACTGGCCACCGCCCACGCCCAGGCGGCGGCCGGCCGGCTGCCCGCCGCCCCGCCCTCGGAGATCTACTGCCACTCCCTGACCGACCCCACCATCCTCGGCCGTGACCTGGCCGAACGCGGATACCAGACGCTCACCCTCTTCGGTCTGCACACCCCGGCCCGGCTCTTCGCCGCCGACAACGACGCCGTACGGGACGAACTCCTGAAGTCCACCCTCGCCCAGCTCGACGCCCACCTCGCCGAGCCGATCGCCGACTGCCTGGCCCTGGACGCCGACGGCCGCCCCTGCATCGAGGCGAAGACCCCCCTGGACCTGGAACGCGACCTGCGCCTGCCCGGCGGCAACATCTTCCACCGCGACCTCTCCTGGCCCTACGCCCAGGACGGCACCGGCCGCTGGGGCGTGGAGACCCGGCACGCCAACGTTCTGCTGTGCGGGGCGGGCGCGGTGCGCGGGGGAGGGGTGAGCGGGGTGCCGGGGCACAACGCGGCGATGGCGGTACTGGAACAGGCCTGATCGAGCGGCGCGTTCGACACCCGGTCCACCGGGGGAGCCCCACCGTGCGCGCCGAACGAGGCCGACGGAGAATCTGACGAAGAATCTGACGGGGCATCAGAAAACCTCTTCCGTCGGCCGCGTGACTGCGGCATCCTGCGCCCATGCAGACGGAGCTGAGCAAGACCCTGGGAGTCGAGCACGCCGTCTTCGGCTTCACGCCGTTTCCCGCCGTGGCCGCGGCCATCAGCCGGGCCGGCGGCTTCGGAGTGCTCGGCGCGGTCCGCTACACCGCCCCCGACGACCTCAAACGCGACCTCGACTGGCTCGAGGCACACGTCGACGGGAAGCCGTACGGGCTCGATGTCGTGATGCCCGCCAAGAAGGTGGAAGGCGTCACCGAGGCCGACGTCGAGGCGATGATCCCGGAGGGGCACCGGCAGTTCGTCAGGGAGACCCTCGCCAAGTACGGCGTGCCCGAACTGGCCGACGGGGAGGCGTCCGGCTGGCGCATCACCGGCTGGATGGAGCAGGTCGCCCGCACCCAGCTCGACGTCGCCTTCGACTACCCGATCCGGCTGCTCGCCAACGCCCTCGGCTCCCCGCCCGCCGACGTCGTCGACCGCGCGCACGACCAGGACATCCTCGTCGCCGCGCTCGCCGGCAGTGCCCGGCACGCGGTCAAGCACAAGGACGCGGGCATCGACATCGTCGTGGCCCAGGGCTACGAGGCCGGCGGCCACACCGGCGAGATCGCCACCATGGTGCTCACCCCCGAGGTCGTCGACGCCGTCGCCCCACTGCCCGTACTGGCGGCGGGCGGGATCGGCAGCGGGCAGCAGGTGGCCGCCGCGCTCAGCCTCGGCGCTCAGGGGGTGTGGCTGGGCTCCATGTGGCTGACCGTCACGGAGGCCGACCTCTCCTCGCCCGCCGTGACCCGCAAACTGCTCGCCGCCGGCTCCGGCGACACCGTCCGCTCCCGCGCCCTGACCGGCAAACCGGCCCGCCAGCTGCGCACCGAGTGGACCGACGCCTGGGACGACGCGAGCGGCCCCGGCACCCTCCCCATGCCCCTCCAGGGCCTGCTCGTCGCCGAGGCGCTGACCCGCATCCAGAAGTACGAGGTCGAGCCCCTGCTCGGCACCCCCGTCGGCCAGATCGTCGGCCGCATAACCAGCGAACGCAGCGTCCAGGCCGTCTTCGACGACCTCACCCGGGGCTTCGAACAGGCCGTCGACCGCATCAACCGCATCGCCGGAAGGAGCGGCAAGTGACCAGCACGCCCCCAGCCGGATTCTGGGCCCAGGCCACGAGCGATCCCGACCGCCAGGTGCTCGTCGCACCGGACGGCGAGGAATGGACCGCCGGCCGCCTGCACGCGGCCGTCAACCAGCTCGTCCACGGACTCCGGGCCGCGGGCCTGGAACGCGGCGACGCCTTCGCGGTCGTCCTGCCCAACGGGCCCGAGTTCTTCACCGCCTACCTCGCCGCCACCCAGGCCGGCCTCTACCTCGTCCCCGTCAACCACCACTTCGTCGGCCCGGAGATCGCCTGGATCGTCGCCGACTCCGGCGCCAAGGTGCTCCTCGCCCACGAGCGGTTCGCCGGCCCGGCCCGCCACGCCGCCGACGAGGCCGGCCTCCCCGCCACCCACCGGTACGCGGTCGGCGAGGTCGAGGGCTTCCGGCCGTACGCCGAACTCCTCGACGGACAGCCGGAGTCGGCACCCGCGGACCGCGAACTCGGCTGGGTCATGAACTACACCTCGGGGACGACGGGCCGCCCCCGCGGCATCCGCCGCCCGCTGCCCGGCAAACTCCCCGAGGAGGCCTACCTCGGCGGCTTCCTCGGCATCTTCGGCATCCGTCCCTTCGGCGGCAACGTCCACCTGGTCTGCTCGCCGCTCTACCACACGGCCGTACTCCAGTTCGCGGGCGCGTCCCTCCACATAGGCCATCGCCTGGTCCTGATGGACAAGTGGGTCCCCGAGGAGATGCTCCGCCTGATCGACGCACACAAGTGCACCCACACCCATATGGTCCCGACCCAGTTCCACCGTCTGCTCGCCCTCCCGGAGGAGGTGCGCGCACGCCATGACGTCTCCTCCATGCGCCACGCCATCCACGGCGCCGCGCCCTGCCCGGACCATGTCAAGCGGGCCATGCTCGACTGGTGGGGCCCCAGCGTGGAGGAGTACTACGCGGCCAGCGAGGGCGGCGGCGCCTTCGCCACCGCCGAGGACTGGCTGAAGAAACCCGGTACGGTCGGCAAGGCCTGGCCCATCAGCGAACTCGCGGTCTTCGACGACGACGGCAACCGGCTCCCGCCCGGCGAACTCGGCACCGTCTACATGAAGATGAACACCGGCGGCTTCGCCTACCACAAGGACGAGGCCAAGACGCAGAAGAACCGCATCGGGGACTTCTTCACCGTCGGCGACCTCGGCTACCTCGACGAGGACGGCTACCTGTTCCTCCGCGACCGCAAGATCGACATGATCATCTCGGGCGGGGTCAACATCTACCCCGCCGAGATCGAGTCGGTGCTCCTCTCCCACCCCGCCGTCGCCGACGCCGCCGCCTTCGGTATCCCGCACGACGACTGGGGCGAGGAGGTCAAGGCCGTCGTCGAACCCGCCCCCGGACACGAGCCCGGCCCGGACCTCGCCGCCGGCCTCCTCGCCCACTGCGCCGGACAACTCGCCGGCTACAAGTGTCCCAAGACCGTCGACTTCATCGCCGAGATGCCCCGCGACCCCAACGGCAAGCTGTACAAGCGGCGGCTGCGGGACCCGTACTGGGAGGGCCGCACCCGGCCGGTGTGACCGACCGGGACCCGGCGCTTCAGGAGCGCGGCCGGTGCCGGGCCTCCAGGAACCCGGCGAGGCCGGCGGCATCGGTGCCCAGCTTGCGGTAGACGCTGGACAGCAGCTGCCGTACGCCCTGCTCGGTGAGGTGCAGATCCTTGGCGACGACGGCCACCGAGTGTCCCTGGACGGTCAGTTCGGCGGTCCGCAGTTCCTGCGCGGTGAGCGTGTCGACCTGCGCGTACCGCAACGGCAACGGCCGCAGCCCGGCCGCCGACAGCTCCTCCCTGGCCCGGGCGGCGAGTGCCTCGGCCCCGCAGTGCACGGCTCCCTCCAGCCCCTGGTAGAGCCGGTCGGCGGCCTCCTGGAGCCGGCCGTTGCGGGACAGCGCGGCACCGTGGCCGATCTGGGCGCGGGCGAGTTCGTAGGCGGCGGGCGACTGCTCCAGCTGTTCGACGGCCTCCGCGTACAGGGCGACGGCGGCCGGCCCGCCGGTCACCTCGGCGAGGGTGTGCAGGGCCTGGCCGACGGTGGAGGAGGCACCGAACTCCCGGGCGCGCCGCAGGGCGTCCTCGGCGTGACCGACCGCCTCCTCGGGGGCCGTGGGGGCCAGCGCGCAGGCGAGCCGCAGCTGCCACGGGCACCAGGCCGGGTTGCGCCAGCCCCGGGCGTCCAGCCACTCCCCGACCTCGGACAACAGCCGCGCCGCCTCGGCGTGCTTGCCCTCGGCGAGGAGGAGTTCGGCGTAGACGGTGCGGGGGTCGGGGTAGATGACGGCGTTGACCGGTGTCGCGCCGAAGTGGTGATCGTCGGCGAACGCGCGCGCCTCGGTGACGCGCCCGCGGGCCAGCAGCGTCTTGATGAGAATGCTCACGCCGAACCACTGGGCGGCCACCACCCCGTCCACCTTGTCGGCGATCCGCAGTCCCTCCCGTACGGTGTCCTCGGCTTCGGCCAGGCAACCGCGGCGGTACTGGATGTATCCGGCGATGGTCTGGCCGAACGCCAGGTGGGAGCCGTGCCAGCCCTTGGCCACGCATTCGGCGATCCCTTTGCTGAACAGCTCCTCGGCGCGCCGCGGCTGGTCGCCGTACACGAAGACCAGGGCGACGGAAAGGGGCACCTCGAACCCGCGGTTCTCGTCGGTCCAGCTCATGCCGCCGTGCAGGGCCTTGTCGGCGTACGCGAGGGAGGTCTCCCTCGGTTCGCCGCGCATGGCCGCGTCCCAGGCCCGCAGTCCCAGGATGTAGCGTTCCTCCAGGCTGCGGCCGGGCAGCTGCTCGGCCAGGCGCGCCAGCGTCCTGGAGCGGGTGGGCGAGTCGTGGTCGTCCGGGCGCACCATGCTCCAGACGAACTGATCGGCCTGCATGCGCAGTTTGACGCGCGGGTTCGTGGCCTGCCGTGCCTCCTCGGCGGCCACGTTCACGGCCTCGGCCAGCTGGTCGGTGTGCGCCATGGCCGTGGTCAGCCGATAGACGATGGAGGCGCGCAGATCAGGGTCGACGTGCGGCTGGGCCAGTGCCTGGCGCAGATGCCGGACCGTGGCCGTGGGCTCGATCAGGAAGGTGGCGCACGCGAGTTCGTGAAGGACCGCGGCACGGTCCTCGGGCAGGGGCGGTTCCTGGAGCGCACGCGTCAGCAGACGCCGTGCCGCTTCGGTGGCTCCGGCGCGGAGGTATTCGCGAGCGGCCTCGCGCAGACAGGTGACGGTCTCGGGACGGTCTTCGCAGGGGACCTCCAGCAGATGCCGGGCGGCTTTGGTGGGGCCGTATCCCGCGGCGAGGACGGCCTGCGCAGCGGTGTTGTGCAGACCGGTCCGGAAGCCCGTGCGGATGGAGCGGTAGATCGTCGTGGCGATCAGCGGGTGCACGAACTCGAGCTCGCCCTCGTGGCCGTGGCCGTCGGCCAGGATCCGCGCGGCGCGCAACTTCTCGGTCGCCTCGGTGACCGCCTCGTCACCCAGCACGGCGATGGCCGCGGCGAGCTCCGGTGAGAAGGGCGAACCCAGTACGGCCGCGGTCTGCGCGAAGCGCACGGTGGTGGTGCCGAGCCGTTCCAGGCGTTCGATGAGCCCCGGGCCCTTGATCGCGGCGGCGAGCTCACGCATCGCGGGCAGGTCGTCGTCGGTGCCGCCCAGTTTCCGCTCCGCGAGCCCGATGGCCAGTTCCACCGCCTCGAAGGGGCTTCCACCCGTGGCCGACCAGCATTCCTTGCAGAACCGGTCCCCGGCCGCCTCCCCGATCTCGGTCCTGACGATCTGCGCGACGCCCTCCGGGGTGAGCAGGGCCAGGTTGTGGGGGCGGTTTGCGTGGTCGCCCACGAGCGTGCGGAGCTCACCCGCCTCGGGGGGCAGTTCGTCGGGCCGGTAGGTGACGACGATCAGCAGGGGGAGGTCCTCGACCCGTGGTGCGAAGGAGGTGAGCCAGCTCAGTGACTCGGAGTCGGTCCAGTGGAGGTCGTCCAGGAGCAGGACGATGGGAGCCTTCTTCACCGCGAGGCGCGTCATGACCCAGTCGAGCCCCTCGCGGACGCCGGTCGGGTCCGGCGCGGGGGCCGATCCCGTCGCCTCGAGACCGAGGACGGCGGCGACGGTGTCGTACCAGCTGCCCAGGAAGACGCGGAGTTCCGCCTCGTCCATCCGTGCCAGTGAGGGTTGCATCAACTGGCGTACCACGCGGAACGCCGATCCCTGCTCCGTCTCGCTGCCCCTGCCAGACAGCACCGTGAACTTGTGTGCAACGGCCCGGGCGCGTGCTTCCCTGATGAGTGCGGTCTTGCCCAGTCCGGCCGGCCCGGAGTAAGCGAGCAGCCCTTTGCTTCGTGCTCGTGGGACGCCGCTCGTGGTACGCCGCAATTCCCGGAACGCCGCGTCGAGGGCCTGAAGTTCCCGTCGGCGCTCGATCAAGGTCTCTTGGTCCGTGATCGGTTGCCGCGGCTCCGTCGCCATATGCCGTACCGCTTTCTTTCGTTCGGCCCGGGGACAGCCGAGCGTACGCCTTGGCGCGGTGCGAGCAGGCCGGACTGAGTACTATCGGGTGAATCATGAACTGCAGAAGGGATAATGTCCGTCTTCCGGGTAAGAGTTCCTGATCGCCACCTCTCTCAGGAGCGATAGCGGGAGCGCGTCGGATACCTCGACTACGTCACGGCGGGCACCGACGCCACGTCCGCGTACCGGGGTACGGTTCGGGACCAGTGATAGCACCCGCGGATCCAGCCGATCATGCCATCCAGGTATGCGACGCCCGCCGGGCTCAACGCCGGTGCGACCTCCGCGTGGAGTTCCTCGAACTCACGGATCGTGCTGTTGATCCGCCGGATGGCCAGGATGACGGCGGCCTGCAGGGAGCAGTGGTGTTCGCGCTGGTACGCCAGTGCCAAGTTGATCATTTCGCCCGCGCGCTGTTCTTTCACGGCCGAGAACAGATCGGCTGTCCAGACCGCCGCGTCGGACGAGAGCCGGCTCAGTCGTCCCACGGCTGGATGGTGGAGTTCCGCGGGGGACAGTTCGTCCGACGCCGCGGCCTCGTAGAGCGGGTAGAACGGCTCGACGCCGGCGGTCAGCGAACGTATGGAGGTGCAATCTCCCGTGCGCAGGCCGACGGGGTGGGCCTGGACCACCGCTTCGTACAACAGACCGTGCACGTATTCCCGGCTCTTCCAGGCCCATCGTGCGGCCTGACCGGCTGTGCACCGTTCCCGGACCTGCCGGTACAGGTCGTTCAGGGCTGCTCCGAGCGGTGTGCTGGGCGCCCGGCCGTCCCGCAGAATCGCGATGCTCTCGCAGAGCATGGGCACGAGCCTGGCCGGATCGTGCCGGCCGACGTCCTCCGCCCGGTCGTCGAAGACGAACTGATAGGCGATCTGCTGGGCCACGATGCGCAGGAGCCCGGGATCCACGGCGGGGCTGGTGAAGGATGCGAGTTGGGCGGGGCGAGTACGGGCGATCATCGCCGC
This sequence comes from Streptomyces sp. NPDC001714, assembly GCF_042892755.1. Taxonomy (NCBI): domain Bacteria; kingdom Bacillati; phylum Actinomycetota; class Actinomycetes; order Kitasatosporales; family Streptomycetaceae; genus Streptomyces; species Streptomyces sp. NPDC001714. Next base: position 215,874 of record NZ_JBIAUL010000009.1, read on the forward strand.
CACACCTGGTTCGGGGGTCAGACCCCAGGTACTCAGCCATGCCTCCACGCCGGCCGAGGCCTCCGGTTCGTGGGGGTTGCGCCGGAACGGGAAGGGCATGTGCAGGTGGGTGTCGATGAGGTCCTTGAGACTGGCTGCCGCCTGGCCGTTCGGTACGCCGACCGCCACTTCCTCACGCGTTGCCGACACTGTGGTCACCTGCCGATCGGGAATCCGGTGCCTGTCGGGTGCACACCGCGCTGCGCGTGAGCGGTGCGCGGGTCGATGACGTGTCCGACGGCCGATGCGAACGTGGTTCGCCGAGCATGACCAGCGAGCGCGGCCCCAGCGTGATCGCGGGGCGAGGGGGCCGTGCGACGTACCCGGGCAGATGACGCAGCCGCACGCGGCCTGCGATGGTCGCGAGCGCCACGGTGACCTCCACCATGGCGAACTCGTCGCCGAGGCACTTGCGGTTGCCCGCGGAGAACGGCATCATCGCGCGCCGCTGTCCGGCGGTGGGCCGCCCCGGCAGCCAGCGGTCGGGGTCGAAGCGTTCGGGGTCGGGGAACGACGACGGGTCGTGGTGGAGGAGGTAGGGGCTGTAGAGCACGGTGGCTCCGGCGGGCAGCCGGCATCCGGCGAGTTCCGTCTCCCGGGTGGCGACGCGGGTGAAGAGCCAGCCGGGGGACGAGTGGCGCAGCGTCTCGGAGACCACGCACCGGGTCTGGAGGAGGTCCGGCAGGTCGTCGGGGCCGGGCCTGCGGCCGCCGGGGAGGACGGTGTCGAGCTCGGCGTGCAGGCGCTGTTCGGCCTCGGGATGGCGGGCCAGCAGGCTGAAGGCCGCGGCCAGGGACAGGGCCGAGGTCTCGGCGCCGGTGAGCAGCAGGGTGATCAGGTGGTCGTGGATCTCCTGGTCGGTACGGGCGGCGGCCAGCAGGGTTCCCAGGACGTCGTCACGGGCGGCGCCCCGGCGGCGCTCCGCGATCACCCCGTCGATGACGGCGTGCAGGCGGGCGAGCGCGCGCCGGTAGCGGCGGTTGGCCGGGGTCGGGAGCCGGAACAGCGCGTCGATCGGGACGACCGTGCGGACGAAGAGGCCGCGGACGACGTCGGCGAGACAGTCCCGCACCTGGGCGGAGGCCGTGTCGTCCAGTGAGTCGGAGAGGAGGACCCGGCTGATCACGCGGGTCGTGAGGGTCGTCATCGCCTCGGTGACGGGAACCGTCCCGCCTGCCTGCCACCCCTCGCACACCGACTCGGCCTCCTCGGCGACGAGTTCCGTGTACGCGGCGGCGTGGGACGGACGGAAAGCCGGCTGCAGGAGCCTGCGCTTGTCCCGGTGCGCGGGCTGACGGCAGGTGACCAGTCCGTCCCCCATCAGCTTGCCCAGCCTGTCGTACAGCGGGCCCCCCTTGTCGAAGGTGTGCGGGTCCATGAGCACCTCGTGGGCCAGTTCCGGGTGGCACACCATCCAGGCGCGCTGGGGGCCCAGCCGTATCTCGACCAGATCCCCGTACGCGGGCAAAGAATTCAGAAACGCCAGCGGCCGGCGGTATAAGGCGATACCGTGACCGAGGACTGGGAATATGCCGGGAGCAGTACCTGCCGTCCACGTTCGTTTTTGTTCGGGCACAGCACCGTTCATGGAAACCTCCTGCCCAGTACGACACGTGAAATGAGCGAACCTGCTTCGAGGCTGACGGCCCGAGACAAGTCCTGCCCAGTTCAACCATGCCCGGGTTTCCGGAAGCCTTTCTCCAAAGGGGCGCACGGGGGCATGCTGAAGCAAAAAGCGAATGGGATGTACGTCTCTTGATGCATGGCGCATCGATGGTGATTCCTTCTTGTCACTTCAGTGCGGTACCGCCCCATCCGGCCGTCCGACCGCGAGCGGTGGGGAAGCGAGGTGGCAGAGCGGACCCCCGGGTTTTCGGTGCCGGCCTTCGCCGTCGCTTGACCTGTCCGGGTTGCGGCCGGAGGATCATGGGTCATGACGCAGGGACAGGGCAGCACGGTGGACGGGGTGCTGCGGCGCAGCGCCCGGCGCACCCCCGCGCGGGTGGCGGTTCGGTACGGCGAGCGGCGGTGGACGTACGAGGAACTCGACGACGCCGTCTCCCGAGCGGCGAGCGTACTGCTCGGCCAGGGCCTCGACCGCGGTGACCGGGTCGGAGCCTACGGACACAACTCCGACGCCTACCTGATCGCCTTCCTCGCCTGCGCCCGCGCCGGCCTGGTCCACGTCCCGGTCAACCAGAACCTGACCGGCGACGACCTCGCCTACATCGTCGGCCAGTCGGGCAGCTCGCTGGTGCTGGCCGACCCGGATCTCACCGACCGGCTCCCGGACGGCGTACGGTCGCTGCCGCTGCGGGACGCCGACGGCTCGCTCCTCGCCCGGCTCGCGGACGCGGCGCCCTACGACGGGCCCGAACCGCGCACCGAGGACCTGGTGCAGCTGCTGTACACCTCGGGGACCACGGCGCTGCCCAAGGGCGCGATGATGACCCACCGGGCGCTGGTGCACGAGTACCTGAGCGCGATCGCCGCCCTCGACCTGAGCGCCGGTGACCGGCCCGCACACGCGCTGCCGCTCTACCACTCCGCCCAGATGCACGTGTTCCTGCTGCCCTACCTCGCGGTGGGCGCGACCAACATCATTCTCGACGGGCCCGACGGCGACACCCTCCTCGACCTCGTCGAGGCCGGGGACGTGGACAGCCTGTTCGCGCCGCCCACCGTGTGGATCGGGCTGTCCAACCGGCCCGACTTCGCCACCCGGGACCTCGGCGGACTGCGCAAGGCCTACTACGGGGCGTCGATCATGCCGGTGCCCGTCCTGGAGCGACTGCGCGAACGGCTGCCGAAACTCGCCCTGTTCAACTGCTTCGGGCAGAGCGAGATCGGACCGCTCGCCACGGTGCTCGCCCCCGAGGAGCACAAGGGGCGGCTGGACTCCTGCGGCCGCACCGTCCTGTTCGTCGAGGCACGCGTGGTCGGAGAGGACGGCGAGGACGTCCCCGACGGCACCCCCGGCGAGATCGTCTACCGCTCACCGCAGCTCTGCGAGGGCTACTGGGACAAGCCCGAGGAGACCGAAGAGGCCTTCCGGGACGGCTGGTTCCACTCCGGCGACCTCGCGGTGCGCGATGCAGACGGCTACTTCACGATCGTCGACCGGGTGAAGGACGTCATCAACTCCGGTGGCGTGCTGGTCGCTTCGCGGCAGGTCGAGGACGCCCTCTACACCCATGAGGCGGTCGCCGAGGCCGCCGTGATCGGCCTGCCCGACGAGCGGTGGATCGAGGCGGTCACCGCGGTCGTCGTAGCGCGCGGGCAGATCGACGAGGCCGGGCTGATCGCCCATGTGAAGGAGAAACTGCCCGCCTTCAAGGCACCCAAGCGGATCCTGTTCGTGGACGCGCTGCCCCGCAACGCCAGCGGAAAGATCCTGAAGCGGGAACTGCGGGAACGGTTCGGCCCTGCCTCCTGAGGATCCCGGGCGGCTCTCGCGAGGCCCCGGGACGTGAGCGTCGGCACAATGCCCGCCCAGGCCCCGAGAAGTCTGGTTCCATACCGTGTGCGGCTTCCGACACCACGTCCGCCGTTCACCGCCGGCGTGCACACAACAGACATGCGCTGCTGCCTCCCCCTCCCCCTCGGCGCGCTCGCGGGCGTCCCCGGCCCCTGCGAGATGCTGCGCTCCGGCTTCCTCCTCGCACCCGCCCTGCTCCGCTCCGGCACCACCCCCCGCGCCCGGCACCCCCGTTCGCTCGTCGCCGTCCACCTGGAACTGGTCACCCTCACCGAGGACCGCGCCGTCATCACCTGGCACACCGCCCTGCCCGGCACCGACGACGGCTCCGGCCGGATGCTGCCCGCCGCCACCGAGGGCGAGGTCGTCTACGGCACCCACCCGGCCCGCCTCAACCGCACCGCCGGCGAGGACCGCCCCACGGCCCACCACCACGTCGAACTCACCGGCCTGGAGCCGGGCCAGACGTACTACTACCAGGCCCGCTCCCGGGGCGTGCCCGCCACCCCCACCGCGCTGCACCTGGTGCGCGGCAACGCGGCCGGCACCTCCCGCCACGGCCTCGGCACGCCCGGCGGCCCCTACTCCTTCACCACTCCGCAACCCCCGCCCGGCCGCCACCTGCTCTCCCTCGCCCTCTGCAACGACCTGCACATCGGCGAGACCGTCGCCGGTCTCGTGGCCGGGGTCCCCTTTCTGCGCGGAGTGGCGCAGCGGACGGGACAGACCCCCTACCCGGAACTCATGAGCCGGGCCGTGGTGGACGAGGCCCGCCGCCGCGGTGCCCAGCTGCTGCTGGCCGCCGGTGACATCTCGGCCGGCGGCGGACCGCGCGACCTGGCGGAGGCCAGACGGATCCTCGACGGCTTCGGCACCCACCGGCGGGACTACTTCGTCGTCCGGGGCAACCACGACCGCGCCGCGGGCCAGGACGACGCCTTCCACCACGTGTTCGGCGTACCGGACGGGCCCGGCTGGTTCGAGCACGACGTGGCCGGACTGCGGATCATCGGCCTCGACACCTACGACAAGCGCGGCAACGGCGGTGACGCGGGCGGCCTCGGCGCCGAGCAGCTCTCCTGGTTCCGGCGCCGGTTGCGGGCCCACCGGGAACAGCCCACCGTCGTCTTCGGCCACCATCCACTGACCGTCCCGGAGGCCCTCTTCCCGGTGAGCCCGGCACAGCGCCTCGGCCGCCGCCAGGCCCGCGCGATGCTCCGGGCCTACGCCTCCGCCCCGGGTGTGTTCCTCCACCATGGGGGCCACACCCACCGCAACAAGCGCACCCATGTGCCGCTCGCCCCGCAGGTGACCCTGCAGGAGGTCGGTGCCGCCAAGGAATACCCCGGCGGCTTCTTCCTGCTGCGGATCCACAGCGGCGGCTACGCGCTCAACTTCTTCCGGGCCCGCGCCGCCGAGGCCCTGGAGTGGAACGAGAGCAGCCGCCGGCAGGCCGGGGGGCTGTGGCCGTACCACGCGCTCGGCCGTACGGTCGCCGACCGCAACAGTGTGGCCGCCCGCGACCTGTCCGGCATCGGCCGCCTCGTGCCGCCGTCCGCCCAGTCCCATTCGTCCCAAGGGATGACGGCCGTCCCCAACCCCCGCCTGGATGTGGCCTAGAGAGGGGCATCTCCGTAGCGTGGGGACATGTCGACCTTGTGGGAACTCATGCGCGATTGCATCCCTGACGACCACGCTCGCCAGGTCACCTCCCGCTACTACCTCGACGAAGCCATGAGCTCGCCGCGGGCACCGGACCGGGTGGTCGACCTCGGCTGCGGGCGAGGCGCGTCGGCCGAGCTCTTCCGCAAGCACGACTCCGACGTCCGCTGGGTGGGGGTCGACATCCGCGATTCGCCGGAGGCCGCCCAGCGCAGGCCCGGGGGCGACAGCGTGGTCTACTTCGACGGCGTCAACCTGCCGTTCCGCTCCGACGCGGTACCGCTCGTCTACTCCCACCAGGTCTTCGAACACGTGGCCCGGCCCAGGGAACTGCTCGCGGAGGTGAGCAGAGTGCTGCGCCCGGGCGGGCTGTTCATCGGCAGCACCTCCCAGTTCGAGCCGTACCACTCCTTCAGCCTGTGGAACTACACGCCGTACGGATTCCGGGTGCTGGTCGAGGAGGCCGGGCTCGCCCTGGAGGAGATCCGGCCCTCCCTCGACGGCGTGACACTGATCATGCGCACCTACCACGGCGGCGCGCGGAAGCAGGAGTACGGCAGATTCTGGCGGACGGAGTCGCCGCTCAACACGGAGATCGATGCCTGGGCCCGCAAGAGCAAGCGGGACACGGCGCTGGTGAACCTCCGCAAGCTCACGTTCTGCGGCCAGTTCGCGTTCCGGGTGAGCAAACCGGCTCCGGGCGTCCGAGGCTCCCGCAGAGCCCCGGCCCGGCTGAACCGGTGAAGCACGACCGACGCGGCCCCGGCCCGTCGAATTCCGTTGCGACGCGCCGCCTCCGTCCCCGAAGATCAGCGCCATGCCCACTTTCACCGCAGCCGACGGGACCCGCCTCGCCTACCACGTCCGAGGGGAGGGCGAACCCCTCGTCGTGCTGCCGGGCGGCCCCATGCGGGCCTCCGGCTACCTGGGGGACCTCGGCGGGCTGACCGCCCATCGGCGGCTGATCCTCCTCGACCTGCGGGGGACCGGCGACTCCGAGGTGCCCGCCGATCAGGCGTCGTACCGCTGCGACCGACTGGTCGACGACGTGGAGCTGTTGCGCGCCCACATGGGGCTCGACCACATGGACCTCCTGGCACACTCCGCCGGCGGGAGCCTGGCCATCCTGTACGCGGCGGCCCATCCGCAGCGGGTGCGGCGGCTCGCACTGATCACCGGCAACCCCTCGGCCCTGGGTCTGGGCGCCACCCCCGAGGACCGGCTGGCGGCGGCCCGGCTGCGGGCTGGGGAGCCCTGGTTCGAGGAGGCGTTCCCCGCGCTGGAGGCGTGGCTGACGGGCACCGGGGAGTTCGACGAGGTGTTCCTGCCCTTCTTCCACGGCCGCTGGGACGACGCCGCCCGGGCTCATGTCGCGGCCACCGAGAAGCAGAGCAACTTCGAGGCGGGCGAACGCTACTTCGCCGAGGGCGCCTTCACCCCGGACGCCACCCGGACCGCCCTGCGCGCCCTCTCCGCCCCCGTCCTGGTGTACGCCGGGGAACTCGACGGCGGACCCAGCCCCGCCCTGGCCCGGCGCGTCGCCGAGGCCTTCCCGGCCGCCGAGGTCGCGGTGCAGCCCGGCGCCGCTCACTACCCCTGGCTCGACGACCCCGCGTGGTTCGTCCGCCGTACCGTCGCCTTCCTTGACGCCTGAGCCGCACTCGGGTCCTGCGGCCCGAACGCCGTCAGGAAGCGGTCGCGGAACTTGTCCATCGCCCAGATCGGCGCGTCGGCGGCGGGCTTGAGGCCCGGTGTCCAGCCCCAGCCGGAGACCCGGTCCAGGACCGCGGGGTCGTGGGCGACGATCGTGACGGGGACGTCCCGGCGCGGGCTGCCCGCGACGACCTCCGGGCGGGGCTGGTGGTCGCCGAGGAAGACCAGGACCGTGTTCCGGTGGGCGTGGCGCCGCATGAACCCGAACAGGCTGCGCAGCGAGTACTCGATCGAGACCCGGTACTCGGTGCGCACCCGCTCCGTGTCCTTCCAGACCTCCGCCGGGTCCTTGCCCGCCTTCCGGATCGGCCAGAAGACCGAGCCGTCGCCGAGGTCCTTCCAGTCGACCATGCGGGGGAGAGGCGCCCAGGGCTGGTGGCTGGAGGCGAGGACGATCTCCGCCATCACCGGGCGGCGGTTCTTCCTCCCGTACTCCAGGCGGTCGAAGGCCTCCAGCGTGAACTGGTCGGGGACGGGCGTCCAGCTGAAGTACGGGCCGCGGTAGCCCAGGTGCGTGGCGTCGTAGGAGCGGTCGAGGCCGAAGAACCGGGCCTCCGGCCAGGCCTTGCGGACGCCCGGGACGACGCCGACCGTGCGCCACGCGCCCGTCCTGCGGAAGTACCCGTTGAGGGTCGTCCGGTCGCCCGAGACGAGATTGCGGTAACGCTGCTGGTTGTCGATCCACAGCCCGGACAACAGCGTGGCGTGGCACATCCAGCTGCCCGCCCCGAGCACCGGGGACCGCAGCCAGCCGCTGCGCGCCGCGAAACCGGCCGCATCGAGAGCGGCGGCGCCTTCCTGGAGGACCGCACCGACCTGCCGCGCCATCGCCGGGTCCTCGATCGCCGTACGGCCGTAACTCTCGACGAACGTGAACAGCACGTCCTTGCCGCGCAGCCCCGTCAGCAGCCGGTCCGGCGGAGTGTTCTCGAACGCGTCGACGGCGGCCTGCGCGGTGAAGACCCGCGCGTCCGCCAGACCGGCGCGGACCGCCCGCACACGGTCGTCCACCAGCTGGGCGTCGAGCGTCGAGGCGACGGGCGCGCCGCCCGCCTGAAGGCCGAAGGTGGCACAGGTGACCCAGGCAACGGCCAGGACCAGGGTGGTACGACCCGCGGACGGGCGCCGGCGTGCCATCCGCTCGGCGACCCGCACCAGGGCGAGGACGGTCACGGCCGGCACGGTCGCCACGAGGAGCAGGGCCCCGGCGATCGCGAGCACCTCACTGGTCCGGCCGAAGGACTCCCGTACGTAGTCCGCCGCGTCGTCCAGCAGGATCCAGTCGAGCACCAGGTCGAACGGCCGTTGCAACGCCGAGTAGAAGCCCATGTCCAGGCACTTCACCAGGGTCAGCAACCCCAGCCCCGCGCCCGCCAGCGCCGCGGTGACGCGCCGCGCCCGCCCGGGCAGCACCAGCAGCGCGGCCGAGAGGACGATCCCCTCGGCCGGGAGGCGCAGGAACGCCCTCGGCCTCAGCTGGTCCAGCTGGTTCGGCAGCAGGAGCGCGGTCAGGAGCAGGGCGGCGGCCAGGAACGTCGTCCCCGCCGTGACGGTCCTGGCGACACCCGGATGTCTCCGCAGCCGGCCGCCGTCACCCCGCGCCCCGGTCGACGCGCCTTCGGTGTCCGGCAACTGAGCAGGCGTGGGGTGCGGCACCGGAGGTCCTTCCGCGCGACCGTCGTGACACTGTGTGCGTGATCGACGCCACATCGTATGCGGTGGGTGTGACCCCGAACCGTCCCGCGCCGGCCCGGCGTGCCGCCCAGGCGTTCCTGCCGGACACCTGACCTGCCGGAGACCTGCCGGACACCTGAGACGAACTCAGCCCTGCGGTCCGAACGCCTTCATGAAGCGGTCCCGGAACTGGTTCATGGGCCACTCCGGTGCGTTGTCCGCGGGCTTCAGCCCGTCCGTCCAGCCCCACCCGGAGACCCGCTCCAGGACCTTCGGGTCGCGGGCGACGATGGTGATCGGCACGTCCCTGCTGGTGTTGCCGCCGCCCGTGACCGTCGGGACGGGCTGGTGGTCGCCGAGGAAGACGAGGACGGTGTTGTCGTCGCCGTAGCGCTGGACCCACTGGGTCAGGCTGTCGACGGAGTACTGGATCGCCTTGCGGTACTCGGTGCGCACGCGCTGCGCGCTCTTCCAGACCTCCGTGGGGTTGGTGCCCTCCTCCTTGATCTTGTAGAAGATCTTGCCGTTGCCGAGGTCCTTCCAGTCGATGATGTGAGCGATGGGGGACCAGGGGTTGTGGCTGGAGGCCAGGATGATCTCCGCCATGATCGGGTCGCGGTTCTTCTTCCCGTGCTCCAGCTTCTGGAAGGCCTCCAGGCTGAACTGGTCCGGCACCGGCGTCCAGCTGAAGTACGGGCCCTGGTAACCGAGGTGCGTGGAGTCGTAGATGTGGTCGAGGCCGAAGTACTTGCCCTCGGGCCAGGCCGCGCGCACGCCCGGCACGATACCGACCGTGCGCCAGGCGCCGGTCTTCTGGAAGTAGCTGGTGAGGGTCGCACGGTCACTGGTCGTCAGGGTCCGGTACCGCTGCTGGTTCTTGACCCACAGGCCGGACAGGAACGTCGAGTGGGCGAGCCAGCTGCCGGCGCCCGTGACGGGTGACCTGAGCCAGCCGCTCTGCGCCGCGAACCCGGCCGCCTTGAGCCGGGCGTCTCCCTCCTTCAGCGTCGCGTCCATCTCCGGCGCCATCGCCGGATCGTCGATCGCCACCCGGCCGTAGCTCTCGATGAAGGTGAACAGCACGTCCTTGCCCCGGAGTCCGGTCAGCAGCTGGTCGGACGGAGTGTTCGCGTAGGAGTCGACGACGAGCTGCTTCTTGAAGACGTCGGCGTCCCCCAGCCCCTCGCGCACGTACTTCACGCGGTTGGCCAGGAACTGGCTGTAGCCCTTGGTGGCGAACGGGACCCCGGTGAACTGCACGCTCAGCGTGAAGCAGGTGATCCACACCACGCCCAGAACGAGCGTGGTGCGTACCGCCACGGCCCGGTGGCGGGCCATCACGTTCGCCAGCCGCAGCATCGCGAGGGCGCTGAGCACGAGCACGGCGACGATCAGGACGATCACACCGATCACCGCGAGAACCTCGCCCGTGTGACCGAACGAGTCCTTCACCCAGTCCGCCGCGTCGGTCAGCAGAACCCAGTCGAAGACCAGGTCGAACGGCCGGGCCAGGGTCTGGTAGAAGCCCATGTCGAGGCACTTCAGGACGGTGGACAGGCCGATCAGCGCGCCCGAGCCGACGGCCGCGATCCGCCGTCCCCTCGACGGCAGTGCGAGCAGGACGATCGCCAGGAAGAGCGCTTCGACGGGGAGGCGGAGGAAGTTCTGGAGAGCGAGCCGGTCGAGGCGGTCGGGCACGAGTATCGCCACGAGCACGAACACGGCGGCCAGGACGCTCGTGCCCACGCGTACGAAGGCCGCGGCACGGGGGTGCAGCCGACGCCGCCGGAACCAGCCGGTACGGGCGGAGCCGACGGCCGGGGCGGCCTCGGTGGTGGTTCCGGTCCGCTCGGCCGGGGCGGCCTCGGCGGCCTCGGTGGTGGTTCCGGTCTGCTCGGCCGGGGCGGGCTCGGCGGCCTCGGATCCGGTGCGGTCGTCGACGGCGGGCGAGTCGGCGGCCGCCTCGGCCGCCTCGGCCCGCTCGCCGTCACCGGTCGCTTCGGTCCGCTCGCCGCCACCCGTCGCCTCGGCCTGGGCCGCTGCCCGGGGTTCGGGTTCGGGCTCGGCCGCCGGTTCGTCGTCCGTCGGGCGTGTGTCCGTCTCGGCGCTCGGCTCGGGGCCGGCTGCCGGTGCGGGTGATGCCTCCTCCAGCTGGTCTGTGGCAGGCGCGTCCGCGTCCGTGTCCAGTTGCTGGCGAGGGGGCGTGAGGTGCGACACCCGTACGTCCTTCCGTGCGAAGCCCCGTGATGGCATGGCGGACCCGGCCCGCAGGCCACGACCGCCAACCTCGCGTACGGCTGCGCGTAACCCCACGTTCAACCGCCCGGGTCAACCGCGCGCAAAGAGTACGCCCTGCTTGTGTCCCTGCCCGCACGGGTGTCGTCAGTGGTCCGCCGCGACCGCCACCTCCCGCGCCCACCGGTAGTCGGCCTTCCCGCTCGGCGAGCGCTGTATCGCCTCCGCGATCACCAACTGGCGCGGGATCTTGTAGCCCGCGAGATGGGTGCGGCAGTACGACTGGACGTCCTCCAGGGAGGGTCGCGGCGCCCCCTCGCGCAACTGCACCACGGCGGCCACGTGGCTGCCCCACTTCGCGTCCGGCACTCCGGCCACCAGTGCGTCGTACACGTCCGGATGCGACTTGAGGGCCTGTTCGACCTCCTCCGGGTACACCTTCTCGCCCCCGGTGTTGATGCACTGCGAGCCCCGGCCGAGCACGGTGACGACACCGTCCCCGTCGACCGTCGCCATGTCACCGAGGAGCACCCAGCGCCGCCCGTCCTTCTCGAAGAACGTCTCGGCGGTTTTCACCGGGTCGTTGTAGTAGCCGAGCGGGACGTGCCCGCTCTGCGCGACCCGGCCGATCTCGCCCACCGCCACCGGCTCGTAAGTGGCCGGATCGACCACCTGGGTACGGGAGTTCACGCGGACCCGGAACTTGCTGCCCGCCCCCGAGTCGTTCGTCGCCGTGCCGTTGAAGCCGGACTCGGAGGACCCGAAGTTGTTCAACAGCATGGTGTTCGGCAGCAGTTCGGTGAACTGCTTGCGCACCGTCTCGGAGAGGATCGCACCGGAGGAGGAGACGCTGAACAGGGCGGAGCAGTCGGTGCCCTTCAGCGGCCCGTTGAGGGCGTCGATCAGCGGGCGCAGCATCGCGTCGCCGACCAGCGACATGCTGGTGACCCTCTCCTTCTCGACGGTCCGCAGCACCTCCTCGGGTACGAACTTGCGGTGGATCACCACCCGTTGCCCGAAGTTGAAGCCGATGAAGCTGGTGAGCGTGGACGTGCCGTGCATCAGCGGGGGAGTGGGGAAGAAGGTGATCCCGCTGCCGCCCGCCGCGACTCGTTCGGCCAGTTCCTCCGGTCGCTTCACCGGCTCACCGGTTGGCGCCCCACCGCCCAACCCCGCGAAGAACAGGTCTTCCTGACGCCACATCACGCCCTTGGGCATGCCGGTGGTGCCACCGGTGTAGATGATGAACTGGTCGTCCGCCGACCGTGCGGGAAACCCCCGCCCGGGCGACCCGGCGGCCTCGGCCTCCGTGAAGGCGAGGGCCTTGAGCCCCGCGTCCACCGGCTCACCCACCCGCACCAGGTGCCGCAGCCTCGGCGTCCGGGGCAGGGCCGCCGCCACCCGGTCGTCGAACTCCGCGTCGAAGACCAGCGCGACCAGATCCGCGTCCCGGTAGAGGTACACCAACTCCTCTTCCACATACCGGTAGTTGACGTTGACCGGTACGACCCGTGCCTTCAGGCAGCCGAGCACCGTCTGCAGGTACTCGACGCCGTTGTAGAGGTGCAGGCCGAGATGCTCGCCGGGCCTGATCCCGCTGCCGATCAGATGGTGACCGATGCGGTTGGCGGCGGCGTCCAGCTCCGCGTAGGTCAGCCGGCGCTCCGCACCCGTGCCGGGGTGGTCGACGTACACGAGTGCCTCGCGGTCGGCGGCCACGTCGACGACCGACTCGAACAGATCGGCAAGGTTGTACTCCACCGCTCCTCCTGATCCCGGCAACCGTGACGAAGAAAGGCGCACCTGTCCGTTCGCCGGTCATCAGAGCAAAGGGCGCGGCAAGTGTGAAGGGTTCACGCGAAGAAATCTGACTGCCTGTCAGAAAACCCTTGAAGTGCCTCCCCTGCTACTGCAACCTGTTCTCGTTCTGGTGGAGGGGGGACGATCCCTTCCAGAGGGGAGACGGTCCATGGGTGGGACGGAACACCTCACCGTGCGGCGCGAGGGCGCCACACTCGTACTCACGCTCAACAGGCCCGAGGCGAAGAACGCGCTCTCGATCTCCATGCTCGTCGGCCTGTACGACGGCTGGATCGAGGCCGACGAGGACGACGACGTCCGCTCGGTCGTGCTCACGGGGGCGGGGGGCGCCTTCTGCGCCGGGATGGACCTCAAGGCGCTGGCCGGGCAGGACATGGCGGGCGAGCACCTGCGGGACCGGCTGAAGGCCGACCCCGACCTGCACTGGAAGGCGATGCTCCGCCATCATCGCCCGCGCAAACCCGTGATCGCCGCCGTCGAGGGCCACTGTGTCGCGGGCGGCACCGAGATCCTCCAGGGCACCGACATCCGGGTGGCGGGCGAGTCCGCGACGTTCGGACTCTTCGAGGTCCGGCGGGGGCTCTTTCCGATCGGTGGCTCCACGGTGCGGCTCCAGCGGCAGATTCCGCGCACGCACGCTCTGGAGATGCTGCTCACCGGGCGGCCGTACAGCGCACGGGAGGCGGTGGAGATCGGGCTCGTCGGGCATGTCGTGCCGGACGGCTCGGCGCTCGAGAAGGCGCTGGAGATCGCCGAACAGATCAACGCGTGCGGGCCGTTGGCGGTCGAGGCGGTCAAGGCGTCGGTGTACGAGACCGCGGAGATGACGGAGGCGGACGGGCTGGCCGCCGAACTCAAGCGGGGGTGGCCGATCTTCGATACGGCCGATGCGAAGGAAGGGGCGCGTGCGTTCGCGGAGAAGCGGACGCCTGTTTACAAGCGCGAGTGATGCCTGGGGTGCGTCTGAGGCTGCGGGCCGAGTGTGGCTGGTCGCGCCCACGCGGCGGAGCCGCATATGTCCATGTCCCGCGCCCCTGAAAGACGGGGTGTCACCCGCACCGACCTGAAGGAGGCAAGCCCCTCATGCCTGAAGTTCTCAAAGCTCCCCTCGTCGTCGAGTTTCCGTTCACCCGCTCCCTCGGCCCCGTGCAGAGCGCGTTTCTCACCGGGCTGCGTGAACGCGTCGTCCTCGGGGTGAAGACCGGCGACGGCCGCACCCTCGTCCCGCCCGTCGAGTACGACCCCGTCACCGCCGAGGAGATCCGTGACCTCGTCGAGGTCGCCCCCACCGGTACGGTCACCACCTGGGCCTGGAACCACGAGCCCCGCCGCGGCCAGCCCCTCGGCACCCCCTTCGCCTGGGTTCTGGTCCGGCTCGACGGAGCCGACACCGCCCTGCTGCACGCCCTCGACGCACCGGGACCGGACGCCGTGCACACCGGTATGCGGGTCCGGATCCGCTGGGCGGCGGAGCGGTCGGGGGCCATCACCGACATCGCCTGCTTCGAGCCGTACGACGGTGAACCGGCCGATGTGACAGGGCACAGCGGCGAGTTCGAGGACGCCATCCACGGCATCGTCGCCCACGCCCGCCTCGACTACACCTACTCGCCCGGCCGTGCCCAGTCCGCCTACATCGACGCGCTGTCGTCCCGGCGGACCTTCGGCGAGCGCTGTCCCTCCTGCCGGAAGGTGTACGTCCCGCCGAGGGGCGCGTGCCCCACATGTGGCGTGGCCACATCGGAACAGGTCGAAGTGGGTCCCGGTGGCACGGTCACCACCTTCTGCATCGTCAACATCAAGGCGAAGAACCTCGACATCGAGGTGCCGTACGTCTATGCCCACATCGCCCTCGACGGCGCCGGGCTCGCCCTGCACGGCCGGATCGGCGGGATCCCCTACGACCAGGTGCGAATGGGGCTCAGGGTCGAACCGGTGTGGACCGAGGGGGCCCGCTTCCCCGACCACTACCGGCCCACCGGCGAACCCGACGCGGACTACGAGACGTACAAGGAGCTGCTGTGACGCGTGACATAGCACTGGTCGCCTTCGCGCAGACCGACCACCGCCGCACCAGCGAAGAGCTCTCCGAGGTCGAGATGCTCATGCCGGTGCTGCACGACGTGCTCGGGCAGACCGGCCTGAAGACCGCTGACATCGGCTTCACCTGCTCCGGCTCCAGCGACTACCTGGCCGGCCGCGCCTTCTCCTTCACCCTCGCCCTCGACGGCGTCGGCGCCTGGCCGCCCATCTCCGAGTCGCACGTCGAGATGGACGGCGCCTGGGCCCTGTACGAGGCCTGGACCAAGCTGCTCACCGGGGACGCGGACACCGCGCTCGTCTACTCCTACGGCAAGTCCTCACCCGGCTCCGTGCGCGACGTCCTGACCCGCCAGCTCGACCCCTACTACGTGGCCCCCCTCTGGCCGGACTCCGTCGCCCTCGCCGCCCTCCAGGCCCAGGCCCTCGTCGACGCGGGCGAGACCGACGAGCCCGCGCTGGCCGCCTTCGGCGCCCGGAGCAGGGCGGATGCGGAAGCCAACTCCCATGCACAGCTGAGGGGTTCGGTGCCGCAGGGGGACTACGTCGTACGGCCGCTGCGCACCGGCGACTGCCCGCCGATCGGCGACGGCGCCGCCGCCGTGATCCTCGCGGCGGGGGAGCGGGCCCGGGAGCTGTGCGCCCGGCCCGCCTGGATCCGGGGCATCGACCACCGCATCGAGGCGCACGGCCTGGGCGTCCGTGACCTGACCGACTCGCCGTCCGCACGGCTCGCCGCCGAGCGGGCCGGGGCCTTCGAACGACCCGTGGACACCGCCGAGCTGCACGCGCCGTTCAGCTCGCAGGAAGTCGTGCTGCGCAAGGCGCTGCGGCTCGGCGACGACGTGCGCGTGAACCCGTCCGGCGGGGCCCTCGCCGCCAACCCGATCATGGCCGCCGGGCTCATCCGCATCGGCGAGGCCGCCGCCCGTATCCACCGCGGCGAGTCCGACCGGGCCCTCGCCCACGCCACCTCCGGGCCCTGCCTGCAGCAGAACCTGGTCGCCGTACTCGAAGGGGATCCGCGATGAGCAAGGAGCCCGTGGCCGTCACAGGGATCGGCCAGACCAAGCACGTGGCGGCGCGGCGGGACGTCTCGATCGCCGGGCTCGTCCGCGAGGCCGCGCGACGCGCCCTCGACGACGCCGAGTTGGACTGGGCCGACATCGACGCCGTCGTCATCGGCAAGGCGCCCGACTTCTTCGAGGGCGTGATGATGCCGGAGCTGTACCTGGCGGACGCGCTGGGGGCGGTCGGCAAACCCATGTTGCGGGTCCACACGGCGGGGTCGGTGGGCGGCTCGACCGCACTGGTCGCGGCCAACCTCGTCGCCGCCCGGGTCCACTCCACCGTGCTGACCCTCGCCTTCGAAAAGCAGTCCGAGTCCAACGCCATGTGGGGGCTGTCCCTGCCGATCCCCTTCCAGCAGCCCCTGCTGGCGGGTGCCGGCGGCTTCTTCGCGCCCCACGTACGGGCCTACATGCGGCGCAGCGGCGCCCCGGACACCGTCGGCTCGCTGGTCGCCTACAAGGACCGGCGCAACGCGCTCAAGAACCCCTACGCCCACCTCCACGAGCACGACATCACCCTGGAGAAGGTCCAGGCGTCCCCCATGTTGTGGGACCCCATCCGCTACTCGGAGACCTGCCCGTCGTCCGACGGCGCCTGCGCGATGGTCCTCACCGACCGGGCCGGAGCCACCCGTTCCGGCAAGCCGCCGGCCTGGATGCTCGGCGGGGCCATGCGCAGCGAACCCACCCTGTTCGCCGGCAAGGACGCGGTGTCGCCGCAGGCCGGGAAGGACTGCGCCGCCGACGTCTACCGGCAGGCGGGGATCGCCGACCCGCGCCGGGACATCGACGCCGTCGAGATGTACGTGCCGTTCTCCTGGTACGAGCCCATGTGGCTGGAGAACCTCGGTTTCGCCGAGGAGGGCGAGGGCTGGAAACTCACCGAATCGGGGGTCACCGAACTCGACGGTGACCTCCCCGTCAACATGTCGGGCGGCGTCCTGTCCACCAATCCGATCGGTGCCTCCGGGATGATCAGGTTCGCCGAAGCCGCCCTCCAGGTGCGCGGCCAGGCCGGAGAACACCAGGTGGACGGCGCCCGGAAGGTGCTCGGGCACGCCTACGGCGGCGGCTCCCAGTTCTTCTCCATGTGGCTGGTCGGCGCCGCGGCCCCGGACAACTGAAAGGACCCGTTCACGTGGCCTGTTGAGTGCCGGAACCGAAAGCTAGGCTGGCCGCGGACGACGAATTCGGGAGGAGCACGGACGTGGCCGAGAGCACCATCCAGCAGCAGCCGGTACTGGGCTGGGAGAAGCCGGAGCTGGACCTCAGCGGAGCCGATTGGCAGTCCAGCAGCCGGGGCCTGGGGGATGTCCAGATCGCCTTTGTCGAGGGATTCATCGCGATGCGCAACAGCGGCAGCCCCCAGAGCCCTTCCCTGATCTTCACCCCCGCCGAATGGGGGGCTTTCGTGTCAGGGGCCCGGGAGGGCGAGTTCGACCTCACCTGAGCGCCTCCCCCGGCTCCGCCGCTGTGGCAGAGAGGTGAACCCGGGGGTGTTCCGCAAGGATTTCCGGACACGTGACCAGCAGCGCCCTTCCGGGGCCGACGCCTGAGACAGGCTGGCCCCGGACGGGGAAGGTCGTATTCCGGAGGTGAGGAACCATGAGCGCTGCGCCGGTCATCGCCGCGGCGGACGGTTCGGACGACAGCCTGCGCGCCCTGGACTGGGCCGTGCAGGCGGCCCGGCAGCGGGACGCGCCGCTGCGGGTGGTGCACGTCCGCCAGTACGCGGCCTGGGGGCAGCCCGACGTCCTGGTCGCCGGGGAGCCGGACGAGGCAGGCGACCCCGTGCTCGACGAGGTCCGCGACCGGCTGCGCGCCGGTGCCGTGGGGCTGACCGTCGAGTACGTCGCCATGGAAGGCGTTCCGAGCGCTTTGCTGCCCGAACTGGGCGCCGACGCCCAGTTGTTGGTGCTCGGCTCCCGGGGGCGCGGCGGCTTCGCCGGCCTGCTGCTCGGCTCCAACGGCATGGCCGCCGCCCGCGACGCCGAATGCCCGGTGGTCGTCGTGCCCCGGCCCGGGCGTGCAGTGGGGGAGCACGAGGAGCTGCCCGCCGAGCCCGGACCCCGGGTCGTCGTCGGCCTGGACGTGGACAGCCCCGACGACGCCACCCTCGCCTTCGCCTTCGCGGAGGCCGACCGGCGGGGCGCCCGGCTCCAGGTGATCGCCGCCTACCCGTGGCCGGTGGAGAGCTGGTTCGCGGCCGGGGAACTCGTCCCGCCGGCCGTCGACCAGGACGAGGTCGAGCAGGAGACCCGCACCCTCGCCGAGGGCTTCCTCGCCCCGCACCTCAAGGACCGCCCGAACCTGCGCGCCGACGTCCTGGCGCTGCCCGGGGACGCGGCCGGCCTGCTGGTCGCCGCCTCGAAGGACGCCGCGCTGGTCGTCGTCGGCCGCCACCGCCGACGACTGCTCGCCCCGGCCCGCATGATGGGCTCCGTCACCCACGCCGTGCTGTTGCACGCGGCCGCCCCGATCGCGGTGGTCCCGCCGTCACCTCCGCAGGAGTGATGTCAAGTGCCTTCGCCCAGTTACCGTCAGTAGGGAGCGGATCACCGTCGTGAAGCGTACGCTGAGCTGCCTGCAAGCCACGGTGCGCGCCCGCCCCCCGCGCTCGCGTACCACCGTGGCGGGGGGTGGTCATGGGACAGCGGGTCCTGCGGAACCGACGGACGCTCTACGAGCGTGACGGTGAACTCGCAGCCGTCGACGAGGCGTTGGCCGAGCTCACCGGCCTGGACGCGGACGGCGCGGCACCGGGCGACCGGCCGCTCGGCGCGCTGCTCGCCTTCGCCGGCCGGGCCGGCATCGGCAAGACCACCCTGCTCGCCGAGGTCCGGCGCCGCGCCGCCGCCCAGGGCTGCACCGTGCTCTCCGCACGCGGTGGCGACCAGGAACAGCGCGTCGCCTTCCACGTGGCCCGCCAGCTCCTGCAACCCCGCCTCGCCGGCGCACCGGAGGCCGAACTCCGCGCCTCACTGGGCAGTTGGTACGACATCGTCGGCCCCGCCCTGGGCCTGTGCGCCCCGACCGAGGGCGCCCCGCCCGACCAGCAGGGCCTGCGCGACGGCCTCGACTGGGTCCTCACCCACCTCGCCGTGCGCCAGGCACCGATGGTCCTCGTCCTCGACGACGCCCACTGGGCCGATCCCGAATCCCTCGGCTGGCTCGCCGCGTTCGCACCGCGGGCCGAGCAACTCCCGCTGCTCGTCGTCGTCGCGTACCGACCCGACGAACTCCCCGAGCACGCCGACGCGTTCCGGGGTCTGCCCGGCCGGGCAGGCGGCCGCCCGCACGGCCTCGAACCGCTCAGCGCCGACGCCGTCGCCGGCCTGGTCCGCGAGAGTCTCGGCGACCACGCCGACGACGCCTTCTGCCACGAGTGCTGGGCCGTCACCGCGGGCAACCCCTTCGAGGCCGTCGAGCTGACCGCCAAGGTCTCCGACCGGGGCCTCGACCCCACCGAGGCCGGAGCACCCCTGCTGCGCGACCTCGCCGCAGCCGTCAAGGGCAGCGGGCTGATCGCCCGCCTCGAACGCCTGGGCCCCTCCGCCGTCCGGTTCGCCTGGGCCTGTGCCGTCCTCGGCACCGAGATCCATCCGGCGCTCGCCGCCGCCGTCGCGGGCCTCGGCCACGAGGAGGCCGCCGACGCCGCCGACGCCCTGCGCGACGCCCGTGTCCTCACCGGCGCCGGGACCCTGGAGTTCGTCCACCCGCTGATCGCCACCGCCGTCTACCGGGCCATCCCGCCCGCCACCCGGGTCGCCCTGCACGGTCAGGCCGCCTGGTGCGTGACCGACGACGGCCAGGGCGCCACCGCCGCCGCCCGCCACCTCCTGGAGACCCACCCCGAGGGCGACACCTGGGTCGTACGGCAACTGCGCGCCGCCGCCGGGGAGACGCTCCGGGCCGGTGCCCCCGACACGGCCCGCGGCTACCTCGCCCGCGCCCTGCGCGAACCCCCGCCCGCCAAGGAGCGCGCCGCCGTCCTCTACGAACTGGGCAGCGCCTCCCTGCTCACCGAACCCGCCACCACCGTCAACCACCTGCGCGCGGCCCTCCAGGAGCCCATCGCCGAACCCGCCCTGCGCCAGCACATCGTCTACCGCCTCTCCCAGGTCCTCGCCCACAGCGACCGCCTCGCCGAGGCCTCCGAGACCCTCGCCCGCGAGATCCACGTCACCGGCGACGCCCGGGTACGGCTCCGGATGCTCTCCGAACAGTTCATGTGGGACGCCTTCCGCGCCGACGAACCCGACCACCCCTCCCGCTCCCGCCGCCTGACCCGGCTCGCCGACCGCCTGCACGGCCGCGACCTCACCGAGCGGTACGTCATCGGCCTGCGCACCTGGGACGCCATCCAGCGCGGCGAACCCGCCGAGGTCGCCCTCCACCACGCCGAACGCGCCCTCGCCGGCGGCCTCGGCTGGGCCGAACCCGACCGCGGCTTCGAGGTCCCGGTCCTGGTCTCCCTCGCGTTCATGTACGCCGACCGGCCGGACCGCACGGAGGAACTCTTCGCCGACGGGATCGCCGACTACGAACGCCAGGGCTGGCGCGGCGCCCACCTCTCCTTCGCCTACACCCTCCTCGGCTACGTCCGCTACCGGCGCGGCCGCCTCGCCGAGGCCGAGGACCTCGCCCGCTCGGGCCTGCGCCTCGCCGAGCGCGTCGGCCCCGGCACCCCGGCCCACTGGTACGCCCTCGGCATCCTGATCCAGACCCTGCTGGCCCGCGGCCGCACCGAGGAGGCCACCCGGCTCGCCGAGGACCACGCCTTCCGGGAGCCCTTCCCGGCGGCCGTGGTCTTCCCCGACGCCCAGACGGTCTACGGCGAACTGCTCCTCGCCCGCGGCCTCACGAAGGACGCGGCGGCCGAGCTCTCCGCGGCCGGCCGCCGCCTCGAACCACGCGGCATCCGCAACCCCTCGTGGTGCCCCTGGCAGCTCCATCTGGCCCGCGCCGAAGCCCACGACGCCCCGGAACGCGCCCTCGCCACGGCCCTGGACGCGGTGACCCGCGCCCGCCGCTTCGGCGCCCCGTCCGCGATCGGCCAGGCCCTGCGCACGGCGGCGGAGGTCTCGTCGGGCGAGGCCCGCCTGGGATACCTGCGCGAGTCGGTGGCGTACCTCGACCGCTCCCCGGCCGCCTACGAGCTCGCCTGCGCCCTGGTGACCCTCGGCACGGAACTCCACGACACCGGCCACCTCCGAAGGGGCCTCGAAACGGCCCAGCAGTGCGGAGCGGACGGCTTGGCAGCCGCCGCCCAAGCCGAACTGACGGCGACGGAAAGGGCGACTTTGTAGCAGGCGTCGGCAACGGCATCCCCGGGGCGTGGCAGGCGTCGGCAACGGCATCCCCGGGGCGTGGCGGGCGTCGGCAACGGCATACCCGGGACGGCGGCGGCTTCGCAGCGGCCGCCGCACCCCGCACCCCGCACTTGTCCCCGCCCCACCACCCCGGCCCCGTACCATGGACCGCATGTCGTTCCTCCGTCGCCGCAGCGCCACTCCCGCCGGCCCCGACTTCGACGTTCTGGCCATGGACCCGGGTGACTGGCCCGGCAACCTCGGTGCCGGGCTGCTGCCCGCCCCCGACGGCACCTGCCAGGGCGTCTTCCTGCGCTACGACCTCTTCGGCGGCCGCGGCCCAGCGATGATCATCGGCAACCTCCCCGAGGGCTCCCCGGCCCGCGAGGTGGAGGACGGCGAGATCCCCTTCGAGGTCGGCCAGCTCCTCCTCGCACTGGAGAACGACGAGGACGTCACCGTCGTCGGCACCGAGGACATGCCGGTGCTCCAGGGCGACAACCTGCTGATCGTGCGGCGGCTCAAGCTCTCCGAGAGCCGGATCTCCTGCGTCCAGTTCGACCGCAGCGACGGCGTCCTCGTGACCATCGCCGCCTGGGACCGCCCGATCACCGACGACCTGTACGCCCTGCTGAAGCCGCTCCCGGCGGAGCTTTTCCAGCAGGGCTGAGGCCGGCTACTTCCCGTGGCCGTGGTGCCGTCCGGCCTTCGCCGCCGGCACCACGTCCACGTCGGCCGCGCGGACGAACTCGATCCGGTGGCCGTACTGGATCTCGTAGTACAGGTCCTTGCCGACCACGACCCTGTGCGAGTCGGTGGTGAAGGTGACGGCGTAGTAGTACTCGCCCGGCACCTCGTCACCGGCCACGTACTTCTGGCCCGCCGGGATCGTGTACGGCAGCGGGGAGATCGACTGGGCCGGTACCCCGGAGGGGTACGCGGACGCCTCCGGGTAGGCACGGCCGTACACCGGGATGCTGGTCAGGCCCGCCTTCGGCGTGATCACCACCCCGGTTGCGCTCACCGCCGTCGGGGCGCTCGCCGGGTTCTTGAACCAGGCCTTCTGCCCGAGGTACCAGATCGCCGTCCAGTCCCCCCAGGTGTCCGCCACCGTGTACTGCTGGCCGGTGGAGGCGCGTGAGGAGAGGTCGTTCACGTCGGTCGTCGGCGTCGTGCCCATGCCGACGTCCTTGATCAGGGCCGAGTTCTCGTCGTGGTCGGAGTACAGCCGTACCTCGCCGGACCCGTGCGCGGCGCAGGGCTGGCCCTTGGTGACGCAGCCGGTGTACGTCGGCTGGTTCGTGGCGTAGTCCGGCAGGATCGTGACCACCCCGCCCGTCACCACCCGGTGCTTCTTGCCCGCCCTGGGCTTGAAGGGGTGGTCCAGCAGTTCGAAGTAGTGCCGCCAGTCCCAGTAGGGGCCGGGGTCGGTGTGCATCCCGGGGATCGAGGACGTGGTCGGGCCGGGCACGGTGTCGTGGCCCAGGATGTGCTGCCGGTCCAGCGGGACGCCGTACTGCTCGGAGAGGTACTTCACCAGCCGGGCCGAGGAGCGGTACATCGCCTCCGTGTACCAGGCGTCCGGCGAGGCGAGGAAGCCCTCGTGCTCGATGCCGATCGACTTCGCGTTGATGTACCAGTTGCCCGCGTGCCAGGCCACGTCCTTCGCCTTGACGTGCTGGGCGATCAGACCGTCGGTGGAGCGGATGGTGTAGTTCCAGGACACATAGGTCGGGTCCTGGACCAGCTTGATGGTGGTGTCCCAGGAGCCCTCGGTGTCATGGACGACGATGTACCTGATGCTCTGCGAGGCCGGCCGGTCGCCGAGGTCGTGGTTGCCGTAGTCGTTGTCCCCGAACTGCGCGTAGGGCGCCGGGATCCACTCGCACGACACCGTTGTCGGGCACTCCGTGTCGTCGTCCGCCGCCGTCGCGCGCAGGCCGGTCAGCTCCAGCTGCGCGGTGTCGGCCCGCAGCCCCGGCTGGGCGGCGAGGGCGACGAACTGTCCGGCGTCGGTGGTGCGCTCCTCGCCCGTGTGCAGGACGTCGAACACGTCGTTCGCGTACGCCGCCGCGGTCGCCGTGTCGTCGGCGCCGGAGAAGCGGGCGATCGCGCCGTACCAGTGCGCCGGATCGGCGCCGAGCGGCTGGTGCAGGTCCCGCTGGGCCGCCGCGAGCAGGGCGGCGCCGCCGGCCACGTTGGCCGCCGCGTCGGTGCGCAGTCGCTCGGCCGGGATCCCGGTCAGCGCGGCGGCCTTGGTCAGGGTCTTGAGGCGGGCCGGGAGCGCGGAGTTCCGCGGGACCTGCACGCTGGGACGGAGGGCCGGGCGGGCGCTGTCGCCGCGGGGGTCCTCGGTGCCGTCGGCGAAGTGCTCGGCGGCCGTCGCCAGCGCGGTGTGCGCGTCGGTGAGGTGCATCGGGCCGTAGCCGCCGGTCACGCTGGGCGCGCCGTCGTGCGTGTCCCAGCGGGACTGGAGGTAGGAGACCGCGAGCAGCACGCTCTGCGGCACGTGGTACTCGGTGGCGGCGGACGCGAACGCCCGCTGGAGCAGTCCGGCGGACGACTCGCTCGTGTCCGGGGGCGGTGCCGCGCCCAGCAGTGGCAGCAGCAGGGCCGTGGCGGCGACGGCCCCGGCCGTCCGGCGCGTGCGTCTGCCACTGCGCGGGGGTGCGGATTCGATGACGGATCCTCGCAATGCAGCCTCCTGGGGCGATGGGGCGCGACGGGGCGTGCGGGGCTGAGCGTGGCTCAGTGGTACCGGCTTGCCGACGATCCGTCAATCATGCCCAGAGAGGCCCGAATTCCCATGTCATGCGATGATCGTGGGAGTTTCGCGGTGGTGGCCCGCAGGCCTGCGGGGCGTCAGTGGCTTACACCAATGGGTGTCCCCGGCGCACCCCGGACATGCGAGGATCCGCGGTGCGCAGCTGCCCTGAGCGCACCGCGGATCCTCGTCCCCGTCAGCGAGTGCCGACCGCCGCACGCACGGCCCGGCGGGCCAGCTGGCAGTCGTCGTGCAGCCGCCGGAGCAGCAGCCGCTGTTCCTCGCCGGTCGGCGCGGCGCCCGGGTGGGCCGTACCCGGTGCCGCCGGGGTCGCGTCGTGCATCGAACGCTGCACGGCGGTCTCGTAGGTCCGGATCTCCCGGGTGAGGACCAGCATCAGGTTCACCAGGAAGGCGTCCCGGGACGCCGGCCCCGCCGACTGGGCGATCTGGCTGATCTGACGGCGTGCCACCGGGGCGTCACCGAGGACCGACCAGAGCGTGGCCAGGTCGTACCCCGGCAGATACCAGCCCGCGTGCTCCCAGTCCACCAGCACTGGACCGGCCGGGGACAACAGGATGTTCGAGAGCAGGGCGTCGCCGTGGCAGAACTGGCCCATCCCCTGGCGGCCCGCCGCGACCGCGATGCCGTGCAGCAGCTTCTGCAGGTCACCCATGTCCCGGTCGGTGAGCAGGCCCAGCTCGTGGTACCGGGCGATCCGGGCCGGGTAGTCGACCGGGGCGTCGAAGGTGCCCGCCGGGGGACGCCACGCGTTCAGCCGGCAGATCGCGCCCAGCGCGGCCCGGATGTCCGCCCGGGGCGGAGCCTCCACAGGGTGACGCTGGACCGCCGCCACCCGGCCGGGCATCCGCTCGATCACCAGTGTGCAGTTGTCCGGATCCGCCGCGATCAGCCTCGGCACCCGGATCGGCGGCCGGTGCCGGACGAACGAGCGGTATGCGGCTATTTCGTGGCGGGTCCGCTCCGCCCAGGCGGGGGAGTGGTCCAGTAGACACTTCGCCACGGCCGTGCTGCGCCCCGTCGTCCCGACGAGGATCACGGACCGCCCGGTGCGGCGCAGCACCTGCACCGGAGCGAACTCCGGACAGATCCGGTGCACCGACGCGATCGCGGTGCGCAGCTGCGCCCCCTGGGGGCCGGAGAGGTCGAGTCTCCCGCTGAGGGGCTGGGTGCCGAGACCCGCGGCGCGCCGCTGCCGGCCCACGACCGGTACGGCGGCCCCGGGACGCGCGGGGTCGAGATAGGGTCCGCTCCCCGCCGGGCGGGGGCGCAGCGACCGGGGCGGAGCGGACACGGAGGACGATGCTGCGTACATGGGCGATACAGATCCCTTCGTGTACCTGCGGTGCCTGCCTGAGAAGTCCTGTGAGGGGTTCTCGCGTCCAGCCCGTCCCGGCCGCCCGGGCACACCCTGGGGAGTGTGCCCGTCGAGCGGCGACCGGGTCGGGGTGGCGCGTTCCTACCTGACACCCGTTGCCCAGTGGCACACCATCTGGCGCACCCTGGCGAACCGTGGCGAATAGTCGCCCGGCAACCGGCACCGGGCTACTGTCAACTCAGCCGAGAACCTGGGGGCTTGACGTGACCGGAGAACCCAACACCCGCCTCTCGGACCTGTTCGGCCTGGCCGGCTGGTCCAAGGGCGAACTCGCGAGGCTGGTCAACCGGCAGGCGGCGGCCATGGGCCACCCCCAGCTGGCGACCGACACCTCCCGGGTGCGGCGGTGGATCGACACGGGAGAGATCCCGCGCGATCCGGTGCCGCGGGTGCTGGCGGCTCTGTTCACCGAGCGTCTCGGCCGTGTCGTGACCATCGAGGACCTCGGTCTGGTACGGCACGGGCGTACGGGAAAACGGCCGGACGACGGGAAAGTGGAACATCCCGACGGCATGCCGTGGGCGCCCGAACGAACCGCCGCGGTCCTCACCGAATTCACGGGAATGGACCTCATGCTCAACCGACGCGGCTTGGTGGGTGCGGGTGCCGCGCTCACCGCGGGATCCGTACTCAGCAGCGCCATGTACGAGTGGCTGCACACCGACCCCACACTCAAGGCCGACGCCCCCGTCCTCGACGATCCTCTGCACGCCGACCCCGCTGGGTTCGACCGCTACGAGGCCGCCCCCATCGGGTCCGAGGAGATCGAGGAACTGGAGCGCTCCGTCGAGGTGTTCCGTGCCTGGGACGCGGCCCGCGGCGGCGGGCTGCAGCGCAAGGCCGTGGTGGGGCAGCTCAACGAGGTGGGCGGCATGCTCGCCTACCGCCACCCCGAGCATCTCCAGCGGCGCCTGTGGGGCGTCGCCGCCAACCTCGCCGTCCTCGCGGGCTGGATGTCGCACGACGTCGGCCTGGAGCCCACGGCCCAGAAGTACTTCGTCATCGCCGCCCACGCGGCCCGTGAGGGCGGCGACCGGCCGCGTGCCGGGGAGGCGCTCTCCAGAGCGGCTCGCCAGATGGTGCACCTCGGCCGGCCCGACGACGCACTCGACCTGATGAAGCTCGCCAAGTCCGGCTCGGGCGACGAGGTGCTGCCGCGCACCCGGGCGATGCTCTACACCATCGAGGCCTGGGCACAGGCGTCCATGGGCAAGGGCCAGGCGATGCGCCGCACCCTCGGCCAGGCGGAGGACCTCTTCGTCTCCGACCGGGGCGACGTGCCGCCGCCGAGCTGGATGCAGATGTTCAGGGAAGAGGACCTGTACGGCATGCAGGCCCTCGCCTACCGCACGCTGGCCGAGCACGACCCGGCCGCGGCCGTGCACGCCCAGCACTACGCGGAGAAGGCCCTGGCCCTGCGGATCGACGGCCGCCAGCGGTCGAAGATCTTCGACTTCCTGTCCATGGCCTCCGCCTGCTTCATCGCGGACGACCCCGAACAGGCGGACCGCTACGCGCGACTGGCCCTGATGTCCATGGGGTCGAACTCCTCCCACCGCACCTGGGACCGGCTGCGCCAGATGTACCGGCTCACCGCCGAGTACGCCGGCTACCCGAGGATCCAGGAACTGCGGGAGGAGATCAAGCTGGCCCTGCCCAAGGCCAGGAGCAAGGGGAACCACAACAGCGCACAGGCATAAGGGGCCGGTGCGCTCGACACCAGCCGCCTGATCTCCATCCACTCATCCGTCGAGGCCACACCCGCCTCGGCTACTCACCCACCCTGGCGACGAGCACGCAGGCCTCGTCCGCGCGCCCGCTCTCGCCGAACTCCTCGACCACGGCCCTGACACAGTCCTGGGCGGTGCGCGCCGCCCCGAACCGGGGAGCAAGGCCGAGGAGCGCGCCCAGAGAGTCGGCTCCGCTGTGCCCCGGTACCACTCCGTCGGTGTGCAGCAGAAGCAGATCGCCTGGCTCCAGGGTCACTTCGGCCTGCCCGTAACCGGCTCCCGAGGTGACACCGAGCAGCACGCCGTCCGGCGCGCTGAGCGCACACCCCGTCCCGCCGCGGAACAGCAGCGGGGCGGGGTGTCCTGCCTGTGCCCAGGTCAGGTTGCGGGTGGCGGGCCGGTAGCGGCAGCAGACGGCGCTGCCCAGCGCGGGTTGCACGGTGGCGTCGAGTAACTGGTTGAGCAGGGACATGAGCTGCCCCGGCTGGGTGCCGGCCATCGCCATCCCGCGTACGGCGCCCAGCAGCATCGTCATGCCCGAGGCGACGGCGACGCCGTGCCCGGTGAGGTCGCCGACGCTCAGCAGGGTGTCGCCGTCGGACAGCTCCAGCGCGTCGTACCAGTCACCGCCCAGCAGGGATCCGGCCCCGGACGGCAGGTGGTGGGCGGCGACGTCGAGCGTGCCCGGCCCCCGGCGCGGCAGCCGCAGGGCCCCGCGCCCGGGCGGCAGCACGGCCTCCTGGAGTTCCACGGCGAGCCGGTGCTCGGTCTCGGCGCGACGGCGGTGCCGCTGCATCGTGTCCCGGGTCTCGCGCACCGTCCGCTGGCTGCGCCGCAGCTCGCTGACGTCCCGCAGCACGGCCCACATCGAGGCGGTGCTGCCGTCGCCGTCGAGCACGGGCTCGCCCATCATGTGGACGGTCCGCACGTTCCCGTCGGGCCGCAGGACGCGGAACTCTCCGTCGATCGGCTTGGCGTCGACCAGGCAGTCGGTGACCATCGCGGTCAGCCGGGGCCGGTCCTCGTCCAGCACCACGGCGGGCAGTTCGTCGAGGGTGAGCGCGGGCGCGGCCGGGTCGCGGCCGAGGATCTGGAAGAGCTCACCGGACCAACTCGCCTCGTCCGTCAGGAGGTTCCACTCCGCGCTGCCGACCCGGCTGAGCAGCGAGCCCGGGGCGGCCGCCGAGCGCGGGGCGGGCGCCGCCTCGACATCGGCCGGCAGGGGTGCCGGTCCGTCCCGCAGCTGCGCCAAGTGCTCGTCCAGATCGTTGAGTTGATGGAGTGCCAGGTCGTACAGGGCTCGCTGCCAGCGCTCCTCGGGGTCCGAACCCGCGCTCCGGGTGTCCCGGCGTACCGCGTCCACGTCGCCCTTGAGTCGCCGCGTCTGCGATATCAACGCCTCGACCGAGCCGCGCCCGGGCGGCTGGGCTGCGGGGCGGTCCGCGGAGACATGGGACGGCATGACGCACTCCGATGCGGGGACTGAACGGCCAGGGCGGACGGTGGGACCGGTTACGACTGTTGCACAGCCTGCGACGCCCTGTAAGGGATTTGGCAACACACGATACGGTGGTGCTTCTGGCATATGCCAGAGTCTCCATGGGCTGGTCGACCCCCATGAAGGGTGTAGGTGACCGGTGGCGCAAGTCGTAGTGGGGCTACGTGATTTGACGGGTTTGGCGAGGTCCTCGCGTCGCGCTCGGGCGGTTGTTCGACGCCCCTGTGTTCGCAGTGTCGCGGTCTCGGCCAACCGCGGCAACTCTGTCCGGATTTCGCGTCATGCAAGGGGCCTTCCCGGAGTCCTACAGGCATGGACATCACTTTCGAGCAACCCGCCCGCGCCCGGCTGATCACCGCCGAGGACGAGGAGGTCCCGGTGCCCGCCACGCTCCGGTACACCTCCGGTGATCCCCTGGCCGTCTTCGTCGACTTCCCGGCCGAGGTCACCCTCGGCGGCGAGGAGGTCACGTGGACCTTTGCCCGCTCGCTCCTCGACCAGGGGATCAGTGCCCCGGCCGGGCGCGGGGACGTCCACATCTGGCCCTGCGGTCCGGGCCGTACGGCCGTGGAGTTCCACTCGCCGCACGGTCTCGCCCTGCTCCAGTTCGACACCCAGGCGCTCTTCCGGTTCCTGCAGCGCACCCACGAGGTGGTGGCCCCGGGGCAGGAGGACGTCGAGGCGGTCGTGGAGCGGGGTCTGAGCACCCTGTTCGGGGGCGTGTGAGGCGCACGGGGCGCTACCGACCCGTACTTTGACTTTTGTTCACTCCCGCCTCACCGATCCGGCCCGGTGCCTGCCGACCGCCCCGTGCACCCTGGCGCGCGGTGTGCCGCACGGGCGCACCGGTGACGAGGACGGGGCGAATGACACCGATCAGCCGAAGAGGCTTCGTGGGACTGGGCGCTTCCGTGGCGGCGGGCATGACGGTGGGTGCCGCCGGCCCGCGGACCGCGGCCGCGGCCCGGAGCACGGCGACCGGCACGATCTCGGACGTCAGGCACGTGGTGATCCTCATGCAGGAGAACCGCAGCTTCGACCACTACTTCGGGCGCCTCAAGGGCGTCCGCGGCTTCGCGGACCGCAGCGGCATCACGCTCAGCGGCGGATATCCGGTCTTCAACCAGCCCAACGGCACGGGCCGCCAGTACCCGTGGAAGCTCAGCGCCACCCCCGACGCGGGCGGCAAGGACGGCGAGACCCTCGCCCAGTGCAACGGCGATCTCCCGCACTCCTGGTCCTCCCAGCACTCCGCCTGGAACAAGGGCCGCCTCGACAACTGGGTCGCGGGCGTCGGCAACGTGCGGTCCCTCGGCTACCTGGACCGCGCCGACATCCCCTTCCACTACGCGCTCGCCGACAACTACACGATCTGCGACGCCTACTTCTGTTCCACCCTCAGCGCCACCGGGCCCAACCGCACCTACCTGTGGAGCGGCAAGGTCGACTCCACCAGCTACGACGGCGGCGACGAGTCCGGCCTGACCTGGCAGAACTACGCCGAGGCCCTGCAGAGCGCCGGAGTGACCTGGAAGGTCTACCAGAACGCCCAGGACAACTACGGGGACAACGGCTGCGCGTACTTCAAGAACTTCGCGAACGCCAGAGCGGGCAACCCGCTCCACGACCGGGGCATGTCCTCCGTCCCCGCGGTGACCGGCTCCACCCCCGACGACATCGCCGCCGCCATCAAGGCCGACGTCGTCGCCGGCACCCTCCCACAGGTCTCCTGGGTGGTCGCCGACCAGGCCTTCTCCGAGCACCCCTACGCCCCGCCCGGCGACGGCGCGCACTTCGTCAGCCTGGTCTACCAGGCCCTCGCCGCCGACGCGGACGTCTTCGACTCCACCGTCCTGTTCCTCAACTACGACGAGAACGACGGCTACTTCGACCACGTCCCGCCCCCGGCCCCACCCGCCGGCACGGCCGGTGAGTTCCTGAACGGCGTGCCGTACGGCTTCGGCTTCCGGGTCCCGATGATCGTCATCTCGCCCTGGACCCGCGGCGGCTGGGTCTCCTCCGAGGTCTTCGAGCACACCTCGGTGCTGCGCTTCCTGGAGACCTGGACGGCGGCGCTCGGCAAGCCCGCGCACTGCCCCAACATCAGCGCCTGGCGGCGCGCCGTGAGCGGCGACCTGACCGGCGTCTTCGACTTCGCCAACCCGGTCCACGGCGCCGTGGACCTGCCCGCGACCAGTGTCATCGGCTACTCCACCTGCGGCCCGCTGCCCAACCCGGTGCCCACCACCAACGCCCTGCCCGCCCAGGAGACGGGCACCCGCCCGGCCCGCGCGCTGCCCTACCAGCCGAACGGCTACCTGGACCACCTGGAGTTCGGGACCAGCGGCACGATCCGCGCCTGGTTCACCGTGGCCAACCAGGGCACCCCGGCGACCCGGTCGGCGCACTTCTCCATCCACCCGAACGCCTACCGGGACACCACGCCCTGGCAGTACACGGTGGACGCCGGCTCCTCGGCCTCCGACTACTTCAACATCGGCACCGGGTACGGCGCCGGCAAGTACGACATCACCATGGCCGGCCCCAACCGCTTCCTGCGCCGCTTCCAGGGCGACGCCACCAAGGCCGGCAAGTCGGCCGAGGTGAGCACCCGTTACGCCGTGGAGTCCGGCAGCGGCAGGCTCGCCGTCTGGTTCAAGATGGCCAACACGGGCTCGTCGCCCGTGACGTTCACCATCACCGCGAACAACTACCGCACCGACGGTCCCTGGACGTACACGGTCGCGGCCGGTGCCTCGGCCGAGGACTACTTCAACGCCGTGGCGTACCAGAGCGGCTGGTACGACTTCACGATCACGGTGGACTCCGACGCGACCTGGTCGCGCCGGTTCACCGGCCATCTGGAGACGGGCGCCGCCTCCGTCAGCGGCTGAGGTCCGCGTACAGGTCCGGGCGCGGGGCGAGCTCGACGGCCGTACGGCCGCCGGTCTCCAGCGCCCGGACCCCGGCCTCGGCGACCACGGAGGCGGCGTAGCCGTCCCAGGCGCCCGGTCCGGTGACGCGGCCCTGCCGGGTGGCGTCCACCCAGGCCTGCACCTCGCGGTCGTAGGCGTCGGCGAACCGCACCAGGTAGTCCTGGGCGACCTCCTCGCGGGCGCCGCCGGCCGAGGTGACCAGCATGGTGTGGTCCTCGCCGATCCGGGCGCTGCCCTTCTCGCAGACGGCCTCGCAGCGCACCTGGTAGCCGAAGCCGCAGTTGACGAAGACCTCGACGTCGACGAGGGCGCCCCCGTCGGTCTCGAAGAGGACCAGCTGCGGGTCGAGCAGTCCCTCGGGGGCGCCCGCGGAGGGCCGCGGCCGCAGCACGGTGACCGCCGTCAGCTCCTGGCCGAGCAGCCAGCGGGCCGCGTCGATCTCGTGCGACACCGAGCTGTTGATCAGCATGGCGCTGGTGAAGCCGGGCGGCGAGGACACGTTGCGGTGGGTGCAGTGCAGCATCAGCGGCCGGCCCAGACTTTCGCCGTCCAGCAGCGACTTCAGGCGCCCGTACTCGGCGTCGTAACGGCGCATGAACCCGATCTGCGCCAGCCTGCGCCCGAGCCTCGCCTCGGCCTCCACCACCCGCAGCGCACCGGTGGAGTCCGGCACCATGGGCTTCTCGCACAGCACCGGGAGCCCGTGCTCGAAGGACGCGAGCAGGGGCTCCTCGTGCGCCGGGCCCGGAGAGGCGATCAGCACGGCGTCGACACCCGGCGCGGCGAGGGCGGCCAGCGGGTCCGCGTGCACGGTGACGCAGTCCAGACCGGCCACCGCCGCCTTGGCGCGGTCGAGGTCGGGGTCGGCCACCGCGGCCACCCGCGCGCCGCTGATCACCCGGTCCAGCCGTCGTATGTGGTCGGCTCCCATGTGTCCGGCACCCAGCACCGCGACGCCCAGCAACTCAGCCACGCCCACACACTCCCTCTCGGCCGACGATCACGGTCCAGAGCCTACGTCGGCCGGGTGAGGGGCTGGTCAGTAGCGCAGCACGCCGGCGATGCCGTTCTCGTCGTCCAGGGTGCCGTCCGGGACGAAGCGGACGTCGGCGCCGGTCTCCAGGCACTGCTCCACGATCTCGTCCACGATGTCGTCGCGGGCGTCGAGGTCACCGCTCGCGGCCGGGACCAGGTGGTCGCCGTCGTCGCGGACCGTGGTGCGGTAGTTCTCCTCGACGGCGAGCAGCCGGACACGGCCCTCGCGGGCGTTCTGCCAGACCTCGTCGACACCGGCCGCGAACGCCTTGTGACCGCGCGCGGACTCGAGATCCCGGATCACCGACGCGGTGCTCCGGCGGTTCTCCGCCTGGAGGAGCGGAGCGATCGCCTGCCACACGGCCTCCGGGCCGGCGTGCGAGAGACCGCCGTGCTGCACGGGGATGCTGTGCCTGGCGACGTTGCCGAGCTCCTCCCACAGGGAGAGGGCGGCCTGCTCGCCGGTGACGTACAGCGGCCGTGGCTCCTCCCGCAGCAGCGCGGCCATCGCGGTGTTGGCGTCCCGCAGGAAGTGCTTGGTGTCCTCGTCACGGAAGGTGCTGGGCGTGTCGCCGATCTGCTCCTGGCGCTCGGCGTCGAAGTTCGGCTGGGGCCGGTTCAGCGGGAAACCGCCGGACCGGCTCTCGGTGACCCGGTCGATGCCGCCGTCCCACAGCGTGACGCGGTCGGCCGAGAGCGACAGCACCCAGAACGGCCGCTCGGCGGCGTGTGCCGAGACCAGGTTGCGGGTCAGGAAGGTGTCCGAGAGCACCACACGCTCGGGCACACTGCGGGCCAGCGACCACACTTGGTGCTCACCCGGTGCGGCGAAGATCACCAGGCCGTCCTCGGTGTACGCCAGGTCGACCTCGGCGAGAGCCTGTTCCAGCTGCCTGACCACGTCGGAACGCCGGTCCCGGGTGACCGCGGGATCCGCCTCCAGCTGCTTCTTCGCCTCGGCCACGACGTTGCGCAGCCGGACGGGGTCCTGGGCGTTGTCGGGCTCACGGCGATGCGTCGGCGTCAGCACCGACACGGCCGGATAGGGGCGCGGGCGGCGCAGCTCGGCAAGGGTCGAAGGACTGAGTGCGTGCTCCATATCAGCACCATAGGACCGATTCGCCATTGCGGCATTTGGGGTAATTCTCCGGCGTCTTCGGATCGCGGGTGCGCCGTAACCGTGTTGAGGCCCCGCGGCCGGTGACGGCGGCCCGGACGGCCGGTTACCGTACCCGGCAGTAACCGGATCACGCCCCAGGAGGCCCCCATGCCGCAGCTCGAAGTCGACGGAGCGGCCCTGACGTACGACGACGAGGGCCCCCGTGACGGCGGCATCGCGCCCCTGGTGTTCATCCACGGCTGGACCGCGAACCGGCACCGCTGGGACCACCAGGTGGCGCACTTCGCAGGGGCGCGCCGGGTGATCCGGCTCGACCTGCGCGGCCACGGCGAGAGCACCGGGGCCGGTGTGAAGACGGTGGCCGAACTGGCCCAGGACGTGGTCGCGCTCCTCGACCACCTGGAGGTGGACCGTTTCGTCCCCGTCGGCCACTCCATGGGCGGCATGATCTCCCAGACCCTCGCGCTGGCCCACCCCGAGCGGGTCGAGCGGATGGTCCTGGTCAACTCCATCGGCCGGATGACGTACAGCCGCGGCCGCGGGCTGCTGATGGCGGCCTCGACCCTGGTGCCGTTCAAGATGTTCGTCGCCGCCAACATCCAGCGCGCCTTCGCCCCCGGCTATCCGCGCGAGCAGATCCGGGAGTACGTCCGCGCGTCCGCCGGCACCCCGCGCGAGGTCGTCATGACGCTGTACGGCGCCATGCGGGCCTTCGACGTGCTCGACCGGGCCGGTGAGATCACCGCGCCCACCCTGATGGTGCACGGCTACCACGACATCCAGCTGCCGGTGGGGCAGATGCTGCGGATGGCCAAGGCCTACCCGGACGCGGAGGTCCGGATCATCGACGCGGGCCACGAGCTGCCGGTGGAGCGGCCTGCCGAGCTGACGGCGGTGCTGGACCGGTTCCTGACCCCGGCCGCGTAGCGCGAACCCGCGACAGCACCAGGTGACCGGCGCCCGGCGAAAGCCGCGGCGCCGACCCGTTTGGGGAACTTTTTGCGGTTGGCCTGTTCGGGGCGGAGGGAGCCCGGTGTGAGGCGGGTTCGCGGGCCTCGCGCGGGCAAAACGCGTCCGAAAGGTGGGGTGGGGTACTCCGTTCGTGTTACGGCCAGGTTGACCGGTCGAGGTGCCGGGCGCACGCTCGTCATATAGGTGCTGAATACAAGTGGTTCGCTCGGGCAATTGCCTGCGCCGCGGAACCGCAGGTGGCGCGCATGACCCGGCTGACCGGCAGCAGGAGGTAACGCATGTGTGGCATCACCGGCTGGGTCTCCTTCGACCGTGACCTCACCACCGAGAAGCGCGCATTGGATGCAATGACGGAGACCATGGCCTGCCGCGGCCCCGACGACCGGGGCACCTGGAGCGAAGGCCCCGCCGCCCTGGGCCACCGTCGGCTCGCGATCATCGACCTGCCCGGCGGCCGCCAGCCGATGACCGTCCGCACCGCGGACGGCACCGTCGCGATGGTCTACTCCGGCGAGGCCTACAACTTCACCGAACTGCGCCGCGAACTCACCTCCCGCGGCCACGAGTTCACCACCGACTCGGACACCGAGGTCGTGCTCCGCGGCTATGTGGAATGGGGCGACTCCGTCGCCGAGCGGCTCAACGGCATGTACGCCTTCGCCGTCTGGGACGGCCGCCACGACAAGCTCGTGATGATCCGCGACCGCATGGGCATCAAGCCCTTCTACATGTACCCGACCCCGGACGGCGTCCTGTTCGGCTCCGAACCCAAGGCGATCCTGGCCAACCCGCTGGTCCGCCCCCGGGTGGGCCTGGACGGCCTGCGCGAGCTGTTCACCATGGTGAAGACCCCGGGGCAGGCCGTCTGGGAAGGCATGCGCGAGGTCGAACCCGGCACCGTCGTCACCGTCGACCGCCACGGCCTGCGCACCCGCGTCTACTGGCGCCTGGAGACCCGCCCGCACCCCGACGACCGGGACACCACCGTCGCCACCGTCCGCGAGCTCCTCGACGACATCGTGCGCCGCCAGCTGGTCGCCGACGTGCCCCGCTGCACCCTGCTCTCCGGCGGCCTCGACTCCTCCGCCATGACCGCCCTCGCGGCCCGGCAGCTCGCCGTGCAGGGCGAGAAGGTCCGCAGCTTCGCCGTCGACTTCGTCGGCCGTACCGACAACTTCGTCGCCGACGAGCTGCGCTCCACCCCCGACACGCCGTTCGTGCACGACGTGGCCCGCCTGGCCCGCACCGACCACCAGGACATCGTCCTCGACGTCGCAAGCCTCGCCGACCCCGCGGTCCGCGAGCGGGTGATCCGGGCCCGCGACCTGCCGGCCGGGTTCGGCGACATGGACACCTCGCTCCTGCTGCTGTTCCGGGCCGTCCGCGACCAGTCCACCGTCGCGCTGTCCGGCGAGTCCGCCGACGAGGTGTTCGGCGGCTACCTGCAGTTCTTCGACGAGGGGGCCCGCACCGCCGACACCTTCCCCTGGCTCTTCCAGTTCGCCCGGCACTTCGGCGACGACGCCGGCGTCCTGCGCACGGACCTCGCCAAGTCCCTCGACCTGGAGAACTACATCGCCGACGCCTACCACTCCGCCGTCACCGGCATCGAGCGCCTGGGCGGCGAGAGCGACTTCGAGTACCGCATGCGCCGCATGAGTTACCTGCACCTCACCCGTTTCGTGCGCGCCCTGCTGGACCGCAAGGACCGGATGAGCATGGCCGTGGGCCTGGAGGTCCGGGTGCCGTTCTGCGACCACCGGCTCGTCGAGTACGTCTACAACGCGCCCTGGGCCCTCAAGTCCTTCGACGGGCGCGAGAAGACCCTCCTCCGCGAGGCCACCCGGGACGTCCTCCCGCAGTCCGTGTACGACCGGGTCAAGAGCCCCTACCCGTCCACCCAGGACCCGGAGTACGGCCACGCCCTCCAGGACCAGGTCAAGGACCTGGTGGCCCGGCCCGACCACCGGGTCTTCGACCTCGTCGACCGCGAGAAGGCCGACCGGGCGGCCCACCGGGCCGAGCTGAGCACCCAGGCCGACCGGCGCGGCCTGGAACGCACCCTCGACCTGGCCCGGTGGATCGACCTCTACGACCCGGAACTCACCCTCTCCTGAGCCCTGAGCCCTGAGCCCTGAGCCCTGAGCCCTGAGCCCCGTCCCTCGGGGCTCAGTCCGACGAGCCGGTGACGGTGCCGCCGTCACCGCCCGCCGGGCAGGAACTGCCGTCGGGCGGCAGCGTGCCGTACAGCAGGAAGTCGTCGACCTTGCCGTGCACGCACGTGGACGACGTGTACCCGGTGTGGCCGTCGCCCCTGTTGTCCAGCACCACGGCCGACGGACCGAGCCGCTTCGCCGTCTCGACCGTCCAGCTGTACGGCGTCGCCGGGTCACCGCGGGTGCCCACCAGGAGCATGGGCGCGGAGGGCACGTCCTTCACCTCGTGGCGGATGAAGTCGGTGCCGCGCGGCCGGCCGTAGCACAGCAGCACCTGCGTCAGCCGGAACCGGCCGAACACCGGGGACGCCTGCTGGTACTCCTTGTTCAGCCGGGCGATGTCCTGGGTGAGCCGTCGGGCGCTCGGCCGGTCCGGGTCGTCCGCGCAGTTGATCGCCATCAGCGCGGCCGACAGGTTGTCCACGGGGATGTCCGCGCTGTTCACGAGCCCGCCGCTGTGCTTCTGCCCGTGCGGCAGTGCGTAGCCGCCGGACGCGACGTTCTGCACCCCCCGGGTGTCCCCGTCGTCGATCAGCGAGATCAGCGCCCGCTCCAGCTGCGGCCACAGTTCCTTGCCGTACAGCCCCTGCCCGAGGGCGTCCACCAGGTCCTGACCGGTGAACGGACCGCCGAAGTCGGAGGGCACCGGGTCCTCGTCGAGGGAGCGCACCAGCTTCACGACCGCCTCGCCGGCCTTGCGCCGGTCCTGCCCGAACGGGCACCCCTGGTCGGTCACGCACCAGTCCAGGAAGTCGTCCAGCGCCGTCTGCTGCCCCCGGGCACCGGCCACCCCCTGCTCGGCCAGCGACTCGGTCAGCGTGTCCACGCCGTCCAGTGCCATCCGGCCCACCTTGTGCGGGAACTGCGCCGCGTACACCGCGCCGAGCCTGGTGCCGTAGGAGAAGCCCAGGTAGTTCAGCTTCTCGTCGCCGAGCGCCTGGCGGATGACGTCCAGGTCCCGGGAGGCGTTCACGGTGCCTATGTGGGACAGCACGGGCCCGGAGTTCCTGGTGCACCGGAGCGTGAGCTCCTGCAGCGCCTTCATCAGGGCCTGTGGACGCGCGACGTCGGGGGGCTCGTCGGTGGTCGCCCCGTCCGAGGCGGCCCCGATGCCGGCGCCGCAGCTGACGGGGGAGGAGCGGCCGACCCCGCGCGGGTCGAAGCCGACCACGTCGTAGCCGTTGGTCAGGCCCATGAATTCCTTGCCGTCGTGCCCGAGCTGGCTGACGCCCGAGCCGCCCGGGCCGCCGAAGTTCAGCAGCACCGAGCCCCGCGACTTCCCGGTCGCCCGGTAGCGGGACAGCGCCAGATCGAGGGTGCCCCTGGCCGGCCGCGCGTAGTCGAGGGGGACGGTGACCTTGGCGCACTGCATGTCCTTGGGCAGCTCCCCGTCCTCGCACGCCGTCCACCGGACCTTCTGCCCGTAGAACGGGGTCAGGTCCGGCTGCTTGCCCGCCGCCGTCGCCGCGTCCGTGGTCGCGGGCAGTCCGCCGCCCAGCAGGGCGAGTGCGACGGCACCGGCGCCGGCGCAGCGCCGCAGGGCGGGCCGGGTACGGGGCACGGCAGGCATCGAGGGCCTCCAGGGACGCTCCGTGGCGGACCGGGTACAGGGCTTTCGCTCACCATAAGCGGGCTCCGCGGGGCCCGCCTCCCGGCGAGCGGAGCGGGCCGAGCGGCCGTACTCTCCGCGAGATCGTCCCCGTCCAGTGCCCTTGCACACTTTTGCCGCCGGTTCGATATCGGTGTCGCTCGATGGGGTGAAATGTGGATAAGCCATAACTCACATGGTTCGTCTGCGTTTTAACCGTTGCGGGCGAGCGCCCGTAATCATGTCTGGAAGGCAGGGAACCTATGAAACGGGTTACCCGAAACGGTGTGATCGCCGTCGCTGCGGCCTCAGGGGCGATGGCCGTGGCGGTTCCGGCCTGGGCCGACGCGGGCGCGGACAGTACCGCGGCCGGTTCGCCCGGAGTGGTCTCCGGCAACGGTGTCCAGTTGCCGGTCGACCTCCCGGTGAACGTGTGCGGGAACACCGTGAACGTGGTGGGGCTCTTGAACCCGGCGGCCGGCAACGCCTGCGTGAACGAGGGCGGCGACGCCGGCAGCGGCGCTGCCGGCGCCTCGGCCGCGTCCGGTGGAGCGTCCGCGAAGGGCGCCGAGCAGGACTCGCCCGGGGTGGTCTCCGGCAACGGCGTCCAGTTGCCGGTCGATCTCCCGGTCAACGTCAGCGGCAACAGCGTGGACGTGGTCGGCGTCCTGAATCCGGCCATCGGCAACACCTCGGTGAACACCGCCGGCGACCACCCGAGCCCGCCGAAGGCCGCCACCCCGCAGCCGCCCACCGTCAAGACGCCGGCCCCGCCGAAGACCCACCACGTGCCCAAGGCGCACCCCGCCGCGCCGCCGGCCGGGGCGACCCTCGCCCACACCGGGTCGGACCTCACCGGAGCCACCGTCGCGGGCAGCGCGGCGCTGCTGCTCACCGGGACCGCCCTGCACCGGCGCTTCCGCCCGGGCCGGACACGCTGACCGGCCGGCGTGATACCAGGGCGGGCTGACGAGCCGCGCATCGGCAGGCCCCACCGGCCCCGACCGGTGGGGCCTTCGTCGGGTACGCGCCCCGCGCCTGCCGAGCGTGGCGCGCTCGTGGCGCACGTCAACGGCTTGATCCCGTCGTGGCGCGCCGCCCGGTGATCGGGAAGGATGCTGCGGGCGCGCGGCGCCGGTCGCCACGCGGTCGGCCCCCGTCACGGAATGGAGCGCATCGATGACCTCTCCGGCCCCCCAGGACCTCGTCGTCACCCGGGCCACCCCCGCAGACTGGCCGGTGATCGTCGGCTGGGCGGCGGACGAGGGCTGGAACCCCGGGCTTGCCGACACCGCCGCGTTCTTCGCCCAGGACCCCGAGGGGTTCTTCGTCGGCCGCGTCGACGGCGAACCGGTGTCGGCCATCTCCGTCGTCAACTACGGCGCCGACTACGCCTTCCTGGGCTGGTACCTGGTCCGCCCCGACCTGCGCGGCCAGGGCCACGGCCTCACCACGTGGAAGACCGCACTCGCCCACGCCGGCGACCGGACCGTAGGACTGGACGGCGTGGTGGCCCAGCAGGACAACTACCGTCAGTCCGGCTTCGAACTCGCCTACCGCACCGCCCGGTTCGTGGGCGAGGCGCCCGCCGCCGAGACCCCGGCCGGCGTCCGGCCCGCCCGTGCCGACGACCTGGCCGCCATCACGGCGTACGACAGCGCCTGCTGCCCGGCCGACCGGCCGCGCTTCGTCGCCGCGTGGCTGACCGCACCCGGGCACCGGGCGCTCGTCCGCCACGACGGCGACCGCCTCGCCGGTTACGGCGTGATCCGGCCCGGCCGCGACACCCTGCGCATCGGCCCCCTCTTCGCCGACACCGTCGAGGACGCCCGCGCCCTGTTCACCGCCCTCACCGCCGAGGCGGCGGGCGAACAGGTCGCCATCGACGTACCCGAGACCAGCGCGGCGGGCGTCGCCCTCGCCGAGGCGGCCGGCTTCGCTCCCTCGTTCGAGACCGCCCGCATGTACACCGGCCGGGTCCGCGACCACGCCCGCGAGCGGGTCTTCGGGGTCACCACGCTCGAACTGGGCTGACCTTCGGCGCCGGACAGGCCGCGGCCACGGGAATTGGTGTTGCCGCCGTCGCGCCCGGATGGTGGAGTGCTCGGATGGATCATCGAACCGTGCTCGCTCTGTACGACCGTGACATGCGCGAGGGCGCCCGTCCCGACGAACCCGGCGCCCGGATCGAGCGGGCCGGCGCGGTGGTGCGCCAGGTGGCGGACGCCGAGGGGTGGAACGGCGTCCTCTGGTCGGACCTGGACGAGTCGACCGCGGATCGTGCGATCGCCGAGCAGATCGAGTTCTTCGCCGCCGAGGGACGGGAGTTCGAGTGGAAGGTCTACGGCCACGACCTGCCGGCGGACCTCGGTGACCGGCTGACCGCGGCCGGGTTCAGGCCGGAGCCGCAGGAGACGCTGTTGGTCGGCGAGGTCGCCCGGCTGAGCCTCGACACCGGGCTGCCGGACGGCGTACGCGTGGTGCCCGCCACGGACCGGGCGGGCATCGAACTCGTCGTGGCCGTACACGAGAAGGCCTTCGGCACGGACGGTTCGCGGCTGCGTCACCGGCTGCTGACGCGGCTTGCCGAGCAGCCGGACAGCGTGGTCGCGATGGTGGCGCTCGCCGGGGACGAGCCGATCAGCGCCGCCCGGGTGGAGCTGGTGCCCGGGGCGAGGTTCGCCGGTCTGTGGGGCGGCGGCACGGTGGCGGAGTGGCGCGGGCGCGGGGTGTACCGTGCCCTCGTCGCCCACCGGGCCCGTGTCGCCGCCGCCCACGGTTGCCGGTACCTGCAGGTGGACGCGTTGCCCACGAGCCGGCCGATCCTCGAACGGCTGGGCTTCCACGCCCTGAGCACGACCACGCCCTACCTCTCTCCGCAGTAGGCGGCAGGAGGCGGCCGGCGTTCGGTATCGGTCGGCGGTCCAGTCGGCCGACCGCCGCGCGGGCGCGCCCGCGCGGCGGGGCCGTACCACTCGATGCGGCCCCGCCGGCCCGAGGCACGTCAGGTCACCGGCGTGCCTTGGAGCGGTCCAGTGCCGCGATCCCCAGCGCCGCCAGGGCGATCTGGATGAACCACTCGATCCAGTCGGGGCCCTTGGTGTCGGCCACGCCGAAGCCCGCCGCGAGCGCCGAGCCCAGCAGGGCCGCGACGATGCCGACGACGATGGTCCACAGGACACCGATGTGCTGGCGGCCGGGGACGACCAGGCGCCCCAGCACACCGATGATGAGTCCGATGACGATGGCGCTGATGATGCCCGAGATCTCCATTTCCGCCCCTCTTCGTCGGTACCCCGCTGCTGTCCAATCTGCCCGCTGAATCCGGTGGCAGTCCCGTCCGGTTGTTACAGCGGTTTTCTGTTCACCGGCCCGACATGCCATGTACCTTTCAATGAGTCGACGCGTGTAGAAATCTCAAGCACGTTCTACGCGCGCAGAGTTGGCGCCCGCACCGCCTCTACCCCACCCCCTCACGGAGGTTCGCCGGATGCTTGGATCCAGCAGATCCCGCCACAGACTCACCACCGCCCTGGCCGGGTTCGCACTGCTCGTCACGGGAGCCGCCCTCCAGGTCGGCACAGCGGCCGCCCCCGCTCACGCGGCCACCACCTACCGCGTCCTGTTCGACGACGGCCACGCCGAGGAGGCCGGCAACGCGGACTGGATCATCTCCACCAGCAAGCCCGACCCGCTCGCCCAGGACTCCTCCCCGTCCTCGGAGACCGACTGGACCGGCGCGCTCTCGTCGTGGGGCGTGGCCCTCCAGAAGACCGGCAGCTACAGCATGAAGACCGCGACCAGCGCGCTCACCTACGGCGGTTCGTCGACGACCGACCTGTCGAACTTCGACGCGCTGGTGCTGCCCGAGCCGAA
This sequence comes from Streptomyces sp. NPDC001714, assembly GCF_042892755.1. Taxonomy (NCBI): domain Bacteria; kingdom Bacillati; phylum Actinomycetota; class Actinomycetes; order Kitasatosporales; family Streptomycetaceae; genus Streptomyces; species Streptomyces sp. NPDC001714. The sequence goes on from NZ_JBIAUL010000009.1 coordinate 258,052, forward strand.
CACGTTGTTCACGACCGCCGAGAAGACGGCGATCATGAACTTCGTGAAGAACGGCGGCGGTCTCTTCATGATCTCCGACCACACCGGGGCCGACCGCAACAGCGACGGCTACGACGCGGTCGAGATCCTCAACGACCTGATGACGAACAACAGCGTCGACTCGACCGACCCGTTCGGGTTCTCGATCGACTCGCTCGACATCAGCTCCGGCTACCCGGCCGCGATCAGCGACAGCAGCGACCCGGTGCTGCACGGCTCCTTCGGCACGGTGACCAAGAGCCTGATCGCCGACGGCACCACCGCGACGCTCAAGCCGTCGGACAACTCCGCCGTCAAGGGTCTGGTGTACCGCAGCGGTTACTCCGGCAACACCGGCGCCTTCTTCGCCACCAGCACCTTCGGCAGCGGCCGGGTCGCCTTCTGGGGCGACAGCTCGCCCATCGACGACGGCACCGGCCAGTCCGGCAACACGCTGTACGACGGCTGGAACGACAGCGGCGCCACCAACGCGGCCCTCGCCCTGAACGCCACCGCCTGGCTGACCGGCGCGTCCAGCGGCAGCAGCGGTGGCGGCGGAGGGGGCGGCGGCACCTGCACCTCCGCCCAGCTCCTCGGCAACCCCGGCTTCGAGTCCGGCAACACCACCTGGACCGCCAGCAGCGGGGTCATCACCAACTCCAGCAGCGAGGCGGCCCGCACCGGCTCCTACAAGGCCTGGCTCGACGGCTACGGGTCCGCCCACACCGACACGCTGTCCCAGTCGGTGACCATTCCGTCCGGCTGCTCCGCGACGCTCAGTTTCTACCTGCACGTGGACACCGCGGAGACCACCACCAGCACCGCCTACGACAAGCTGACGGTCACCGCCGGATCCACCACCCTGGCCACGTACTCGAACCTCAACGCGGCCTCCGGATACGTCCTCAAGAGCTTCGACGTCTCCTCCCTGGCCGGCACCACGGCCACCATCAAGTTCACCGGTGTCGAGGGTTCGACCCTCCAGACGTCCTTCGTCGTCGACGACACCGCGCTCAACGTGAGCTGAGCGGGACGGACGGTTCCGGCGGGCCCGCCGGAACCGTCCGCTCCACCGCGTTCCAGCCGGAGACCCGCACCTGGGGCGTGGAGCCGTGCAGGTCGGCGGTCCGGTAGGTGGCCGTCAGGGTCGCCGACTCTCCCGGCCACAGGCTGACCTCGTTGTCCGACCACTGGACCGGCAGCACCGGCTTGCCGTCCGTGCCGACCAGATGGACGTCCGTCAGCAGGGCCGGGGTCTTCCCGGTGCCCGCGTTGCGGACGGTGACCGTGGTGGTCGACGTGCCGTCGGCGTCCGTCGTCGACGCCGTCGCCGTGACCGCGACCTGGGCCATCGAGGACAGCCCCGTCAGGTCCGCGTAGCCGGTCGTCGGCGTGTGCCACCAGTCGGTCTTCGCCCAGTCGAGAGTGTCGGGCCTGGTGGAGAGCCAGTAGACGTTGCGGCTCACCTCCTTGCCGTCCGCGTCGGTGAGCACCAGCCGTGCCAGGTAGGTGGACGACAGCCCGGACACCGACGCCGGCAGCGTGAGTGCGGTGCTGTGCGCGCCGTCGCCCTGGACCGAGACACCGGTGACGGTCTTGTCGTACTTCTGGGTGCCGTCGGGGTTGAAGAGGGTGACCCGCGCGGTGAGTCCGGAGGACGGCGTGTGCCGGTTGTTCACCACGACCACCGAGCGGTCGTCGTACGCGTACTGGACGTGCAGCGGCTCGTTGGCCTTCTTCGCGCCGAAGTAGGCGCCGCCCTGGTCGAGGTAACGGTCCATCAGCTGCCAGTGCAGGGACGTCCAGCCGCTGTTGAACATCCAGTAGATCACCCCGGTCGACGGCTTCGAGGAGTCCGTGGCGTTGCGCTCGTACGCCTCGTACTGGGCGCGGACGTTCTCGTACTGGGCGAGCTGGGCCTTGCGGACGTAGTCGGTGAGGCTCTTCGGGGCGCCGTAGCGGCCGGTGAGGGCGGCGTCGTAGATCTTCAGGGTGCCGAAGGTCGCGGACGGCGAGCGGTGGTACTGCTTGGCGTCCGGGTTCTTCCAGAGGGTGTCGAGTTCGGCCGGGGTCATCATCCGGCGCAGGGTGTCGAGGGTGGGGATGTCCGGTCCTGCGCTGGTCTCCGAGTTGAAGCCGGTGGCGCCGCCCTCGCGCTTGGCGTACCAGTAGCCCGGCGGGACCCAGTCGTAGGGGCCGGTCATCTTCATGCCCGAACTGCCCAGCTGGGGAGCCGACTTGTCCGAGGCGGCGGGAACCACCGGAACGGCCCAGTCGGCGGCGTCCAGGGCGTCCAGATACCCCTTCTCGATCTTCGCGTCGGGCGCGGCGTCGCTGCCGATCAGGAAGGAGATCACGCTCGGGTGGTCACGCAGCCGGGCGGCCTCGGCGGCCATCGAGGCCTGGGCGACCGGGTAGTCGGCGGCGGTCCACTTCTCGCCGCTCTCGCCGGGGTTGGTCTGTCCCTCCCACTTGTCGCAGCACTCCCAGCCGGGCAGGGTGAGGACGCCGAGGCGGTCGGCGAGGTCGAAGAACTCGTCGGGCTCGATGTGGCCTTCCAGCCGGATGGCGTTGAGGCCCAGGTCCACGGCGTACTTGAGGCGGTCCTCGGCGTAGGCGCGGTCCCAGCGCAGGAACTCGTCCGGTGACCAGCCGCCGCCCTTGATCAGCAGCCGGCGGCCGTTGATCGAGTACTGGCGGGCTCCGTCGGAGTTCAGCGGGGCCCGGACGTCCCGGATGCCGAAGGTCTCGTGGGCGGTGTCCGAAGCCGTGCCGGCGACCGACGCGGTGAGGTCGAGGTCGTACAGCGGCCGGCCGCCCATCCCCGCGGGCCACCACACCTTCGGCGAGGTCAGGTGCAGCCCCGGGGTGTCGGCCGGGGTGAAGGTGACGGTCCTGGTCTGGTGGGCCGCGAGCTCGACCGACCTGGTGACGGCCACCCCGGCGACGGTGCCGGAGACCTCGGCGGTGACCGGCGTGTCCGAGTCGTTGCGGGCCTGTGCCCTCACCGTCAGGTCCGCGGTCGCGAGGGACGGCACCGCGAGCTTCGTCACCACGTGCGCGTCCCGCAGCGCGACCGGGCCGCCGCGCCGGACGAGGACGTCACGGACGATGCCCATGTTCTGGTCGGGCGGGGGCTGGAGCCAGTCGAGCCAGCCCATGGTGAGGTTCTTGTTGGGGTTGTTGGGCTGGATCCGGAAGGCGACCGTGTTCGTGCCGGCCGTCACCAGGGAGGTGACGTCGAGCTCGTGACGGGTGTAGGCGCCGGCCACGTCGGCGGCGGTGGCGACCTGACGGCCGTTCACGTACACGTCGGCCGCGGAGATCACCCCGCTGAAGTCCAGGTAGGTGCGGTGCGAGGGGTCCGCGACCGTGAAATCGCTGCGGTACCACCAGGGGACCTGGAACGGCGATTTGGGGATCTTCTGGAGGTTGGTGGAGACGAACGGGTCGTCGTAGACGCCGTCGGCCAGCAGCGCGGCGAGGACCGTCGAGCGGGGCCCCGCCGGGTACCAGCCCTGCGTCGGGTAGCCGGGGGAGGAGACCGCCGCCGCGGAGTCGCCCACCTCGGCCGTCGACCGGATCGCGTACCCCGACAGCGGGGTCTCGGACCCGGCGGCGGACGGCACACGGGTGATCCGGGCGGGCCCGTGGGCCGGGTCGCGGGCCCCGGCCCAGGCGCTGGTGTTGAGTGAGCAGAGCAGTCCCAGGGCCACGGCGGCCGTGGCGAGGCGGTGTCCGGGGGCACGGCGAGGGAACACGATGGTCTCCAGGCTCGTAAAGTTAGGAAACTTTACTAACCCGGCTCAAGCTAGGGTCCCGTGGCGGCCGTGTCAATCACCGTGGGGCCCGGGCGAGTTGGCGCCGCCGCTGTCAGGGCGTGCCCGACCTGCGCTCGAACACCAGGTCACGGGCGGTCCCCAGGGCCGTGGCCACCGCGCCGAGCAATACCGCGTCCTCGCCGAGCCGGCTGGGCGCCAGCTTCGGGCGCAGCGGGGTGAGGGTGCGCAGATGCTCCCGCACGGGGCGCAGCAGCAGGTCGACGCTGTGGCCGACGCCGCCGCCGAGCACGACCAGGTCCGGGTCGAGCACGGCCGCGGCCGCCGCCACCGTGTGCGCGATCCGCTCGCCCTCGAGGCGTACCGCCTCCACCGCGGCCGGGTCGCCCTGGCGTGCCGCGTCGAACACGGACTTCGCGGTGAGCTGCCCGGTCATCCCCAGCCGCCGCGCCGTCTCGGCCACGGCCACCCCCGACACCGCGTCCTCCAGCCGCTCCGGCCCCCGCTGCCGCCCCGGCCAGGGCAGGAAGCCGATCTCCCCGGCCAGCCCGTGCGCCCCGTTGAACAGCCGCCCGTCGCTGACCACGCCCATCCCGAGGCCGGTGCCGATCATGATGTACGCGAACAGCCGACTGCCCGCCCCGACGCCGTACGTGTACTCGCCGAGGGCGGCCAGATTGGCGTCGTTGTGCACCTCCAGCGGGACGCCCAGCTCCTCGCGCATCCGGTCGAACAGGCCCGCGCGCCCCCAGCCCGGCAGGTGCATCGCGTACCGCACCCGGCGCTGCCGCTCGTCGTACACGCCCGGCGTGCCCACCACCCCGTGCACCACCTCGGCCGGGTCCACCCCGGAGTTGGCGACGACCTGCCGGGCGGTCGCGACCAGCAGGTCGGCCATCGCGCCCGAACCCCGGGCCCGGTTGCGCACGTCGGAGCGGGCGACCAGGGTGCCGTCGAGATCGGCGACCGCCACCCGCAGCCAGCTCCGGCCCACGTCGATGCCGAGCGCGAAGCCGGCCGCCGGGTCGGGCGCGTACAGGACGGCCGTGCGGCCGCGCTCCGGCACGTGGGTGCCGACCTCGTGGACCAGGCCCGCCGACTCCAGCGCGGCCAGCGCGCTGGACACCGTCGGCTTCGACAGGCCCGTCTCGCGGGCCAGTTGGGCGCGGGAGGCGGAACCGAGCAGGCGCAGCCGGTCCAGCAGCAGCCGCTCGTTGGCGCTGCGCAGGCGCCGCCGGCTCCAGGGCTGCTCCTGCTCCTCTACGACGTCGCTGGCGGCCATCGCACCATTCTCACCGATTCCCGACACATACTTGACGCATCTAGTAAGGCTCCTTAACTTTATCGGCCATCCCGCCGAGTAGGCCCTCGCCCGTCGTACGCGCCTCGCCCACCTCCCCGTGTCTCGCCCAGGAGCCCCCATGTCTGCAGGTCCCGGTAGTCCCGTCGTCTCGGGCAGTGCGCCACCGGCCGGCGGTTTCGTCCGCCGTGTCGGTCTGTTCCAGGCCACCGCCATCAACATGAGCCAGATGTGCGGCATCGGTCCGTTCGTGACCATCCCGCTCATGGTCGCCGCGTTCGGCGGCCCGCAGGCCGTCATCGGCTTCGTCGCGGGCGCGGTGCTCGCGCTCTGCGACGGCCTCGTCTGGGCCGAACTCGGCGCCGCGATGCCCGGCTCCGGCGGCAGCTACGTCTATCTGCGCCAGGCCTTCCAGTACCGCACCGGACGCCTGATGCCGTTCCTGTTCGTGTGGACGGCGATGCTCTTCATCCCGCTGATCATGTCCACGGGCGTGGTCGGCTTCGTCCAGTACCTGGGCTACCTCGCCCCGGGCCTCGGCCAGACCTCCGGCGACCTGATCGGGCTCGGGGTCATCGTCCTGGTGGTGCTCCTGCTCTGGCGCGGTATCGAGCACATCGCGAAGATCACCGCGGTCATGTGGACGGTGATGATCGCCTCGGTGCTGCTGGTGATCGTCGCCGCGGCCACCGACTTCAGCCCGCACCTGGCGTTCACCTACCCGGCCCACGCCTTCGACCTGACGAGCGACCACTTCTGGCTCGGCTTCGCCGCGGGCCTGACCATCGGCATCTACGACTACCTGGGCTACAACACGACCGCCTACATGGGCGCCGAGATCAAGGAACCCGGCCGTGTCCTGCCGCGCTCCATCCTCTTCTCGATCGTCGGCATCATGGCGATCTACCTGCTGCTCCAGATCGGCACGCTCGGCGTCATCGACTGGCACCGCATGACGAACCCGGACGACATCGCGTCGACTTCCGTGGCCTCGGCGGTTCTTGAGAAGACCTGGGGCAAGGGCGCCGCCGACACGGTGACCGTGCTGATCCTGGTCACGGCCTTCGCCTCGGTCTTCACCGGTCTGCTCGGCGGCTCCCGGGTGCCCTACGACGCCGCCCGGGACCGGGTCTTCTTCCGTCCCTACGAGAAGCTGCACCCGAAGCACCGCTTCCCGATGCTGGGGCTCGCGACCATGGGCGTGATCACCGCGGTCGGGTTCCTGATCGGCCGGCACACCGATCTGGCGACCCTGATCCAGCTGCTCACCACCGTGATGGTGATCGTCCAGGCGCTGGCCCAGATCGTGGCGCTCACGGTGCTGCGCCGCCGGCAGCCGGCCCTGAAGCGGCCGTACCGCATGTGGCTCTACCCGCTGCCGAGCATCGTCGCCTTCGCCGGCTGGTGCGTGATCTACGGCTACGCCGACCGGAACTCCCCGGGCCGCCACCCCATCGAGTGGTCCCTGGCCTGGCTCGCCCTCGGCTGCGTGGCGTTCCTGGTCTGGGCGCGGCTGGAGAAGGTGTGGCCGTTCGGGGCCAAGGAGGTCAGCGAGGAGTATCTGACCCCGGAGGAGCCGGCCGTGGTGTAGTGTCCCCAGCACACGTCAGCCTCATCCGGCGGTCAACTCCCGCCGGGTGAGGCTTTTTTCATGACCGAACTCACCGAAGCGGACGTCGTCGTCCGCCCCGCCGTCCCCGCGGACCGCCCCGTCGTCGAACGTCTGTGGCTCATGTTCCGCCACGACCTGTCCGAGTTCCGCGGGCTCCTGCCGAGGCCCGACGGCTCGTTCCGCAGCGAGCGCGTCGAGGACGCGTTCTCCGCACCCGGCTGGGCGCCCTATCTCTTCGTGCGCGGCGAACACCCGGTCGGCTTCGCGTTCGTCCGGGCGCTGGACGCTCCCGCGCGGGTGCTCAACAGCTTCTTCGTGGTGCGCGGTGCGCGGCGGACGGGCATCGGGCTGGGTGCCGTCCGCGAGGTCCTCGCCCGTCATCCGGGCCGCTGGGAGATCGCCTTCCAGTACGAGAACCCGGGCGCCGTCGCCTTCTGGCGGCGGGTCGCGGCCGAGGCCGCGGGCGACGCCTGGACGGAGGAGCCCCGGCCGGTGCCGGGCATGCCGGAGCTGCCGCCGGACGTGTGGATCTCGTTCGACACGGCTGCCTGAACCGCGTCGAACGAGAGACCGACGTTGACGTGCAAGCAATTACCTGCATAACGTTGAGTGTGCGATCAGAGGACGACAGTGGCATGGACCGGGCCTTCAAGGCGCTCGCCGACGACACCCGCAGGCGGTTGCTCGACCGGCTGCACGAGCAGAACGGCCAGACACTGGGCGAGCTGTGCGAGCGCATCGCGATGACCCGGCAGTCGGTGACCCAGCACCTGGCCGTCCTGGAGGCCGCGAACCTGATCAGCACCGTGCGGCGGGGGCGGGAGAAGCTGCACTACCTCAACCCGGTGCCGCTCCACGAGATCCAGGAGCGGTGGATCGACAAGTTCGAGCGCCCGCGCCTGCGCGCGCTCGGCGACCTGAAGCGACGAGCCGAGGAAGCCATGAGCGACCAGCCCAGCTATGTCTACGTCACCTACATCGCCAGCACCCCCGAGAAGGTCTGGGACGCCCTCACGGACGCCGGCCTGACCGCCGTCTACTGGGGACACTCCAACGTCTCCGACTGGCGGCCCGGCTCCCGCTGGGAGCACGTCCGCACCGACGGCTCCGGCATCGCCGACGTGGTCGGCACCGTCGTCGAGAGCGACCGCCCGACCCGCCTGGTCACCACCTGGGCGGCGCCCGCGGACGAGGGTGACCGGGGCCGGCACTCCCGGGTCACCTTCGACATCCGCCCGCACGCCGACATCGTCAAGCTCACCGTCACCCACGAGGACCTCAACGACGAGGGCGAACTGCGGGCCATCTCGTCCGGCTGGCCTGCCGTGCTGTCCAACCTGAAGTCCCTCATCGAGACCGGCAGCCCCCTCCCGCAGGAGCCCTGGCTGGTTCCCGGCCGCTGAGCGCGCGCGGCGGGGCCGGTCCGCCGTCATCGGACCGGCCCCGCGTCCTCCCTTCCAGGGGATGCCTGGTGTGCCTAGGTCATAGGCGTCCGCTTGGCCGCCGAAGCGGCGCACACCAGCCCGAGGCAGAGGGCCAGCGCGCCGATGATGACGTTGTTGATGATGACGCCCGTGTCCGGGCTGGTGCCGACCACCCAGGGGGCGATGATCATCCAGATGCCCAGCGCGCACATGGCCCAGCTGAGGCCGTACATGCGCTCCGGTGCCCTGGTGAAGCCCAGTGCCAGCAGACCTATCGCTATGCCCATGATCAGGTTGTGGGGCACGAGCGCGGGCTGGCTCGCCGTGTAGTGGAGGATCCACGGGGACGCCGCGCAGTACAGACCGAGCAGGAACACCGGTCCGTCCACCAGCGCCACATCACGACCGCCGAGCATGCGGGCGTAGCGCTCCCGCATCTCGGAGACATCGGGGTGGCTGGTTATGTCACTTCTGCCGTGCGAGACGTTGGCCATGACTCGTCTCCTTTGACTTGCAGGCCTGACCGCGTCTGGTGCGTGCGGTATACGCCGCTACAGTGCATTCTGCTCTTATTTCTTCTTTATGTGTACCTCCCGGACACTCTCGGGCTCTCCGGCCTTCCCGGGCGCGCTCAGGCGCGCTCCCGGGCCTGCCGGAACCGGGCGAGGCCGTCCGCCAGGTCGACGATCGGCTCCGGATAGCCGAGCGCCGCCCGGTCCGGGCCGCCCAGCTTCCACGGCTCGTGCACCTTCGCCCCCGGCAGTCCCGCCAACTCCGGCACCCAGCGCCGTACGTACGCGCCGTCGGGGTCGTAACGCCTGGCCTGGGCCACCGGATTGAGGACCCGGTTGGGGCGGGTGTCGGTGCCGGTGCCCGCCACCCACTGCCAGTTGAGCTGGTTGTTCGCCACGTCCCCGTCGACCAGCAGCTCCAGGAAGTGCCGGGCGCCCACCCGCCAGTCGACGTACAGCGTCTTGGCCAGGAAGCTCGCCGTCAGCAGCCGGCCCCGGTTGTGCATCCAGCCCTCGTGGCGCAGCTGGCGCATCGCCGCGTCGACGACCGGGTAGCCGGTGCGCCCCGCACGCCACGCCTCGGCGTCCTCGTCTGCGGCGCGCCCGGTGCGCCAACGGTCGTGTCTCGTCCGGTAGTCGGCCGTGGCCGCCGCCGGCCGCGCGGCCAGCACCTGCCGGTGGAAGTCCCGCCAGGCGAGCTGCCGTACGAACGCCTCGGCGCCCGGGCCGCCCGCCTTGCGCGCCCGGTGGACCAGCTCGACGGGGGAGAGCGTCCCGAAGTGGAGGTGCGGCGAGAGCCGGGAGGTCGCGTCGCCCGCCAGGTCGTCGTGGCGGTCCTCGTACGACCCGATGCCCGCGCGCAGCCAGGCCGTCAGCCGCCTGCGGCCCTCCGCCTCGCCACCGGCGGCCAGGCCCTCCGACACGCCGGACAGCCGGTCGCGGCGCGGCAGCGGCTCCGAGCCGACCCCGTCCGGGACCCGGACCCGGCGCGGCGCGGCCACGGCCGTCCGCAGCGGCTGCCGTGACCACTGCCGGAAGTACGGCGTGAACACCGCGTAGTGGTCCGAGCCGGCCGGGGTGACCGCGCCGGCCGGGACCGCCGCGGTCACCGCGTCGTGGACCTGCAGCCGCCGGCCGTCCGCCTCCAGGGCCCCGCGCAGCCGCTCCTCCCGGTGCTGCGCATGCCCGCTGACGTCGGCCGCGAGATGCACCGTGCCGGCGTCCGCCTCGGCCGCCACCTTGCACACCTCCTCGACGAGCTCACCCGAACGCACCACAAGCCGGCCGCCGTGCTCACGCAGCCCCGCGTCCAGATCCCGCAGGCAGTCGGCGAGGAACGCCAGCCGGTTGGGCACGGCGAAACCGGCCCGGTCCACCGCGCTGTCCCGCACGAACAGCGGCACGACCTCGTCCGAGCCGTCCAGGGCCGCCCGCAGCGGCGGATGGTCGTGCAGGCGCAGGTCGGCGGTGAACAGGACGACCGAGACGTTCATGGGGCTGCTCCGGGGCGGTGCGGCGGCATGCTGCGAAGACCCCACGCTCCCACTTCCCCGGGGCCGGAAGACGGACCGGCGGCCGGCGTCCCTCCGGCGTTTCCGGCATGTCCGCGTCGATCGGGGGCAGCCGCGGGGAAAGGCGAAAACCGACTCGGGAGGTGCAGGACCGCTATGGGCGCGAAGGTGCTGGAGCGTTTTCCCGCCGGGGCTCCCCGGGGCTCGTGGCCGGCCGAGGAGTACGCGGCGCGGTGCCGGGCCGAGGGCGGACGGGCGACCGTGGTGATGGACCTCAGCACGGACGCCTTCCTCGTCGTCGTACCCGGCCCGGACGACGACCGGCCCCCCGCCGCGGCGCGCGCGTCAGCCGGGCAGTGACTGCTCGGCCCAGATGGTCTTGCCCCGCGCGCCGTACCGCGTCCCCCAGTTCTGTGTGAGCTGGGTGATGAGGTAGAGACCGCGTCCGCCCTCGTCCGTGTCCCGGGCGCGCCGCACATGGGGCGAGGTGCTGCTGCCGTCCGAGACCTCGCAGATCAGGCTCCGGTCCCGGATCAGCCGCAGCGTGATCGGCGCACCGCCGTACCGCAGGGCGTTCGTCACCAGCTCGCTCACGATCAGCTCGGTGGTGAACGACTCCTCGCCCAGCCCCCACCGCGCCAGCTGCCGCGCCGTCAGCTCCCGCGCCCGGCCGACCATCCTCCCCTGAGCCTCGATCTCCCAGGTGACATGGGCGTCCGGGGCCAGACCGCTCATCCGGGCCACCAGGACGGCCACGTCGTCCTGGTGGCCCGGCGGCAGCAGATCACTGACCAGCGTGTCGCACACCTCCTGCGGGGCGGCCGACGCGGGGGTGCGGGAGAGCGTGGCGCGCATCCGGCGCAGCCCGGTCTCGAAGTCCTGGGCACGGGACTCCAGCAGCCCGTCCGTATAGAGGACCAGGAGGTCCCCGTCGGCCAGGGCGATCTCGCGCTCCTCGAACACGACACCGCCCAGGCCGAGCGGCGGCCCGCCGGGCAGGTCCACGAAGTCGACCGCGCCGTCCGCCGAGACCACCGCCGGAGGCGGATGCCCGGCACGCGCCAGCTGGCACAGCCGTGACACCGGGTCGTACACCGCGTACAGACAGGTCGCCCCGGTCACCAGGGACACCTCGTCGCCGCGCTCGTCGAGGAACCGGTTCATCTGGTCGTCCAGGTGGGCGAGGAGCTCCACGGGCGACAGGTCGAGATCCGCGAGGGTGCGGACGGCTCCGCGCAGCCGGCCCATGGTGACCGCCGACTGCAGACCGTGCCCGACCACGTCGCCCACCACGAGCGCCACCCGTGCCCCGGACAGCTGGATCACGTCGAACCAGTCCCCGCCCAGCCCGGTGTGCTCGCTGGCCGGCAGATAGCGGGAGGCGGTCCGCACCGACGACGGCGACGGCAGCCGCTGGGGGAGCAGACTGCGCCGGAGGGTCCGCGCCGTCGTCCGCTCCCGGTGGTAGCGGCTGGCGTTGTCGACGCACACCGCGGTGCGGGTCACGATCTGCTCGGCGAGCAGCACGTCCTCGGGCTCGAACCGGCGGGGGCTGCGCGAGCGCATGAAGACGGCGGTGCCGAGGGCGACACCCCGCGCGAGCATGGGGACCAGCAGCCAGGAGTGCACGTCCGGGCCGGCGCCCGGTGCCCGGCGGGGATCCGCGGTGACGGGGCGCAGTTGCTCGTCCGCGAGGAGGACGGACTCGCCCTTCGCCAGGGCGTCGAGAAACGGCGAGCCGGGCGCCGTCGCCACCGTGTCGAGCTCGCCCACCCGCACCGCCCGGGCCCCGCCGGTGCCCGTGAACTCGGCCGTCGCGGCGTCGGACGCGGCCCGGCGCAGCAGCGGGTGGCGCGGCCGTGCCTCGTCGGCCGGCTCCGTGTCGTCGCTGTCGGAGAAGACGGAGTCCAGCAGGTCGACATGGCAGACGTCGGCGAACCACGGCACCGCGACCTCGGCCAGTTCCCGGGCCGTCTGCCACAGGTCCAGGGTCGTCCCGATCCGGGTGCCGGCCTCGTTGGCCAGAACCAGCCGCTCGCGCGAACGGACCCGCTGGGTCACGTCGGAGACCACATGGGCCAGCGCGATCACCGTCCCGGACGGGTCCCTGAGCGGCAGGATGGACTCCGACCACACGTAGTCGTCGGGCGAACCCGGTACGGGATGGCCGACGACCTCGGTGTCGATCAGCGCCTCGCCGGTCTCCAGCACCCGCCGCTGCCGCTCCTCCAGCGCGTCGATGTCCAGCAGGCCGGGCGGAGCCATCTCACGCATCGTGTGCCCGGAGTACTCGGTCCCCCGGAACACTCCGGCGCGCCGCTGCGCGAGGTTCTGGGCGATGAACCGCTGCCGCGTGTCGAAGAGGTCGATGTGGAAGGGGACGTCGGTGAACAGCCCCTGCAACAGGGCGCGACCGAATTCGTACGTGCGGTACGCCTGCGCGTCGGACGCCTGCACGAGCCACCGCTGCTCGCCGTCCGCGGCGGTGAGGGAGCGTGCCCAGACCTGGACCTCGACCGGTTCCCCGCCGCGCCGCCGCAGCACCAGCGGCCCCAGCCGGACACCCTCCTCCCACTGCCGGACGAGACGCCGGGCGTCGGCGGGGTCGTGGAGCAGTTCGTCCGCACGCCGTCCGAGGACCTCCCGCGCCGGGTGACCGAGCAGCGCCTCGGCGCCCGGACCCCAGGCCGCCACCCGGCCCCGCGCGTCCAGCAGCGCCTCCGCCTCGCCCCCGGGCTCCGGGAGCTCGCCGCGGCCGTCGAAGGTGATGTCGCGCATCCTCACCTCGGGCACATCCGTGCCGGACTCGGGATGTGGGGGTTTGTGGTGTTAGTGGAATAAATGATACCTGCGCGGGCGATGCCGGCCCCTCTGTGTACGTGGCGAAGGCCCCACGCGGGCCCGGTGCGGGCCCGCTGACGGATCCTTGACCCCCGCGGGGCCCTCCGCGATGCTGTGTTGCGAAACACGAGATGCGTGCCGTATTGGGCAACATCTCGCCGCCTCTGTCAGTCGAGGAGTGGCCATGTCTCAGCAGGTCCGTGCCGTCGTCGCGCGGAGCAAGGGCGCCCCTGTCAGCCTGGAGACCATCGTCGTGCCCGACCCCGGTCCGGGTGAGGCGCTGGTCAGGATCGAGGCCTGCGGGGTCTGCCACACCGATCTGCACTACCGCGAGGGCGGCATCAGCGACGAGTTCCCGTTCCTGCTGGGGCACGAGGCGGCGGGGGTCGTCGAGGCGGTCGGCGACGACGTCACCGACGTGGCACCGGGTGACTTCGTGATCCTCAACTGGCGTGCCGTGTGCGGCCAGTGCCGGGCCTGTCTGCGCGGGCGGCCGTGGTACTGCTTCGCCACGCACAACGCCAAGCAGAAGATGACCCTCACCGACGGCACGGAACTCTCGCCCGCCCTCGGGATCGGCGCCTTCGCCGAGAAGACGCTGGTCGCGGCCGGACAGTGCACCAAGGTCGACCGGCGCGCGTCGGCGGCGGCCGTCGGCCTGCTGGGTTGCGGCGTGATGGCGGGCCTCGGCGCCGCCCTCAACACCGGCGACGTCGGCCGCGGCGACAGTGTCGCCGTGATCGGTTGCGGAGGCGTCGGCGCGGCGGCCGTCCTCGGCTCGAAGCTGGCCGGCGCGGCGCGGATCATCGCCGTCGACATCGACGACCGCAAGCTGGACACCGCACGCGGGCTCGGCGCCACCCACACGGTCAACTCCAAGGAGACCGACGCCGTCGACGCGGTGCGGGAGCTGACCGGCGGCTTCGGCGCCGACGTCGTCATCGAGGCGGTAGGCCGCCCGGAGACCTACCGGCAGGCCTTCTACGCCCGTGACCTCGCCGGCACCGTCGTCCTGGTCGGCGTACCCACCCCGCAGATGAAGCTGGAGCTGCCGCTGCTGGACGTCTTCGGCCGCGGCGGGGCGCTCAAGTCGTCCTGGTACGGGGACTGTCTGCCCTCCCGCGACTTCCCGATGCTCGTCGACCTGTACCTGCAGGGCCGCCTCGACCTGGACGCGTTCGTCACCGAGACCATCGCCCTGGACGAGGTCGAGAAGGCCTTCGAGCGCATGCACCACGGTGACGTGCTGCGCTCGGTGGTGCTCCTGTGACGGGCGACCGCGGTTTCTGACCGCCCCGCCGACGAAGCGGCCCTGCCCCGGTGACGGCACCGGGGCAGGGCCGTGGCCGCACTTCACGCAGGCCTGTTCGCCCTGCTCACGCCTGCTTTCGAGGGTGGTTCGGCGTGCCCGGGGGAGCGCTGTCGGCGCCCGTGCAAACCGGCGCGTGAACTTCTTGACAACGCTTCGCGGCGGCCCCCAGACTGGCGTTGCGCTAACCGCAATCCGTTTCGCTATACGCACCGAGGTGTCATGATGATTCCCGCGTGCCGTCTCGCGGATCTGCCGCGAGGCGAGGCCCACCGGCTCGACATCGACCCGCCCGTCTCGGTGTTCCACACCGATGACGGCGAGCTCTTCGCCATCGACGACACCTGCACCCACCAGGACGCCTCGCTCGCCGACGGCTGGCTGGAGGGCTGTGAGGTGGAATGCCCCCTGCACGCCTCCAAGTTCGACCTGCGCACCGGCGCCGTGGACGCACCCCCGGCCAAGCTTCCGGTCCGCACCCACGAGGTCGTCGTGGAGGACGGAACGGTCTACGTCCGGCTCTCCGCCGACGCGCCCAACCTGCCGCCGTGCGTCTCCGCCCGCCTGGCCGGGGGCGCGGCGTGAGGACCGTCGCCGTGGTGGGCGCCTCGCTGGCCGGACTGTCGGCCGCGCGCTCCCTGCGGCAGCGGGGGTACGACGGCCGGCTGGTCGTCGTCGGCGACGAGCCCCACCGCCCGTACGACAGGCCGCCGTTGTCCAAGGAGTTCCTGGCCGGCGCCCTCGGCGAGCCGGATCTCGCGCTGGAGCGCGACGACGAGGACCTCGGGGCGGAGTGGCTGCTCGGCTCCCGGGCCGTCGGTCTCGACCGCACCCGGCAGGCGATCCGTCTCGCCGACGGCCGGGAGGTCCGCGCCGACGGCGTGGTCATCGCGACCGGTGCCGCCGCCCGTACCCTGCCCGGCACGGAGGGCCTCGCGGGCGTCCACACCCTGCGCACCCTCGACGACGCCCGCGCGCTGCGGGAGGACCTCGCACGGGGCGGCCGCCTGGTGGTGATCGGCGGCGGGTTCGTCGGCGCCGAGGTCGCTTCCACGGCCTGTGCCCTCGGCCTCGACGTCACCGTGATCGAGGCGGCGCCGACCCCGCTGGCCGGACCGCTCGGCGAGGCCATGGGCGCCGTCGTCTCCGCGCTCCACGCCGACCACGGGGTACGGCTGCTGTGCGGAGTGGGGGTCAAGGGTCTGAGCGGCGAGCGGCAGGTGGAGGGCGTGCTCCTCGAGGACGGCCGCAGCGTGCCGGCCGACATCGTCGTCGTCGGCGTCGGGGCGCGCCCCTGCGTCGAGTGGCTGGCAGGCTCCGGCGTCGTCCTCGACAACGGGGTGAAGTGCGGCGCCGACGGCCGCACCAGCGTGGCCGGGGTGGTCGCCGTCGGCGACTGCGCCAACTGGTACGACCCGCACACCGGCACCCATCGCCGGATCGAGCACTGGACGGGCGCGCTGGAACGCCCGGACAGCGCCGTCGCCACGCTGCTCGCGCACGGGGCGCGGGAGCCGGGCGCGCCCCGGCCGCCGTACTTCTGGTCCGACCAGTACGGCGTGAAGATCCAGTTCGTCGGCCACGCCGCCGGGGCCGACAGCGTGACGGTCGAGGAGGGCTCGACCGACGACCGCAGCTTCCTCGCCGTGTACCGGCGGGAGGGCCGGCAGGTCGCCGTGCTCGGGATGAACCAGCCGCGGCTGTTCACCCGTGCGCGCAAGCAGTTCGGCTCCGCCGCGTCCTGACCCGGCGTCCGCGCCACCCCACCGATCCACGACGTCCTCCGAGGAGTGCACCGTGACCTCGACCAGCCTGCCGGACAGCCTGATCGCCACCCTCCCCGGCTCCGCCTACACCGATCCCGGGATCTTCGCCCAGGAGCAGGAGCGCATCTTCGAGACGATGTGGTTCTGCGTCGCCCGCGCGGCCGATCTGCCGAAGCCCGGCGCTTTCCGCACCGTCGACGTGGGCCGCGAGAGCATCCTCGTCACCCGGGCCCGGGACCGGTCGATCCGCGCCTACTTCAACGTCTGCCGGCACCGCGGCGCCAAGCTCTGCACCGAGGAGACCGGCGAGGTCGCCCGTGCCTTCCAGTGCCCGTACCACGCCTGGACCTACGGCCTCGACGGCAAGCTGGTCGCCGCGCCCAACCTCACCAAGATGCCCGACGTCGGCCGCACCGAGTACGGCCTGGTGGGCGTGGCCGTCCGGGAGTGGCTCGGCTATGTGTGGGTGTGCCTCGCGGAGAACCCGCCGTCCTTCGAGGAGGACGTGATCGGGGCGGCGGTCGAGCGGCTGGGCGACGTCGAGTCGATCGAACGCTACGGCGTCGAGGACCTCGCCGTCGGCAGGCGGATCGTCTACGACGTCCGGGCGAACTGGAAGCTCATCGTCGAGAACTTCATGGAGTGCTACCACTGCGCCACCATCCACCCCGAACTCACCGAGGTGCTGCCCGAGTTCGCCGACGGCTACGCGGCCCAGTACTACGTCGGCCACGGCGCCGAGTTCGGCGCGGAGGTCCAGGGCTTCACCGTCGACGGCTCCGAGGGACTCGACCGCATTCCGGGGGTCTCGGCGGACCAGGACCGGCGGTACTACGCGATCACCGTGAAACCGCAGGTGTTCATCAACCTGGTGCCGGACCATGTGATCTTCCACCGGATGTACCCGGTGGCCGTCGACCGCACCATCGTCGAGTGCGACTGGCTCTACCTCCCGCACGTCGTCGAGACCGGCAAGGACGTCAGCCGGTCCGTGGAGCTCTTCGACCGGGTCAACCGCCAGGACTTCGAGGCCTGCGAGCGCACGCAGCCCGGCATGAGCTCACGGCTGTACGCCAAGGGCGGGGTGCTGGTGCCCAGCGAGCACCACATCGGCGCCTTCCACGACTGGGTCCACGATCGGCTCGGCACCCGGCAGCCGGAGTGACGCCCGCGGCCCGCGCGGGCGGGGCGGACGCGGGCCGTACGGCGGCCGTTCCGGGGGTGCTCAGCCCAGGTACCCCATGCGGTGGCTGATCTCCTCCGCGCCCTTCACCAGCACCGGGGCCAGCTCGTGCATGCGCTCCTCGGTGAACCGGTAGGACGGACCGGAGGCGCTGATCGAGGCGATGACCACACCGTCCCGGTCCCGGATCGGCGCGGCCATGGCGTGCAGCCCGATCTCCAGCTCCTCCAGCGTCCAGGCGTACCCGCGCTCCCGGGCCTCGGCGAGGTTCGTCTCCAGCTTCGCCTTCGAGGAGATGGTGTGCGGGGTCAGCTTCTTCAGACCCCCCTCCGAGATCAGCGCGGCACGCTCCTTGGCGGGCACGTGGGCCAGCATGATCTTGCCGCTGGAGGTGGCGTGCAGCGGGGTCAGCTGGCCGACCCAGTTGTGCGCGCTGACGGCGGCCGCGCCGCGGACCTGGTAGAGGTTGATCGCGTAGTGCTCCTGCATCACCGCGATGTTGACCGTCTCGCCGATCTCCTCGGCCAGCCGCTCGCACACCACCCGGCCCTGCTGGGTGACGTCGATGCGTCCCGTCACGGCGCCGGCCAGGCGTACGATGCCGAAGCCGAGCGAGTACTTGCCCCGCTCGCCCGACTGCTCCACGAGACCGCGCGCTTCCAGGGCGCCGAGCAGCCGGAACGCGGTCGACTTGTGAACATCGATCTCGGCGGCCACCTCGCTCACTCCCGCCTCGCCGCGCTGGGCCAGGATCTCCAGGACGCTGATGGCGCGGTCGACGGACTGCACGCCGCCGGAAGATGAGCCGTTCGTTTCGGTATCCGGACTGAAGTTGCTCATAGCGAAACTATACGCGCAGTAAACAACACGCTCCAAGTAACGCGATGTGAACAAAGATCTTACAAGTTGCGTTGTTCGCAACCTGGTGCGTATAGCGATACCCGTACTAGCATGCCGCGCAATCGACGGCGCGAGCGAGACGAGGCACCATGGCTCCCTTGCAGTACGACTTCGTCATCGTCGGCGGCGGCTCGGCCGGCAGCGCACTGGCGAACCGGCTCTCGGCCGACCCCGGTCACCGGGTGCTGGTGCTCGAGGCGGGCCGCCCCGACTACCCGTGGGACGTCTTCATCCACATGCCGGCGGCGCTGACCTACCCCATCGGCAGCCGCTTCTACGACTGGAAGTACGAGTCCGAGCCCGAGCCGGAGATGGGCGGCCGCCGCATCTACCACGCCCGCGGCAAGGTGCTCGGCGGCTCCAGCAGCATCAACGGCATGATCTTCCAGCGCGGCAACCCCATGGACTACGAGCGCTGGGCCGCCGACGCCGGCATGGAGACCTGGGACTACGCCCACTGCCTGCCGTACTTCCGCCGGATGGAGAACTGTCTCGCCGCCGACCCGGACGACGAGTTCCGCGGCCACGACGGCCCTCTGGTCCTGGAGCGCGGTCCGGCCACCAATCCGCTCTTCTCCGCCTTCCTCAAGGCGACCGAGGAGGCCGGCTACGCGCCCACCGACGACGTCAACGGCTACCGGCAGGAGGGCTTCGCCAAGTTCGACCGCAACGTGCACCGCGGCCGCCGCCTGTCCGCGTCGAAGGCGTACCTCAAGCCCGCCAGGAAGCGCCCCAACCTGACCGTGAGGACCCGCGCCCTGGTCACCCGCGTCCTCTTCGAGGGCAAGAAGGCGGTCGGCGTCGAGTTCCAGCGCGGCAAGGGCGCCCTTCAGCAGGTCCGCGCCAAGGAAGTGATCCTCTGCGGCGGCGCGATCAATTCCCCGCAACTGCTCCAGCTCTCCGGCGTCGGCAACGCCAAGGAGCTCAGCGCCCTCGGCATCGACGTCGTCCACGACCTGCCGGGCGTCGGCGAGAACCTCCAGGACCACCTGGAGGTGTACATCCAGTACGCCTGCAAGCAGCCCGTCTCCGTCCAGCCGTACCTGGCCAAGTGGCGGGCCCCCTTCATCGGCCTGCAGTGGCTGTTCCGCAAGGGCCCGGCCGCGACGAACCACTTCGAGGCCGGCGGCTTCTGCCGCAGCAACGACGACGTGGACTACCCCAACCTGATGTTCCACTTCCTGCCCATCGCGGTCCGCTACGACGGCTCGGTGCCCGCCGGCGGCCACGGCTACCAGGTCCACGTCGGGCCCATGTACTCCGACGCCCTCGGCTCGGTGAAGATCCGGAGCAAGGACCCGCGTGAACACCCGGCCCTGCGCTTCAACTACCTCTCCACCGAGCAGGACCGCCGCGAGTGGGTCGAGGCGATCAGGGTCGCCCGCGAGCTCCTCAACCAGCCCGCCCTCGCCCCCTACAACGACGGGGAGATCTCACCCGGCCCGTCCGTGGCGACGGACGAGGAGATCCTCGCCTGGGTCGCCAAGGACGGCGAGACCGCCCTGCACCCGTCCTGCACCTGCAAGATGGGCACCGACGAGATGTCCGTCGTCGACCCGACGAGCATGCGGGTGCACGGCGTGGAGGGACTGCGCGTGGTGGACGCCTCGGTGATGCCGTACGTCACCAACGGCAACATCTACGCCCCGGTGATGATGATCGCCGAGAAGGCGGCCGATCTCATCCTCGGCAAGGAACCGCTGCCCCCGTCGAAGGCCGTGTACTACCGGCACCGCGACGCCCAGAAGCAGGCCGGGTAGGCCATGGGCGCCGAGGCGCTGCGGGCGCTGCTGGCCCGTGTCCGCTACGAGGTGCTGCCGGCCAGGGCGACCGAGGAGAAGGTGCTCGCCCATGTGCCCCGCGACGTCGTGGTCACGGTCACGGCGTCGCCGGTCAAGGGCCTGGAACCGACCCTCGACCTCACCGAGCGGCTCGCGGCGCACGGCTACCGTGCCGTCCCGCACGTCCCCGCCCGGCTGCTGCGCGACGACACCCATCTGAAGGACGTCACGGAGCGGCTGTGCGCGGCGGGCGTCGACGACCTCTTCGTCCCGGCGGGCGACGCCGATCCGCCCGCCGGGACGTACGAGGGAGCGCTGCCGGTGCTGCGCCGGCTGACCGAGATGGGCAGACCCTTCAGGGAGACGGGGATCACCGGCTATCCGGAGAGCCATCCCCTCATCCACGACGACCTCACCATCCAGGCGATGTGGGACAAGCGGGCGCACGCCACCTACATCGTCAGCAACCTCTGCTTCGACGCGCGCGTGCTCGGCGACTGGCTCACCCGGATCCGGCGCCGTGACGTCACCCTGCCCGTGTACGTCGGCGTCGCCGGGCCCGTCCAGCGGGCCAAGCTGCTGTCCATGGCGACGAAGATCGGGGTGGGGGAGTCGACCCGCTTCCTCACCAGGCACGCCTCCTGGTTCCTGCGCTTCGCGGCACCCGGCGGCTACGACCCGCAGCGGCTGCTCACCCAGGCCGCGGCGGCACTCACCGCACCGTCGGCGGGCGTGGCGGGCCTCCATCTGTTCACCTTCAACCAGGTTGCCGAGACGGAGCGGTGGCGCCGTGCGCTGCTGGACCGCCTCGGCGGCTGACCCACTCCCGAGGCGTGCCGTTTTCGCGGCCGAATCGGGATACGCGAGCCCTTGACGGGTGTCAGTACATTCGGTCAGGGTGTTCCACCAAAAGCAATCCAATGCACAATGCGCAACGAATTCGGGCTCGAAGGGCGCGGCCGTGGCAGATCTGTATGTGGATGGAAAATGGCGCGCGGCGGTGGCCGGCGGCCACCGTGAGATCCGCTGTCCGGCGGACGGCACCCTCGTCGCGACGGTCTCCGAGGCGACCCGCCCCGACGCGGAGGCCGCGATCGCCGCCGCCCGGCGCGCCTTCGACGAGGGGCCCTGGCCGCACACCCCCGAGCGCGAGCGCGGCGCCCTGCTGCTGCGCACCGCCGACATCATCGAGCGCGACGCCAAGGAGTTCGCCCGCGCCGAGTCCCTGGACACCGGCAAGCGCCTGGTGGAGAGCGAGTACGACATCGCCGACGTCGTCTCCTGCCTCCGCTACTACGGCGGCATCGCCGGCACCAGCGCAGGACGGGTGATCGACACCGGCCGCGACGACGCGCTCAGCCGCGTCGGCTACGAACCCGTCGGCGTCTGCGGACTGATCACCCCCTGGAACTACCCGCTGCTGCAGGCCAGTTGGAAGGTCGCGCCCGCCCTGGTCGCGGGCAACACGTTCGTCCTGAAGCCCAGCGAGCTGACCCCCTCCACCTCGATCCTGCTGCTGAAGGCGCTGGAGGAGGCGGGACTCCCGCCCGGTGTCGGCAACCTGGTGCTCGGCGCGGGGCCCGAGGCCGGCGCCGCGCTCGCCGAGGACCCCGCCGTCGACATGGTGTCCTTCACCGGCGGGCTGGAGACCGGCAAGCGGATCATGGCCACCGCCGCCGCCACGGTGAAGAAGGTCGCCCTCGAACTCGGTGGCAAGAACCCCAACGTGGTCTTCGCCGACGCCGACTTCGACACGGCCGTCGACTTCGCGCTCACCGCCGTCTTCCTGCACTCCGGGCAGGTCTGCTCGGCCGGCGCCCGGCTGATCGTCGAGGACTCGATCCACGACGCCTTCGTCGACGAGATCGTCCGCCGGGCTCGGCTCATCCGCCTGGGCGGCCCTTTCGACCCCGAGGCCGAGACCGGAGCACTGATCTCCGCGCAGCACCGCGAGAAGGTCGAGGCGTACGTCGCCGCCGGGCTCGCCGAGGGCGCCGTACTGCGCTGCGGCGGCAGCCGCCCCGACGACCCGGCGCTCGCGAACGGCTTCTACTACCCGCCCACCGTCCTCGACGAGTGCGGCCAGGACATGCGCGTGGTGCACGAGGAGTCCTTCGGACCCGTGCTCACCGTCGAACGCTTCCGGGACGAGGACGACGCCGTCCGCATCGCCAACGACACGGAGTACGGCCTCGCCGGAGCCGTCTGGACACAGGACGCGGGCAAGGCCCAGCGGGTCGCCCGCAGGCTGCGCCACGGCACCGTCTGGATCAACGACTACCACCCCTATGTGCCGCAGGCGGAATGGGGTGGCTTCGGGCACTCGGGCGTGGGCCGCGAGCTGGGACCGACCGGCCTGGACGAGTACCGAGAGCCCAAGCACGTCTGGCAGAACATCCAACCCCGGCCGCAGCACTGGTTCCGCGGCTGACGCCGAAGAAAGGTCCCCACCATGCCCCCAGCCCAGACCGAGGCGTCGCAGCGGCGCGACACGTCCGAGGAACCCCGGGACCGCACCCCGGTCATCTCCGTGCGCCGGCTGTGGAAGGTGTTCGGGCCCAAGGCCGACGAGGTCCCGGGCTCCGAGGAGTTGTGCGGGCTCACCCGCCGCGAGCTGATGGACCGCACCGGCTGCACCGCCGCCGTGCGGGACGTCAACTTCGAGGTGTCGCCCGGCGAGGTCTTCGTCGTCATGGGCCTGTCCGGGTCCGGCAAGTCCACCCTGGTGCGATGTCTGACCCGGCTGATCGAACCCACCGCCGGCGAGATCGTCTTCGAGGGCGAGGACATCCGGGACGCCGACGCCCGGCGGCTGCGGGAGCTGCGGCGCAGCAAGTTCTCCATGGTCTTCCAGCACTTCGGCCTGCTGCCGCACCGCAAGGTCGTCGACAACGTGGCCTTCGGCCTGGAGATCCGGGGCATGAGCCGGGCCGACCGCGTGAAGCGCGCGATGGAGACCGTCGAACTGGTGGGCCTCGCCGGCTACGAGAACTCCTACCCCGACCAGCTCTCCGGCGGTATGCAGCAGCGGGTCGGTCTGGCCAGGGCGCTGGCCGGCGACCCCGACGTCCTCTTCTTCGACGAGCCGTTCTCCGCACTCGACCCGCTGATCCGCCGCGACATGCAGAGCGAGGTCATCCGCCTGCACCACGAGGTCGGCAAAACCATGGTGTTCATCACCCACGACCTCTCCGAGGCCCTGAAGCTCGGCGACCGCATCCTGATCATGCGGGACGGCAAGATGGTCCAGTGCGGCACCGGCGACGAGCTGGTGGGCGCCCCGGCCGACGACTACGTACGGGACTTCGTCAAGGACGTGCCGCGCGGCGACGTCCTCACCCTGCGCTGGATCATGCGGCCCGCAGAACCCGAAGACGCCCTCGACGGACCGGAATTGGGCCCGGACGTCGTCGTCCGCGAGGCGACGCGGGTGGTCCTCGCCGCCGAGAAGCCGGTCAAGGTCGTCGAGAACGGCAAGCTGCTCGGCATCGTCGGCGACGAGGAGATCCTCGCCGTCGTCGCCGGGCAGGACGGCGGCGCCTGATGGCCGCCGTCGCCGACGCGACCGCGCCGGTCGCGACGCTACGCAGGAAGGTCAGCCGCCCGATGGTGGTGGCGGCGATCCTGGTCGTCTGGCTGGTGCTCTTCGCCGCGTTCCGGGGCCGGCAGACGCTGACCCTGGCCGCCGCCGACCTCACCGGTCTGCACCGCTGGCTGAACGACGTCAACGACAGCATCGGCGCCAACCGCAACTCCAACCCGCTCTTCCTGTACTTCTTCAACGAGATCCGGCTGGTCATCGACAACCTGGTCACCTTCGTCCAGTCGCTGATCTCCCAGCCCGCCGACGGCCGCCCGGTCCCGCAGATCGGCTGGCTCGGCGTCGTCGGCCTCGCCGGTTACGTCTCCTGGGCCGTGGGCAACTGGCGGGTCGCCCTGCTGACCGTCGCAGGCTTCACCTTCTTCGGGCTCCAGGGCCTGTGGCAGGAGAGCATGGACACCCTGGCGCTGACCCTGTCGGCGGTCATGGTGGCCCTTCTCATCGGTATCCCGCTCGGCGTGTGGGCGGGGCTCTCCGACCGGTTCAACCGAATCACGACGCCGTTCCTGGACTTCATGCAGACGATGCCGACCTTCGTCTACCTGGCCCCGCTGACCCTGATCTTCCTGATCGGCGGCGCCTCCGCCGTGATCACCACCGTGATCTACGCGGCCCCGCCCGCCATCCGCATCACCGCGCACGCCATCCGTTCCGTCCCCGAGACCACCGTCGAGGCGGCCGACTCGCTCGGCACCACCCGCACGCAGCAACTGGTCAAGGTGCTGCTCCCGATGTCGAAGCGCACGGTCGTCATGGGCGTCAACCAGACCATCATGGCCGCCCTGGCCATGGTGACCATCGCCGCCCTGATCAACGCGCCCGGCCTCGGCGAGACCGTCGTCCAGGCGCTGCAGTCGCTCGACGTCGGCACCGCCTTCAACGCCGGCCTCGCCATCGTCGTGATGGCGATCGTCCTCGACCGGGTCACCACGGCGGCCGCCGCCCGCACCGGGACCCGCCGCTCGGGCGGGTGGTTCGTGAAGTGGCGCCGTCCGCTGCTCGGGGCGGGCGGGGTGGCGGCCGTCGTCCTGGTCTACCTCTCCCACACCTACGTCTGGGCGGCCGAGTTCCCCGGTGACGGCACCGTCGGCAGCCACATCGCGAGCGCGGCCGACACCGCGACCACCTGGCTGCAGGACCATCTCTCGGGCCTCACCAACGCCCTGCGGGACGCCCTCACCAACGGCCTGCTCAACCCCTTCCAGACCCTGCTCACCGACTCCCCGTGGTGGCTGGTCGGCGCCGTCCTGGTCGGGCTCGGCGCGGTCCTCGGCGGCTGGCGGGCCGGGGTGACCGTGGCCGTGTGCGTCGGTCTGCTGGTCGGCACCGGACTCTGGTCGGACAGCATGACCACCCTCGCCTCCACCGCAGTGGCCACCGTCCTGGTGATGCTGGTCGGCGTCGTCTTCGGCGTGTGGATGGGCCGCAGCATGCTGGTGGACCGGCTGATCCGGCCCACCCTGGACGCGGCGCAGGTCATGCCGCCGTTCGTCTATCTCGTACCGTTCCTGGCGCTCTTCGGCGCCACCCGCTTCACGGCGATCGTCGCGGCCGTCGTCTACGCGGCACCCGTCGCCGTCAAGATCATCGCGGACGGGGTGCGGAACGTGTCCGCGCCCACCGTGGAAGCGGCCACCTCGGCCGGGTGCAACACCTGGCAGATCATCACCAAGGTCCAGCTGCCGATGGCACGCAGCGCCCTGACCCTCGCGACCAACCAGGGCCTGATCTACGTGCTGTCGATGGTTGTGGTGGGCGGCCTGGTAGGGGCCGGCGCCCTCGGCTACGACGTCGTGGCCGGTTTTTCGCAGAGCGAGCTGTACGGCAAGGGGCTGGCGGCGGGGCTCGCCATCGTACTGCTCGGAGTCATGTTCGACCGGATCACTCAGGCTGCGGCACGACGCACCAGGGCATAAGGAGCTCGACACCATGGCACAACACTGGCGAGCCGGCGCGGCCGGCCTGGCTGTCCTCGGCCTCACCCTCACCGCCTGCGGCGGGGCGAAGGTCGGCGACACCTCCTCGGGCTCGGGCAGCTCGGGCGGCAGCTCCGGAAAGTGCGGCACGTTCAACCTCGCGGTCAACCCCTGGGTGGGCTACGAGGCCGACGCGGCGGTCGTCGCGTACGTCGCCGAGAAGAAGCTCGGCTGTACGGTCGTCAAGAAGAATCTCAAGGAGCAGGTCGCCTGGCAGGGCTTCGGAACCGGCGAGATCGACGCCGTCCTCGAGAACTGGGGCCACGAGGACCTGAAGAAGAAGTACATCACCCAGCAGAAGACGGCGGTGGAAGCCGGTCAGACCGGGAACAAGGGCGTCATCGGCTGGTTCGTGCCGCCGTGGATGGTGCAGAAGTACCCGGACATCACCGACTGGAAGAACCTCAACAAGTACGCCTCGCTCTTCAAGACCTCCGAGTCGGGCGGTAAGGGCCAGCTGCTGGACGGCGACCCGTCGTACGTCACCAACGACGAGGCGCTGGTGAAGAACCTCAAGCTGAACTTCAAGGTCGTGCAGGGAGGCAGCGAGACCTCGCTGATCCAGTCCTTCCGGCAGGCGGAGAAGAACAAGACGGCGTTCATCGGCTACTTCTACTCGCCGCAGTGGTTCTTCTCCGAGGTCAAGCTCGTCAGGGTCAATCTGCCCAAGTACACGACGGGCTGTGACGCCGACCCGGCGAAGGTCGCCTGCGACTACCCCGACTACAACCTGGACAAGATCGTCAGCGCGAAGTTCGCCAAGTCCGGCAGCCCCGCCTACAACCTGGTGAAGAATTTCAACTGGACGAACGACGACCAGAACGAAGTGGCCAAGTCGATCGCCGTGGACAAACTGTCCGACGACGCCGCCGCGAAGAAGTGGGTCGACGCCAACCCCGACAAGGTCGCTGCCTGGCTGAAGTAGCGAGGGCCGCCGAAAAGGGTAGTTCCGGGACGCCCGGCGGGCGGTGCGCAGCTGTGCGCGCCGCCCGCCGGGCGTTGCCGTTCTCCGGCCGCCGCCGGGGCCTTCTCCGCGGTGTCCCGCGGGGTGTTCCGCTGGGTCACCACCCCCTTGACACCCCTCCTCGGAGGCGGGCACATTGAGTTGCGCAGCCTGAATCACGTTGCGTACGAAGCAACTGCACCGGTCTCAAGTTCGGAGGTTGGGCGATGGCGGGACCCCGAGTGGTCATCATCGGAGCGGGAGTCGTGGGAGCGGCCCTCGCGGACGAGATCTCCGCACGCGGCTGGACCGAGGTGACCGTGGTCGACCAGGGCCCCCTCCCGGCCACCGGGGGCTCCTCTTCACACGCCCCCGGCCTGGTCTTCCAGACGAACCCCTCGAAGACGATGACGGAGCTGGCCCGCTACACCGTCGAGAAGTTCTGCTCCCTCGACGTCGACGGCAAGCCCTGCTTCCTCCAGGTCGGCGGCCTCGAAGTGGCCACCACCCCCGAGCGCCTCGCCGAGCTCCACCGCCGGCACGGCTGGATCACGTCCTGGGGCATCGAGGCGCGCATCCTCACCCCCGAGGAGTGCGTCGAACAGCACCCGCTGGTCAACCCCGACCGGGTCCTCGGCGGCCTCCTCGTCCCCACCGACGGCCTCGCCAAGGCCGTCCTCGCCGTCGAGGCCCAGATCCGCCGGGCCACCGAGCGCGGCGTCCGCTTCCTCGCCCGCCACGAGGTCCTCGACATCCGGCAGAGCGAAGGCGCCGTCACCGCGGTGGTGACCGACCAGGGCGAGATCCCCGCCGACATCGTCGTCTGCTGCGCGGGCATCTGGGGCCCGAAGATCGCCCGCATGGTCGGCATGAACCTCCCGCTCACCCCGCTCGCCCACCAGCTCGCCTGGACCGGCCCCGTCCCCGCCCTCGCCGGCCAGACCGAGGAGGCGGTCCGCCCGATCCTGCGCCACCAGGACGCCGACCTCTACTACCGAGACCGCTTCGACGCCCTCGGCATCGGCTACTACGGCCACCGCCCGATGCCGGTCTCCGCCGACGACATCCTCTCCGTGGACGAGGCCGACCAGATGCCGTCGGTCCTGAAGTTCACCGAGGACGACTTCGCCGACGCCTGGACCGAGACCCAGTCGCTCCTCCCCGCGACCCGCGAGGCCAAGGTCGAGGAGGGCATCAACGGCCTGTTCTCCTTCACCACCGACGGCTACCCGCTGCTCGGCGAGTCCCCGGACGTCAAGGGCTTCTGGGTCGCCGAGGCCGTCTGGGTCACCCACTCCGCGGGCGTCGGCCGCGCGGTCGCCGAATGGCTGGTCGACGGCCACTGCTCCTCGTTCGACCTCCACGAGTGCGACGTCAACCGCTTCGAGCCGCACCAGCTCTCCCCGGAGTACGTGCTGGCCCGCGACTGCCAGAACTTCGTCGAGGTCTACGACATCCTCCACCCCCTCCAGCCGTCCGGGAAACCGCGTCCGATCCGCACCAGCCCCTTCCACGCCCGGCAGCGGGAACACGGCGCGTTCTTCCTGGAGGCGAACGGCTGGGAGCGCCCCCAGTGGTACGAGGTGAACGCGGGCCTGCTCGAAGGCCGTTCGATCCCCACCCCCAACGACTGGGCCGCCCGCTACTGGTCGCCGATCGTCGGCGCCGAGGCCCAGGCCACCCGCGAGACCGTCGCGATGTACGACATGACCGCCCTCAAGCGCCTGGAGGTCAGCGGCCCCGGCTCCGCGGACTTCCTTGAGGGCCTGGTCACCGGCAAGGTCGCCAAGTCCGTCGGCTCGGTGACGTACACGCTGCTGCTCGACCACGACGGCGGCATCCGCAGCGACATCACCGTCGCCCGCCTCGCCCGCGACCTCTTCCAGGTCGGCGCCAACGGCAACCTCGACCTCGACTGGTTCACCCGTCACCTCCCGGCCGACGGCAGGGTCCAGGTGCGTGACATCACCCCCGGCACCTGCTGCATCGGCCTGTGGGGCCCCCTCGCCCGCGAGGTCCTCCAGCCGCTCACCGACGCGGACTTCTCGAACGAGGGCCTCAAGTACTTCCGCGCCAAGCGCGCCTACATCGGTTCGGTGCCGGTCACGGCGATGCGGCTGTCGTACGTCGGCGAACTCGGCTGGGAGCTGTACACGACCGCCGACCAGGGCGCGAAGCTCTGGGACACCCTCTGGCAGGCGGCCGAGCCGCTCGGCGGGATCATCGCCGGCCGCGGTGCCTTCAACAGCCTCCGCCTGGAGAAGGGCTACCGCTCCTTCGGCACCGACATGACCTACGAGCACGACCCCTACGAGGCCGGCGTCGGCTTCGCCGTCAGGCTCGACAAGGGCGACTTCGTCGGGAAGGCCGCGCTGGAGCGGCGCAAGGCGGCTGTGCGGCGCCGGCTGAGCTGCCTCACGATCGACGACCCGCGGGCCGTCGTGATGGGCAAGGAGCCGGTCTACGACGGTGAGCGTGCTGTGGGTTACGTGACCAGCGCGGCCTACGGCTACACGATCGGCAAGGGGATCGCTTACACGTGGCTGCCGGCGGAGCTCGCGGTGCCGGGGACGAGTGTGCAGATCGGGTACTTCGACCAGCGTGTGGAGGCGGTCGTGGCCGAGGAGCCGCTGTTCGATCCGGCGATGAGTCGTCTCCGTGGGTGAGGGATTCGTGTGGTGTCGTGGGTCGGCTGCGGGCTCGTCGTGGCTGGTCGCGCAGTTCCCCGCGCCCCTTCGGGGCGCTGAGGTCGTCGAAAGGATCGCGGAACCAGCATGAACGCGCTGAACACACCCCTGGCCGAGCTGGACCCCGAGGTCCATGCCGCGCTCAGTGCCGAACTGAACCGGCAGCAGTCCACCCTGGAGATGATCGCCTCCGAGAACTTCGCGCCCGTCGCCGTGATGGAGGCGCAGGGCTCGGTCGCGACGAACAAGTACGCGGAGGGCTATCCCGGCCGCCGCTACTACGGCGGCTGCGAACACGTCGACGTCACCGAGCGGTTGGCGATCGAACGGGTCAAGTCCCTCTTCGGGGCCGGGTTCGCCAACGTGCAGCCGCACTCGGGCGCCCAGGCCAACACCGCCGTCTTCTTCGCCCTGCTCAAGCCCGGCGACACGATCCTCGGCCTCGACCTCGCGCACGGCGGCCACCTCACCCACGGTATGCGCCTCAACTACAGCGGCAAGATGCTCGACGTCGTGCCTTACCACGTCTCCGAGACCGACAACCTCGTGGACCTGGACGAGGTGGAGCGGCTGGCCAAGGAACACCGCCCGAAGATGATCATCGCCGGCTGGTCGGCGTACCCGAGACAGCTGGACTTCGCGGTCTTCCGCCGGATCGCCGACGAGGTGGGCGCCCTGCTCATGGTCGACATGGCGCACTTCGCGGGCCTGGTGGCGGCGGGGCTGCACCCTAGCCCCGTCCCGCACGCCCACGTGGTCACCACCACGACGCACAAGACCCTCGGCGGCCCGCGCGGCGGAGTCGTCCTCACCAACGACGCCGACCTCGCCAAGAAGATCAACTCGGCGGTGTTCCCCGGGATGCAGGGCGGCCCGCTGGAGCACGTCATCGCGGCGAAGGCCGTCTCGTTCAAGGTCGCGGCAACCCCGGAGTTCGCCGAGCGGCAGGCCCGCACCCTGGCAGGTGCCCGTCTCCTCGCCGAGCGGCTGACCCGGCCCGACGCGGCCGCGGCCGGAGTGCGGGTGCTGACCGGCGGCACGGACGTCCACCTGGTCCTGGTCGATCTGCGGGAGTCCCCGCTGGACGGCCGCCAGGCGGAGGACCTGCTCCACGAGATCGGCATCACCGTCAACCGCAACGCCGTCCCCTTCGACCCGCGCCCGCCGATGGTCACCTCCGGCCTGCGCATCGGCACCCCCGCACTGGCCACCAGGGGCTTCACGGCGGAGGACTTCGCCGAGGTGGCCGACGTCATCGCGCTCGCCCTCCAGCCCGAGCCGGACCTCGCCGCCCTGCGCGCCCGCACCGAGGCGCTAGCCGCCAAGCACCCGCTCTACCCGCACCTCTCGCACGACGGAGACGTCCGATGAGCCCCCGCACCCCAGGCGCCGACCTCCCCGACCACCCGGACTTCCTCTGGCGCACCCCCGAGCCCGGGCGGTCGTACGACGTCGTCATCGTCGGCGGCGGCGGACACGGCCTCGCCACGGCCCACTACCTCGCCAGGAACCACGGCATCACCAACGTGGCCGTCCTGGAGAAGGGCTGGCTCGCGGGC
Organism: Streptomyces sp. NPDC001714; assembly: GCF_042892755.1. Classification (NCBI taxonomy): domain Bacteria; kingdom Bacillati; phylum Actinomycetota; class Actinomycetes; order Kitasatosporales; family Streptomycetaceae; genus Streptomyces; species Streptomyces sp. NPDC001714. The sequence continues at coordinate 288,754 of NZ_JBIAUL010000009.1, forward strand.
GGCAACATGGCCCGCAACACCACGATCATCCGCTCCAACTACCTGTGGGACGAGAGCGCCGGCATCTACGAACACGCGCTGAAACTCTGGGAGGGACTGGAGGAGGAACTCGACTACCCGATCCTCTTCTCCCAGCGCGGCGTCCTGAACCTCGCCCACAGCCTCCAGGACGTCCGCGACAGCGTCCGCCGGGTCGAGGCCAACCGCCTCAACGGCGTCGACGCCGAGTGGCTCGACGCGGACGGCGTCAAAGAGGTCTGCCCGATCGTCAACACCTCACCCGACGTGCGCTACCCGGTGCTCGGCGGCACCTACCAGCCCCGCGCCGGCATCGCCAAGCACGACTACGTCGCCTGGGGCTTCGCCCGTTCCGCGGACGCGGCCGGCATCGACATCATCCAGAACTGCGAGGTCACCGGGCTGGACGTGGTGGGCGGCCGGGTCGTCGGCGTGCAGACGACCCTCGGCCCGATCGCGGCAGGCAAGGTGGCCCTCTGCTCGGCCGGCCACACCTCGGTCCTGGCCGCCATGGCGGGCATCGAACTCCCCCTCCAGAGCCACCCGCTCCAGGCCCTGGTCTCCGAACTCCTGGAGCCCGTCCACCCGACCGTCGTCATGTCCAACGCGGTACACGTGTACGTCAGCCAGGCGCACAAGGGCGAGCTGGTGATGGGCGCGGGCATCGACGCGTACAACTCGTACACCCAGCGCGGCGCGTTCCACATCATCGAGGAGCAGATGGCGGCGGCCCTCGAACTCTTCCCGGTCTTCGCGCGCGCCCACGTGCTGCGCACCTGGGGCGGCATCGTCGACGTCAGCCCCGACGCGTCGCCCATCGTCGGCCTCACCCCGGTGGAGAACCTCTACCTCAACTGCGGCTGGGGAACCGGCGGTTTCAAGGCCACCCCGGGCGTCGGCTGGGTCTACGCCCACACCATCGCCCACGACAGCCCTCACCACCTCAACGCCCCCTTCTCGCTCGACCGTTTCACCACCGGCGCGCTCGTCGACGAGCACGGCGCGGCCGCGGTGGCCCACTAGGGAGCCCAACCATGCTGCTCATTCCCTGCCCGTGGTGCGGGCCCCGCGACGAGACCGAGTTCCACTACGGCGGCCAGGCCCACGTCCCCTACCCCGAGGACCCGGCCTCCCTCACCGACGAGCAGTGGGCCCGCCACCTCTTCTTCCGCACCAACCCGAAGGGCCCGTTCGCGGAGCGCTGGAGCCACACGGCAGGCTGCCGGCGGTGGTTCAACGCGGTCCGCGACACGTCGACGAACGAGATCCTGACGGTGTACCGGGCGGGTGAGCCGCGTCCGGCGGGGCCTTCACTGCCGACGTCTTCCCTCTCAGCCCGTCCGGCGGTGCCCTCTCGGCCTACGCCTTCTGTCTCAGCCCGTCCGGCGTTCGAGGACGAGGCCGTTCAGGCCGAAGGGGGGCCGGGGGGCGCAGCCCCCAGCGGGGTGGAAGGGGCAGCGCCCCTTCAGGACGGGACGGGCAGGGGCGGGCGGGGCGACCACCCCTTCCGCACCCCCACCGGCGGCCGCATCGACCGCACCAGCCCCCTCACCTTCACCTTCGACGGCACCGAGTACCAGGGCTACCGAGGCGACACCCTCGCCTCCGCCCTCCTCGCCAACGGCGTCGTCCGGGCCGCCACCAGCATCAAGCTCGGCCGCCCCCGCGGCATCTTCTCCGCAGGCGTCGAAGAACCCAACGCGGTCGTCCAGATCGAGGCCCCGTTCCCCGAGCCGATGCTCCCCGCCACCACCGTCGAACTCCACGACGGCCTGGTCGCGACCAGCCTCCCCGGTCAGGGCCGCCTCGCCACCACCCCCGACCCGGCCCGCTACGACGCCGTACACGCCCACTGCGACCTCCTGGTGGTCGGCGCGGGCCCGGCCGGCCTCGCGGCAGCCGCGGCGGCGGCCACCAGCGGCGCCCGCGTCATCATCGCCGACGACCAGCCCGAGCCCGGCGGCAGCCTCCTCGGCACCGGCGAGCACCTCGACTGGGTCGCGGCCACCCGAGCCCGCCTCGAAGCCGCCCCCGAGGTACGCGTCCTGCCCCGCACCACCGTCTTCGGCCACTACGACGACAACCACCTCCTCGCCGTGGAGCGCCGCACCACCCACCTCGGCGCCGACGCCCCACCGAACGTCTCCCGCGAACGCGTCTGGCGGATCCGCGCCCGGCACGTCGTCCTCGCCACCGGCGCCCACGAACGCTCGCTCGCCTTCGGCGACAACGACCGCCCCGGCGTGATGCTGGCGACCTCGGCCCGTACCTACCTGAACCGGTACGCCGTGCTCCCCGGCCGGCAGGCCGTCGTCCTCACCACCAACGACAGCGCCTACGCGGCCGCCCTCGACCTGGCGGCGGCCGGAGTCGGCATCGCCGCGATCGTCGACACCCGGCCCGAACCGGGCCAGTGGGCCGAGCGGGCCCGGTCCGCCGGGATCGAGGTGCTGCCCGGGCACGCGGTCACCGGCACGGCGGGCGGCGAGCGTCTCACCGCCGTGACCGTCGCCCCGTACGAAGGCACCGGCGCACAGCGGGAGTTCACGGCCGACCTGCTCCTCGTCTCCGGCGGCTGGAACCCGGTCGCGCACCTGTTCAGCCAGGCGGGCGGCAAGCTCCGCCACGACGAGGTGCTCGGCACGTTCGTACCCGACGGCTGCCGTCAGGCGGTGGCGGTCGCGGGCGCCGCGAACGGGGTGTTCGACCTCGCCACGGCCCTCGTCCAGGGCACGGCGGCCGGCACGCGCGCGGTGGAGGCCGAGGGCTACACCGCCGAGCCCCCCGCCCTCCCCGCCGTGGCCCCACAGCCGTACACCCCGCCCATGCCGGTCTTCACCGTCCCCGGCGAGGGACCCCGCTTCGTCGACCTCCAGCGCGACGTCACCGTGGCGGACCTGACCCGCGCCACCGGCGCCGGCCTGCGCTCGGTGGAGCACACCAAGCGCTACACCACGGCCGGCACCGCCAACGACCAGGGGAAGACCGGTGGCCTCCTGGCGAGCGGAGTCGTCGCCGAACTCCTCGGCGTGGACATCTCGGCGCTCGGCCTGCCCACCTTCCGGCCGCCGTACACCCCCGTCTCCTTCGCCGCTCTCGCCGGCCGCGACCGGGGCGCGCTGCACGACCCGGTCCGCACCACCGCCCTGCACGGATGGCACGTCGAGCACGGCGCGCTCTTCGAGAACGTCGGGCAGTGGAAGCGGCCCTGGTACTACCCGCGGGACGGCGAGGACATGGAGACCGCCGTGCTCCGCGAGTGCCGCGCCGCCCGCGAGGGCGTGGCCTTCATGGACGCCTCCACGCTCGGAAAGATCGACGTCCAGGGCCCGGACGCCGGGCGCTTCCTGGACCTGCTCTACACGAACATGATGGGCACCCTGAAGGTCGGCATGATCCGCTACGGCGTGATGTGCCGCCCGGACGGCATGGTGTTCGACGACGGCACGGTCATCCGGCTCGCCCCCGACCGGTTCCTGGTCACCACCACGACCGGCAACGCGGCGGCCGTCCTGGACTGGATGGAGGAGTGGCTGCAGACCGAGTGGCCCGACCTGCGCGTGCGCTGCACCTCGGTCACCGAGCACTGGGCGACCGTCGCCCTGGTCGGCCCCGTATCCCGTGCGGTCCTCGGCTCGCTCGCGCCCGAACTGGCCGTGTCCAACGACGACTTCCCGTTCATGGCCTGGCGGGATACCACCGTCGCCGGCATCGACGCCCGCGTGTGCCGGATCAGCTTCTCCGGCGAACTCGCCTACGAGATCAACGTGTCGCCGTGGCACGCGGTCGCGCTCTGGGAGGCGCTGTACGAGGCGGGCGCCCCCTACGGCATCACCCCGTACGGCACCGAGACCATGCACGTGCTGCGGGCCGAGAAGGGCTACCCGATCGTCGGCCAGGACACCGACGGCACCGTCACCCCCCAGGATCTCGGCATGGGCTGGGCGGTCTCGAAGAAGAAGCCCGACTTCATCGGCAAGCGCTCCCACGCCCGTGCCGACACTGCGCGCCCCGACCGCAAGCACCTGGTCGCCCTCCTCACCGACGACCCGGGCGCCTTCCTCCCGGAGGGCACGCACCTGGTCGCCGACAGCGAACTGCCCGCTCCGCCCGTGCCGATGCTCGGTCACGTCACCTCCAGCTACCGCAGCGCCGCGCTCGGCCGGACCTTCGCGCTCGCCCTGGTCAAGGGCGGCCGGGACCGCATCGGAGAACGCCTCTACGCCCCCGTCGGCGGACAGCTCCTGCCGGTGACCGTCGCCAGCCCCGTCCTCTACGACCCCGAGGGAGCCCGCCGCGATGGCTGACACCGCCCCGACCACATCACGGCGCAGCCCCCTGGCCGACGCCGCACCCCGCCTGGCCGCCCTGACCCGCTCCTCCAAGGGCGCGCTCCGGCTGGCCGAACTCCCCTTCCTGGCCCAGGTGAACGTCCGCCTCGACGCCAAGGGCCCGGCGGCGGACGCCGTGGGACTGGCCCTGGGAGTGCAGCTGCCTCCGGAACCCGACACCGTGGTGCACGCGGGGGAGGTGACCGCGGTGTGGCTCGGCCCCGACGAGTGGCTGGTGGTGGGCCGGCCGGGCACCGAGCGGGACCTGGAGAGCCGGATCCGCACGGCCGCCGGGGAGGAACCGGGAGCCGTCGCCGTCACGGACGTCTCCGCCCAGCGCACCACCCTTCTCGTCGGCGGCCCGCGCGCCCGCGACCTGCTCGCCCACGGCTGTTCCCTGGATCTCCACCCCCGTGCCTTCGGCCCCGGTCGCTGCGCCCAGACCACGCTGGCCCGCACCCAGGTCGTCCTGGTCGCACGGGACGAGACCAGGGCCGGGTTCTGGGTCCTGGTGCGCTCCTCGTTCGCCGGCTACCTGGCGGACTGGCTGCTGGACGCGGCCGTCGAATACGCCTGAGGAACCGCGAACGGCGGGGCGGCCCCCCCCCCCGGGGGGGGGCCGCCCGGGGGGGGGGGGGGGGGGGGCCCCGCGGGCCGGGCCGCCCCCCCCCCCCCCCCCCCCCCCCCCCCGGGGGGCCCCCCCCCCCCCCGGGGGGGCCGCCCCGCCGTTCGCGGTGTCAGCGGAAGACGACCGTGCAGCGGCCGTTGACCAGCACCCGGCTCTCGCTGTGCCACCGCACGGCACGGGCGAGCACCTGGGCCTCCACGTCACGGCCCAGCGCGACCAGCTCGTCCGGGGCGTGCGAGTGGCTCACCCGGACGACGTCCTGCTCGATGATCGGGCCCTCGTCCAGGTCGGGCGTCACGTAGTGCGCCGTGGCGCCCACCAGCTTGACGCCGCGCCGGTGCGCCTGGACGTACGGCCGGGCCCCCTTGAAGCTCGGCAGGAAGGAGTGGTGGATGTTGATGGCCCGGCCGTCGAGCTGCTTGCACAGGTCGTCGGAGAGGATCTGCATGTACCGGGCGAGCACCACCAGGTCGACGTCCAGCTCGCCGACGAGCCGCAGCAGCCGGGCCTCCGCCTCCGCCTTGGTGTCGGGTGTCACCGGGATGTGATGGAAGGGGATGCCGTAGGTCCGGGCCAGCGGCTCGAAGTCGCGGTGGTTGGAGACGATCGCGGGGATCTCGATGTTGAGCGCGCCCGTGGACCTGCGGAACAGCAGGTCGTTCAGGCAGTGGCCGAACTTCGACACCATGATGAGGGTGCGGGTCGGGGTCGACGCGTCGTTCAGCCGCCAGGTGATCCGGTGTTCCTCGGCGACCGGGACGAATCCGGTGCGCAGTTCCTCCAGCGAGCCGGCGCCGTCCGGGACGTCGAAGTGCACCCGCATGAAGAAGCGCTCCTGCAGACGGTCGTCGAACTGCTGACTCTCCAGGATGTTGCCGCCGTGGCCGACCAGAAAGCCGGTGACGGCGTGGACCAGACCGGCCCGGTCGGGGCACGAAAGGGTGAGGACGAACTCGCGGCCGGGCTCCGGTCGAGGAGACATGACACCCTCCAGGATGCGCACTGCGCAACGATATGAGTGATGCGCAACATGGTCCAGGCAAGTCGGCCGGCGGGTCAAGGGGGCGTGTTCTATTTGGCGCACCACTTTGTGCGATACGCAACACCCGGCAGTGCTCCCGTCAACGACCGGAGTGGTGCTGCTCCGCGAGTCGTCTCAGATGCGCCGTGCGCGATTCCCCCGTCTGGCCCTGGACCAGCAGGAACAGGCCCTCCCTGGCGAGGCGCTGGGCGCGGTGGTCCAGGGACATCGACCGGCCGCCGCCCGTCACCACCGCCGCGGTCGTGGCCGTACGCATCAGGGTGAACGCCTCAGCCCGCAACGCCAGCCGCTCCTGCGCGTGCTCGTACGGCACCGGACGGTCGGCCAGGGCGTAGGCCCGGCGGCGGATTCCGGCCAGGCGGCCCCGCAGAACGGCCGCGTACTCCTCCTCCACCAGCGCCAGCGCCGCCTCCGTGATCCCGAAGACCGCCGGGCTGGCGTTGAAGGTCTTCGGGCGGTCCGCCGCCGCCCACTGCTCGTACGGCATCCGGAGCGCGACCGCCTCCTGAGGGACCCGCAGGCCGTCCAGGTCCAGGGACACGGTCCGGGACGCGGTGAGCGCCGCCAGGCGCATCGGTTCCGACGGCCGCAGGCCCGGCTGCTCCCGTGCCTCCACGAAGGCGAACAGGGCCTCGTCGTCCTCGGTCACCCCGGCCAGCAGCAGCACGTCGTTCAGGCCCCAGCCGGTGTACCAGGGCACGGTGCCGGAGAAGAGCCATGCGCCCGCCTCCCTACGGACCCGCACGGGAACCCGCGGGTAGGACCGCAGATGCGCGTACGCCACCCCCGACAGCAGCTCGCCCCGCGCCAGCGGGCCCAGCAGGCGCTCCCGCACCGGCAGCTCGGACCTGGTCAGGGTCAGCACCGGAGTGTGGTGCTGCGTCTGCACGAACCAGGTGGAGCAGCACGCCCCGGCCAGGATCTCCGCCGTCTCCCGCACCACGGCCGCCGGCGCCGCCGAGCCGCCGTACGCCACCGGGGCGTTCACCCCCAGCAGGCCTGAGCGCTTGACCGCCTCGATGTGGCTCGCGGGGACGCCCTCCTGGTCGACGCGCTCGGCGGCGGGGGAGAGGAGGGTGTCGGCGAGCTCCCGGGCGCGGGCGACGAGCGGATGCGCGGCGATGGTCATAGGAAAGATTCTTTCGGTTACCCGGAGTGCGGTGTCGATCCGGGGGCCCGCCGTTCGTGTAGAAGGCGAGAACACCCCGCGACGACCGAGGAGAACGTCATGAAGCACTACCTGCTGAGCGTGGTCCAGCCCGCCGACGCCACCCCGCCCTCGCCCGACGCGCTCGCCGCGATCATGCGCGACGTCGAGGCGTTCAACGACGAGCTGCGCGCCGCCGGTGCCTGGGTCTTCGCGGGCGGACTGCACGGTCCGGAGACGGCCACGATGCTGCGTCCCGAGGACGGCGACGTACTGATCACGGACGGGCCCTACGCCGAGGGCAAGGAGTACCTGGGCGGCCTCTGCCTGATCCGCGCCGAGGACCTCGACGCAGCCCTGGAGTGGGGCCGCAGGGCCGCGCTCGCCACCACCCTCCCCATCGAGGTACGGCCCTTCGTGGACCAGCACTGATGGCGGAGCCCGCCGACGTCGAGGCCGTGTTCCGTACCGAGTACGGGCGCGCGGTCTCGGTTCTGGTCCGCTTCCTCGGCGACATCGACCTCGCCGAGGAAGCGGTCCAGGACGCCTTCACCACCGCGCTGGACAGCTGGCCGCGCACCGGGACGCCGCCGAGCCCGGCCGGCTGGATCATCACCACCGCCCGCAACCGCGCGATCGACCGGCTGCGCCGCGAGTCCTCCCGGGACGCACGGCACGCCGAGGCCGCCCGGCTGCACGCGCCCGACGCACCGGCCGAGGAGGGCCCCGTGCGCGACGAACGGCTCCGGCTGATCTTCACCTGCTGCCATCCCGCCCTCGCCCTCCAGTCCCGGGTGGCCCTGACCCTGCGCCTGCTCGGCGGGCTCAGCACGGCCCGGATCGCCCGCGCCTTCCTGGTCCCCGAGCCCACCCTCGCCCAGCGCCTGGTGCGCGCCAAGGCGAAGATCCGCGACGCGGGGATCCCGTACCGGGTGCCGAAGGACGCCGACCTCCCCGACCGGCTGAACGGGGTCCTGGCCGTCGTCTACCTCGTCTTCAACGAGGGCTACGGCGGCGATCCCGCGCTGTGCGCCGAAGCCGTGCGCCTGGGCCGGCTGCTGTGCGAGCTGATGCCGGACGAGCCCGAGGCGGCAGGGCTGCTCGCGCTGATGCTGCTCGTCGAGGCCCGCCGGCCCGCCCGGCAGCCGACGGCCGGTGACCTGGTCCCGCTGCCCGAGCAGGACCGCGGCCTCTGGGACCGGGAGCTGATCGAGGAGGGTCAGGAGCTCGTCCGGCGGTGCCTGCGGCGCAACCGCCCCGGGCCGTACCAGATCCAGGCAGCGATCAACGCCGTGCACAGCGACGCGCGGAGCGCCGGGGCCACCGACTGGGGTCAGATCCTGGCGCTGTACGACCAGCTCATGGCCGTCGCCCCCACCCCGGTGGTGGCGCTGAACCGGGCGGTCGCGGTGGCCGAGGTCCAGGGCCCGGCCGCGGCTCTGGAGCTGGTCGACGCCCTCGATTTGAGCGGGTACCACGTGCTGCACGCCGTCCGCGCAGACCTGCTGCGCCGGCTGGGCCGGGACCGCGAGGCGGTGGCGGAGTACGACGCGGCCATCGCGCTCACCGGCAGCCTGCCCGAACAAGTACACCTCGCACGGCGGCGGGGCGAACTCACCGGCTGAGCAGGTGTGACCTTCGTCAAACGCAGTGGTTTCGGGCTGCCGGAATTTACTTCGGTCCATGAAAGGTTGCAATATACATCTGATCGTCGAGACCCCGTTCGGGCCGTGCGGCCCGAACGCACCACCAGCGAGGCATCCGTGAACCAGCCCACCCCCGAGCAGCCCGCCGACATCGTGGCCCGGCTGCGCGCCACCTTCCGCACCGGCCGCACCAAGCCCGTCGAGTGGCGCATCGGCCGGCTCCGCCGGCTGCGCGCCATGCTCACGGAGCGCGGCGACGAGATCGCCGCGGCCCTCAACGCGGACCTGGGCAAGAGCACCCGCGAGGCCTACGGCTCGGAGATCGACTTCACCATCCGGGAGATCGACCACACCCTCGACCACCTGGAGGAGTGGCTGCGCCCCGAGTCCGCGCCGGTCCCGAAGCACCTGGGCGACGACGCGACCGCCTGGACGCAGTACGACCCCCTCGGCGTCGTCCTCGTCATCGCCCCCTGGAACTACCCGGCCCAGCTGCTGCTCGCCCCCGTGGCCGGCGCCCTCGCGGCCGGCAACACGGTCGTCGCCAAGCCCAGCGAGCTGGCCCCGGCGACCTCGGCCGCACTGGCCCGGCTGCTCCCGGCCTACCTCGGCACCGAGGCGGTCGCCGTCGTCGAGGGCGGCGTCCCCGAGACCACGGCCCTGCTCGCCGAGCGCTTCGACCACATCTTCTACACCGGCAACGGCGTGGTCGGCCGTATCGTCATGCGCGCCGCCGCCGAGCACCTCACCCCGGTCACCCTCGAACTCGGCGGCAAGTCCCCGGCGTTCGTCGACCGCGGCACCGACCTCACCGTGGTCGCGCAGCGGCTGGCGCGCGGCAAGTTCCTCAACGCCGGGCAGACCTGCGTGGCCCCCGACTACGTCCTGACCGACCCCGAGACGGCAACGGCCCTGGAGCCCGCCCTGGCCAAGGCCGTCCAGGGGCTGTTCGGCGGCGAGCCCAAGGAGTCCGGCGAGTACGGCCGGATCGTCAACGAGCGCCACTTCGACCGGCTCAGCGCACTGCTCGGCTCGGGCCGGGTGGCCGTCGGCGGCGAGACCGACCGCGCCGCCAAGTACATCGCGCCCACCGTGCTCGCCGACGTCGACCCGAAGTCCCCCGTGATGCAGGAGGAGATCTTCGGCCCTCTCCTGCCCATCGTCACCGTCCCGGACCTCGACAGCGCGATCGGCTTCGTCAACGACCGTGACAAGCCCCTCGCGCTCTACGTGTTCAGCGAGTCCGACGACACCCGGGAGCGTTTCGCCGCCGAGACGTCCTCCGGCGCCCTCGGCCACGGCCTGCCGCTCGCCCATCTCACCGTCTCCGACCTGCCGTTCGGCGGGGTGGGGGAGAGCGGTATGGGCAGCTACCACGGCCGGTACTCCATCGAGACGTTCAGCCACCGCAAGGCGATCCTCGCCAAGCCCCTGAGCTGACCCCCACCATCCTCCGGGCCCGACCGCACCGATGCGGCCGGGCCCGACCGCTGCCGTGCCGTTCCACGGTGAAGGGCCGGGCCACCCGCGCCGAAAGCCCGACTTTCCTGTTTCCGGGCGCAATTGCGGTTGCCGTGGCCCGGGCCCCGGCGGCCTGTTGACTGGTCTATACCCTTGACTGGTACAGACCAAGGCAGTTGAGTGTGCCTCACACCCCCCACCGCGGCCGCACCCCCTTCGAGGGGCGCGGCCGTGCTCCGCAAAGGAGTTGATCCGTGTTGAGGCGCCGTATCGCCGCACTCCTGACCTCGCTGGCCATAGGCAGCTCCGTCCTGGTGCTCCAGGCGGCCCCCTCGGCCTCCGCCGCCGGCTTCGTCGTCAGCCAGGCGCAGTTCAACCAGATGTTCCCGAACCGGAATGCGTTCTACAGCTACAGCGGCCTCACCGCCGCGCTCAGCGCCTACCCGGCCTTCGCCGGCACCGGCAGCGACACCGTCAAGAAGCAGGAGGCCGCCGCCTTCCTCGCGAACGTCAGCCACGAGACCGGCGGGCTGGTCCACATCGTCGAGCAGAACACCGCCAACTACTCCCACTACTGCGACCGGAGCCAGTCCTACGGCTGTCCCGCAGGCCAGTCCGCCTACTACGGGCGCGGCCCCATCCAGCTCAGCTGGAACTTCAACTACAAGGCCGCGGGCGACGCGCTCGGCATCGACCTCCTCAACAACCCCTGGCAGGTCGAGAACAACTCGGCCGTCGCCTGGAAGACCGGCCTGTGGTACTGGAACACCCAGAAGGGCCCCGGCACCATGACCGGCCACAACGCCATGGTCAGCCAGGCCGGCTTCGGCCAGACCATCCGCAGTATCAACGGCTCCCTGGAGTGCGACGGCAAGAACCCGGCACAGGTGCAGAGCAGGGTCAGCGCCTACCAGAAGTTCACCCAGATCCTCGGCGTCCCGGCCGGCGGCAACCTCTACTGCTGACCCCGTCGTCGGCATCGCCGTCAGGACCGTGTGCCAGACTCCGTCGATGACCTCTGAAACGATCACCGCGGAAGCCTCCGGCACCTGGAAACTCGGCGACCTGCCCGTCCACCGCCTCGGCTTCGGCGCGATGCGGCTGACGGGCAGCGCCGCCTTCCACCACGGCACCCCGAGCGACCGCGACCGGTCGATCGCCGTACTGCGCAAGGCCGTCGAGCTCGGCGTGAACCACATCGACACGGCCGCCTTCTACTTCTCCGCCCTGCGCTCCGCCAACGAGCTCATCAACACCGCGCTCTCCCCGTACCCCGACGACCTGGTCATCGTCACCAAGGTCGGCCCCTACCGCGACTACCACGGGGAGTGGGGCACCTCCGCCCGCCCCGACCAGCTGCGCGGGCACGTCGAGGAGAACCTGCGCCAGCTGGGCCGCGACCACCTCGACGTCGTCAACCTCCGCCGGATGCGCCAGGACTCGATCGCCGAGCACTTCGGTGCCCTCGCCGAACTGCGCGAGGCCGGGCTGATCCGGCACCTCGGCGTCTCCGACGTCGAACCACGCCATCTCGACGAGGCGCTGGCCATCGCCCCCGTGGTGTGCGTGCAGAACCGCTGGGGACTCGACGCGGCGAACCCGGCCACCGACGAAGTCGTGCGCATCTGTGGCGAGCGGGGCATCGCCTTCGTACCCTTCTTCGCCGTCGCGGGCGACGCCGGGGCGCTCGGCGCCACCGCGCACCACGAGGACGAGGTCCTCGCCGTCGCCCGCGCCCACGACGCCACCCCCGCCCAGATCCGCCTCGCCTGGACCCTGCACCAGGGCCCGCACGTCCTCGCCATCCCCGGCACCGGCAACCCTGACCACCTGGCCGAGAACGTGGCGGCCGGTGCCATCCGGCTCACCGAGGACGAACTGACCCGGCTCGACGCCCTCCACGCCAAGGCCGGTTGACGGTCCGGCCCAGACCCTCCACACCCCGTTCCGCGTCAGATGCCGGCCGCGCGGCTCGTGCTCCGTCACCTCCCCGTCGAACGGCACCACGTCCTCCGTGTCCCCGAGCACGAGCCTGGCCCGGCCGCCGTCCCGCGGATCGCGGCCGCTGGGGTGGTGATCGGGGCGGAGAGCCGCACCGCGTCCCCGCGCCATCCGAAGCAGAGCGGGACGGGACACGGCAGCCCGCCGTCGTCCGCCGTGGCCACCCGGATGTCCGTCTCCCGCTCCGGTCGGGCGAGGACGTCAGGCTTGTGCTGACGGGGGGAACGGGCCGAGTCGGTGATCTCGACGGCCGCGGAGCCATCGGCCGGGTCCGCTCCGCGTCTCGGGCCCGCCTCCCAGGTCTCGGGTACCGCGCCCCGGGACGATTCCCGGGCCGGCGGCCACGGTCCCTGCCGCGACGGGCTTCCGATAATGGGTCAACGGGCGGTGGCCGCCGCCGGGCTGACTACACTGCCGTAGACGGTCTGCGGATCGAGGACGAAGAAGGGGTGAGGAACCTCCATGGCCGACCCGAAGGACGAACGCCGGCCGGCCGGCGAACTGGAGGCGAGCGTCATGGCGGCTCTCTGGGCCGCCGGTGCGCCCCAGACCCCCGGGCAGGTGCAGCGGAGCCTCGGCACCGACCTGGCCCGCACGACGGTGACGACGATCCTGACCCGGCTGCACGACAAGGGCGTCGTCGAACGGCACCGCCAGGGGCGCGGCTACGCCTACGTCCCCGTCCAGGACGCGCAGGGCCTGACCGCGAAGCGGATGCACACCGAACTCGACCGGGACACCGACCGGGAGACCGTGCTGGCCCGGTTCGTCGCCCAGCTCAGCCCCGACGACGAGCGCGTGCTGCGCATCCTGCTCGAAGCCGACGAGCAATCCGGTGGATGATGATCGCACTCCTGGCCCTGCCGCTGCTGCTGCCGTTCGCCCTCCCGCCCCTGGCCCGCCGGGCCCTCGACCGGCTGGCCCCCGCCGTCGCGCTCCGGGCGATCACCGGCTCGGCCGTCGCCCTCGCGGGGTGCTCGCTCGCCGCTCTCGGCGCGTTCGTCCTCACCGGGCTGCTCAGGCTGCCGTTCTTCGCCGCGCTCGGCGACCTGATCCAGCCCCTGCACACCGCCTCCGACCGCTACGTGCTGCCGCTGGCCGCGGTGTCGGTGGGCGGCCTCGCCGTGTGTGCCTGGACGCTCGCGCGATCGGTGCTCCGGCAGGTCCGTGCCTTTCGCGCGGCCCGCACGGCGGCCGGGCGAGGACCTGCGGCGGGTGACCTGTGCGTGGTCGACTCGCCGTGTGCGGACGCGTACGCGTTGCCCGGAAGGCCGCACCGGATCGTGGTCACCACCGGAATGCTGCGCAGTCTCGACGGGAGTGAGCGGGAGGCGCTGTTCGCGCACGAACGGGCGCACAACGCGGGCGGCCATCACTACTTCCTCGCCGCGGCCGAGCTCGCGGCGCACTGCCATCCGGCGTTGCGCGGGGTCCGGGACCTCATCCGGCTGGCCGTGGAGCGGGCCGCCGACGAGGCCGCGGCGAGCGCGGTGGGGGACCGGCGGCTGACGGCCCGTGCGATCGCCCGGGCGGCGCTGGCGGGGCAGGGCGGGAGCGTCGAGCGGCCGGCGTTCGTGCCGGGTGCCGCGTCGGGGCCGGTGCCGCAGCGGGTCGAGGCGCTGCTGGCCGCGCCGCGCGGGCGGCGGCGGGCCGGGGGGTGGGTCGCGGTGCTGCTGGTGGCCTGCACCGGGTTGTCGTGTGTCGCCTCCGCGACCGGGATGGTCGACTTCCATCATCGGGTGGAGGTCGCGCAGGGGGAAGCGGAGCGGTAGGGGGGCGGCCGTTCGGCGGGTGCGGGTGCGTGGTGGCTGTCGCGCAGTTCCTCCCCCAGCCTTCGGCCGGGGTACCCCCAGCGCCCCTGGAGGGGCGCCTTGGCGGACGCTCCCAAGAAGTTCCCTTCGGAAGGGGAAGACTGGCATCCGTGGAGTTTTACGTATAACCTCTCCCGCTAACCAGCCCCACCGAAAGGCCCCCATGCGACGCGTCGCCCTGGTCACCCTCGTCGTCGGCGACTACGACGAGGCGATCCGCTTCTACACCGAGGCCCTCGGGTTCCGGCTCGTCGAGGACGCGCCCCGCCCGGACGGCTCCCGCTGGGTCGTCGTGGAGCCCGGCGGGGAGGGACACGGCACCGGACTGCTGCTCGCCCGCGCCAAGGACGAGGGCCAGCGCGCCCGCGTCGGTGACCAGACGGGCGGCCGTGTCGGCTTCTTCCTGCACACCGACGACTTCGCCCGCGACCACGCCCGGATGACCGCCGCCGGCGTGACCTTCCTGGAGGAGCCGCGGCACGAGCCGTACGGCAGCGTCGCCGTCTTCCAGGACCTGTACGGAAACCGCTGGGACCTGCTCCAGCCCGCCGCCTGACCGACCACTCCGAACCACCTGCCGAGGACAGCTCCACCATGACTGCTACGCGCGTAGACGCAGACGTGATCCGTCGCCTCCCCAAGGCCGTCCTGCACGACCACCTCGACGGCGGCCTGCGCCCCGCCACCCTCGTCGAGCTCGCGGCCGAGGTCGGTCACACCCTTCCCACCACCGACCCCGACGAGCTGGCCGCCTGGTACGTCGAGGCCGCCGGCTCCGGCGACCTGGTCCGCTACATAGCCACCTTCGAGCACACCCTCGCGGTGATGCAGACCAGGGAGGGGCTGCGACGGGTCGCCGAGGAGTACGTCCTGGACCTCGCCGCCGACGGTGTCGTCTACGGCGAGGTGCGCTACGCGCCGGAGCTGAACGTCCAGGGCGGGCTCACGCTGAACGAGGTCGTGGAGAGCGTGCAGGAGGGGCTCGCCGCCGGTATGGCGAAGGCCGCTGCCGCCGGCACGCCCGTCCGCGTGGGCACGCTGCTGTGCGGCATGCGGATGTTCGACCGGGTCCGCGAGGCCGCCGAGGCGGCCGTCGCCTACCGGGACGCCGGTGTCGTCGGCTTCGACATCGCCGGCGCCGAGGACGGCTTCCCGGCCGCCGACCACCTCGACGCCTTCCGGTACCTGCGCGACGAGAGCGTGCCCTTCACCATCCACGCCGGTGAGGCGTTCGGCCTGCCCAGCATCCACCAGGCGGTCCAGGCGTGCGGCGCCCAGCGCATCGGGCACGGTGTCCGCATCACCGAGGACATCGTCGACGGCAAGCTCGGCCGCCTCGCCGGCTGGGTGCGCGACCGCCGGATCGCCCTGGAGATGTGTCCCACCTCCAACCTCCAGACCGGCTGCGCCACCTCCATCGCCGAGCACCCGATCACCGTCCTGAAGGAGCTGGGCTTCCGGGTCACCCTCAACACCGACAACCGGCTGGTCTCGGGGACGACGATGACCCGGGAGATGTCCCTGCTGGTCGACGAGGCGGGCTGGACGGTCGAGGACCTGCGCGCGGTCACGGTGAACGCCCTGAAGAGCGCGTTCATCCCGTTCGACGAGCGCAGGGCCCTCATCGAGGACGTCGTGCTGCCGGGTTACGCCGCCGTGCTCTGAAGCAGCCCCCGCAGATAGGCGGCCTGTCCGACGTGCTGAAGGTCGTCGGACAGGACGCTCACCAGCCGTACGCCCAGCGTGACCGGCGGATCGAAGCGGGTGTCGACGACCCGTTCGAGATCCTTGGCGGGAAGCTCGCGCAGCACCCCCAGGGTCTGCTCGTGCACCGCGTCGTAGTAGCCGGTCAGCAGACCGGCGGTGTCCACGGTGACCTTCGCGACCTCCGCGGGCGTGTGGCCGTACCCGTGGTCACGGGGCGGCAGGTCGAGGCCGAAACGCTTCTCCCAGCCCTGGGCCAGCCACACCTGGTCGAGGTCGAAGGCGTCGGCGACGTGGTCGTCCTGGATCCGGGTGAGGTGCCAGACCAGCCAGGTGACGGAGTTGGCGTCCGGGGCCGGGCGCTTGTTGAGCAGGTCGGGGTCGGTGCCGTCGAGGGCGGCATGGACTTCTTCCTGGATGCGGCCGAAGCCGTCGATGAGGATGTCCCTTGCATGCATACGACCACGATCGCGCATCGCGGGTCGTCATGCGTCCGGAATCCAGCTTCCGTGAAAGCCCAGCGGCACCCGGCCCGGCAGGTGCACCCGGGCCAGCGGCTCGCCGGTGAAGTCCTGCGCGGCGAGGATCAGCAGGTCGGCGGCGCCCCGGTCTGGGTTGTGGGCGTAGGCGATCGCGTACCCGTCGTCCTCCCGCCGCCCGTGTTCGCCCGGCACGAACACCGCCTCACCCGCCGCCGCGCCCCTCGGGAGCCGGTGCACCTCGGCCGTGCCGCGTGCGAGGTCGTGCTTGAAGAGGGCGTTGGAGAAGGCGCGGTCCGGTGGGTTGCCGTCGCCGGCCAGGTAGGCGACGGACATCTCGGCAGCCGCCGCCGAGTAGCCGTACCGGTGCCGACGGGACACCAACTCCTCGTTGACCCGCGGGAATTCCTGCGGCCGGTCGTCGAGCGTGCGCCTGCGGACCTGCCCCCGGCGCAGGTCGACGGTCCAGCGCTCCAGCTTCGCGGTACCCACCGCGTGCGGACCGTCGGTGGTGCGGCTCGCGACGTCGAACGGCGCCGGATACGTCGTCAGGTCGATCACCACGGACCCGCCCTCGTCGTACGCGTTCAGGGTGTGCGAGTAGAAGACCGGGTCGATGCCGAACCACCGGACGGCACCCCCGGAGCGTGACATCACACCCACCCGGGCGGGGTGTTCACGGTTCCAGACGTACGGCACCGGTGCGCCCGCCTCGGCGGCCGCCGCGTCGAAGGTGACCGGGATGTCGAAGACGACCACGTGCTTCTCGGTGAGCGCGAAGTCGTGCATCATCGGCGCGTCCCGGACCGGGATCCGGGTGGTGCGGGCGAGCCGGCCGCTCGGGTCCACGACCAGGTGCCGGACATGGTCCCAGGTCGGGTAGTAGGCGATCGCGTGCAACTCGTCCGCGTGCGCGTCGTACTTGGTGTGCGCGGTGAACGCGCCCTCCAGGGTGCCGCGGAAGTCGTAGGTGCCCACGGTGTTCAGCTCGCCGTCGAGTTCGTACGGCAGCGGGCCGCTCTCCTGGAGCGCGAGGATCCGTCCCCGGTAGGGGACGACGTGGGTGTTGCAGGCGAAGTCGTCCGGCGGGACCGGACCGGGGTAGGTCTCGCCGAGCTTCGCCGTCACCTGTGAGGACCGCACCCAGCGGTTGCGGTACCACTCGGCCCGGCCGTCGCGCAGCCGCACCCCGTGCACCATGCCCTCGCCCAGCATCCAGTGGTGGGCGCGCGGATCCTCCAGGCCGAGCACGTTCGGGCCGTTGCGCAGGTAACGGCCGTTCAGGTCACTGGGGACACGGCCGGTGACCGGCAGGTCGAAGGCCGTGAGTTCCTCGGTGACCGGGGCGAACGCGCCCTCCAGGAAGGGATGGTGACGCTCCGCCGGGTCTGGCGCTGTCGTCGATGCTGCCGCCGGACGGACCGCCGTTCCCGTCAGCGCGCCCGCCACCGCGATGCCCGCGCCCCGCGCAGCACCGTACGCCGTGTGTGTTCCGCCATCTCCGCACTCCCCGTCGTCGTCGTGGACAACCACGAGTCTGCGGCGACGGGCGGCCGGGGTCAGGAGGGGCAGGCCCCGTCCGGGGGTGTTGCCAGACCCCCTGTCTCGAGGAGGGTGATCAGCGCCCGGGCCGCCGGGCTGGTGGCCGTCTCCGGCGGCAGCAGGGCGACCGTCTCGTACGCGGTCTCGTCGGTGTCCTTGAGCGCGAGCGCGGTCAGCGCGGGGCGCTTGTGGCGGAAGTGCCGGGGTACGACGGCGATGCCGAGGTTCTCGTCGACCAGGTCGAGGAGGCTGTGCACATCGTTGACCTCCAGGGCGACCGTGCGCCGTACGCCCGCCGAGGCGAAGGCCGCGTCGGTCGTGCGGCGCGGGCCCCAGTCCGGGTGGAAGTCGACGAACACCTCCCCGTCGAGGTCCTCCGGGGTCACGGCCGCGCCGGCCGTCGCCAGCCGGTGGCTGGGATGGCAGAGCACGGTCATCGGTTCGCCGGTCAGGGATACCGAGCGCAACTGGTCGGTGTCGTCCTGGGTGCGGTAGGCGAAGGCCAGGTCGAGCCGGCCCGCCGCCACCTCCTCGGCGAGCGCGCCGGAACCGGCCTGCCGCAGCCGGATCTCCACGTCGGGATGCCGGCGCCGGAACGCGGCGAGGAGCCCCGCCACATGCACCCCGGCGATGCACTGCTCGGTGCCCAGTGCCAGCGTCCCGCGCAGCACGCCCTGCACCGCGGCCACCGCCTCGTGTGCCGACCGCACCTGCGCCAGGATGCGCTCCGCCTCGCCGAGCAGCGCCCGGCCGGCCTCGGTCAGCGTCACCCGGCGGGTCGTCCGCACGAACAGCGGCGCCCGCAGCTCCCGCTCCAGGGCCCGGATCGAGGCCGAGAGACCGGACTGGGACACCATCAGCCGTTCGGCGGCCCGGGTGAAGTGCTGGTCCTCGGCGACGGCGACGAAATGCTGGAGGTGGCGCAGTTCCATGATTGAGAAGACTAGCCGCACAATTCCATCGGATTCTCCTGTTGGACCACTGCGCGAGGGTCGGGACAGAGTGGAACCGGTAGATCCTGTGGCAACCCCTCTGGAGTCGCGTTGTACACCGCACCCCCCGACCGCTACGCCGACATGCCGTACCGCCGCAGCGGCCGCAGCGGCCTGAAGCTCCCCGCGCTGTCGCTCGGCCTGTGGCACAACTTCGGGCCCGACCGGCCCGTGACGACCCAGCGTGCCATCCTGCGCCGCGCCTTCGACCTCGGTGTCACCCACTTCGACCTCGCCAACAACTACGGCCCGCCGCCCGGCGCCGCCGAGTCCGCGTTCGGCGAGGCCCTCAAGGCGGACTTCGCGGCCTACCGCGACGAGCTGGTGATTTCCACCAAGGCCGGCTACCTGATGTGGCCCGGCCCGTACGGCGAGTGGGGTTCGCGCAAGTACCTGCTGTCCTCGCTGGACCAGTCCCTCACCCGGATGGGCCTGGACTATGTCGACATCTTCTACTCGCACCGCCCGGACCCGGAGACTCCCCTGGAGGAGACGATGGGCGCCCTGCACTCCGCGGTCCAGCAGGGCAAGGCGCTCTACGTCGGCATCTCCAACTACTCGGCGGAGCAGACCCGCGAGGCCGCCCGGATCCTCGGCGAGCTCGGCACCCCGCTCCTCATCCACCAGCCGCGCTACTCGATGCTCGACCGCCGCCCGGAGACCGAGGGCCTCCTGGACGCCCTCGACGAGCTCCAGGTCGGCTCCATCGTCTTCTCCCCGCTGGAGCAGGGCCTGCTCACCGGCCGCTACCTCGACGGCATCCCCGAGGGCTCGCGAGCCGCGAGCGACAGCCCGTTCCTGAACTCGGACGCGGTGACCGAGGACCTGGTCGCCCAGCTGCGCGACCTCGACGAGGTGGCCAAGGGCCGCGGCCAGACGCTGGCTCAGCTCGCCCTGTCCTGGGTGCTGCGCGGCGGCCGGGTGACCTCGGCGCTGATCGGCGCGAGCAGCCCGCAGCAGGTCGAGGACTGCGTCGGCGCCATCGGCAACCTCGACTTCGACGCGGAGGAGCTGGCCCGGATCGAGGCGATCATCAACCGTTGACGGAGTCGGCGGTCGCCCGGTGATCGACCCGAATCGTCGCCCGGTGACCGACCCGATCGTCAGCCGGTGATCCGTTCGGTGAGGCGGACGCACACCGCGTCCCCCTCACCCTTTCCGATCGCCCTGCGGACGTCGGCCCGCACGGGCAGCTTGTGCGTGCCGTCGCCCAGGGCCATGAAGGAACTCCGGAACGGGTGCCCGTCGACCGTGCCGCGGATCCTGACCAGCCCCCGGGTGCCGAAGAACACGGCGGACTGGGGCCAGACCACGTAGGTCCAGCCACCCCTCGCGGGGCTGCGGCGCAGCACGGCGGTGAATTCCACGTCCAGATGTGCGGTCGTACTCATGGCGGTCCTCCGCTCGCGGTGGTCTCTCTCGTTCGGGAGACCGCCGCGAGCGCGGGAACTCATCGCGGGTGCCGGCTCACGCCCCGGCCGGAACGCGGTCCAGGAAGCCCAGTACCCGGAGGATCCGGCCGTCCTCACTAAGCGTGACCACGTCAAATCCGGCCACCGGAGCCGAGCCTCCCCCAGAGGGGGTACCCCCAGCCTCGTTCACCAGCTCCCAGCCGAAGCGGGCCGTGTCGTGGTGGCCGTCGGCGATCCCGAGCGGGCGGAAGACGAAACCGGGGAACTGTTCGTGCGCCGCCGCGATCACGGCCGTGATCTGAGCGTATCCGGCGACATCCGCTGGGGGTCCCCCCTCTGGGGGAGGGTCGGTGTAACCGCCCTCCGGAGCCCAGGCCTCGGCGACCGCCTTGCCCCGCGCCTCCGGCTCGGTGGCGTTCCAGGCCTCGAAGTAGCGGGCGGCGGCGGTCTGGTAACGGTCGGTGTTCACGGACATGGCGAATCAGCCTCCATCGAGGTCGTCACTGCTGGTCAGGGGGTGGATCGCGGTGAGCGGCGATCCGTTGGCACCACCGTGCCCCGGTCCGCGTGACGGGTCGATTACCCCTCGGGTAATGAAGGCCGGCCGGTGCAGCTCGCGCATTTCGGCCAATTCGCAGGGGGAATATGCCAAGAGACTGGCCGGAAAGGTGTGGTGACAGTGTTTCGAAAGTGAACATACTCGAATGTCAGGGGCACTTCACCGCACAGGAGCCGCACGGAAACCCGGCCGCGACGGCACACCGGCGAGCTACGGGGGAGTGATCGTGCACGACGAATTCCTGTGCCATGTCACGGCATACGGCATGTGCGGCGGGCAACGCATCGGCGTTCCGCTGGGCACCTACCGTGCGCCGACCCTGGCACTGGCGCTGTGGTGGTTACGGGACCGGGCCTCCTGGATCGCGGAACGCCTCGACCCCTTACCGGAGAACCCCAGATTCCCGCAGGGGGCGCTCGTCCCGGTCGCGGAGACCGTCTCCGACGTACCCGGCCTGCTGCGTGCCTGGTGCGCCGACGCGGCCCGGCAGGAACTGGTCGCCGACGAGTTGGCCGACGGGCGGCTGGTGCGGATCGCGCTCCAGGACGACACCACGGAGTACGAACTGCTCGCCGAGTCCATCGACGCCCTGCGGATGCAGCGCACCATCCCGGCCCTCGTCGTCCCCGTCGCCTGACCCCGGCAGCCGATACCCGGGCGGCCGTGACCAGGCACAGAAGAGGCCGGATCGGTAGAATTCTGGCCATGGCGGAGTGGCCGGTCGCCTCGACGGCGCCCGAACTCGTCCTGGAGACCGACACGGGATCCACGGTGATGAGCCCGGGCCGCGACTACCACGTCGGGCGGGACCCGTTGAGCGACATCGTCATCGACGATGCCCGGGTCTCGTGGCACCACGCGGTGCTCCGGCCCGACGACGGCCACTGGACGCTGGAGGACGAGCAGAGCACCAACGGCACCTACGCCGACGGCCGCCGCATCCGGGAGTGGGAGGTCGGACCGGGCACGGTGATCCGCTTCGGCAGCCCCGCCGACGGGCCGTCCGCCGTCCTCAGCGGCCGCCCGGCGCTCGCCGCGGACCGTCCGTCCGTGGTCTCCATGCCCAACCGGACCGCCACCTTCCGGCAGCCCTCCACGGTACGTCCGCTCCGGGCGCGCACGGTCCGCATCGGCCGCGCCGCCGACAACGACGTCGTCGTCGACGACCTGATCGTCTCCCGCCACCACGCCGAACTGCGCGCCGACCCCGACGGCGGCTACGAGATCGTCGACCTCGACAGCCACAACGGCACCTACCTCAACGGCCGCGCCGTCACCCGCGCCCCGCTCGGCCCCCGGGACGTCGTCGGCATCGGCCACTCCGCGTTCTGCCTGGTCGACGGCCGGCTCCAGGAGTACGTCGACACCGGCGAGGTCTCCCTCGACGTCCAGGAACTCACCGTCGCCGTCGACCACGGCCGCAAGATCCTGCTGGACCGCGTCTCCTTCCCGGTGGGGGAGAAGTCCCTGCTCGCCGTGGTCGGACCGAGCGGCGCCGGCAAGTCCACCCTGCTCAACGCCCTCACCGGTCAGCGCCCTGCCGGGCACGGCACCGTCCTCTACGACGGCCGCGACCTGTACCGCGACTACGCCGAGCTGCGCCAGCGCATCGGACTGGTCCCGCAGGACGACATCCTGCACGTCCAGCTGACCGTGCGCAGCGCCCTCACCTACGCCGCCGAACTGCGCTTCCCCGAGGACACCGCGAAGGCCGAGCGACGGCGACGGGTGGACGAGGTCATCCGGGAGCTGGGCCTCGAACAGCGCGCCGAGCAGCCCGTGCACAGCCTCTCCGGCGGACAGCGCAAGCGGGTCAGCGTGGCCCTGGAGCTCCTGACCAAGCCGTCCTTGCTCTTCCTCGACGAGCCGACCTCCGGACTCGACCCCGGAATGGACCGCTCGGTGATGAACATGCTGCGCGGCCTCGCCGACGACGGCCGTACCGTCATCGTCGTCACCCACAGCGTCCTCAGCCTCGACGTGTGCGACCGGCTCCTGGTCCTCGCGCCGGGCGGCCGGACCGCCTACTTCGGCCCGCCCGGCGACGCCCTCGGCTTCTTCGGGTTCGACGAGTGGCCCGAGGCCTTCGAGGCGTTCGAACGGGACACCGGCCGGGACTGGGCGGGGGAGTACCGCGCCTCGTCGTACCACCGGAAGTACATCGTGAACTCCAGCTCGCAGCCGGTGGTGCCGCGCTGCGGGCCGGTCGGCGCGGGCTCACCGCCGCGGCCGCGCAGCTGGGGCGCCCAGTTCTCGACCCTGGTGCGCCGTTATACGGCCGCGCTGGCCGCCGACCGGACCTTCCTCGCCATCATGATCGGGCTGCCGTTCGTGATGGGCGCGATGACCCGGGCCGTCGCCGGCAGCAGACTCACCTCCGACTCCGCGACCAACGTGCTGCTCATTCTGTGCGTGGGCGGGGTGCTGACCGGGGCCGCCAACGCCGTGCGCGAGCTGGTCAAGGAACGCAGCATCTACCAGCGTGAGAGAGCTGTCGGCCTGCCCAGATCGGCGTACGTGATGTCGAAGGTCGTCGTCCTCGGCACCATCACGGTGCTCCAGGCAGTCGTGCTCACCCAGGTGGGCCTGGCCGGCGTCGCCCTCGACGCGCCCGGCGGCCGCGGCGTGCTGATGCCGCCCCTGTTGGAGATCACCGTCGCCACGGCCCTGCTCTCCTTCACCGCGATGATGCTCGGCCTGCTGATCTCCGCGCTCGTCCGCAAGGAGGAGGTGACGATGCCGCTGCTGGTGCTGCTCGCCATCGTGCAGGTCGTGTTCTGCGGAACCCTGCTGAAGCTGGACGGCGTACCCGGCTTCGAGCAGATCGCGTGGCTGGTGCCCTCGCGCTGGGCGCTCGGCGCCATGGCCGGCACCGTCGAACTGCACCGGATCGTGCCCGGCGCCCTCACCGCCGACCCCTTCTTCCGGCACTCGGTGGGCGTCTGGCTGCGGAACATGCTCATGCTGGTGGTGCTGTCGGTGGTCTTCGGCTGTGTGCTGTCCCGGCTGCTGCGCCGCCACGAACCGGCCGTGATGCGGAAGTAGGCGACCGATGACGACGACGCCGGGATTCCGGCCCACCCATGTCGTCCCCGGCGACGGCATGCCCGCCTGGGAGGTCCCCGACCCGGCCCGGCCCACGGTGCCCCTCGACGCGCTGCTGCCGGTCCAGCTCGTGGAACGGCGCGGCGACTGGGCGCACATCAGCTGCGCCAACGGGTGGTCCGCCTGGGTCGACGGCCGCTACCTCGTCGCCGTACCGCAGGACCCGCCCGTCACCGGCGGCCCGCCCACCGAGGCCGGCGACCCGCGCCCGCTCCTCGCCCGGGCCGCCGAGGCGCTCACCGGCTACCGGGCCGCCGTCGAGGAACTCGCCGCCGGCCGCCTCGACGGCGAGTCCTTCCGCGGCCGTACGCACGGGCTGCGCATCGGTGTGGTGGTCGACGGGGAGTCGATGTGGCTGTACGACCCGGCGGAGGGCCGCTGGCTGTACGGCGACGGGCGACGGCTGTCCACGTACGTGACCGACCGCGCGGAGCCGGGCGGCGACGGCTCCCGTCACGACCCGACCCGGGTGGTCACCCCCGGCGACCGCTGATGTCCGGCAGCGGCGCGGGACGAGCGGTCCGTGACCCGCCCGCCGTCCTGGGCGGGCCCCGGTCCGCCGAGGCCGTCGGGACCGCCGGAGCCGTCGGACGCCCCTCAGCCCGCCACCTCGCCCCGCCGGTGCACCCGGCGGGCCAGCAGCGCGCCCAGGAACCCGGCGGCCAGGCCCCACAGCACACCCAGGCCCACCGCCGACCACAGCACGGGCTCCAGCAGCAGCTCGCCCGAGAGATTGCCGCCCAGGTCGCCGATGCCGAGCAGGGAGAGGCCGTAGTGGGCGGAGATCCGGCCGGTCAGGCACAGCGTCAGCATCGTCAGCCCGAGGGCGACCGCCAGATGCAGGGCGTGCTGCCAGGCGCGGATCCGGGCTGGGGAGCGGGCCGCCATCAGGAACGCGGCGGCGAGCACCAGCACCGCGGCGACCCAGGCCAGCCACCACCAGCGGCCGTCGTGGGCGGTGACGGTGCGCAGGTTCAGGGTGGAGACGTCCGGTGTGCGCAGCACCTCGGTGAGCACCTTCGGCACCGGCAGCCCGAACGGGCCGTCGACCCTGCCCTTCCAGGTGGCGCCCAGACCGAGTGTGAGGGCCGGCCAGGCCAGGTTCGGCAGCCCGAGCAGGATCACCGCGAGGGTCTCCCTGGCATGCCCGCGGGTGACCATCGCGGCCAGGGCGATCACCAGCGCCAGCACGACGTACGCCAGCGCGAGCGCGACCATCGCGTACGCCGCCGGGCGCACCGAGGCCTGGAAGCGCAGCAGCCGCCCCGGCAGTGGCGCCCCGCGCGACACGAGCAGGGCCAGCAGCAGGATCCCCGCCAGCCACAGCAGCCCGATCCCGGCCGTCAGCGGCACGTCCGTCGTGAAGCCCGCCCGCGGAGCCGCGTCGAGCGCGTCGGTGAGGTCACTGAGCACGCCGCTGCCCACGTCCACCGCGAAGGTGTGCCGGGCACCTGACGCGAGTCCGATCAGCGCGAGCAGCCACAGCACCGCGATCCGGGCCGCCCACCCCGCAAGCTCCCCGGCCCCGGCCACCGCCCGGTGCCGCAGCGGCCGCAGGAAGCCCCCGGCGGCGACCAGCGACCCGACCAGCGTCACCGACAGCGGTACGACCGTCAGCCCGGCGTTCGTCCGGGCCAGTTCGCCCGCGTTCCCCGACAACTCGACGGCGCCGCCGACCGCCGTCACCACGGTCGCGAGGACCACCGGCAGGAACGCGCCCTTCGGCAGGTCCGACGCGCCCGCCGCCCACAGCCCCACGGCCGCCACCACGAGCATGGCGACCGACGCGGCCAGCACCACGGCCAGGGCCGGCGGCCAGCCGTGCCGGGCCGCGGACCGGCCGGCCGGCGCGGCCACCGGCCGCGCGGAGGCGATTCGGGGGCGCACGTTGTCACGCTAGGCACCACTCGTGGCCGCCGCCCGCCGGGTGGTCCGTCCGCGTCGGCTTCCGCCGTCCGCGTCGGCTCCGTGTCGGCTCCGCATTGCCTCCGCGTCCGCTTGCGGCCGGTACCGGAGCAGCGCACATTGGGCTCGACATGCCCCAAATGAGGCATTTTTAACGAATGCCGTTTACCGCACTGGGGAGATGAGCGCGTGAGCGTCGAACCGCCGTCGTCCGGCCGTCCCACAGGACCCCCCTCCGGCCCCTTGTCCGGGCCCTCCGGACCGCCCCCCGGACCCCCCTCGCAGCCGTCCGGAGGCGGCGACGGCCACGGCGGGGACCCGCACCGGCCGTGGTGGAGGTCGGTGCCCCGGGTCGCGACGCTCACCACCGCCGTGGTGATCGCCGCGGCCCTGGCCCTGGTCCTCACCCGTTCGGGCGACAGCTCCGGCAAACACGGTGAGGTCTTCCTGCAGGCCGCCGACAGCTCCGGCCAGGACCCGTTCACCGAGTCCACCGCCAAGAAGAGCTCCGCGGCGCCGGTGTCCGCGGCGCCGGTCGCGTCGGCGGCACAGACGAACGAGGTGCGCGGGGTGGACGGCGGGGCGCCCGGCCTCTACAGCGGCACGAGGAACAGCGCCAGCTGCGACGTCGAGCAGCAGATCAAGTACTTCCAGGCCTCCCCCTCGCGCAACAGGGCGTTCGCCTCGCAGGTAGGCGTCCAGCCGTCCGGCGTCCCCGCCTATCTGCGCTCCCTCACCTCCGTACAGCTGCGCGCGGACACCCGGGTCACCGCACACGGCTATCGCGACGGCAAGGCGACCACCTACCAGTCCGTGCTCCAGGCGGGCACCGCCGTCCTGGTCGACGGGCACGGCGTGCCCCGGCTGCGGTGCGCCTGCGGCAACCCGCTGGCCCCGCCGGTCGCGCAGCGGACCACCCCGAGGACCACCGGCACCGCCTGGGCCGCCTACCGGCCCGCGAACGTGGTGGTCGTCGCGCCGGCCGCGCAGATCATCAAGGTCTTCATCGTCTTCGACCACGATCACGACGACTGGTTCGGCCGCCACCGGGGCGACCACACCGGGCACCACGACCGCCCGGCCAGGCCCCCGGCGAATCCGGACCCCATGAACCCGCCGCCCCACCACGGCTGCCCGCCGGCGTCCGGCAAGCCCGGGTCACCCGGCACCGCCCCGTGCCCGCCGGTCTCGTCCGGCCCGTCGACGCCGGCGAGCCCGGGGAACGGCTCCCAGTCCCCGCCGTCGAGCTCACCGTCCTCGCAGTCGCCGGCGTCGAAGCCGCCCTCGTCCGAGCCGCCGTCCTCGAAGGAGCCGTCCTCCGAGCCGCCCTCGTCGGCGTCCCCGAAGACCGAGTCCCCGAAGACCGAGTCGCCCCAGACTGAGTCCCCCCGCACCGAGTCCCCGCAGACCGGGAACCAGTCCCCCCGTACCGAGTCCCCGAAGAACGAGTCGCCGGCGTCGCAGCCGCCGAAGTCGCAGGGGCCCGCCTCCGAGCCGCCGTCCTCCGCGCAGCCGCTCGCCCCGCAGTCCGCCGCGTCGCCGGCGTCGCCCGGCCCCGAGTCCGCGGTGACCTCCGCCGCCCCGGCGTCCTCGGCCCGGTAGGTACCGCCCGGCTCGTCCGCCCCCGGGTTCGCCGGCCCTGTGACCAGCGCGACGTGAGGTGTGCGCGGTCGGCGAACACCCCCGGGGACTGTCGGAGCGCACTCGGGGTACGAGCATGGATGCAACAGCGACCGGCCGGGCCGGCCTCCTGGAGAGACACGCATGATCGAAAACCTGGGCGGGGCAGTGATACCGACTGGCTTCGACGTACCCGTGGAGCCGCTGCGACGCGCGGCGCACTACACCGGCGAGCCCGGCTGCATCGCCGAGGCGCGGGACTTCGCGGCCGGCTTCCTGGAGCAGCTCAGGACCGAGTGGTGCGCCGCCATCGATCCCCGGGCCGACGGTGAGCTGCTCCTCGTGGTGAGCGAGCTGGTGACCAACGCGGACCGGCACAGCAACGGCCCGTACATCCTCGAACTTGAGGGTACGGACAGCGCGGTCCTGGTCTCCGTGTACGACAGCAGCGCCGCCCTGCCGCGGCGCTTCCCCAGGGACCCCGAGCGGGTCGGCCGGCACGGGCTGGAGATCGTCCACGCACTGGCCGCGGAGGTGACCGCCGAACGGGTACCGGTCGGCAAGCGGGTGCGCGCGCTGGTGCGCTTCCCGCAGTGAGCCACGGTCCTGGGCAGCCCTCGGTGAGCCGAAGCCACGGGCGCCGCCCCACGCGCCGGTGCGGGGCAGCGCCCGGGGAGCCCGCGGTCAGGCGCAGCCGAGCTCGCCCAGCATCCCCTGGCGCAGGCGCGTGATGATCCGCTTGATCAGGCGGGAGACATGCATCTGGGAGCAGCCGAGCCGCTCGCCGATCTCCGCCTGGGTGGCCTCCTCCACGAACCGCAGATGGATGATCTCCCGGTCCCGGTCGCTCAGCTCGGCCATGAGCGGGGCCAGCGACTGGAAGTCCTCCACGAGCCGCAGCCCTTCCTCCTCGACCCCGATGAAGTCGGCCAGCACCGCCTCGCCGTCCTCGGGGCCGTCCCCGGTCAGCGCGGCGTCCAGCGAGGAGGAGTTGTAGCCGTTGGCGGCCAGCTGGCCCTCGACCACCTCGTCCTCGGACAGGTTCATGAGCGTGGCGAGCTCGGCGACCGTCGGTTCCCGGTCCAGGCGGCTGGAGAGCTCCTCGCGTGCCTTGGCCAGCTCCACGCGCAGTTCCTGGAGCCGGCGCGGCACGTGCACCGCCCAGGTGGTGTCACGGAAGAACCGCTTGATCTCGCCCACGATGTACGGCAGCGCGAAGGAGGTGAACTCGACCTCGCGCGAGAGCTCGAACCGGTCGATGGCCTTGATGAGGCCGATCATCCCGGTCTGGACGATGTCCTCCATGTCGTCGCCCCGGTTGCGGAACCGTCCGGCCGCGAACCGCACCAGCGACATGTTCATCTCGATGAGCGTGTTGCGGGCGTACTGGTACTCCGGAGTGCCTTCCTCCAGCTCACCGAGGCGCTGGAAGAACTGGCGGGACAGCTCGCGTGCGTTGCGCGGGGCGACGGCCCTCGGGTCCTCGATCTCTGGCAGTGCTCCGTCCGGCGTCCACGTCGCGACGGGGTGAGCGGTGTCCACTGCTGCCAACCGGATCCCGGCGGTGTCCATGTCCTCTCCCATGTCCAGGTGCCGCGGTCCCGGATACCCGGGACCGGACGTCTCATGCGTGCCTCGACCCTCGGGTACCCGGGGTGACGCGACGCATGCGCCCTGTTTTCGCGCTGGCGGAAAACCGCCGGTGGCGGCCGGAGAGCGAGGTGCCTACGGTCCGACGCGCACGGCCGTGATCAGCTCGTGCCAGTACCGTTTGGTGACGACCCCGCCGTACCGGGAGTCGATCAGCTCCCGGATGCTCGCGAGCAGTCCGTTCCGGGCGGTCTCCGGGAGTGCGCGGTGGTTGGAGTAGGTCAGCAGGACGTCGAGGTACTGGCCGGTGGTGTACGTGATCTCCTGGGCGTGGCCGTGCACGGCGACGTCGGTGAAGCAAGGGGATCGGCTGAACTCGCCCGTGTCGGTCGCGAGGTCCGACTCGCGGGTCTGGCGCAGGCCCGGCGGGGTGGCCGGATCCCAGCGCTCGTAGCACTCCTGGACCTCGGCGAAGAAGTCCTCGGTGCCGCCCGCCACGTGGTGCGTGGCGACGACACCGAGCAGCCCGCCGGGGCGCAGCGCCCGGGCCGCCCTCGGCACCCGGACCGCCGGGTCGATCCAGTGGAAGGCCGTCGCGCAGACCACCGCGTCGAACGGCTCCAGCGGCAGCTCCCACTGTTCGAAGGCCGCGACCACCACGTCCACGGCGGGAAACGCGGCCAGTTGCCGGCGGGCTACGGCGGCCATGCTCGGGCCGATCTCCACGGCGGTGATCGAACAGCCGGACCCCGCCAGATCGACGGTGAGCTTGCCCGTGCCCGGGGCGATCTCCAGCACCCGGACGCCCGGCCCGGCCCCCGTGACCCGGACCAGCTCCTCGATCAGCGAGGCGGGGTAGCGGGGCCGAGCCCGTTCGTACCGCTCGGCGTCCTGGTCGAAGATGTCCCGCAGCTTCGGGTCGTTCACCCTGAATTCCCGTGCGTCCACGCAGGGCAGGATGCCGATGCCCGGCCGGCAGGGCCACCGCTTTTCCCGCAGGCCGGGCCGCCCGGCGGCTCCTCAGCCCCGCCGTCGGTCCGGAGAACCCGAACCCCGGGATGCTCGGCAGCACCACGGGGAAGGCGTCGGCCGGGTCCCCGCCGGGCGCCGCGGGATCCGTGAGCGGACCGACCACGTCCAGGAACTCCACGGTCGAGCCCGACCGGCCGTGGGTGACGACCAGCGCCCCTGTCGGGGCGCTCAGCGATGAGTTTCTCGGTGAGCGGGGGTCGGTACAGATGACCCGTTCCCGCTCGCAGGAGGTACCCATGACCACCGACGGATTCACCACGTGTCTCTGGTTCGACGGCCAGGCCGAGGAGGCCGCCCACTACTACGTGTCGATCTTCAAGAACTCCAGCATCGGGAAGGTCGGCCGGTACAACGAGGCCGGGCCGGGAGAGGCGGGGTCCGTGCTGGCCGTCGACTTCACGGCAAACGGGCAGAAGTTCGTGGCCATCAACGGCGGTCCGCAGTTCAAGTTCAGCGAGGCGATCTCCTTCCAGATCTACTGCGACGGTCAGGAGGAGGTCGACCACTACTGGGCCAAGCTCACCGAGAACGGCGGCGAGCCCGGCCCCTGCGGCTGGCTCAAGGACAGGTACGGCCTGTCCTGGCAGGTGATCCCGGACGGGCTGATCGAGATGATCGGCGACGCCGACCCGGAGAAGGCCGCGCGCACCACGCGCGCCATGTACGCCATGGGCAAGCTGGACATCGCCGCGCTGCGGAAGGCGTACGCGGGGGAGTGAGCCGCACGGGGACGGGGGCGGTGTCCGCGGACACCGCCCCCTCGTGGACACCCGGCGGATCAGACCCGATCAGCCACGATCAGCAGGTACTGGAAGCTGCCGTTCTTGTACGCGGTGAGGAACGCGTCCTCGATCCCCGTCACCAGGTGGTCGGCCTGCTTGCGCAGTTCCCAGTACGGGATCGTCGCCGCGGTGAGGTCCTCCACATGCACCGGTACCAGCCTGTTGGCGGCCATCGCCCGGAAGTACTCCGACCTCGGGTGGATGTCGCAGATGTAGTGCGCGTTGATCAGGGACACCTCGCGGGACGCCTGCCCGTAGGTGTTGTTGTAGCAGCCGGTGATCGTCACATAGCGGCCGCCGCGGCGCAGCAGCCGGGCGTGCTCGGCGAACAGCAGCTCCAGCTCGACGTACATCGTGGACTCGTTGTTCCACGAGGCCGCGTAGGCGCCCGTCTCGAAGCCGGTGTCCAGCATGTTCCGGTGGTGGTAGCGGACCTTGTCGCCGACCTCCCGCTTGCGGGCCATCTCGTTGGCGAAGTCGGCCTGCTTGGCGGAGATGGTCACCCCGTCGGAGTGGCAGCCGTAGCGCAGGTTCGCCACGATGCTGCCGCCGCCGCGGCCGCAGCCGGCGTCGAAGACCCGGTCGGCCGGCGTGAGGGCGCCGAGGTGGGAGGCGAGCAGCTCGGCCTGCGCGTGCTCCAGGCGGTGCAGCTCGGCGGTGACGCGCTCCTGGCGGAGTGCGGGGTCGGTCTCGTCGAGCACCGACCAGTCGGCCTCACCGATGCCGTAGTGGTGGTGGTAGAGGTCGTCGATCTTTCCGAGTTCGAGGTTGACCGGGTTCTCCTCGGCGTTCCAGTACTCCGCGACGCTGTTCTGGTACCTGGACTGGGTCGGCACCGGGGCTGACGTGGTGGTCTTCCGAGCGACAGGGGCGGTCGTCAACAGTTGCTCCTCGAAGTGTTTCTGACGGTGTTTCGGATTGGCTCGGTGGCTACCAGTAGTCGGGCAGGTGGTAGCGGTTGGTGTTGGTGGCGTGCCACTCGTGGTTGCCGGCGACCCAGGCGGCCAGCCCCTCGGCGTACCGCGCGATCAGCGGCGAGCCGGCGGCCAGGGCGGCCGACTCCTCCTCGAAGGCGTCCATGATCCGGTTGTGGATGCCTACGGACTTCAGATAGGCCGCCTTCAGCCCGCGCCGGTCGTTGGCGGCCACCACCTGGGGCAGGTTCAGGTGGTCCGGGTCGCTCGCCAGCTCCTTGGTGAAGGAGTACAGGTCGTTGACGATCGTGGTGGCGTTGCAGGCCAGGGCCGTGATCCGCTGGATCTCCGGGCGCGCGTAGAGCTGTTCGGGCAGTTCGTAGCCGTCCACCGCGTCGACGATCGACAGACACGGCCGGAAGTTGTTGAACTGCCGCATCACCAGGTACTCCCAGACCCGGGGCGTGTACTTGGTCTCCATCCACGCGGCCTCGCCGAGGTACCCGAGGTGCAGCCGGGCGATGTCGTGGACGAACCGGTCGGTCTGGCTGGGCGTGGCGAAGGCCGCGAAGTCCGTGAGGGCGAAGTGGTACGACCGCAGCGGACCCGTGGCCCGGATCCCCTCGCGCCACTCCTCCTCCAGCTCGGGAATGCCGTGGTAGGGGTCGAGCGCCGACTGGGCGATGATCAGCGGGCCGCCGAGACCCCGCCGGGATCCGCCCCGCCCCTCGTCCTCCTCGCAGTAGCAGGAGTCCACGATGTTCTCGGCGAGCAGTAGCTTGCCGGCGGCGGTGAGCCGGTCCAGGTCGAGGCCGCCCGGATGCTGCAGGACGACGGCCCGGCCGAACTGGAAGCCGGAGAAGTCCCCCTTCCAGGCCGCGGGGAACAGGTCCAGCTCGCGGGCCCAGGCCTCGAGGCGGCGGTCGAGCTCGGCGGCCTTCTCCGGGTCGGCGGGCACGGCCGGCCGGTAGTGCAGTCCCGGGACCGCCCCGGTGCGCTTGGCCGGGCGCAGCCGGTCCGCGATGTTCGGCGGTCCCGGCA
Organism: Streptomyces sp. NPDC001714; assembly: GCF_042892755.1. Taxonomy (NCBI): domain Bacteria; kingdom Bacillati; phylum Actinomycetota; class Actinomycetes; order Kitasatosporales; family Streptomycetaceae; genus Streptomyces; species Streptomyces sp. NPDC001714. Next base: position 321,516 of record NZ_JBIAUL010000009.1, read on the forward strand.
GCTCGTAGGACGTGGTGGTTGTGCTCATGGATGTGCTCCAGGCCGTCAGTCGGCGGTGCGGCCGAGCTGGACGTTCTCCAGGATCCCGGCCGCGTCGGGGACCAGGACGGCGAGCGAGTAGTAGGCGGTGACCAGGTAGTTGATGACGGCCTGCTCGTTGACGCCCATGAAGCGGACGTTCAGGCCGGGCTGGAACTCCTCGGGGATACCGGTCTGGTAGAGGCCGATGACCCCCTGGTCGGCCTCGCCGGTGCGCAGCGCGATGATGCTGCTGGTGTGGTCGTCGCTGATCGGGATCTTGCTGCACGGGTAGATCGGGACCCCGCGCCAGGCCGGGATCTCGTGCCCGTCGACGTTGGTCGACGGCGGCACCAGGCCGCGCCGGTTGCACTGCCGGAAGAAGGCCGCGATCGCCTTGGGGTGGGCCAGGATCACCTTGGTCTTGCGGCGCATGGAGATCAGTTCGTCCATGTCGTCCGGGGTCGGCGGACCGGTGAACGAGCTGATCCGCTGCCCGTAGTCGATGTTGTGCAGGAGCCCGAACTCCCGGTTGTTGACCAGCTCCCACTCCTGGCGCTCGCGGATCTCCTCCACCGTCAGGCGCAGCTGCTGCTGGGTCTGGTCCATCGGGTGGTTGTAGAGGTCGGCGACCCGGGAGTGCACCCGCAGCACGGTCTGGGTGAGCGACAACTCGTACTCGCGCGGCGCGAGTTCGTAGTCCACGAAGCCGCCCTGGAGGGTCGGCTCGCCGGTGTGGCCGGCCTGCACCGGCACCTCGGCCTCGCCCTTGCGGTTCATCGGCAGCCGCTGCCGGTCGACATAGGCCTGCAGATGGGCGCCGAGCGACGGCACCCGGTCCATGATCTCCTCGGCGACCGCCCAGGGCAGCGCGAGGACCACGCCCGCCGTCTCGGCCCGCACCGAGGTGAGCCAGAGCGGATCGGTCTGGCCGACCGCCTCGTCGCCCATCTGGTCGCCGTCGGTGACGACCCCGACGACCTCCTCCTCGCCGTACTTGCCGGCCGCGTACCGGATGAACCGGCCGTGCACCACCAGATAGGTCTCGGTGACCGGCTGCCCCGCCTCGAACAGCACCTGCCCGGCCCGGACCTCGCGGGGCTGGAACCGGTCGGCGAGCCGGGTCAGCGCGCCCAGGTCGTCGTAGCCGCGCAGGATGGGCAGTTCGGTGAGGGTCTGCGGGATGACCCGGATGTCGTCGCCGCCGTTGTGCTCGAAGCTCACCCGGCCCCGCCCGGTGCGCAGTTGGAGGCGCCGGTTGACCCGGTAGGTGCCGCCCTTGACGTCCACCCACGGCAGTGTCTTCAGCAGCCACCGGGAGGTGATGGCCTGCATCTGCGGTTCGGACTTGGTGGTCGTGGCGAGCTGGCGTGCCGCCCGGGTGCTCAGGCTGGTGAGCTGCCCGTCGGTGGTCGGATCCGGCTCGGGCTCGTCGACGGCGGAGCCGATGACGCTGTCCGGTGTGGACACATTCCCTCCAGCAGAGAGGTGAACAACGGTGACCCGGAGGGTCGGTGGTGTGCGAGGTGGTGGTGCGCACGGACAAGCCAAACAGCCTTGGTGATCTAGGGATACGGCGCGAAAGGGGCGGTTGCATGCCTTAGTTGCGCAAACCTGGTGTTCGGGGTGGAAAGGGTGGTGTTTCCCGATCGTGCGCCGGTCGCCCGCTCTCGTACCCGGGGCCGCCCGGGGTTGAGCTCAGGAAAGGTCGTTCACCAGCACCGCGGCCCCGTCGAACCGCCCGGCCTTCAGGTCCCGCAGGGCTTGCGGGGCCTGGGACAGCGGGTAGGCGTGGGTGGTCGCGTGCACGCCGTGCCGCTCGGCGAGGGCGAGGAACTCCCGCCCGTCGGCACGGGTGTTGGAGGTGACGCTGCGCAGCTCCCGCTCGTAGAACAGCTCGCGCTCGTAGTTCAGCGACGGCACGTCGCTGAGGTGGATGCCCGCGACCGCCAGCACCCCGCCCCGGTCCAGGGCGCGCAGCGCGACCGGCACCAGGTCGCCGACCGGCGCGAACAGGATCGCGCTGTCCAGCGGCTCGGGCGGCGGCTCGTAGGCGTCCCGCGCCGAGGCCGCGCCCAGCTCCACGGCCAGCCGCCGCGCCTCGGCGCCCCGGGTGAGCACGTGCACCCGCGCGCCCTCGGCGAGCGCCACCTGCGCGCACAGATGGGCGCTGCCCCCGAAGCCGTACAGGCCCAGCCGCCCGCCCGCCGGAAGCGACGCCCGGCGCAGCGCGCGATGACCGATGATCCCGGCGCACAGCAGCGGCGCGAGCGCGACGTCGTCGAGGGCACCGGGCAGCCGGTAGGCGAAGGCGGCCGCTACGGTCGTGTACTCCGCGTAACCGCCGTCGGCGTCCCAGCCGGTGTACTCCGAGTGCGGACACAGGTTCTCGGCGCCCCGCAGGCAGTACGCGCACTCCCCGTCCGTGCGCCGCAGCCAGGCCACCCCGACCCGGTCGCCGACCGCGAAGTCCGCCACCCCGGCGCCCATGCCCGCGACCACGCCGACCACCTCGTGCCCAGGAGTCACGCCGGGCCGGCGCACCGGCAGGTCCCCCTCGGTGACATGCAGATCGGTACGGCACACCCCGCAGGCCCGCACCCGCACCAGCAGCTCGTCCGCCCCGGGCACCGGCACCGGCCGCTCGACCAGCCGCAGCGGATCCGCCTCGGCCGGCCCGGGCCGCTCCACCGACCATGCCCGCATCACGTCCGCCATACCGCGCCCCGTCCACCGAAGGCCGCCGACTCCCCTTCCAGTGTCCGCCGGAGTCGGGCGTTCGGCGCGCGGGCGGACCGCCCGGTGGCTAGCGTGAGAAACCGGGAGAACCCGCACGATCGGAAGGTCCGCGGCGATGGCGACACAACCTGAAGGAACCCCTTGTTGGGCCGACGCGATGTTCAGCGACCTGGAGGGGGCCAAGAGTTTCTACGGCGAGGTCCTCGGCTGGACCTTCGGCGAATCGTCCTCGGAGTACGGCAACTACACCCAGGCCTACGCGAACGGCAAGGCCGTCGCCGCCGTCGTACCGCCCATGCCCGGTCAGGAGGGGCAGTCGCAGTGGTGCCTCTACCTCGCCTCGCCGGACGCGGCGGCCACCGCCGCACGGATCCGGGCGAACGGCGGCGAGGTGCTGATGGAGCCGATGCAGGTGGGCGAGTTCGGCACCATGTGCCTGGCCCGTGAGCCCAGCGGCGCGGTGTTCGGGATCTGGCAGGGCGGTGTCCACGAGGGCTTCGAGGCCACGGCGGTGCCCGGCGCCTACTGCTGGGCGGAGTTCTTCACCCGCGAGCCCGAGCAGACCGACCCCTTCCTCGCGGCCGTCTTCCCCTACATGGTCCGGCAGATCGAGGACAGCAACGTCGACTTCCGTACCTTCCACCTCCGTGAGCAGCCCGTCCTCGGCCGGATGCGGATGACCGACGACTTCCCGCCCGAGGTGCCCTCGTACGTGAACGTGTACTTCGCCGTCGCCGACTGCGACGAGGCCGTCGCCAAGGCGACGAAGCTCGGCGCGGCGCTCCGGTTCGGGCCGATGACCAGCCCCTTCGGCCGGATGGCGGCGCTCACCGATCCGCAGGGCGCGAACTTCTCGGTGATCGACGTCACGACCACCGAGGGTGAGATGCCGTCCAGCGCGGAGGTCTGACCAGGGCGGATCCCGGGCCACGGCCGGGCACCCCGCCCGGCCGTGGCATGATCGGGCCCATGCGTGAACGAGTGGTGGCCGCGTGCGACGGGGCTTCTAAGGGAAACCCGGGACCGGCCGGCTGGGCCTGGGTGGTGTCCGACGACGCGGAGACTCCGGCCCGCTGGGAGGCCGGGCCGCTCGGCAAGGCCACCAACAACGTGGCCGAACTGACCGCCCTGGAACAGCTGCTGGCGGCCACCGACCCGGACGTGCCGCTCGAGGTGCGGATGGACTCGCAGTACGCGATGAAGGCCGTCACCACCTGGCTGCCCGGCTGGAAGCGCAACGGCTGGAAGACCTCCGGCGGCAAGCCGGTCGCCAACCAGGACCTGGTCGTCCGCATCGACGAACTCCTCGACGGCCGCACCGTCGACTTCCGGTACGTCCCCGCCCACCAGGTCGACGGCGACCCGCTCAACGACTTCGCCGACCGTGCGGCCAGCCAGGCGGCCACGGTCCAGGAGGCCGCGGGCAGCGCCCTCGGCTCCCCGGTACCGCCGCCGTCACAGGCGGCCGCCGCCTCCGCCGCGGCCCCGCGCCGCAAGGCGGCACCCCGCAAGAGTGCGGCGGGCGGCTCCTCGTCCCGCACCATCAAGGCCAAGTTCCCGGGCCGCTGCCTGTGCGGCCGTTCCTACGCGGCCGGCGAGCCGATCGCCAAGAACGCGCAGGGCTGGGGCCACCCGGAGTGCCGTACGGCCGAGGCCTGACGCGGAGACCTGGTGCCGAGACCTGATCAGTCCTCCAGGGTGTCGAACGTGTAGAACTTCGTGTGGTCGAGCAGATCCGCCGGCCGCACGTCGTTCCACGGCTTCATCGTCTCGTCCAGGTCCACCACGTCCGGCGTGCCGCCGCCCGGTACGTAGGCCGCCCCCGGGTGCCGGCGCTGCCACCGGGCCCACAGCTTGTCGACGAAGGCGTGGTGCAGCCAGAACACCGGGTCGTTGGGGGAGACCCCGGTGGCCATCTGCCCGCCGACCCAGACGTGGACCCTGTTGTGCAGGTTGACCCCGCGCCAGCCCTCCAGATGGTTCCGGAAGCCGTCCGAGGCGCTGTTCCAGGGCGCCATGTCGTACGTCGCCATGGACAGCACCGAGTCGACCTCGGCCCGGGTCGGCAGCTCGCGCACGCCCGTCCCGAGCGACCTGCGCAGATAAGTACGCCCGTCCACACGGACGTCGACCGGCCAGTTCCCGCCGGCCGCGGCGAACGGCCCGTCCGTCACCCGCCCGTCCGAACTGCGCCCGGTACCGCCGAGGAAGTCCGGTGCCCAGAGGGAGGCGCGGACCGTCCGGTCGGTGCTCCAGTCCCAATAGGGGAGCGCGACGGAGGAGTCCACCGACTGCAGGGCCTGCTCGAAGTCGAGCAGGAATCTGCGGTGCCAGGGCAGGAACGACGGCGAACGGTGGCCGGTGCGCTCCGAGTCGTCGGTGTCGGACATGATGAAGGCGTTGTGCGTGCGCACGAAGTCGTCGTAACGTCCGTTGCGCTTCAGCTCGAGGACGGCGGTGACGAACCGCCGCTTCTCGTCGGCGGTCAGACTGGCCTGGTTCCTGCGTACGGTCATGTGCGGGAAGCTCCTTGAACGGGGCGATCAGGGCGGTCAGTTGGCCGGGAACGGCAGCAGCGCGGCGCCCTGCAGCTCGTCGACCGCGGCGCGGGCGGCGGCGCGCGGGGTGGCGACCGGGTCGTAGTGGCTGACCACGCTGATCCAGCTGCCGTCGGCGTTCCGCATCACGTGCAGTTCGACCCCGTCCACGAACACCGCGTATCCGGCGCCGTGTCCGTGGTGGTGACCGCCCCCCATGCCCTTCATTCCGCCCATGTCGCCCATGCCGGACGGCCGGCCCTGTATTCGGCGGCCCCTGTAGACCTCGTCGAAGGGTTCGAGTGCTCCCTCGTGCGAGTGGCCGGCGGCCGAGGCGCCGGACGCGACGAGGGTCTGGGCACCGGCCGCGGCGGCGAGGGCGGCCGCCGCGGTGAGGGCGCGACGGCGGGTGAGTTCGGGCATGCGGATGCTCCTGTGACGGGTGCGGGTGATGTCCCCGTATGCCTATCCGCCCGCTTCGGGGCGGGAGAAATCGCCCGGATCCGGTTGGCTGTGATCAGGACAATTGGCTACATGTCCTACAAGATTAAATGAAGATGATCTTGCTGCGGCGCCGGCTCCGCCGGACCCGGAACGGGGAATTCCTTGCCCGGGTGCGCGGCTTTCCGGTGATCTTTCGCGGCGGTCCGCCGTCCGGGTGGCGTGGCTCACGGCGTCGATCTGGCGCGATTCGAAAGCCCGGGCCGGGTCTCCGCGCGCTGCTACTCTCCGATGCCAGTTGACCACGTTCGGTATGACTCAGAGGTGTGTGCGTGAAGGTCGTCTGCGTCGGAGGCGGGCCCGCCGGCCTGTATCTCGCGATCCTGCTCAAGCGGCAGAACCCGTCCCGCGACATCGCCGTCCACGAGCGCAATCCCGAGGGCTCCACCTACGGCTGGGGCGTCACCTACTGGCGCGCCCTGCTCGACCGGCTCCACACCTACGACCCCGAGTCGGCCCGGGCCATCGAGGGAAGCTCGGTGCGCTGGACCCAGGGCGTCGCCCACGTCCGCGACCGGATGACCCGGCAGCCCGGCGACGCGGGCCACGGCATCGGCCGCCACCGCCTCCTGGAGATCCTCGCGAAACGCGCCCGCGACCTCGGGGTCCGGCTGGTGTTCGAGAACGAGATCACTCCCGGGAACCTCCCCGAGGCCGACCTGGTCGTCGCCGCCGACGGCATCCACAGCGCCCTGCGCACCCAGCACGCAGACCACTTCGGCACCGAGGCCACCGAGGGCCGCAACCACTACGTGTGGCTCGGCACCACCCGGGCCTTCGACTCCTTCACCTTCGCATTCGTCGAGACCGAGCACGGCTGGGTCTGGTGCTACGGCTACCCGTACGACGACGGGCACAGCACCTGCGTCATCGAGTGCGCCCCGGCCACCCTCGCGGGCCTCGGCCTCGACGCGATGCAGGAGGCCGACCAACTGGCCCTGCTGGAGAAGCTGTTCGCCGGCATCCTCGACGGCCACCCGCTGATCGGCGGCTCCTCGGCGGCCTGGCCGGCCTTCCGCACCCTCACCAACCGCACCTGGCACCGCGGCAACCTCGTCCTGCTCGGCGACGCCGCCCACACCACCCACTACTCCATCGGCGCCGGCACCACCCTCGCCCTGGAGGACGCGATGTGCCTCGCCGACGCCCTGCGCGACCACGCCGCCCTGCCCGAGGCCCTCGCCGCCTACGAAGGGCGGCGCCGGGCCGAACTGGTCTCCGCCCAGAGCGCCGCCCGCCTCAGCGCCCAGTGGTACGAGAACCTGCCCCGCTACATCGGCCTGCCCCCGCACCGCATGTTCGCCCTGCTCGGTCAACGGCACTCGCCCCTGCTGCCGTACGTCCCGCCGCAGCTCTACTACGGCCTCGACAAGGCCGCCGGACGGCTGGAGGTGCTGCGCAGGTTCAAGCGGTGGCTCGGGCCACGGGCGGCGCGCGCCCTGCACGTCCGGTCATAGGCGCCCCACGGCCGCGGAGTGGGTTGGGTGAATACCCATTCACCCGATAGGGTGAATGGGTATTCACCTCCTTATCCGCGTCGCCCGCAGGAGTGCCGATGGACCAGCCCGCCCCGACAGCCGGCCACCCGGGATCGCCCGCCGCAGCGCCCCCGCTGCGGGAACGGCTGACCATCCCGGTGCTGGCCTACGGCGGGATCCTCATGGCCGTCATGCAGACGGTGGTCGTGCCGCTCCTGCCGGACCTGCCCCGGCTCACCCACTCCTCGGCCGGCGCCGTCTCCTGGATGGTCACCGCGACCCTGCTCGCCGGGGCCGTCCTCACCCCGGTGCTCGGCCGGGCCGGCGACATGTACGGCAAGCGCCGGGTGCTCACCGGGGCCCTCGCCCTGATGACCGTGGGCTCCGTGATGTGCGCCCTGTCGTCGGACATCGCCGTGCTGATCGTCGCCCGCGCGTTCCAGGGGGCCGCCGCTTCCGTGGTACCGCTCTCGATCAGCATCCTGCGCGACGAACTCCCGCCCGAGCGCCGGGGATCGGCGGTGGCGCTGATGAGCTCCACCGTCGGCATCGGCGCCGCGCTGGGCCTGCCGCTGGCCGCGCTGGTGGTGCAGTACTACGACTGGCACACGATGTTCTGGCTGACCAGCTTCCTCGGCGCGCTGGGCGTCGCGGCCGTGTGGTGGGCGGTGCGGGAGTCGCCGGTGCGCGAGAGCGGCCGGTTCGACGTCCTCGGGGCGCTCGGGCTGGCCGTCGGGCTGACCTGCCTGCTGCTCGGCGTCTCGCAGGGCGGCGAGTGGGGCTGGGGCAGCCCGCGCGTCCTCGGACTGTTCGGCGCCGCGGTCCTCGTGCTGGCCCTGTGGTGGTGGCAGCAGCTGCGGACCGAGCGGCCCCTGGTCGACCTGCACCTCGTGTCCCGGCCGCGGGTCGGCCTCTCGCACGTCGCCGCCCTGCTGACCGGCTTCGCCTTCTACGCCAACTCCCTGGTCACCGCCCAGTTGGTGCAGGCGCCCAAGGCCACCGGATACGGCCTCGGCCTGTCGATCGTGGCCACCGGCCTGTGCCTGCTCCCCGGCGGCGTGACCATGCTGCTCTTCTCGCCGCTCTCCGCCCGGATCTCCGCCGCCCGCGGCCCGCGCATCACCCTGGCACTCGGCGCCGCGGTCATCGCCTGCGGATACGTGGTCCGCATCGCCGACAGCCGCGACCTCTGGATGATCATCCTGGGCGCCACCGTCGTGGCCACCGGCACCACCCTCGCCTACTCCGCGCTGCCCACGCTGATCCTGCGGGCCGTCCCGGCGAGCCAGACCGCCTCCGCCAACGGCGTCAACGTCCTCATGCGCACCATCGGCCAGGCCACCTCCAGCGCCGCCGTGGCCGCCGTCCTCACCCATCACACCAGCCTCGTCGGCGGCGCTCCGGTCGCCACGCTGCACGGCTACCTGCTGGCGTTCGCGATGGCCGGCGTCGTCGCCCTCGTGGCCGGCGCCGCGGCCCTGTCCATACCCGGCGACAAGGCCCCTGGCGACACGCCCCGTGCCCAGGCCCGGGCCGGGAGTGCGAGGGACGACGCGCTGGAGGGAGCATGAGTGCCGTGAGCACCCGATCCGGCACCCCCGCCGCACCCGCCCCGGCCCCCGCCCGCCGGGACGCCGAGGCCACCAGGGCGGCCATCCTCAAGGCCGCCCGTTACCTCCTGGCCCGGCACGCGCACGCCGACATCACCCTCAAGGACGTCGCCGAACGCGCCGGGGTCAGCGCGCCGCTGATCCTCAAGTACTTCGGCAACAAGGACAGCCTGTTCGCCCGCGTCATGTCCTTCGACACCGACGCGGCCGCCCTGCTGGACGCACCCCTGGCGGACCTCGGCCGGCACATGGTCCGGCACGTCCTGGAGAGCCAGCGCGACCGCGGCGCCGACCCGCTGCTGCGGATCGCCTTCGCGCCCCTGCACGGCGACCACGGAGACGTGCTGCGCGCCAACTTCCGCGCTCACGTGGTCGACGCCCTGGCCGCCCGGCTCACCGGACCCGACCCGGAGCTGCGCGCCGAACTCGCCGTCGCCCAGCTCATCGGCCTGGGCGTGATGTACGGCATCGCCCGTGGCCCGCGGCTGCGCGACTCCGCGGCCACCGACATCGGCGACATCGCCGACCGCTACGGCCCGGCCGTCCAGGCCCAGTTGACCCCCTAGGCCGGCTCCGGCCCCGTCAGCAGCGCCTCGGCCGACCTCCGGAAGGCGGCCGGCAGCCGGTGATCGTCCCCGGCGCGGGTCGCCAGGACCACGTGGCTCGGTTCGACACCGTGCAGCGGGACCGCGGTCAGGTCGGGGCGGATGGCCGCGCCCGGTACCCAGGGCACGATCGCCACGGCCTGCCCGGCGGCGACATGCTCGAACTTGTCCTCCACCGCGCCGATCAACGGCCCGTCGGGCGCCGGGCTGCCGTCCGGCCGGGGATCGATGCGCCAGAACGCGTTCCAGAGCGGATCCTTCCCCCGGGGCAGCGGTTCGTCGGCGATGTCGTCGAGCGTGACCGACTCCTTCCCGGCCAGCCGGTGGTCCAGCGGGACGACCAGAACGCGCGGCTCGTCGTAGAGGACCGTCACCCGCAGCCCGTCGGCGCACAGCGGCAAACGGGTCACGACCGCGTCCACCCGTCCCGTCAGCAGAGCCTCACGCGGCTCGTTCCAGCCGAGATGCAGGGTCCGCACGTCGGCGTCCGGGAAGCGGCGGCGCAGATCGCGCACGGCGGCGGTGACGAAGATCCCGTTGATGTAGCCGACGGTGATCCGGCTGGGCTCGGCGGCGGCCCGGGTGACGGCCGCGGCCTCTCCCGCTGCCCGCAGCAACGCCCCGGCCCGCGGCAGGAACACCTCGCCGGCCTCGGTGAGCCGGGCACCCTGCGGGGTGCGGTCGAAGAGCCGCGCCCCCAGCACCCGCTCCAGCCGCTGGATCTGCCGGCTCAGCGCCGGCTGGGTGATGTGCAGGGCGTCGGCAGCCCGCCCGAAGTGCCGCTGTCCGGCGACGACGGTGAAGTACCGGACGAGCCGCAGATCGAGGTCAGGGGCAGAAGCCGGATCAGCCATACCCCCAGGATAGGGCCCGCGACCTGCGCCGATGCCTGAAATGCATGGCGTATTGCGAAACAGGCTTTGGACGCCCGCCGCCCACCGGCCGAACGATGGGAGCACCACCCCATCCCTCGAAGGAGACCCATCATGCGGGTATTCGTCACCGGCGGCAGCGGCTTCATCGGCTCCGCCCTCATCCCCGAACTCCTCGGCGCAGGCCACCAGGTCCTCGCCCTCGCCCGCTCGGACAAGGCGGCCGAGTCCCTGCGGGCGGCGGGCGCCGAAGTGCACCGCGGCAGCCTCGACGACACCGAGGACCTGGCCCGCGCGGCGGCCGGAACCGACGGCGTCATCCACCTGGCCTTCAACCACGACGACTTCCCGAACCTCACCGGCGCGGCGGAGAGCGACCTGCGCGTGATCGAGGCGGTCGGGGCGGCCCTGGAGGGCTCGGACCGGCCCTTCGTGGTCACCTCGGGAACCATGATGCTCGCCTCGGTCGACGGGGTGGCGACGGAGGAGGACACCCCGGTACCGGGCACCTACCGCAGTGACTCCGACCTGGCCGCGCTCGCCCTGGCCGAGCGCGGCGTACGGAGCGCGGTGGTCCGCCTGGCCCCCTCGGTGCACGGCCGCGGCGACCAGGGCTTCGTGCCCCGGCTGATCGACGTCGCCCGGCAGAAGGGCGTCGCCGCGTACGTGGGCGACGGCACCAACCGCTGGCCGGCCGTCCACCGCCAGGACGCCGCCCGCCTGTTCCGCCTGGCCCTGGAGTCGGCCCCGGCGGGCGCCGGCCTGCACGGTGCGGCCGATGAGGGAATCCCCTTCAAGGACATCGCGGCGGCGATGGGCAGGGGCCTCGACGTCCCGCTGAAGAGCATCCCGGCGGAAGAGGCGCAGGCCCACTTCGGCTGGCTGGGCATGGCGGCGGCCATCGACAACGCGACATCGAGCGAGCGAACCCGCAAGCTCCTGGGCTGGAAGCCGGAACAGCCGGGTCTGATCGCCGACTTGGAAGAGGGTCACTACTTCAGCGCCCCGTAAGGGGCGCCGGGCGGTATCGATGTGCGGCTCCGCCGCGTGGGCGCGACCAGCCCTCGCAAGCCCGCACAGGTCAACGGCGCACAAGCACCCCGTCCAAGAACCCGTTACTGAAGACCCGGTGCGGATCAAGCCGATCAAGCGTCTCGACCGCCGCATCCCACACCGCACCTCCGAACGACCCCGGAACCCTCGTACCGAGCACCACCTCGTCGCTCCACACACCGGACTCCGTATAACCCCACCCCTTGGACCACTCGACCCGAGTCCCCTCGAACGTCTCGAACAGAAACTCCTCCAACTCCCGCAGGAACGCCTCCGCATGAGGCGTCCCCGGCAGCGTCAGCACATCCAGCCACACAGCGGTGTCGGCCCCCTCCCGGGGCCGCACCGCCGACAGCAACGGCACCTGGGCTCCGGCCACCCCGGCATCGGACGCCTCGTCCAGCCCCGTCACACGGATCTCCACCGACCCGTTGACCGGGAACCGGCCCGACGCGGCGTACGCGGTGAGCCGTTCCCGGTAGAACGAGGTGAACTCGTGCACCACCCGCTGCACGTCGGCCCGCCGCGTCAGCACCGCGTACCCGTTCGCACCGAGCCGCAGGGTGGTCGGCCTGATGTACAGCAGCGTGTTCTTCGACGCCCCCCAGATGTCCGAGGACAGCGTCGCCACCAACCCCAGTGCCGCCACGTCCAGTTGCGTGTTCCCGAGCACCGGAGCCAGGTACCAGGCGGCGTCGGACACCATCCGCCCCACCAGGTCGGCGACCACGGTCGGTACGTTGTCGGAGAAGGGGTAGTTGTACGGCGAGGTCACGTGGCGCGAGGTGAGCGGCCTGACCGGGGCGACGCTCCACTCCTTCAGCCAGGGGTACTCGGTGAAGGCGAACCAGATCGCCTCGACGCGCCCCGAGCGCCGGACGAAGCCGTCCAGGGTCCGGCCACCAAAACCGGGCGCGGCGAACAGTTCTGCGGCCGGGATGTCGGTGCGGCTGACGCACCGCAGGCTGCTGTCCGCCCCCACCCGCAGCACGACCTCGGTGACCAGTGCGCGGCCCAGATGCGCCAGCAGCGCCGCGCAGTCCGCCTCGTCACGCCGGAACGTCCGCAGGACGTACGCTCCGGTGCTCTCGTCCCACACCACCGCCGTCAGCGACAGCACCAGATTGCTCAGCGAGCCGTACGTGTGACCGGGCAGCGGATCCTCGCCGTCGGCCGGTACGGCGGTACCGTGCGCGTCGATCGCCAGCGCCCCGCCGAGCGTCAGATCGCCCGGCGCGGGCGCGGCGGTGAGCCCGAGGCCGTGGCCTTCCAGGAAGGTGAGCAGCGCCTCCAGGGTGACGCCGGTCCCGGCCCGGACCGCCGATGCGGAGTCCAGGGAGAGCCCGGTGAGACGGCTCGCGGTGTCGACGAGCAGAACCTTGTCGCCGGCTCCGGTCCCTTCCGTGATCGTCAAGGGCGACCAGCCGTGCGAGGAGCCACGCGCGCGTACCCGCCACCCGTTCCGCCAGGCCCAGTCGACAACCGAGAGCACCTGGCCGGCGTCGGCCGGGGCACAGGCCCACAGCCCGTCGGCGGTGATCTCGCCGACCCAGTTGCGGTACGCGGACCGGTACAGTTCGACCTCCGCCGGGAAGCCGGGCAGCTCCGCGGCGGCCACGGCCGGATCGGCGGCGAGCAGTACCGGAACGGCGGCGAGCGCGGCGGCGGACCGCAGGAAACCACGACGGCTCCAGCCGTCCGCGGAGGACACGTTGTTCGGTGAATGGTCAACCATGTCGCCACGCTAGGCGCCGGTTGACACACCTCCGATTTCCGTCCATCACATTCACCCGTGTGAGTGAAGGATTCACAGGTGGGCGGGGCCCACCGGCCCGTGACACCGTTGTCGGTGGCGGATGACAGACTGGCGCCATGGACGAACGCGTAATCGGCAGGTCGGGACAGCGGGCATCGGTCGTCGGCCTCGGCACATGGCAGCTCGGCGCCGACTGGGGCGAGGTGGACGACAAGGAGGCCCTCGCCGTTCTGGAGACGGCGGCGGAGTCGGGGGTGACCTTCTTCGACACCGCCGACGTGTACGGCGACGGGCGGAGCGAGCAGACCATCGCCACGTTCCTGCGCGGCAGGCCGGACCTGCATGTGCTGGTGGCCACCAAGATGGGCCGCCGGGTGGACCAGATCCCGGACAACTACGTCCTGGACAACTTCCGCGCGTGGAACGACCGGTCGCGCCGCAACCTCGGCGTGGACCGCCTGGACCTGGTGCAGCTGCACTGCCCGCCGACCCCGGTCTACTCCTCCGACGCGGTGTACGACGCCCTCGACACCATGGTCGAGGAAGAGCGCATCGCGGCCTACGGCGTCAGCGTCGAGACCAGCGCGGAGGCCCTGACCGCGATCGCCCGCCCGGGCGTCGCCAGCGTGCAGATCATCCTCAACCCGTTCCGGATGAAGCCGCTGTACGAGGTGCTCCCGGCCGCCCGGGAGGCCGGCGTCGGCATCATCGCGCGCGTGCCGCTCGCCTCCGGGCTGCTGTCCGGCAAGTACACCAAGGACACCGTCTTCGCGGCCGACGACCACCGCACGTACAACCGGCACGGCGAGGCCTTCGACCAGGGGGAGACCTTCTCCGGCGTGGACTACGCCACGGGCGTCGAGGCCGCCGCCGAGTTCGCCGCCCTCGCCCCCGAGGGGTACACCCCGGCCCAGCTCGCCCTGCGCTGGATCATCGACCAGCCCGGCGTGACCACGGTGATCCCGGGTGCCCGCAACCCGGAGCAGGCCCGCGCCAACGCGGCCGCCGCCAGGCTCCCGGAGCTGTCCGGGGAGACGGTCGCCGCCATCCGCGAGCTGTACGACCGCCGGATCAAGGACCAGGTGGAAAGCCGCTGGTAGCACTGGTCCGGGCCGGGCGCGGCGCCCCCGCCGCCCCCGGCCCGTACCGTTTGGAGGACCGGCTCGGCGGTTACCCGTACTCCATGACCGACCAGGAACGGCGGACCGGGCGCGACGAGACGGAGGAGGAGCGCGCCGACCGGATGTGGGGTGAGCTCATCCAGGAGGTGCGCGTCGCCCAGACCGGTGTGCAGATCCTGTTCGGCTTCCTGCTCACCGTGGTCTTCCAGCAGAAGTACGCCACGCTGTCCGACGTGGACAAGACGATCTACATCGTCACCGTGATTCTCGGCGCGTCCGCCACCGGCGCCCTCATCGGCCCTGTCTCCCTGCACCGACTCGTCGCCGGCCGCAAGGTGAAGCCGCAGGCGGTGCGGACGGCGTCCCGGCTCACCTCGATCGGCCTCTTCCTGCTGCTGGCCACCATGACCGCGTCCCTGGTGCTGATCCTCCGGGTGGCCACCAACGGCAGCCATGTGACCTGGGCGGTGGCGGCCGTCGTCGTCTGGTACCTGGTGTGCTGGTACGGCCTGCCGCTGTGGTCACGGCACCGCAACACCACGCGCTGAGCCGGGTCACCCGACCCGCTGAGCCGCCTCCAGCGCCCGCAGCTGGCGGTCGTGGACCCTGCTCAGCACCAGCACGGACACGGTCGCCCCGATCAGCGCGCAGAACATGTCCCACTGGGTGTCCCACACATCGCCCTGGGTGGCCAGGAAGGCGTCCGCGCCGTGCCCGCCGATCTCGGCCGCCAGCCACTCCAGCAGCTCGAAGAAGGCGCTGAACGCGAGGCAGGAGCACACCGTCAGCGGGGCCAGCCAGCGGCTGCCGCGCAGCGGGGAGGTACGGACGAGCAGCTCCCGGACCAGGACCGCGGGCACGAACCCCTGCATCAGGTGGCCGAAGCGGTCGTACGGGTTGCGGGACAGATGCAAGGTGTCGCGCACCCAGTCGCCCACCGGCACCTCGGCGTAGGTGTAATGGCCGCCGACGGCGAGCACCAGGGCGTGCGCCGTGAGGAGCCCGGCCAGCAGCCCGGTCAGCGGGAAGCGCCGCCAGGTCAGCACCACCAGCGGCAGCCCGATCAGCACCCACACCGTCTCCAGGAACCAGGTCGTACGGTCCCGTGCGCCCCACGCCGAGAGGGCCATGCCGGCCACCACCACTCCGGCGAGCAGGGCCGGCGGCACCCGGCGGGACATTCGGTGCGGAACGGGGCGCGGGCTGGGGTGCACTGCGGTCATCGCGGACTCCTTGTCGTGGGAGCCCCATCGTGGCCGCGGCGTCCGCGCGCCTGCATGAGTACGGCTACTCAGCCGGTGGCGAGGATCTCCGCGAGTACGTCGTCCACCGGGACCTCCTCGCGACCGGGCGGCACGGCCATATAGGTGTCGCTCAGGAAGGCGGCCAGCGCGGGCGCCCACGCGAACACCACCGCGTGGTGGCGGCTGCCGCCGGGCAGGGGGTCGCCGAGGAAATCCATGCGCACTTCCCTCCAGCGCCCCTGCCGTACGGGACGCAGCCGTACGTCCCCGACCCCGACCGGCTCTCTCAGCCCGTCGTTCAGCATCTCGCGGTCCAGCCGCCACCGGGCGAGCACCCGGCCGTCCAGGGTGAACACCGCGGTGACGGCGAACGGGTCACCGGCGTCGTAGGACAGATGGGCGAGGACGGGACAGCGGCCCGTCCCGTCCGTCCGGAGCTGTACGACCAGGGTCCTGTGCACGATGGGGTTCACGCGAGTGGCCTCCGAGAACGATCGCTTGGTGCCCTCTAGTACCCCTCTCACGGGAAAAACGCTCAATCCCGAGCGGAATTGCCCTGCGCCTCCTACGAGAGTCCTCGCGTTCTACGAGTCCCACGCGTTCTACGAGTCGCGTTCTACGAGTCCGACGCGTCCGCGGTGCTCTCGGTGCCCTTGGTGCCGCGCAGCGCGGCCAGGCAGGAGCCGATGGCCTGCTGAAGGTCCTCCAGGCGCTGGACCATGTCGTCCTCGTAGAAGTCCTGGGCGTCGTCGAAGGTGAGCTCCTCGAACGCCTTGGTCGCCTTCTGCAGGCTGTTGTAGAACTTGGTGCGCTTCTCCTGGACCCGGAGTTCGGGGTCGGCCTCCACCGCCTCCACGACCAGGTTCTTGATGGTGTCGTAGGCCTCGGTCGCCCACTCGCCGGTGTCCTCGTCCTCGTCCAGTTCGTCGAGGAGCGACAGATGGCGCTCGGCCTCCTGGCGCAGCTCCGAGGGCGCGTCGACGGTCTGCCCGGCCGGGGTCTTGATCTGGCCCGACTCGGCGATCTGCCGGACGTAGCCGATACGGTCGGCCGAGCGGCTCTCGGTCGCGACCGCCTTCTTCAGGTCGGCGGTGCGGACCACGTCCCGGGCCAGCACGGTCTGCAGGTCCGGGTCCTCCTTGATGCGGTCGAGGAGGGCCGAGCGGGCGGCGCGGGCGGTGGACGGGTCGGCGAGGATCGCGGCGCGCAGCGCGGTGGGGTTCTCGGCCACCTCGAGGGCCTTGGTGGGCCGGATGCCCTCGGCCTCGGCGGCCTCCGCGATGGCGGTGCCGCGCTCGGAGGTGGCACTGTTCCGGGAGACGTAGTAGGTCAACCACACGTCGGAGTCCGGGAGTTCCACCTCCTGGCCCGGCGCGAGCGCCTCGAAGTGCGGGACCAGACCGTCGTCCGCGGCCTTGTCCCAGGCCTTGTAGTAGCGCATCACGCGCTCCGCGGAGCAGCCGGCCAGTTCGGCGAACTCCTTCGCCGACACCTTCGCGGTCTCGTCCGCGCCCTGACCTCCCGGCCGCACGCTGCGGGCCACCATCAGCCCGAACGTCCAGCCTCCGGTCCGCACATAGGCGCCGAACTCACGGGCGTCCCGCGCCACCAGGTCGGAGAGGGGATCCGGGGACGCCGTGGACGTCTCGGACGGGTCGATCGCTAGGGTCACGGAGGACACTCCTGAAGGCTGCCGAACTGCATACGTACCGACGGGCAGCCTATATCGACCCATTGGCCGGGGTTTGCCGTACCGTCGAAGATTAGCCGAGGGCGTCGTGCAGCGCCGGCAGCAGCGTCTTGCGGGACCAGTCGAGGTACTCCGGCTGGGACTCGCCGCCGATCTGCACCAGGGCGACCTCCCCGAACCCGGCCTCGGCGTACGGCCGTACGGCCTCGACGAAGTCGTCCGGGTCGTCCCCGCACGGGATGGACGCGGCCACGTCGTCCTGGGTGACGAACTGGGTCGCGGCCTCGAAGGCGTCCGGGTGCGGAAGTTCGGAGTTGACCTTCCAGCCGCCGCCGAACCAGCGGAACTGGGCGTGCGCGCGCTTCACCGCCGTGTCCCGGTCGGGGTCCCAGCACACCGGCAGCTGCCCGACCCGGGGCTTGCCCGAACCGCCGTGCCGGTCGAAGGCGTCGAGGAGGGACGCCTTCGGCTCGGTGGCGATGACCAGGTCGGCGAGGTGCCCGGCGAGCGTGCAGGACTGTTCGCCGGAGACCGCGATGCCGATCGGCGGCGGTTCGTCCGGGAGGTCCCACAGGCGGGCGGACTCCACGTCGAAGTGGGTGCCCCGGTGGTTCACATGGCCGCCCGCGAACAGCGCCCTGATGATCTCCACCGCCTCTTCCAGCATCTCGTGCCGTACGTCCACCGACGGCCAGCCGCCGCCCACCACGTGCTCGTTGAGATTCTCTCCCGCGCCGAGGCCGAGCCGGAACCTGCCTCCGGACAGCAGTTGCACGGTCGCCGCCTTCTGGGCCACGACCGCCGGGTGGTAGCGGAACGTCGGGCAGGTCACATACGTCATCAGCGGAATCCGCTCGGTGGCCTGGGCGGCGGCCCCGAGCACGCTCCACACGTACGGCGAGTGGCCCTGCGAGCGCAACCACGGAAAGTAGTGGTCCGAGGCCACCGAGAAGTCGAAGCCCGCCTCCTCGGCCCCCACCAGATGGTCCACGAGATCACGTGGGCCGGCCTGCTCGGTCATCATCGTGTATCCGATTTGCACCATAGGCGCCGAGTCCCCCGGGCGGGGGGCCGGAAAACGGATCAGTTCGCGGACGTACGGAACGTCGCCAGGAAGGTCTTCATGGCGAGCTTGTCCGCGGCGTCGTCCCAGGCGGCGGCGGGTGCCGTGATGCGCAGCGAGAAGCTGCGGCCGCCGCCGAGCAGGAAGCCGCGGCCGAAGGTGTGCACCCGGTCGGCACCCGTGCCGGACAGCCACTCCATGTCCGCGGCCTTGTGGCCCTGGTAGGTGGTCGCCCTGATCTCGCCGACCCGTTGGTAGCCGTCGAGCTTCTCCAGCCCGGGTTCCACGTCGTCCCGCCAGATCACGACCGGGTCCGGGCCCGCCTGGGTGCTGTAGGTGACCGCGAGGGTGCGCGGGTCGCCGCCGCCCGGGCCGAAGGTGACGCGGTAGGCGACGTCGTCCCGGGCGGTGTCGAGGCGCTTCCAGCCCTGGGGGAGCGCCACGGAGAACCCCTCCGGGGCGGTGTACCGGTGGAACCCGGCCGGGAGGGCCCCGGCCGTGGCCGAAATCGAGGCCGAGGTCGAGGCCGAGAAAGACGTGGAGGGGGAGGCGGAGGGCGACGGGGTGGCGGAGGCAGACGTCGCCGAGGGGGAGGGGCCGGGGCCGTTTCCGTCCGTGCGGTTGCCCGGGTCGCCGGCCGTGGCGGACGCGCTCGGGGCCGAGCTCGCCGAGGAGGCGCCCGGCAGGCCCTGGGTCGCGGCCAGTACCGCGACCGACACGGTGACCACGGCCAGCGCGGTGCCGCCGATCATGGTGGTTCTGCTCCACCCGGTGGCCCGGGCGGCCACATAGGCGCCGCGCAGCCGGGAGACGGGGGCGGGCTGCTCGACCGTGTCGGGGTCCTCGTCCAGGACACGTGTCAGTGCCTGACGCAGCACTGCCCGGCCAAGCCGCTCCCGGGAGTTCTTCCGCAGCAGCCCCTGCACCACCTGGGTCAGCGGACCGGCCCGCAACGGGGTGCGCAACGGCAGCCGGTCCACGCCCTTGAGAGTGGCGTCGGGCTTGCCCCGGTCCCGGAACGGCGGTCGTCCCTCGACCATCGTGTAGAGGATCGCGCCGAGTGCCCACAGGTCGGCGGCGGGGCCGATGCGCTCGTCACGGGCCTGCTCCGGCGAGGCGTACGACGGCGCGGTGACCCGGGGCGACAGCGTCGCGCCGGCCAGGCCGAACCCGGTGACGACGACCGGGCCCCGGTCACGGACGAAGATCTGGCCGGGGCTGAGCTCACCGTGGGTGTAGCCGTCGGCGTGTGCGGCCTCCAGCACGTCGAGCACTTCGAGCCCGATGCGGGCGGCCCGCACGTAGTCGAACGTGGGCTGCCGGGCGAGCAGCTCGCTGAGCGGTGTGCCGTCGATCAGCTCCGTGACCGTCCACAGCGCGCCCGCCTCCTCGAAGGCGTCGATCACCATGGCGACCCGGCCGGGCCGCAGTGCGCTCATCACCTCGGAGGAGCGCAGAATTTGGGCGGTGGCCCGGCGCACCGTGTCCTCGGTGGGCGCCTCGGGAAACGCGATCTGGGTCACCAGGCGCGGTCGCTCCGCCTGCACGTCCTCCGCGTACCAACTGATGCGGTTCGGCTCGCGGTCGGCGACTTCGAGGAGCCGGTACCTTCCGGCGACCAACTCTTGTGCGGAGACATGCGCCTTGACCATCGTCATCCCTCGCTGAAACCCCTGCCTCGTCATTAACCAGAGGTACGCGGGACGAGCCCGGGTTTGTTCAAAGAATCTGCAACTCGGGGACCGTTCTTGCCTTTTATTCAACTGGCCGCAGAACCTGGGAACTTGTGGAAAACAATGTATGGCCGGGCCTCGACCTGCGGGTAACCGACGGTAAAAGCCCGGCTGCGGTGAGCTGGTCAGGCCAATCCGAAGCGCTCGGCCCACTCCGAGATCTCCTGGTGGGTCACATTGCCCCCGCACACCACGAGACCGATCCGCGCCCCGGCGCCCACCCGGTCCCGCACCTGCCGGGCCGCGGGCAGCAGACAGCCGGCGGCCGGCTCGGTCCACACCTTGGCGTGCTCGGCGAACTCCAGACTGCCCCGCACCGCCTCCCGGTCCGGCACCACCAGCACCTCCTCCACCAGCTCCGCCGCGTGGTCGTACGTCAGCCGGGACACGGACGGCGCGCTGAGCGTCGTCACGATCGACGACACCGCGACCGGCGACGGACCGCCCGCCGCGAGCGCCTCGGACATCGCCTGCGCGCCCGCCGTCTCCACGCCCCACACCCGCACCTCCGGGCGGCGGGCGCGCAGGGCCGCCGCGACGCCCGCGATCAGGCCCCCACCGCCGATGCTGACGACCACGTCGGTGAGGTCGCCCGCGTCCTCGGCGAGTTCCAGGCCCACGGTGCCCTGGCCGGCGATCACCACCGGGTCGTCGAAGGGATGGACCAGGGTGAGGCCCTCGTCCCGCAGCCGCGGCACCAGCTCGAACGCCGAGTCCATGCCGTCGGTGAGCCGCACCGACGCCCCGGCCGCCTCGACCAGCCCGATCGAGCGCGCGGGCGCCGTCCGCGGCATCACCACCGTCGCCTTGACATCGAGGGCCGCGGCCATCACCGCGAGGGCGATGCCGTGGTTGCCGCCGCTGACCGCCACCACGCCGGCCGCCCGCTCGGCCTCGCTCAGCGACAGCAGCTTCGCCGTGGCACCGCGCGCCTTGAAGGAGCCGGTGCGCTGGAGCAGTTCGAGCTTGGCGGTGACCGGGACGCCGAGCAGCTCCGACAGGCCGGGACTGGGCACGGTGGGAGTGCGTACGACGTGCCCGGCGACGAGCCGGGCCGCGGCTTCGATGTCCGAGATGCCGATGATGCCGTTCAAGGCGGTTCACCCTTCCGGCGCGGGGGGCGACGGTCCGCGCCGTTCGCACCCTCACCCGGCCGGACCGCCCTGGTCAACCCGCCCTGGCCACGGTGGCGACGCCACCCCGGCCAGGGGTGCCGGGTGTCAGTGCTGCTGAGCCTTCTGCGGGGTCACCTCGCTCGGCCGGACCACGACGTACCCCTCGCCCTGGAGCATCAGCTGGACCGCCTCGCCCGAACCGCCGCGCAGCATGGACCCGATGGACTGCGAGCGGTGCAGCGAGGTCTGCAGGTGCGCGGTCCAGCCCACCACCGCGTCCGTGTCGACGTACACGGGGGCCTGCGGCGAGACCGGTATCACCAGCGGGTTGCCGTCGCAGATCAGACCGAGCTTGCCGTATCCGGAGAACACGCTGTTGAACAGGCCGCCGCCCGCGATGCCGGACCCCTTCACCGTCCTGATCTCGTACGACAGCGTGGCGTCGAAGCACAGGACGTTGCGGCCGTTCACCGTGAACTGGTCGCCCGGCTCTACCTCGACGACGAAGCAGTTCTGCGCCTCGTGGGCGAACCAGGCCTCGCCCTGGCCCTGCACGGACATCAGCGGCAGCCCCTCGCCGGTGACCGCGCGCTTGAGCATCCCGCCCACGCCCTGGCCCTTGCGCTCGAACTTCAGACTCCCGCGGTGCGCGATCATCGCGCCCTGGCGGGCGTACATCTCGCCGTTGACCGCGTACCTGAGGCACTTCGCGTTCTCGACCGTCAGGCCCGGCTCGAGCGCCGGTGCCACCATGTGCTGACTTGAAAAGAGATCACCCTTCATGCCGGGCATGGTGTCCCGGACGGACCCGTTCCGCCAAGATCACGGACGGTACCGGTTCAGGCACCGAACAGCTGGGTCCAGTAGGTGCCGGCCCGGCCGCCGCCGGCGAAGCCGATGCCTATGTGGGTGAAGTCCGGTCTGAGGATGTTCGCCCGGTGGCCGGGGCTGTTCATCCAGCCGTCCACCACCTCGGCCGCGGAACGCTGGCCGCAGGCGATGTTCTCGCCGATGGTGCGCCGCCGCGAGCCCGCGGCGGCGGCCCGGTCCCACGGCTGGGTGCCCTCCGGAGAGGTGTGCGAGTAGAAGTCGCGGGTCGCCATGTCCGTGCTGTACGCCTGCGCGGCCGTGGCCAGCTGCGGATCCACGGCGAGCGGCCGCAGCCCGGCCCGGGTGCGCTCCCCGTTGGTGAGGTCGACGACCTCGGCGCGGGTACGGGCCAGTTCGGCCTGGGTGAGGGGTCTGGCCCACAGGGCGGTCCAGTAGGTGTCCCCGTCCCGCGGGCCACGGGCGTGGGCCAGGCCTGCGTGTGTGAACGCGGGGTCCAGCAGGGTGCGCCGGGCCTCCTCGGTGCGCAGGCAGTAGTCGACGAACTCGGCCGGGGTGCGGGGGCCGGAGACGAGGTGCTCGCCGACCGTGACGTAGGCGAATCCGGTGCCGCTGATCCGCTGGTGGACGGAGACGCCGTCGGGGCTCTCGCCGGCCAGCCGGCCGGCGTCGGCCATCGCGGTGGCGTGGGCGAGGGCGGCGGAGGTGAGCCGGGCGTCCGGGGCCACCGGCGGGTGGCCGGCCCGGGCGCGGGCGGAGTTGACCAGGCCCAGCAGACCGTCGGGGTCGGGCAGCGTGGCCGTCGAGGGGCGGGCCGGCGAGGCCGCCGTGCGCTGGGCCGGGATCGTGGCGCGGAAACCGGTGGCCGGCTGCCGGTCCTCGACCACGTCGACGCCGAAGTCCCGGGCGAGCCCCGCCAGTCCGTCCGCGTATCCCTGGCCGATCGCACGCAGCTTCCAGCCGGTGCCCCGGCGGTATATCTCGGAGAGCAGCAGCAGGGTCTCCGTCTGCGGGCGCGGCGGTGCGAAGCGGGCCACCGTACGGCCGAGGCGGTCGGTCACGTGCAGGGTGGCGGCGGGCAGCCGGCCGAGCGGGGTGCCGGGTTCGGCGGCGGTGACCGTGAGGGTGACGCGCTGGGCGCCGGCCCGGAGCAGGGCCGGCTCGACGGTCAGCGTGTCACCGCGCAGGCGGACGCCGGGCGCGTCCGGCTGGTTGTAGAACACGAAGTCGGTGTCCCCGCCGACCCTGCCACTGTCGTCGGTGATCAGGGCCGACACGTCGAAGGGACCGGGCACCCGGAGCGTCAGCGCGCCGCCCGGAAGCGGCAGATTGCCCCCGGGGACCAGCTCGCTCATCTCGCCGCCTCTACGAGGTCAGGGGCCGAACGTCGCGCCCGGTGGGGGAGTCGCCGGTTGAACGTCCGGCCCGGGCGCGAGGTTCCCCCGGCGAGCCGCGCGGCTACTGCTCCCGGGGCGCGGCCGGTGCCACGTCCTCGCGCTCGAGCGGCACGGCCCTGCTGCGCGGAGACTTCTGCTTGCCGCAGAACACCGGCTCCAGCGTGGCCGCCAGTGTGTTGAGCACGTCGGAGCTGTTGGAGGCGTTGGCGAGCGCGGTGAGGCTGCGCTTGCCGTCCTTGGTGGTGAAGGCGTACGTGTAGTAGCCCTGGACGGCGCCCGTGTGGCCGTACACCGAGATCCCGCAGGACAGGTCGCGGCGGCGCAGCCCGAGGCCGTAGGCGGTGTTGGCGTTGACGCGGGTGAAGCGCTCCATCTCCGCGAGGCGGGCGGCCGACGTGAGCTTGCCGCGCACCAGCGCCGAGTAGAACGTGTCGAGGTCGCGTGCGCTGGAGATGATGGCGCCCGCGCTCTGCGCCCAGGAGACCGTCTGGTTCGTGGCGTCGACGGGCGCGGCACCCGCCCGGTCCGCGGTGAGGTAGCCGCTGGCGTGCAGCCCCGGGATCTTCGTGTCGGGGTGCACGTAGAAGGTGTCGTTCAGCTTCAGCGGCTTGAAGATGCGGTTCTCGTACTCCGTGCGCACGCTGTGCCCGGTGAGCTTCTCGATCAGCATCCCGGCGACCACGAAGTTGGTGTTGGAGTACGAGTAGGCGGCGCCCGGCGCGTTGGTGCGCGGCTTCTTCAGGGACATGTCCACCAGCTGGCGGTAGGTGAAGACCTTGTTGCGCACGGCCTCGAAGCCGGACACGCTGCTGGCGAACATGTCGTTGGTGTAGTCGTACAGACCGCTGCGGTGGCTCAGCACGTGCCGCACGGTGATGCGGTCGTCCGGCAGCAGCCCCGGCAGGTAGCGGTTGACCGGCGCGTCCAGGGCGAGCTTGTGCTCGTCCACCAGCTGGAGCAGGACCACCGCCGAGAACGTCTTGGTGACACTGCCCACCCGGAAGCGGTCGGTGGTGGTGAGGGCCCGCCGGCTCGCGCGGTCGGCCATGCCCTGCGCGGACCGGTAGACCCGCGTGCCGTCGTCGATGCGGGCCATCGCGCCGGGCGCGCCCTTCGCCACGACCGAGCGCAGCACCGCGGCCAGCCCCGCGGTGTCCGGGGCCGGCAGGGCGGTGGCCGCCCGCGCCTTCGCCGCCGTCGTCAGGGGCGCCGCCTGGGCCGGTACCGCGAACAGTGACAGCGTCACCGCCCCGAGCACCGCACTTCTGCACATCATTGCCGAGACCATTCGGACCTGCTCCTCTCTGAGCTGCCTTCGATGCGAGATGAGTCACATGCGGTTCGAGGAACCTTCTCGCATCCCGTCACATCTCCACAGCCGACGCACAGTTGGTCACCCACTGATCACCGTGCGGTGCGGATTCGCCAAGTATTGCCATGAAAAGCAGGAAAAGCGACGAATTGCGCTTTACATGGACATGATTCATCCGGAAGGGTGGCGGCCCGGGGCCCGACCAGCCCCCTCGGTGCCCAACGGCGCCCTGCCGCAAGGCGGTTGGTGACCCCGGCCGTCTTCGAACGAAGGAACCCTGATCAGTGCGTAGCGCGCACATACGCAGCGTGGCGGTCGCCGTCGCCGTGACGACGGCCGCCACGGGCCTGGCCGGAACGGCCTTCGCCGGTCCCGCCACGGGGGAACGACAGTCGGTGGCTGCCTCCGCCACGACGGTCGCGCAGGTGGTGGCGGCGGCCCGGACCGCGGCCTTCGCCCATGCCGCGAAGACCGGTGTCGGCCCCGGCGACGAGCTCCAGCCGCAGGACGTGATGATCGACCCCGAAGGGGCGCGTCATGTCCGCTTCGTCCGCACCCACCAGGGGATGCCGGTGCTCGGCGGCGACCTCGTCGTGCATCTTTCCCACCGGTTGGCCTACACGGGCGTCACCCGCGCGGCCGACCACACCGTCAGGCCCGCCGCCACGGAGGCGAAGCTGACCGCCCGGCAGGCCGAGGAGAAGGCCGCCGCGGCCGCCGACGGCGACGCCGGCACCGCCCAGCTCGTGGTGGACGCCCGGGACGGCGCCGCCGCCCTCGCCTACCAGGTGGCGGTCGACGGCTCGAACGGCTCCAGCACGGTCGTCGTCGACGCCCTCACCGGCGAGGTGCGCAGCAACACGCCGGACAGCGACGAGTTCCTCTCGCCCAAGCTGCTGGACACCCTCCGCAGCCGCGGCGAGACCCTCGACCCCGCCACCGGCATCGGCGCGCAGGCGCAGGCCCTCGCCGGCCCGTCCGTCTCCGCCGCCGCCCACTACCCGGTGACCGCCCACGGCTCCGGCAGGTCCCTCTTCGTCGGCAAGGTCCCGCTCACCACCACGCAGACCGCCCGCAAGAGCTTCCTGCTCAAGGACCCCACCCGCTACGGCACCGAGACCCGGGACGCCAAGGGCAGGGAGACCGAGAGCTTCGGCCAGGGCACCAAGTTCACCAGCACCACCGACAGCTGGGGCAACGGCACCACCGGCAACCGGGGCAGCGCCGCCGCCGACGCCCAGTACGGCATCACCGAGACCCTGGACTTCTACAAGAAGGTCTTCGGCCGCAAGGGCATAGCGAACAACTCCAAGCCCGCCCGCGCCATGGTCCACTGGGGCAGCAAGGTCGGCAACGCCTTCTGGGACTCCACCTGCGGCTGCATGCTGTACGGCGACGGGGACGGCGACGAGATCAAGAAGCCGCTGGTCGTCCTCGACGTCACCGGCCACGAGCTGACCCACGGCGTGGTGGACGCCACCGCCAAGCTCGAACCGACGTACGTCGACAACGACGGCAACCAGTTCGGCGAACCGGGCGCGCTCAACGAGTCGCTGGCCGACATCTTCGGCTCCGGTGTGGAGTTCTTCGCCAACAACCCGAAGAACCCGCCGAACTACCTGCTGGGCGAGAAGCTGGGCCTGCGCCAGAAGTTCCTGCGCCGTCTCGACCACCCCTCGCTCGACCGCCTCGAAGGCACGGTCGACTACTGGTCGCCCGAGGTGGCGGACGCCGAGGTGCACGCCGGCTCCGGCGTCTCCTCGCACGCCTTCTACCTGCTCGCCGAGGGCAGCGGCCGCAAGACGATCGGCGCCACCACCTACGACTCGCCGACCTACGACGGGTCCACGGTCACCGGCATCGGCCGTGCCAAGGCCACGGCGATCTTCTACCGTGCCCTGACCCGGTACATGGTCTCCTCGACCGACTTCCACGACGCGCGGATCGCGACGCTGCAGGCGGCCAAGGACCTCTACGGCGCGAGCGGCGTCGAGTACCGCACGGTCGACCAGGCCTGGGCCGCGGTCAACGTGACCGAGGCCGACACGCCGGGCGCCCGCCGCTGACGAGGGCGACACGCCGTAGGATCCGGGTGCCCTGCCGGGGGGCTGGGCACCCGGGCCACGGCTACTTCGTGGGAGCGAACACGCGCTGCGCCGCGACCGCCGCCCCGCCGCGTGCCCACTCCTCGAACGGCAGCGGACGGACCAGGAGATCGCAGTCCACCGCGGCGCCGAACGCGTGGTCCACGAACGCCCGGCGGATGTGGTCGGCGAACAGGTCGTAGGAGGCCACGCCCTCGCCGGAGATGATGATCCGTTCCGGTCCGATCAGGTTGGCGACACAGGCCAGGGCCAGGCCCACGGCGTGTCCGGCACGGGCGAAGACCGCCCGGACGGCGGGGTCCCCGGCGTGCGCGAGGCGCACCGCGTCGTCCATGGTCAGCTTCGGGTCCCCGGTGGCCTGCCGGGCCTGCTCGGCGATCGCGTGGGTCGAGGCGACCGCCTCGACGCAACCTGTGTTGCCGCAGGTGCAGATCCGTTCGACGCCGCTCACCGGCAGGTGCCCGATCTCTCCCGCCACACCGTGCGCGCCGGAGACCACCCGGCCGCCGACGGAGAGTCCGGCGCCGATGCCCGCACCGACCGTGACCAGGGCGAAGATCGACACGCCGACACCGGCGCCGAACCACTGCTCGGCCACGGTCAGGGCTCGCACGTCGTTCTCGATGACCGTGGGGGTGCCGGTGGCCTCCTCGACCAGCTGAGCCAGCGGCACCCGGCGCCAGTTGAGGAACGGTGAGTACTGGACCGTGCCCAGCCGGCTGTCCACGTCGCCCGAGATGGTGACGCCGATGCCGTGCAGGACGTCCTCCCCCGCCAGGTTCGCGGCCACGCGCAGCCGGTCCACCAGCCGGGCGACGGCCAGCACCACGGTGCCCACGTCCCGCGAGTCCAGCGCGACCCGGTGGGAGGCCAGCGGCCTCGCGGTCAGGTCGGCCAGTACACCGATGAGTTCCTCCCCGGTGACCTTCACGCCGGCGAACAGCGCGCGCCCGGCCCGGACCTCGATGAGCGTCGCCGGGCGGCCGTTCGTCCGTTCCGTGGCGGGCCGGCCTCCTTCGGAGATCCAGCCGTCGGCCATCAGCGAGGCGGCCGCCTTGGTGACGGCGCCCGGCGTCAGCCCGGTCCGCCGGCCGAGCTCGGCGCGGCTCAGCGGACCGCGCTGGAGCAGGGTCTGGAAGACGAGTGCGGCCGCGGGTGGCTGGTCGGCGAGGGTCATGGGTCGACGTTACCTTTCCTTTGGAAAGTAAATCAAGGGACATACATCCGCTCTCTAGACTTGAAATCCGCAGGTCACTCCACGGTGTCTGGCTGAAACCTCCCTGCCGCTTCCCCAAAGGTCGGAGTTTTCAGCCCTCCTGACTATGTTGACGTTGGAAGGAAACTGCGCCTACATTCGCCGCACTCCTCGTCGGGGCGGACGGGACGGTCCGGCGCCGGTGAGGAGCGTGGCCCCCCACCCACGTGCCCGTTGGTTCCAGCGAACCCCTCGGTGAAGTCCTGGGACGACCACACCGAGAGGCTCCCCGCACCACCACACCTCAGGCGGAAGCCCGCCTGCAGCCGCGCCCAGACGGAGTACATCCATGGCTCGTCCAGCTCTGCCCGCACGTCTGAGAACCATCACCTGCCTCTCCGCACTCGTGGCGGCACTCGTCGTGCCCGCCTCGGCGCGGGCCGCGACCACCGCGGACGCCTCGGGGGCCCAGGCGTCCGGCGCCACGACCTCGCCCGTCGTGGCCGCCAAGCCGTACATGGGCTACAGCACCTGGAGCGTCGAATCCACCAACTTCCCCGGCTACGGCGGTGACTGGCTCACCGAGTCGCACGTCCTGCAGCAGGCCGGCGTCCTGGCGTCGAAGCTGAAGTCCCACGGCTACGACTATGTGAACGTCGACGCCGGCTGGAACGACCCCAAGGGCGACGCCTACGCCCGGCCGACCCCGAACCTGACGAAGTTCCCGCACGGCATGAAGTACCTCGCCAACCAACTCCACAGCAAGGGGCTGAAGTTCGGCCTCTACCTGGCCGTGGGCCTCTACCAGCAGGCGTACAACGACGGCAAGACGCCCATCTACAACGCCCCCGGCTGCACCACCAAGGACATCGTCTACCCGGACCTGCGCAAGACCAGCGGCTGGGACGACGTCTCCTACCAGCTGAACTTCGCCAGCCCCTGCACCACCAAGTACATCCAGTCCGAGGCCGACCAACTGGCCTCCTGGGGCGTGGACTTCCTCAAGATCGACGGCGTGGGCCCCGGTTCCAACCAGGGCGACGACGCACACGACAACGTCCCCGACATCCAGGCCTGGCACACCGCGCTCAAGAACACCGGCCGTCCCATCGAGTTCGTCCTGTCCTGGTCGCTCAGCCACAACAAGGCCGACGTCTGGAAGGCCAACTCCAACGGCTGGCGCATCGACACCGACGTCGAGTGCTACTGCGACACGCTGGTGACGTGGAACAACTCCGTGAAGGCGCGCTGGAACGACGTCGTGCCGTGGATCGACGACGCCGGGCCGGGCCACTGGAACAACCTCGACTCGCTCGACGTGGGCTCCGACGTCATGGACGGCATCAACCAGACCGAGCGGCAGAGCTACATGACGCTGTGGGCCATCGAGTCCGCGCCGCTGTACATCGGTGACGACCTCACCAAGCTCGACGGGTACGGCCTGAAGCTGCTCACCAACGACGAGGTCATCGCGGTCGACCAGGCCGGCACCCCCGCGAGGCCGGTCAGCCAGCGGACCCCGCAGCAGACCTGGTACACCCGCAACGCCGACGGCAGTTACACCGTCGCCCTGTTCAACCTGGGCAAGGGCTACTCCGACGTGACGGCCGACTTCAGCGACCTCGGCATCAGCGGCAAGGCCAAGATCCGCGACCTGTGGAGCCACAAGAACCTCGGCTCGGTCAGCGGCAGGTTCACCGCCGACCTGGCCCCGCACGGCTCGCGCCTGCTGCGCATCACGCCCGCCGCCACCGGCACCCACCCCGGCGTCCCGCTGAACGTGCACGGCACCGCTTCGACCGCCGACAGCGTCTCGCTCGCCTGGAGCAAGGTGAACACCGGGACGAAGACCACCGGTTACGACGTCTACGCCAACGGCAAGAAGGCGGCCACCGTCACCGGCACCTCCGCCACCGTGAGCGGTCTGAAGGCCGGCACCGGCTACTCCTTCACCGTGGTCGCCCATGACGCCAAGGGCCGCAAGTCCCCGGCGAGCAAGGCGGTCCCCGTCACCACACCCGCGGCCGGCGGACCGGTCGCCTACGAGGCCGAGGCCGCCGCGAACACCCTCACCGGCAACGCCTCCGTCAACGACTGCTCCGCGTGCTCGGGCGGCAAGAAGGTCGGCAACCTCGGCGGCACCGGAACCGTGGCGATCAACCACGTCACCGCGCCCCGCGACGGCACGTACCTGATGAAGCTCGACTACACCGACGGCTCCACCGGCCGCACGATGATCATCACCGCCGGTGGCAGCTCCTTCCAGCAGTTCCTGCCCGGCAGCAACGACAACAACTGGGGCCGGCCGAGTTCGATCACCGTGCCCGTTCAGCTGAAGGCCGGCGACAACACGATCACCTTCGGCAACTCCACGGACTACGCCTCCGACGTGGACCGGATCACCCTCTGACACTCCGTCCGACCCCGACCCCGACCCCGACCCCGACCCCGACCCCGACCGACGTTCCGTCTGCCTGACATCCGAGGAGAGTGCCGTGGTGGTCACATCACAGGGCAAGCCCGAGCGGCCGGCCGCACCGCCGCCGGCCGCGGTGACCACCACGGCCACCGCCTCCGGCCCGACCCCGCACGTCCGCAAGACCCGTACGGCCCGCAGGCCGGGCCGCTCCACGCCGACCAGGTCCGCGGCGGCCCGCCGCCGCGACCTGCCGGTCGCACTCCTGCTGATCATTCCCTCCGTCGTCGGGTTCGCGATCTTCTACGCCTATCCGACCCTCCGCGGCATCTACCTCAGCTTCACCGACTTCCACGTCCTCACCCCGCCGAACTGGGTGGGACTGGCCAACTTCCACGAGATGTTCGGCGACGACGTCTTCTGGCACTCCCTGCTCGTCACCGTCTACTTCGTGATCCTGGCCGTCGTCTTCGGCACCCTGGCCTCGCTGGTGACGGCCGTGGTGCTGCACCGGGTCACCAAGTCGTCGGCACTGCGCGGCGTCATCCTGCTGCCGTTCCTGATCTCCAACGTCATCGCCGCCCTGGTCTGGCAGTGGATGCTCGACCCGTCCCTCGGCGTCATCAGCCTCGTCCTCCAGCACCTGACGGGCCACTCCATCCTCTTCTTCGGCAGCAGCGGCTGGGCCGTCCCGTCCCTCGCCGCGATCAGCATCTGGAAGTGGATGGGCTACTACTCCCTGCTGATCTTCGCCGGACTGCAGACCATCCCGGCCACCATCTACGAGGCCGGCCGGGTGGACGGCGCCAGTGAGGTGCAGATGTTCCGCCGGCTGACCGTGCCGCTGCTGCGGCCCATCCTGGTCATGGTGGTCGTCCTGACGGTGATCAACTCCTTCCAGGTGTTCGACATCGTGCAGGTCACCACCCAGGGCGGCCCGGCCAACGCCTCGAACGTCCTCCAGATGTACATCTACAGCAAGGCGTTCCGGCAGTTCGACTTCGGCTACGCCGCCACCCTCTCGCTGGCCCTGTTCGCCCTGCTCATCACCGTCACCTTCACCCAGCTGCGGCTCGCCCGCGCAGGCGAATCCGACCTGAGCTGAAGGAGCCCGTCATGGCAGTCACCCTCGCCCCCGGCCGGGCGGCCACCGCACAGCCCCGGCCCCCGAAGAACCCCCGCCGCGTCTCGCCCGGCCGGATCGTCGCCTGGACCTACCTCGGCATCGTCGTCGTGGTCACCCTCTTCCCGTTCTACTGGATCCTGCGCACCGCGCTGTCCAACAACTACAAACTGGCCACGCACCCGTCCTCACCGCTGCCGGTCGGCCTCACCTGGGGCGCCTTCGAACGCGTCCTCGGCATCGCCTCCACCGCCGACGCACAGGCCCAGGGCGGCTCGGGCGCCGCCATCGACATCGCGCTCTACCTGCGCAACTCGCTGATCTACGCGTCCGTGCAGACGGTGCTGATCGTCCTGTTCTCCGCGGCCGGCGCCTACGCGTTCTCCCGGCTGCACTGGCGCGGCCGCAACCTGGTCTTCAACATCCTCATCACCGCGCTGATGGTGCCCAGCGTCTTCACGCTGCTGCCCAACTTCGTCTTCGTCAAAGACCTTGGACTCACCAACACCTTCGCCGGACTGATCCTGCCCGGAGCGCTCTTCCAGGCGTTCACGCTGTTCTTCCTGCGCCAGTTCATGC
The DNA here is from genome assembly GCF_042892755.1 of Streptomyces sp. NPDC001714. Taxonomy (NCBI): domain Bacteria; kingdom Bacillati; phylum Actinomycetota; class Actinomycetes; order Kitasatosporales; family Streptomycetaceae; genus Streptomyces; species Streptomyces sp. NPDC001714. Next base: position 353,606 of record NZ_JBIAUL010000009.1, read on the forward strand.
TGGGCCTGAGCACCGAGGTCGAGGAGGCCGCCATCCTCGACGGCGCCGGACCGCTGCGGATCTTCTTCCGGATCGTCCTGCCGATGTCGTCCGCGCCGATCGCGACCGTGTCGCTCCTGATGTTCGTCAACGCCTGGAACGACTACTTCTGGCCGCTGCTGATCACCAACAGCCAGGACGTGCAGCCGCTGACCCTCGCGCTCGGCGTCTTCAAGCAGTCCTCGCCGCAGGCCGCCCCCGACTGGGCGGGCCTGATGGCCGCCGCCCTGGTCGCGGCGCTGCCGATGCTGCTGCTCTTCGTCGCCTTCGGCAAGCGCATCGTCAACTCCATCGGCTTCTCCGGCCTCAAGTGACCGCCCGCACCCCTCGATTGGACGACACAGCCATGCACTCCAGCGACCTGGTGCTGAGCTGGCCCGCGCCCGCGGCCGACTGGACGGAGGCCGCTCCCGTCGGCAACGGCAGGATCGGCGCGATGGTCTTCGGCGGCGCCGGCCGGTCCCGGATCCAGATCAACGACTCCACCGTCTGGTCCGGCACCCCCGGCGGACCGGCCGCCGCCCTCGCCGGGCTCCGCGCCCAGGGGGCCGGTCCGCAGCGGCTCGAAGAGGTCCGCACCGCCCTCCGCGCCGGCGACCAGGACACGGCCGAGTCCCTGCTGATGACCTTCGAGGGGCCCTACACCCAGGAGTACCTCCCGTACGCCGACCTGTACCTGACCGTGACGGGCGGCGAGCGGGCCGATTACCACGGCAGGACGCTCGACCTCGACACCGCGGTGGCCGAGGACGCCTTCGACCTCGACGGGACCGCCGTACGGCGCCGGGTCTGGGCCGACGCCGTCACCGGCGCCCTGTGCACGACGCTGGACGCGGACGGCGGCACCGTGGACGTCTCCGTCGAGCTGTCCACCCCGCTGCGCGAGGTCCTGCGCACCGCCGCACTCGACGGCATCACCCTGGGGATCGAGATACCGGTGGACGGCGCCCCCGCCCACGAGCCCGAGGTCGCCGAGCCGCTGTACTACGCGGACGGTCCCGTCGACGGCTACGACCCCTTCGGCGCCCTCGCGCTCACCCTGCACACCGACGGCGCGACCACTCTGGACGACGAGGGCGGCCTGCTCGTCACCGGCGCCTCCCACGTCCTGCTCACCCTCGCCAGTTCCACCGTGGCCGACCGCCACTGGCGCGGGGCCGAAGCCATGGCCCGTGCCGCCCACCTGGCCGAGGCCGGCGACACCGCCGCGCGGGCCGCCGCCCAGGGCGCCGACCGCCTCCTCAAGAACCACGAGAGCGACGTCCGTGCCCTGCTCGGTACCACCGGCCTGCGCATCGGGCCCCGCCGCTCCGGCACCTACGACGTCGCCCGCGACATCCTCGACGGAGACGACGAACTCCTCACCGCCACCGTGCTGTTCCAGCTCGGCCGGCACCTCCTGGCCTGCGCCTCCCGCCCGCACACCGGCCCCCCGGCCAACCTCCAGGGCATCTGGAACGCCGACCTGCGCCCCGCCTGGTCGTCCAACTACACGATCAACATCAACACCCAGATGAACTACTGGGGCGCGGAGGCGGTGGGCCTCAGCGCCTGCCACGAGCCCCTGTTCGAGCTGCTCGACCGGGTGGCCGTACAAGGCGCTCAGGTGGCACGGCAGTTGTACGGTGCGCGGGGCTGGGTCGCCCACCACAACACCGACCCGTGGGGATGGGCGCTGCCGGTCGGCATGGGACACGGCAACCCCTCCTGGGCGCTGTGGATGATGGGCGGCGCCTGGCTGTCCCAGCACCTGTGGGACCACTACGACTTCACCCGCGACCTCGGCTTCCTGCGCGAGCGGGCCTGGCCGCTGCTCGGCGGATGCGCCGAGTTCCTCCTCGACTGGCTCGTCGACGACGGCACCGGCTACCTGGACACCCTGCCGTCCACCTCTCCGGAGAACCTCTTCCTGGCCGACGGCACCCCGAGGTCCCTGACCCGGTCCGCCACCATGGACCTGGCGCTGATCCGGGCCACCTTCGAACGGACCCTCAAAGCGGCCGAGTTGCTGGACCTGGACACCCCGCTGACCGGCGAGATACGCGCCGCGCTGCCCCGGCTGCGCCCGCTGCCGGTCTCGGCCGAAGGGCGGCTCCAGGAGTGGGCCGAGGACCTCACCGAGGACGACCCGCACCACCGCCACCTCTCCCACCTGATCGCCGTCCACCCGCTCGGCCTGGTCGACCCCGACACGGATCCCGAACTGGCCGACGCGGCAGGGAAGTCGATGGACCGCCGCGGACCCGGCGCGATGGGCTGGTCGTGGTCCTGGAAGATCGCCCTGCGGGCCTGGCTCCGCGACGCCGCCACCGCCCGCTCACTGCTCCTCGAAGCCGTCCGACCGCTCGACGGGGACGCCGAGGTCGACGCCCCCGTGGACGGCTCCCGCCGGGGCGGCCTGCTGCCCAACCTCTTCTCCACCCACCCGCCGTTCCAGATCGACGGCAACTACGGACTCATGGCCGGCATCGCCGAGATGGTGCTGCAGAGCCACACCGGCACCCTGCATCTGCTGCCCGCCCTGCCCGCGCAGTGGGCCGACGGCGAGGCCAGGGACCTGCGCTGCCGCGGCGGTCTCGCCGTCGACTTCGCCTGGTCCGAGGGCGTGCTGACCGGTGTCACCGTGCGCAGGCTGACCGGTGACACGACCGAGGCCGTGCGGATCCGGTACCGGGACGACGAGACCGAACTGCGGCTCCCGGCCGGGTACCGGATCGAACTGGACGCCGACCTGAGCCCCCGAGGGGAGCCGGTGCCGTGCTGACCGAAGAGGACGTCCCCGAACTGCTCGCCTACCGCAGCGCCTACCGGGAACCGGAGGACTTCGACACCTTCTGGAAGAGCACCCTCGCCGAGGCCCGCGCCGAGCGGGAGCCCCTCCTGGAACTCACCGAGGTCCCCACCGGCCTGGAGACGGTCGACATCTTCGACGCCGTCCTGCCAGGCTTCGGCGGTCACCCGGTCCACGCCTGGCTCCGGATGCCCCGCCACCGCGGCGGACCGCTGCCCGCCGTCGTGCAGTTCCACGGCTACGGCAGCGGGCGCGGCGCTCCGGTCGACGACCTGTTGTGGGCGTCCGCCGGGTACGCCCACCTGCTGGTCGACGCCCGCGGCCAGGGCGGCGCCTGGGCCGGTGGGGGAGCGACCCCCGACCCGGTCGGCAGCGGCCCCGCCCACCCCGGCTTCCTGACCCGCGGCATCGAGGACAAGGACACCTATGTCTACCGCCGGGTGTTCACCGACGCCAGCCGCGCCGTCGACGCGCTGCGCGCCCGCACCGACCTCGTCGACCCGGCCCGGGTCGCCGTCGTCGGGCCCAGCCAGGGCGGCGGCATCGCCCTCGCGGTCGCCGGACTCGTGCCCGGACTGGCCGCCGCCCACTTCCAGGCGCCGTTCCTCTGCGACATCCGGCAGGCCACCCGGCTGACCTCCGCCGAGCCCTACGCCGAGATCATCGGCTACCTGGCGGCCCGCCGGGACCGGGTGGAGCAGACCTTCGCCACCCTCGGCTACTTCGACGGCCTCGCCTTCGCCCGCCGCGCGACCGCCCCGGCCTGGTTCTCCGCCGGACTGCGCGACGAGGTGTGCCCGCCGGTCACCGCGATCGCCGCCTACCACGTCTACGCCGGTCCCAAGGAGCTGCGGCTGTGGGAGTTCAACGGCCATGACGCCGGCGGACCCGACGACCTGGCGGTCGCACTCGGCGCGTTCGGCGCCCTCCTCAAGACGTCGTCCCACCCCGCGGTGCTGCCGTCCCCAGCACCCACCGCGTCATCCCGAAAGAAGGAACGATGAGAAGAAGCACTCGAGTTCGCAAGACGGTCGCGCTGGGCGCCACGCTCACCCTGGCCGCCGTGCTCTCCGCCTGCTCGGGCGGCTCGTCCTCCGCCGGCGGCTCCAAGACCGTCAACTGGTGGACCTGGGACGACAAGCAGGCCGCCGCGTACAAGGTGTGCGCGACGGACTTCGAGAAGGCCAACCCCGGCACCGAAGTGAAGATCACCCAGTACAACGTCAACGACTACTTCACCAAGCTGACCGCAGGGTTCGTGGCCGGCAACGCGCCCGACGCCTTCCAGAACAGCGTCCAGTTCTTCCAGGCGTACGCCTCCCAGCACCAGCTGCTGGCGATGGACGACTACATCGCCAAGGACAAGTTCGACCTGTCCCGGTTCTCGGTCGGCGTGGACGCCTGGAAGTACACCGACGGCAAGCAGTACGCGCTGCCGCTGGACTGGGCGGCGTCCGGCGTCTACTTCAGCGAGGACGCCATCAAGAAGGCCGGGTACACCGACCAGGACGTCAAGTCGCTGAACTGGAACCCCGACAACGGCGGCACCCTGGGCAAGATGATCGCCCACCTGACGATCGACACCAAGGGACGCCGCGGCGACGAGAAGGGCTTCGACAAGTCCCACATCAAGACCTACGGCTACGGGCAGGTCGCGTCGAAGGACTTCATCGGCCAGTTCACCTGGAACCCGCTGGTCAGCACCACGGGCTGGCGGCTGGGCGACAAGACCACCTGGCCGACGGTGTTCAACTACGCCGACCCGCGGTTCGTGAAGACCATGGACTGGATCCGCTCCCTGACCGACAAGGGCTACGCGCCCAAGATCGGGCAGTTCAACGACAGCGTCAGCGACGTCGACCTGCTCTCCTCCGGCAAGGTCGCCATGGAGACCGGCGGTTCGTGGGAGGCCTCGACCTTCGTGAAGATCCCCGGCGTCAAGGTCGGGATCGCCCCCACCCCGTACGGCCCCGACGGCAAGACCAGGTCCGTGCTGAGCAACTCCAACGGGAACAACATCTGGGCCGGCACCAAGAACCCCGACCTGGCCTGGAAGTGGGTCTCGTACATGGGCAGCGAGGCCTGCCAGTCCAAGGCCTCCCTGACCGGCACGTTCTTCCCGTCGATCCCGGCCTCCATGGACGCCTCGGCCAAGGCGCTGGCCAAGACGGGCGTGGACCTGTCCGTCTTCACGGACATGATCAAGGACAAGGTCCTCTACCCGTCCCCGGTCTACGGCAACGGCGCAGCCCTCCAGGACGCGCTCCAGCCGCTGTTCCAGGCCTACTTCGCCGGCCAGAAGAACGACTCCGTCTTCACGGACATGCAGAACCAGAGCAAGACGCTGCTCGCCAAGAAGTGACCCTGCCCCCGCACAACCCCGTCCGGCCGTCGGACGAGCCCGCCTGAACCGGGCCCGTCCGGCGGGGCCGGGCGATCCGAAAGGACTCTGCATGTCGGACAGCACGGCGCGGATCCACATCCTGCGCGCGGCGGGCACGGCTCTGGTCGTGGAGCTCACCGAACCGGTGCCCAGGGTCCTGCACTGGGGCGCCGACCTCGGCGACCTGTCGCAGGACGCCCTGGCCGCGCTCGCCCTGACCGGTGAACCCGCCGTGCTCAACAACTCCATCGACATCCCGCGCCGGTTCACCGTCTGGCCCACCGAGGCCGACGGCTGGTCCGGCACCCCGGCCCACGAGGGCCACGTCGCCGGTGCCTTCGCCGCGCCCCGGCTGACCCTGGCCGACAGCTCGTACCACCCGGGCGCGGCAGGCGAGGAGCTGTCCCTGCACCTCACCGACCCCGGTGCCGGACTCGACGCCACCGTCACCTACCGGCTGGAGCCCTCGGGGGTGCTCGGGGTGCGCACCACGCTCACCCGCCGTCCGGACGCCGACCCGGCGCCGTACGACCTGGCACAGGTCACGACCCTGCTGCCGCTGCCCCGGCGGGCCGCGGAGATCCTCGACTTCACCGGCAAGTGGAGCCGGGAGCGCTCCCCCCAGCGGCGGCCGCTCGGCTTCGGCACGCACAGCCGGGAGGTGCGGCGCGGCAAGCCCGGCCTGGACTCGCCGTACCTGATGGCCGTCGGCGAGCCCGGATTCGGCTTCCGTGCCGGCGAGGTCTGGGCCGTGCACGTGGCCTGGAGCGGCGACCAGCGGTATCTGGCCGAGCAGTTGCCGGAGGGCGCGGGCACCCATGCCGGGGTGCTCGGCGGCGGCGAACTCCTGCGGGCGGGGGAGATCAGGCTCGCGCCCGGCGAGTCGTACACCGCCCCGGTCTGCCACTTCGCCTGGTCCGACCAGGGCCTGGACGGACTCGCCGACCGTTTCCACACCCTGCTTCGAGCCCGCCCCGCCCATCCGCGCGGCCCCCGCCCGGTGATCCTCAACAGCTGGGAGGCGGTCTACTTCGACCACGACCTGGACCGGCTCCTGCGGCTGGCCGACAAGGCCGCCGAGGTCGGCGTCGAGCGGTTCGTACTGGACGACGGCTGGTTCCGGGGCCGCCGTTCGGACGACGCCGGGCTCGGCGACTGGACCGTCGACCCCGTGGTGTGGCCCGAGGGGCTGACCCCGCTGGTGGACCATGTGCGCTCGCTCGGCATGGAGTTCGGGCTGTGGGTCGAACCGGAGATGGTCAACCTCGACTCCGACCTGGCTCGCGAGCACCCCGGCTGGGTGCTCGGGCCGGCCCGCGGGGTCGGCCCGTCCGCCCGCCACCAGCACGTACTGGACCTGACCAACCCCGATGCCTGGCAGTACCTCCTCGACTCGCTGGACGCCCTGGTGGAGAAGTACGGCATCGCCTGCCTCAAGTGGGACCACAACCGCGAACTCCACGAGAGCGTGCACGGCACCGCCGACCGTCCCGTGGCACACGCCCAGGTGCTCGCCCTCTACCGGCTGATCGACGCCCTCCGGGAGCGGCACCCCGCGCTGGAGATCGAGAGCTGCGCGGCCGGCGGCGGCCGGGTCGACCTCGGCATCCTGGAGCGGACCGACCGGGTCTGGGCCTCGGACTGCAACGACCCGGTGGAACGCCAGGCCATCCAGCGCTGGACCGGGCTGCTGCTGCCCCCCGAACTGGTCGGCACCCATGTGGGGCCGCGCATCAGCCACACCACCGAGCGGGTCGGCTCCGACCCGCTGCGGCTGGCCACGGCGCTGTTCGGGCACGCCGGCATCGAACAGGACCTCACCCGCTGCCCGCCGGAGGAACTCGCCCGGCTCACCGCCTGGACCGCGCTCCACCGCGAACTGCGCCCGTTGCTGCACGGCGGCCGCACGGTCCGCGCAGACCTCCCCGACGAGTCGACGCTGCTGCACGGGGTCGTGGCGTACGACGGTTCCGCCGCGCTCTACTGCTGGGCGCGGCTCGCGACCTCTCCCGAGGGCCAGTACGGGCGCGTCGGGTTGCCCGGCCTCGCTCCCGGGGCGGGCTATCGGGTACGGGTGCGCACCGAGCTGGGCCTGCCGTCCTTCCATCAGGTGGCGGGGCCCGCCTGGCTGGCCGCGGCCCTCGACGACCGGCTGACCCTGCCCGGCTCGGTCCTCACCATCGCGGGGCTGCCCATGCCCAACCTCAACCCCGGGCAGGCCCTGCTGCTCGAACTCACCCGGGTCACGCCCGACTGATCCGGCGGCAACAGCCGTGCCCCACCGGTCATTCGAAGGTCTCAACCGCCGCACAGAGAATCTTCAGGTGATTCGTGCTTCTTTTATTGACAGCGGAAAATAAGGGCCATAGGTTCCCGGCCATGCGCTCGACCACCCGTGGCGAAACGTTTCCGGTGTCCACGCCGGCCGCCTCACAGATCTTCACCACGGTCCTGTCCCACGGCCCCCTCACCCGGCTGGAGGCGGCCCGCCGGGCCGGACTGTCCCCGGCCGCCGTCACCAAGGCGGTCCGGCCGCTGCTCGCGGCCGGGTACCTGGCCGAAGTCGCCGACGACGGGGCCAGGCCCGCGCTCGGACGGCCCGCGAACCTGGTGCGGGTCGACGGCGGGCGCGCGCTGTTCGCCGGCGTCAAGGTGACCGGTGACGAGGTCATCGCCGTCCTCACCGACCTGTGCTGCCGGATCCTGCTGGCCCGACGGCTGCCGGTCACCGACCGCGCGCCGAAGGCCGTCCTCGGCTCGATCGCCGAGCTCACCCATGAACTGCGCGTCGAGGCCGAGGACTTCGGCGCCCCTGTCCTCGGCCTTGGGGTCGCGGTCTCCGGCGACGTGGACCGCGCCCAGGGGGCCGTGCGCTACTCGCCGTTCCTGGACTGGCGGGACGTCCCCCTCGCCGAACTCGTCCACATGACAGCGGGGTTGCCGGTCGTCGTCGAGAACGACGTGCGGGCCCTGACCGTCGCCGAGCAGTGGTTCGGCGCCGGCGTCGGGCTCTCGGACTTCGCCGTGGTCACCGTCGGAGCGGGCATCGGCTGCGGACTCGTGGTCCACGGCCGACTGGTCGCCGGAGCCCACGGAGTGTCCGGCGAGATCGGGCATGTGGCCATCGACCCGGCCGGACCGCTCTGCCACTGCGGCAACCGCGGCTGCGTGGAGGCGATCGCGGGAGGCGCCGCGATCGTCGCCCGCGTCCGGCAGGTGACGGGACGCCAGGTGGCCGACCCGGCCGAGGCGGCGGCCCTCGCCCATGCGGGCGTGCCCGGAGCGCGGGAGGCGTACGCCCGGGCCGGTGCGGCCATCGGCCGGGGCATCGCGATCGTGGCCAACCTGTTCGGCCCCGAACGCGTGATCATCTCCGGCGAGGGCCTCGCCGCCCACGACCTCTTCGCCGGGCAGATCCGTGACTCGTTCACCGCGGCCGCCTTCGGCTCCGCCGGGCGGTGCGACGTACAGACCCGCCCACTCCCGTTCGAGGAGTGGGCCCGCGGGGCCGCGGCCACCGCGATCCACTCCTTCATCACCTCCACCCCCCAGGGCTGAGCCGCCCACGACCCCGACCCAGGAGGTAGGGCCCATGTGGTCACCTTCGTATCCCGTCCTGCCCGCACGCGGGCTGAGAACCGTCCTCGTGCTGGCGCTCACCGCGGCCTTCGCCGCCGCCGTGCCCGCTGCCGAGGCCCAGACACCCGCCCCGATCGCCGCCAAGCCCTACATGGGCTGGTCGAGCTGGAGCATGCAGTCGTCCAAGTACCCGGGTCTGAACGACCAGGGCGACTACAGCTACCTCACCGAGGTGAACGTCCTCAAGCAGACCGACGCCCTGGCGAGCAGGCTGAAGAAGTACGGCTACGACTACGTCAACATCGACGCCGGCTGGTGGATGGACTGGAACTGGAAGCAGGGCTACGACCAGTACGGCCGCCAGAAGGCCGACCCGGCCCGCTTCCCCAGCGGCATGAAGGCCGTCGCCGACCACATCCATGCCAAGGGCCTGAAGGCCGGCATCTACCTCCCGGTCGGTCTGGAGAAGGGCGCGTACGGCGACGGGAAGACGCCGATCCGGAACGCCGACGGCTGCACCACCGCCGACATCGTCTATCCCGACCTGCGCACCACCAACGGGTGGGACAGCTCGTACAAGCTCGACTTCGACAGGCCGTGCGCGCAGAAGTACATCGACTCCCAGGCCCAGTTGATCGCCGGCTGGGGCTACGACTTCCTCAAGCTCGACGGCGTCGGCCCCGGCTCCGGCAAGAGCGGTGATCAGTACGACAACGTTGCCGATGTCGCCGCCTGGCACCAGGCCATCGCCGCCACCGGCCGCCCGATCCACCTGGAGGGCTCCTGGTCCCTGGACTTCGGGCACGCCGCCGACTGGCAGAAGTACACCAACGGCTGGCGCATCGACACCGACGTCGAGTGCTACTGCAACACGCTGGTCAGCTGGGAGAACTCCGTCGACGACCGCTGGGACGACACCCCGGCCTGGACCGGCGAGGCGGGCCCCGGCGGCTGGAACGACCTCGACTCCCTCGATGTCGGCAACGGCGCGATGGACGGCCTCACCAAGGCCGAACGGCAGAGCTACGCCACCCTCTGGGCCATGGCCAAGTCGCCCCTGTTCACCGGCGACGACATCACCAAGCTCGACGACTACGGCCTCTCCCTGCTGACCAACCGCGAGGTCATCGCCGTCGACCAGAGCGACAACCCGCCGGCCCGCCCGGTCACCCCGTCCGACCCGCAGCAGGTCTGGGCCGCGAAGAACGCCGACGGAACGTACACGGTGGCCCTCTTCAATCTCGCGTCCTCGCCCGCGGCGGTCACGGCCGACTGGACCGCGCTGGGCTTCACCGGCAAGGCGTCGGTGCGGGACCTGTGGAACCACGAGGAGCTGGGCAGCTACCAGAACAAGATCACGGAAGCGCTGCCGGCCCACGGCTCCCGCCTGTTCACCGTCACGCCGAAGGGCAGCGCGTCGGCCTCCACCGGGTACGAGGCCGAGGCGAGCGGCAACACGCTGAGCGGCAACGCCTCTGTCGCCGGGTGCGACGCGTGCTCCGGCGCGAAGAAGGTCGGCAACCTCTACCTCGGCGGCAAGCTGACCTTCAACAACGTCGTCGTCGACAAGGCCGGTACCTACCTGGTGAAGGTGGCCTACGTCAGCGGTGACTCCCGGCCGGCCACGGTCTCGGCCAACGCGGGGGGCGGCACCAGCCACAAGTTCCCGTCCACCGGGGACTGGGGGACGGTGGCGAGCGTGAGCGTGCCGGTCGCCCTGAAGGCCGGTGCCAACACCATCAGCTTCGACAGTGGGTCGGGATACGCGCCGGACATCGACCGGATCGACGTTCCCAAGTCACCTCGCTGAAAGCTCCGTCGGGTCAGGCCGTAGGGGAACTGCGGACCGGCTGTGGCTGGTCGCGCAGTTCCTCCCCCAGCCTTCGGCCGGGGGCACCCCCAGCGCCCCCAAGGGGCGTGTTTCGACGAAGGAATCCCGCAATGGACAACCACCCCAGCCGCCGCAGCTTCCTCGCTCTCGCCGCCGCCACCGGAGCCCTCGCCGGGCTTCCCGCCTTCACCGCCTCGGCCGCCCCGGTGCGGTCCACCGCGCCGCTCGCCGCTCCCCGGCACCAGCTCTGGTGGCAGGCGCCCGCCGACGACGGCTCGATGATCACGCAGGGCCTGCCCGTCGGCAACGGCCGGCTCGGCGCCCTGGCGAGCAACGACTCCGGCCGGGAGCTCCTCCTGGTCACCGACGCCACCCTGTGGACCGGCGGACTCAACGACACCCTCGACTCCGACGGCCAGTTCCCCTACGGCCGTGCCGACTTCGGATCCCTCACCCTCCTCGCCCGGCTCACCGTCGAGATACCCGACCACGACCTGGGCGCCGTCTCCGACTACCGCCGCACCCTGGACCTCGACAACGGCGTGGTCACGGCGTCGTACGTCCGCTCCGGAGTGACGTACCGGCGGCAGGTGTTCGCCAGCCGTCCCGACGACGTGATCGTCCTGCACTTCGGCCAGGACGGCGGCGGCCGTTACACCGGCACCATCACCTTCGAGGGCACCCACGGGGAGAGCGGCACCGCCGAGTCGTTCGCCGGGTCCTTCGCCAACGGACTGAAGTACGGGGCCGCCGTCAAGGCGTACGGCAGCGGCGGCAGCGTGCGGGTGAGCGGTTCGCACATCACCTTCACCGACTGCCGCGAACTGACCGTCGTACTCGGCGGCGGCACCGACTACGCGCCGGACGCCGCCGCCGACTACCGCGACCCGTCCGTGAACCCGGCGGCGCTGGCCCGCACCAAGGTCAAGGCGGCCGCCCGCCACTCGGCGGACTCGCTGCTGCGGACCCACGCGGCCGACCACCGCGCCCTGTTCGGCCAGTTCGACCTGTCCCTCGGCACCTCGACGGACGACCAGCGTCAACTCGACACCTGGGCCCGCATCCAGGCCCGCGCCGACACCGGCGACCCCGACCCCGAACTCGAGGCCGCCTACGCCCAGTTCGGGCGCTACCTGATGATCGCCGGATCGCGCGACAGCCTGCCGATGGGTCTCCAGGGCATCTGGCTGGACGGCAACGACCCGGACTGGATGGGCGACTACCACACCGACATCAACATCCAGATGAACTACTGGATGTCCGACCGGCTCGGCCTGTCCCAGTGTTTCGACGCCTACACCGACTACTGCGTCGACCAGCTCCCGTCCTGGACCGACCTCACCCAGCGGCTCTTCCAGGACTCCCGCAACCGCTACCGCAACTCCCGTGGCAAGGTGGCCGGCTGGACCGTCGCCATCTCCACCAACCCCTTTGGCGGGGGCGGCTGGTGGTGGCACCCGGCGGGCAACGCCTGGCTGTGCCAGAGCCTGTGGGAGCACTACGAGTTCACCCGGTCCCGCGCCCACCTGGAGAAGATCTACCCCCTGCTCAAGGGCGCCTGCGAGTTCTGGGAGGCGCGGCTGCTCACCACCACCCTGGACGACGGGAAGGAGGTGCTGATCGCCGACAGCGACTGGTCGCCGGAGCAGGGACCGCTGGACGCCAAGGGCATCACCTATGCTCAGGAGCAGGTGTGGATGCTGTTCGGGAACTTCCGGACTGCGGCCGCCGAGCTGAAGAGGGATGCTGGATACGCGGGCACCATCGGGAAACTCCGCGACCGCCTCTACCTGCCGGTGGTGAGCCCCAAGACCGGCTGGCTGGAGGAGTGGATGTCCCCGGACAACCTCGGCGAGACCACCCACCGCCACCTCTCGCCGCTGATCAACCTCTTCCCCGGCGACCGGATCCGCCCCGACGGCTCGACCCCCGCCGACATCGTCAAGGGCGCCACCGCCCTGCTCACCGCCCGCGGCATGGACAGCTTCGGCTGGGCCAACGCCTGGCGTTCCCTGTGCTGGTCCCGGCTGAAGGACGCCGACAAGGCCTACCAGCTCGTCGTCAGGAACCTCCGCCCGTCCGGCAACGGCAGCAACGGCACCGCACCCAACCTCTTCGACATCTACCAGGTCGACGAAGGCCGGGGCATCTTCCAGATCGAGGCCAACTTCGGCACCCCGACCGCGATCCTGGAGATGCTGCTGTACTCCCGTCCTGGCCATCTGGAGCTCCTGCCGGCCCTCCCCGACGCCTGGGCCGCCTCCGGCCAGGTCACCGGGGCGGGCGCGCGCGGCGGCTTCGTCGTGGACCTGAGCTGGCGGGACGGCAAGCCGACCAAGGTCCGGATCCGCAGCGTCGGCGGGCGCACGACGACGGTCGCCTACGGCGCCACGTCCCGGACGGTGACGCTGCAGCCCGGCCAGTCCGTCACGCTGAGGGACCTGGTGCGGTGACCGGCAGGCTCGCACGGGCCGGCGGCCGGCTCGCCGCCCTCCTGATGGTCGGGTCCGTGTGCCAGACCGGGGCGGCCGGGGCCACCGCCACCGGCCCCGGCCGGACCGTGCCCGACCAGGAGGCCGCCGGCCGGGCGGCCTCCGCCCGGCCGGACATCGTCACCTGGGGGGCGAGCGCCGACCAGCTGGGAGAGGGCACCGCCGACCGCGGCTACCGGCTGGTCGTGCACACCAGCGCCGCCGGCAGCGGTCTGCGGGTGCGGCTGTCCAACGCCTTCGGCGACCGGCCGCTGAACCTGGACAGCGTCTACGCCGGTCTGCAGAGCGAGGGCGCCGCCCTCAAGGCGGGCAGCAACAAGCGGCTGACCTTCGACGGCGCCCGCACGGTCCGCGTGCCGGCCGGCGCCACCGTGTGGAGCGACCCGCTGCCCGGCACCCTGCCCGCCGGCAGCAACCTGGTCGTCAGCCTGCACAGCCCGGACGCGGCCGGCCCCGCCACCGGCCACGGGATGGCCATGCAGACCTCCTACGCCACCCAGGGCGACCACACCGCCGAGGAGAGCGCCGCCGACTGGACCGACACCACCGGCTCCTGGTGGTACCTGGACTCGGTCGCCGTACGGCCGAAGAACCCGGACACCGGTGCCGTGGTGGCGCTCGGCGACTCCATCACCGACGGCTGGGCGTCCACCGGCGACCAGAACCGCCGCTGGCCCGACTACCTCGCCCGCCGGCTCCAGAAGGCGGACACCGAGGTCAAGGGCGTGGCCGACGAGGGGATCTCCGGCAACCAGGTCCTCACCGACGGCGCCGGACAGGCGGCCCTGAACCGCCTCGACCGCGACGTCCTCAGCCAGCCCGGGGTCCGTACCGTCTTCCTCTTCGAGGGGATCAACGACATCAAGGCCCACACCGGGGTCACCGCGGCCGACCTGATCGCCGGGTACCAGGAGATCGTCCGGCGGGCGCACGCGGCCGGGAAGTGCGTGGTCGCCTCGACCGTCGGGCCGTTCGAGGGCTGGCCGGAGTGGGACGCGGCGGGCGAGGCGGTACGCCGGCAGGTCAACCGGTACATCCGCACCAGCGGGGAGTTCGACGGGATCGCCGACTTCGACCGGATCCTGCGCAGCCCCTACGACCAGGAGCGAATGCTGCCGTTCCTGGACGGCGGCGACCACCTCCACCCCAACGACAAGGGAATGCAGGCCATGGCCGACTCCGTCGACCTGGCGACCCTCGACTGCGACCGCTGAAACACCCGGACCACCCTGTGTCCGATCATCCCTGGGCCGTCGGCTCGGGGGCGATCAGACGTTCCCGGTAGGCGATCGCCACCGCCTCCGTACGGCTCGCCGCGCCCAGCTTGGCGAGGATGTTGGAGACGTGCACGCTCGCCGTCTTGCCGGTGATGAACAGCTCCTCGCCGATCTGCCGGTTGCTGCGGCCCAGCGCCAGCAGCCGCAGCACGTCCTGCTCGCGTGCGGTCAGCGGCGAGGCCGAGTTGTCCACCGACGGCGACCGGCGCAGCAACGCGTCCGAGCGCGCCAGCAACGGCGCGGCTCCCAGCGCCACCGCCGTCTCCCGGGCCGCCCGCGCCTGCTCCGCGGCCTCGGCACGCCGCCCGTCGGCCGCCAGGGCCTCGGCGTACCGCAGCCGCACCCGGGCCACCTCGTACACGTCGCCGTACGCGAACGCGGCCACCGCCTTCTCCCAGGCCGCCGTCTCCGGCCCGGACACGGCACGGGCCCACTCCGCCTCGGCACGCGCCAGCCAGGCCTGCCCCTCCGGACCCTGCCGCACGGCCGTGGCCCGGGCCAGCTCCACCAGTTCACCGGCCACGCCGGTCCACCCGTCCGCGGTCCCGTCGCCGCGAGACGCGACCGTCCGGTCCGCGACCGCCGCGAGCGCGAGCGCGGCGAGCCGGACCGTCACGTCCGGCGCCCGCCCCGACTCGTCGGTGAGCGCCGCGACCGCCTCCCGCGCCCGTGCCACGGCCTCCTCCGGGTCACCCCGCAACGCCGCCGCGTCGGTCAGCACGATCCCCCCGACGAGCCGGCCCATCCAGTCGAACGGCTCCCCGAGCAGCGCCCGGGCCCTCGCCACGACATCCGGCTCGCCCCGGGCGAGCGCGACGTACAGCACGGGTCCCGCGGTGAATCCGGGCGCGGGTTCCTCCGCGCCGGCCACCCGCACGCACTCGTCCCACTGCCCCAGCGTGTAGAGCACCAGCAGCCGCAGATACCGCATCTCCAGCGCGTACGGCGAGGACAGCAGCCCCGACCGCCGGGCCCGGTCGAGCCCCTCGGTGAGCCAGGGCAGGCACTCCCGCAGCTCGCCCGACTCGAAGCAGCCGATGGCCAGGCTGAACAGCGCCCGCATCTCCACCGGCGTGTCCCCGGCCGACCGGGCCAGCTCCCGCGCCTCCCGGAGCCGTTCCTGCCCCTCCCGGGTGCGACGCCCACCGCCCTCCAGACGGGCCAGGGAGATCAGCAGGTCGGCCTGGGCGGCGGTGGCACCGATCCGCTCGGCGACCTCCAGGGCCTGCTGAGCGACCCGCAACGCGGTGGCGTCGTCCCCGACCTGACGGGCCGCCATGACATGGGTGGCCGCCGCCCACACCCAGGTCCGGGAGGGCGGTTCGGCGGGGATCATCGCGAGCGCCTCGCTGCTGTAGGCGAAAGCGGCGGCGAGGTTGTCGACGGTCATGAGGTTCCCGGCGAGCGTGTAGCGCACCCGGGCCGCGAGCTCGGGGTCCGCGTCCTGGCCGGCGCCGGCCAGCGCGGCCCGGGTGAGGGACACGGCCCGGTGCGCGTCCCCGGAGTGCGCGGCCGCCGCCGACGCCCGCAGCGTCAGACTCACCGGGTCCAGCCCCTCGCCGGCGGGCCGCGCCTCGCAGGGCACGGCCGGCCACAGGTCCAGGGCCGCCTCCAGATGCCGCAGCTCCTCCGCCGGGGCACCCATCCGCCGGGCGTGACCCGCGGCCTCCACGGACGCGGCCAGCGCCTCGGGCAGATCGTGACTCTCCCGGTAGTGGTGCGCCCGCTCGGCAGCCGTCGCCGTCCCGCCCCCGCGGGCGGCCAGCAGTCCGGCGTACGTGCCGTGCAGCCGCGCCCGCTGCCCCGGCAGCAGATCCCCGTACACGGCCTCGCGCGCGAGGGCGTGCCGGAAGGTGTACGTGTCCCCGTCCCCGGCGACGAGCAACTGCCGCCCCACCGCCTCGCGCAGGGCGGCCTCCAGCTCCTCCTCCGGAAGCCCGACCGCGTCACGCAGCAGATCGTGCCCGACCCGGCGTCCGGCCACCGCGGCCGTCCGCAGCACCTGCTGGGCCGTCTCCGACAGCTGCTCGACCCGGATCAGCAGCAGATCGGCGAGCCCGGTGGGCATCCCGTCGGCGTCGGCGGCGGCCACCAGCTCCTCGGTGTAGAAGGCGTTGCCCTCGGCCCGCTCGACGATGTCCCGCACGGTCGCCTCGGACAGCGGCCGCTCCTGAAGCGCCCGCACCAGCCGCGCCACCTCGCCGTCGGCCAGCGGCCGCACCTCCAGCCGCTCCACCCCGGGCAGCCGCACCAGCTCGGCGAGCAGCGGCCGCAGCGGATGCCGCCGATGCAGGTCGTCGGCACGGTAGGAGGCCAGCACGGCGAGCCGCCGGGGAAGCACGCCCCGGCTCAGCAGGAACCGCAGCAGATCGCGCGACGACTGGTCGGCCCAGTGCAGATCCTCCAGGATCAGAAGCAGCGGAGCCCGCGCGGCGAGATCCGCGAACAGCCCGGCCACCCCCTCGAAGAGCCGCAGCCGGGCGTCGGCGTCGCGGGAGGAGTCCGAGACGGCGCCGAGGAGGCGCTCCACGACCGGATGGGCGGCGAGAGTCCCCGAAAACCGCTCATCACCCGCCAGCACCCCGAGAATCTCGGTGAACGGCAGATACGGCAGCCCCACGTCCCCGAGATCGACACAGTGCCCGACGACGACGGTGGCCCCCGCGGCGGCCGCCCGAGCCGCGGCCTCGTCCAGTAGCCGGGTCTTCCCGACCCCCGCGTCCCCGGAGACCAGCACGGCCCGCCCACTGCCGTTCCGGGCCTGCTGAAGGATCCCCGCGAGACGGGTCAACTCGTCATCCCGCCCGATCAAGGGAGTGGTAAACGATCTCTGCGACACGCCCACATCCTGACAAGGGACGACTCAAGAAACCAGGGGGCGCTGGGGGAGGAACTGCGCCACCAGCCACGACGTACCCGCAGCCGCCGTCACCACAGAACCCCCCACCCCCGTAGGCGCGCGGCTCAGCCCCTCAGAACCCGAGCCCAGTCCTCCGGCACCCGCTCCGCGGGCCCCGGCACGGACTGCTCCGCGGGATGACTTACGGGCGGCGCCAACTCCGGCCCGGCGTCGAACAACTCCTCGGTCTCGTAGTTCCAGAACCACCCCTCGCCCGGCTCGTAACTACGGATCACCGGATGCCCGGTGTCATGGAAGTGCGCCGTCGCATGCTTCGCGGGCGAGTCGTCGCAGCACCCGATGTGCCCGCACTGGGTACACCGCCGCAGATGGAACCACCAGCCCCCCGTCGCGTCGCACTCCACACACCCGGCACCGCTCGGCGGAACGCTCGGGTCTATCGCGGTGTCGCCACTCATACTGCCTCCACAGGTGTCTCGGATTCCTCGGGCGCCTCGGCGGTCAGCGGAAGCAGCACCTGGAACCGGGTGTCGCCGGGCTCCGACTCCACCCGCATGCTGCCGTGATGCTTGTTCACGACGATCCGCCACGAGATGTCCAGGCCGAGCCCCGTGCCCTGCCCCACGGGCTTGGTCGTGAAGAAGGGGTCGAAGATCCGGTTCTTGATCTCCGGCGCGATCCCGGTCCCGGTGTCCCGGAACTCGACCAGCAGCTGCTCGTGGTCGAGCGCGGTCCGCACGGTCAGCGTGCCGTGTCCGCCGCCCGCGCCGTCGCCGTCCTTCATCGCGCAGACCGCGTTGTCGATGAGGTTGGTCCACACCTGGTTGAGCTCGGCGGGGTAGGCGGGAACGGGCGGGACCGTGCGGTCGTACTCCTTGACCACCCGGATGTCCTGCCCGATCTTCCCGGACAGCATCAGCAGGGTGCTGTCGAGGAGTTCGTGCACGTCCACCACCCGGTACGGCGCCCGGTCCAGCTGACTGTACTGCTTGGCCGCGTCGACGAGGTTCGAGATCCGGGCGGTCGAGTCCTCGATCTCGTTCATCAACAGCTCGGTCTCGATGGTGTAGTTGAGCCAGCCGACCGCGTTCGGCAGGATCTCCTCGTCGACGGCGGCGGCGACCTGCTCCAGCCAGTCGACGTCGAGTCCGGCCTGCACGAAAGTCGGCGCGAGCTCCCAGCCGTGGTCGATGCCGCGGTCCTCGAGCCAGTCGGTGAGCGCGTCCTCTCGGTCGGAGGCCTCCATCGGGCTGAGCGAGGACGCCTTGGCGACCCGTTCCGCGGTGCGCTCCTGGATCTCGATCAGACCCGCCAACTGCTCCCGAGAGAACGGCCCTCCGGCGATGATGGCGAGCTTGTGCCGCATCTTCGCCACCCGCTCGCGCAACGTCGACGTGGCCCGCACGGCCGCCGCGGCCGGGTTGTTGAGCTCGTGGGTGAGCCCGGCGGACAACGAGCCGAGCGCCAGCAGCCGTTCGCGCTGCCCGATCGCCGCCTGGGTGTTCTTCGAACCGAAGAACAGGCCTTCGAGGAGGTGCACGGCCATCGGGAACCACTCGCGCATGATGTCCGCGAACGTGTCGGCCGGCAGCACGAAGAACCGCGTCGGCTCGGTCACCCGCATCGAGTTGTTGTACGCCTGCCGCACCCGGTCCCCGAGGTAGGCCTGCATGGCGCCCGCGTACACCCCGGCCTGCGAGGTC
Organism: Streptomyces sp. NPDC001714; assembly: GCF_042892755.1. NCBI lineage: Bacteria > Bacillati > Actinomycetota > Actinomycetes > Kitasatosporales > Streptomycetaceae > Streptomyces > Streptomyces sp. NPDC001714. The sequence goes on from NZ_JBIAUL010000009.1 coordinate 372,561, forward strand.
CGGGTCACCTCGACGTCGTCACCGCCGACCTGCCGGGAGAGCACCACCGTGCCCTCGAGCATCACGTAGAAGCAGGTGGCCGGCTCGCCCTCGGTGTAGACCGGACCCGGCTGGAACAGCTCTACCCGGCCCGCCGCGCACAGCCGCCCGAGCTGCTCCGGCTCCAGCTTCTCGAACAGGAACAGCGCGCCGATCTCCTTCGGGCTGCACGGCATCAGCTGCCCGCTCATGACTGCTCCAGATACCGGTGGACGAGCATCACTGCCATGGCTCCTTCTCCGACGGCGGACGCGACACGCTTGGCGGACTCGGCGCGTGCGTCGCCCGCCACGAACACGCCGGGAATGCTGGTCTCCAGGTGGTACGGCGGCCGGTCCAGCTCCCAGCCCGCCGGCGGCCGTCCGTCGACGGTCAGGTCCGGCCCGGCCAGGATGAACCCGCGTTCGTCCCGCAGCACCGTGTCGCCGAGCCAGTCGGTGAGCGGTGCCGCCCCTATGAAGACGAACATCCACTGGGCGTCGACCTGTTCCCGGTCCCCGCTCTGCACATGGCGCAGGGTGAGCTGCTCCAGTCGCTCCACGCCGTGCGCGGCGTCCACCACGGTGTGGCTGCGCACGGCGATGTTGGGGGCCTCGTTGATCTGCTGGATCAGGTAGTACGACATCGACGCCGACAGGTCGGCGCCGCGGACCAGCAGGGTCACCGACTTGGCGAACCGGGACAGGTACATCGCCGCCTGGCCGGCCGAGTTGGCGCCGCCGACGATGTACACGTCCTGGCCCTGGCAGGAGGTCGCCTCGGTGAGCGCGGAGCCGTAGAACACCCCGCAGCCGGTCAGGTCGATGCAGCCCTCGGCCTCCAGTTGCCGGTACTGCACACCGGTGGCCAGGATCACGCTGTGCGCCGCGACGGCCGAGCCGTCCGCGAACCGCACCACCCGCGCGCCGCCGTTGATCTCGAGTCCCGTGACCTCGCGCGCGGTCAGGATCTCCGCGCCGAACTTGGCGGCCTGCCGCCGGGCCCGGTCGGTGAGCTGGGCGCCCGACACGCCGTCGGGGAAGCCCAGGTAGTTCTCGATCCGCGAGCTCTGCCCGGCCTGCCCGCCGGTCGCCGACCGCTCCACGAGCACGGTCCGCAGCCCCTCCGACGCCCCGTACACGGCCGAGCCGAGCCCGGCCGGGCCGCCGCCGATCACCACCAGGTCGTAGAAGTCCGCCGTCGGGGTCGTCGCCAGGCCCACGTGTGCGGCCAGCTCCGGCGCCTCCGGCTCCACCAGGGGCGTGCCGTCCGGCGTGATCACCAGAGGCAGCCGCTCCCCGTCGGCCTCCGCCGCGGCCAGCAGCCGCTGCCCCTCCGGCTCCTCCACCGAGTACCAGCGGTACGGCACCTGGTTGCGGGCCAGGAACTCCCGCACGTCCGAGGACCGCGCCGACCAGCGGTGTCCCACGACCTTGGTGGCCGGCACCGGCTTGTAGTCACTGGCCCGCCAGGCGTCCAGCAGGTCGTCCAGGACCGGGTAGAGCTTCTCCTCCGGGGGGTCCCAGGGCTTGAGCAGATAGTGGTCCAGATCGACGACGTTGATCGCGTCGATCGCCGCGTTGGTGTCCGCGTACGCGGTGAGCAGCACCCGCCGCGCGCCCGGGTACACGTCCAGGGCCTGTTCCAGGAACTCGATGCCGTTCATCTGCGGCATCCGGTAGTCGGCCAGGATCACCGCCACCAGGTCGCCGCGCAGCTTCAGCTCCCGCAGCGCGTCCAGCGCCGACTCCCCGGACTCCGCGCGCACGATGCGGTACGACGCGCCGTACCGGCGCCGCAGGTCCCGGGCGACGGCACGGGAGACCCCCGGGTCGTCGTCCACGGTCATGATGACGGTCCGTGCTGCGTCGGCAGCCTGTGCCATACGTCTCCCACCCCGAGCCGTTGGTTCCACGGCACGGCGGGCCCCTGGAGGAGCGCTGCCACCGTACCGGTTCCCGCCCATCGTATGTTCGATCGCCCGCCTTCGCTCTGGTACGAGGGTGCACAGCGGGCACCCGTCAGTGCGGAAGACTGATCACGCAGACGCGGAACCGACGAGGAGGCCGGTGCATGACACGCCCGATCACGGCAGGGGTCGACGGTACGGAGGAGAGCCTCGCCGCTCTCGACTGGGCGGCCCGGGAAGCGGTGCGCCGGGGACTGCCGCTGCGCGTGGTGCACGCCTGGCGGTACGAGGAGCACGAGGCGGTCGGCGGTGACCGGGAGACCCAGCGCGGGTGGGTGTCCGACGCGGTGGCCGAGTCGGTGCGGACGGTCACCGGGCGGTATCCGGAGCTCGCGGTGGGCGTCGACGTGGTGGAGGGCGGCCCGGTCGAGGTGCTCGTGGACGCAGCGGCCGGGGCCGAGCTGCTCGCGCTGGGCTCACGCGGGCACGGCCGGGTCGTCGGGTTCCTGCTGGGCTCCGTCGGCCAGCAGGTGATCGCCGAGGCCGCACGCCCGGTCGTCCTGGTGCGCGCCGGTGACCGGCCCACCGCCGAGGCCGCCGGACGGGAGGTCGTCGTGGGCCAGCAGGGTGGCCCGGAGGACAGCGCGGCCGCGCTGGAGTTCGCGTTCGAGACGGCGGCGGCCCGCGGCGCGACGGTCCGGGTCGTGCGGGCCTGGACCCTGCCGCCGGTCTTCGCCTACAGCCCGGGCTCGCTGAAGCTCCTCGACGAGTCCGGAGGCATGGAGCCCTACGAGAAGAAGGCGCTGTCCGAGGCGGTACGGCCGCTGCGCGAGCGGTTCCCGGACGTGCCGGTCGCCGAGCACGTGGAGATGGGCAGCGCGGGGCAGGTGCTGCTCTCGGTGGCCGGACGCGCCCAGCTCATGGTCGTCGGGCGGCGCGCCCACCGCACGGCGGTCGGCGCCCGTATCGGCTCGGTCGCGCACGGGGTGCTGCACCACGCCGACTGCCCGGTGGCCGTGGTGCCGCACGACTGACACGCGCCCGCGCTCACTCGGGCGTGACCGGCTCCAAGGTCTCCCGCGCCTTGGGCAGCACGTTCTCGATGTAGTCCTCGACCGCGTTGTCCAGGCCTATGTCGTGCTGCGCCTGCTCGGACAGGTACCAGCGGTGTTCGAGCAGCTCGTGGTAGATCTCGGCCGGGTCCATCGAGCCGCGCAGCTCCAGCGGTACGGCCCGCACGGTGGGGCGGAAGACGTCCCGCACCCACCGGTGGGCCAGCACCTCGGGGCGGGCGGCGAGGGGGTCGCCGGGGGCGTAGTCGTCCTGGGTGGCCATCCAGCTCTCCAGGTCGTTGAGCAGCCGCCGTGCCTGGTTCTCCTCGGCGTCCAGGCCGGTCAGCCGCAGCAGCTGGCGCTGGTGGTGGCCGGCGTCGACGACCTTCGGCACGAAGGTGACCGAGTCGCCGTTGGAGGAGTGCTCGATCTGCATCTCGGCCACGTCGAAACCGAGGTCGTTGAGCCGCCGGATGCGGCGCTCGATGTACTGGTACTTGCCCGCCGGATACACCGAGGTCCGGGTCAGTTCCTGCCACAGCTCGCCGTACCGGGTGCAGATCTCGAACCCGAACTCGATGGGGTCCAGCGAGGGATGCAGGGCCCCCGAGGCCTCCAGGTCGAGCAGTTCGCCGCTGATGTTCACCCGGGCCAGGTCGAGGTCGTACTCCCGCTGCCCGTTGCTCAGCTGCGTGTGCAGGTCGCCGGTCTCGGCGTCCACCAGGTACGCCGCGTAGGCGCCCGCGTCCCGCCGGAACAGGGTGTTGGACAGCGAGCAGTCGCCCCACGCGAACCCGGCCAGGTGCAGGCGGACCAGCAGCACCGCCAGCGCGTCCATGAGCCGGTGCATGGTGGCCGGGCGCATGGTCGTCTCGAACATGGAGCGGTACGGCATGGAGCCGCCGAGGTGCCGGGTGACCAGCACCGACTCCAGCGGCTCGCCGTCCGCGTCGAGGCGGCCGGTGATCACGGCGAGCGGGTCGACGGCCGGGATGCCGAGCCGGTCCAGGTCGCGCAGCAGTTCGTACTCGCGCAGCGCCGGGCGCTCCGCCAGCTCCTTCACCGCGATGACCTCGCTGCCGGCCCGGGCGTAGCGCACCACGTGCCGCGAGATGCCCCGGGGGAGCGGCACGAGGTACTCCTCGGGCCACTCCTCCAGCGGGACGTCCCAGGGGAGTTCGAGCAGGAGCGCGGGGTGCTCCGGGTTGGTGGCGTTGATCTGCAAGGCCATGGGACGAACCTTAAGGCCGGTGGGTCACGAGGCAAGCTCCCGGGCCCGCTCCGCGGCCGCCCGCACCGGACCCCGGTGCAGCGGGCCGTGCCCCGGCAGCAGCGCGTCGCCGTCGAGGGCGCAGATCAGCTCCAGCGAGGCGAGGGCCCGGTCCCGCTCGTGGTGGAACATGTCGGGCAGCAGCTGCGGGCCCTGGATCCGCGAGGTGCGGTGGCCGCTGACCAGCGCGTCCCCGGAGATCACCAGACCGGCCTCGGGAAGGTGGTAGACGGTGTGCCCGTCGGTGTGGCCGGGGGTGTGCACCGGGACCGGGCGGCCCGGCAGGTCGAGCGGGCCGTCGGCGACCGGGAACGCTTCGGGGGCCTTGACCGGATGCTGCTCGGTGCCGCCGACGCGCAGCACGTGCACCAGCCACGGCACCACCCCCGGCCGCCAGGCGTTCTTCACCACCTCGCCCACGGACACCTGCTGGAGGAACTCCCGCCGGGCGTGCGGTACTTCGGCCTCGTGCAGATAGACCGGCGTGCCGTGGGCGTCGCGCAGGTACTCGGCCGAGCCGAGGTGGTCGTTGTGCGCGTGCGTGATCAGGACGGCCGCGACCGCCTCCGGCGAACTGCCCACCTCCGCGAGGGAGCCGAGCAGCCCCTGCCGGTCGCCGGGGTAACCGGTGTCCACCAGCGTGACGGCGTCACCGTCCTTGAGGATCACCCAGTTGGTGTGCTGGCCGTGCACCAGATAGGCGCCCTTGCCGACTTCGTGTACCTCTGCCCGCATGATCACTCCGGCTTGCCCGTTCGTGCCGATCGCAACGGAGGACAGCCAACCACATGCGGCGGGCCGCCCGTTGCCGAGGCCCAGGTCACCGCACCCCGTGCGGCCGGAACTGGATGCTGATCCGCGGCCCGGCGGCCCGGGCCGTCTTCGGTACGCAGTGCTCCCAGGTCCGCTGGCAGGAGCCGCCCATCACGATCAGGTCGCCGTGGCCGAGCGGGCGCCGGACCGAGGGGCCGCCGCGCAGCGGACGCAGCAGCAGGTCACGGGGTGCGCCCACGGAGAGGATCGCGACCATGGTGTCCTCCCGCGCACCCCGGCCGATCCGGTCGCCGTGCCAGGCCACGCTGTCCCGGCCGTCGCGGTAGTAGCAGAGCCCGGCCGTGGCGAACGGCTCGCCCAGCTCCTCGGCGTAGTGCCGGGTGAGCGCCTCGCGGGCCTCGGTGAGAACGGGGTGGGGGAGCGGGTCGCTCGCGCCGTAGAAGGCGAGCAGACGGGGTACGTCCACGACGTTGTCGTACATCTGCCGGCGCTCGGCGTGCCAGGGGACGTCCGCCGCCAGCTTTTCGAACAGCGCGTCGGCGCCGCTGAGCCAGCCGGGCAGTACGTCGATCCAGGCGCCGGAACCCAGTGCGGTCCGGCCGATGCCGTCGAGGCCGCCGAGCCGCAGCTCGTCGGTCTGGTCGAACAGGGAGCCCTGGAGGTGCGTGGCCATGAGGCAAGGGTACTCCCTAATCGAAAATATGTTCCCTTTTGATCATGGCCGTGCCGACGGGCTCCGGCTGGTCCGGCGGAGGTCTTTCGATACGTTGATGTATCCGATACGTTTGTGTATCGAACGGAGGTCGGCACATGGCAGTGGACGGCGGCGCGCACCGGCGAGTGACCCGGCGGCGGGTGCAGACCCGCGCCCGGCTGCTCGACGCCGCGTTCACCGTGTTCGCCGCCAAGGGCTTCGGGCGGGTCTCCATCGAGGAGGTCTGCGAGGCCGCCGGGTTCAGCCGGGGCGCCTTCTACTCCAACTTCGCCACCCTCGACGAACTGTTCTTCGCCCTCTACCGGGAGCGCGCCGACCTCATCGCCCGGCAGGTCGCCGACGCGCTCGCCGGCGACGGCCCCGACCTGGACGTACCGGCCTCCGTGGACCGGGTCACCGACGTGCTGCTCCTCGACGTGGACTGGCTGCTGGTGAAGACCGACTTCCTGGTGCACGCGGCCCGGGATCCGGCCGTCGCCGGGCTCCTCCTCGACCACCGGACCCGGCTCCGCCAGGCCGTCGCGGACCGGCTCCTGCGGGCCCGCGGCCACACCCCGATCCCCGCCGTGCTCGGCGACGTCGACGGTGCCGCGCACGCCGTGGTCGCCGCGTACGACGGGGTCACGGTCCAACTGCTGCTCGACAAGGACGTGGACCGGGCCCGTGCCTGGCTCAAACAACTGCTCACCGCGCTGCTGACCGACGGCAGCACGCGACTCGGATAAGACATCGGACAAGACCCGGACAAGAAAGGCGTCGCCATGGACGCGGACGTCATCGTCGTCGGAGCCGGCCTTGCCGGCCTGGTCGCGGCGCACGAACTCACCAGGAGGGGCAGGCGCGTCGCCCTGGTCGACCAGGAGAACGCCGCCAATCTCGGCGGCCAGGCCTTCTGGTCCTTCGGCGGCCTCTTCCTCGTCGACTCGCCCGAACAGCGCCGCCTCGGCATCAAGGACTCCCTCGACCTCGCCTGGAACGACTGGCAGGGCAGCGCCCAGTTCGACCGCAAGGACGACGAGGACTCCTGGGCGGTGCGCTGGGCACGCGCCTATGTCGAGTTCGCGGCCGGGGAGAAGCGGCCCTGGCTGCAGAGCCACGGCATCAGCCTGCTGCCGACCGTCGGCTGGGCCGAGCGCGGCGACCTGCGCGCCCACGGGCACGGCAACTCCGTCCCCCGCTTCCACGTCGCCTGGGGCACCGGCACCGGCGTGGTCGAACCCTTCGCCCGGTACGCCAAGCAGGCCGCCCGCGACGGACTGCTCACCTTCCACCACCGCCACCAGGTCGACGAACTCGTCATCGAGGACGGCGCGGCGCGCGGCGTCCGCGGCACCGTCCTCGCCCCCGACGACGCACCGCGCGGCGTCGCCTCCAACCGCGACCGCGTCGGCGACTTCGAACTCACCGCCCAGGCCGTGGTCGTCACCACCGGAGGCATCGGCGCCAACCACGACATCGTCCGCCGCTACTGGCCCGAACGCCTCGGCACACCCCCCGCCCAGATGGTCACCGGCGTCCCCGCCTACGTGGACGGCCGCATGCTCGACATCAGCGCCGAGGCCGGCGTGCGCCTGGTCAACCGCGACCGCATGTGGCACTACACCGAGGGCATCCAGAACTGGAACCCGATCTGGCCCGGTCACGGCATCCGCATCCTGCCCGGCCCCTCCTCCATCTGGCTCGACGCCCTCGGCCGCCGCCTGCCCGACCCCTGCCTGCCGGGTTACGACACCCTCAACACCCTCAGGCACCTGCGCACCACCGAGGACATCGCCGGGTACGACCACTCCTGGTTCGTCCTCACCCGCAAGATCGTCGAGAAGGAGTTCGCGCTCTCCGGCTCCGAGCAGAACCCCGACATCACCGCCAAGGACCGCAAGGCCGTGCTGCGCGACCGGCTGCTCGGCAAGGGCGCGCCCGGTCCGGTGCAGGCCTTCCTCGACCACGGCGCGGACTTCGTGACCGCGACCTCCCTGGAGCAGCTCGTCGAGAAGATGAACGGCCTCACCGACAAGGCGCTCCTCGACGCGGCCGAGGTGCGCCGCCAGATCGTCGCCCGCGACCTCCAGATCGGCAACTCCTACAGCAAGGACTCCCAGGTCCAGGGCATCCACAACGCCCGCCGCTACATCGGCGACCGCCTGGGCCGGGTCGCCACCCCGCACCGCATCCTCGACCCGGCCGCCGGACCGCTGATCGGCGTCAAGCTGCACGTCCTCACCCGCAAGACCCTCGGCGGCATCCAGACCGACCTGGACTCCCGCGCCCTCGCCGCGGACGGGCAGCCGATCGGCGGCCTCTACGCGGCCGGCGAGGTGGCCGGCTTCGGCGGCGGCGGCGTGCACGGCTACAACGCGCTGGAGGGCACCTTCCTCGGGGGCTGCCTGTTCTCCGGCCGGGCGGCGGGACGCGCGGCGGCCAAGCAGACCGCCTGAGCGCTCCGCTCGAAGAGCCGCGATGTGCCGTCTGCTGTCTTCCGTCCGCGGCGCCGTCGTGGCTGGTCTCACCCACGCGGCGGAGCGCACAGTGACGCAGCCCCGCGCCCCTTTCGGGGCGCTCAGCTGACTCAGTCGGCGAGGAGCCGTGCCAGCACCGTGGCGTGGCTCTCGTCCGGGGTCTTGGACGCGGTGACCAGGGTCACCTGCCCCTTCTGGCCCAACTCCCTCAGGCCGTCGAGCAGTTCGGCGGCCTCGGGAGCGGCCAGCTCTGCCTCGTAGCGACGCACGAACTCCTCGTACGTCCCGCCGGCGTGGAACCAGCGGCGCAGCTCGTCCGACGGTGTCAGCCCCTTCGGCCACTCGTCCACGTGCGCGACCTCCTTGGACAGGCCGCGCGGCCAGAGCCGGTCCACCAGGACGCGCACCCCGTCCGCAGGCTCGGGCGACTCATAGATCCTGCGCACGCGCACGCTCACGGTCGATGCACCCTTCGGCTCGCTGACGGTGCCGCGAGCGTAAGCGGCGGCCCCGCCCACGGGCTGCCGACGCGGCGCAGCTTGACCAGAATGAGGGGGAAACGCAGACACCCGCGCGCCTAGTCTGTGGGCCAGTGATCATCGGCCACCTCCCCAAGGAGCTCATGTGCAGGGCGCAAGCAGACGTACCGCAGTCCTCCGCCGCGAGGCCGTCCTCGCCACCGTCCCGGTCGCCGTGGCGGCCCTGCTCGCCGCCGCCGGAACGGCCTCGGCGAGCACGATCGGCGCGGCGGGCGCGGGCGACCCCTACTTCCCGCTCAGCGGGAACGGCGGCTACCACGTCAGCCACTACGACCTGACGCTCCGCTACGACACCTCCTCCCGGCACCTCGACGGCAGGGCGGTCCTCACCGCCCGCGCCACCGAGAAGCTGACCCGCTTCGACCTCGACCTGAGCGGACTGAAGGTCACCCGGGTGACCGTCGACGGCCGGACCGCACGTTTCAGCCGCAGCGGACAGGAACTCGTCGTCACGCCGGCGCGGGCGCTGGCGAAGGGCCGGGACTTCCGGGTCACCGTGGTGTACAACGGCACGCCCCAGCAGGTCACCGACCCCGACGGCTCGGCCGACGGCTGGATCCGCACCGACGACGGCGCGTTCGTCGCCGGGGAACCACAGGGCGCGATGACCTGGTTCCCGGCCAACAGCCACCCCAAGGACAAGTCGTCGTACGACTTCACGATCACCGTGCCCAAGGGCCGCACCGCCGTCGCCAACGGCGTCCTCCTCGGGCAGCACACCTCCGGCGGTCGTACGACCTTCCGGTGGCGGCAGACCGAGCCGATGGCCGCTTACCTCGCGACCGCCACGGTCGGCAAGTTCAAGGTGCAGCAGTACACCACCCGGGACGGGATCAAGGTGTACAACGCGGTCGACCCGCGCGAGGCGAGCGGGTCGGCGGCCGTGCTGAAGAAGCTGCCTTCGGTGCTTGAGTGGGAGAGCAAGCTGTTCGGGCCGTACCCGTTCCTGTCCGCCGGGTCGATAGTCGACCACGCGCCGAGCGTCGGGTACGCGCTGGAGACGCAGGGCCGGCCGATCTACGACTCGGCGCCGGATCTGAGCACGCTCGTGCACGAGAACGCCCACCAGTGGTTCGGCGACTCCGTCTCCCTCACCGCGTGGAAGGACATCTGGCTCAACGAGGGCTTCGCCACGTATGCCGAGTGGCTGTACAGCGAGCAGCACGGGGGCGACAGCGCGCAGAAGAACTTCGACGCGCTGTACGCGAAGCCGGCGAGCGACGAGTTGTGGGCGTATCCGCCGGGGGATCCGGGGAGCGGGAAGAACATCTTCGGCGAACCGGTGTACGCGCGGGGGGCGATGGCCCTGCACGAGCTGCGGAAGGCGGTCGGGGATCCGGTGTTCTTCCGAATTCTGCGGGCGTGGGCTTCGGAGCACCGGTACGGGCACGGGACGACTGCGGAGTTTGTGAAGCTCGCTGAGGGGGAGTCGGGGAAGGACCTCGGTTCGCTGTTCCAGAGGTGGTTGTACCAGAAGGGCAAGCCGTAGCGGTTCAGGTGCCGGCCGGTGGGGGTTGCTCGCGCAGTTCCTCCCCCAGCCTGCGGCCGGGGGTACCCCCAGCGCCCCTGAAGGGGCGCGCTGCCGTTAACGGGCGTCAAAAGCTGACGAGTTTCTTACATTCGTCGGCCAAGGTCGGTCTCATGATCCATCGCAGAGCTGCCGTTGCCTTCCTCTCCGCCTCCCCCCTCCTGCTCGCCGGGTGCGGGGGCGGCGCCGAGGCTGCGCCGAGTCGGTCGGGGGACGACCGGCCGGCGGGGGCGACGGCTTCCCCCACATCCGAGAGCAGCAGCCCGCAGCCGAGCGGCATACCCGGGCTCGGGCCCAGGACGACGGCCGCGATACCCGGGCGGGCGGAGCAGGTCGTCGTCGCCACCGGCCGGGGCAAGGACTCGCCGCTCTCCACCGTCGTCCTGTACGAACGTGACGACGACGTCTGGCAGCCCGGCGCGAGTTGGCCCGCGCACAACGGCAGGGACGGCTGGAGCGAGCACCACATGGCCGGGGACCTGCGCTCGCCCGTCGGCGTGTACGGGCTGACCGACGCCGGGGGCCTGCTCGCCGACCCGGGGAGCAGGCTGCCGTACCACCAGTCCTACGGCTTCACCTCGCCCGGTACCGGGTTCGAGGGCGAGCCGCTGGAAGGTTCCTTCGACTACGTCGTCGCCATCAACTACAACCGCCGGGCGGGCACTTCCCCGCTCGACTGGACCCGGCCGATGGGCGCGAACCGGGGCGGCGGCGTGTGGCTGCACGTCGACCACGGCGGTCCGACGCACGCCTGCGTGAGCGTCGCCAAGGCGCACATGAAGGAACTGCTGCGCACCCTCGACCCGGGCCGGCATCCGGTGGTCGTCATGGGCCACGCCGGCTGGCTCGCCCGGTAGGCCGCCGGAACTCCGCTTAGGATCCGAACCTGTGTGCGCACATGTGCTGGTCGCCGAGGACGACGAGATGCAGGCCGAGCTGATCCGCAGATCGCTGCTCGCCGAGGGGCACAGCGCGACCGTGGTCCATGACGGGGCCGCCGCGCTGGACGCCGCCCGGCGGCTCGGCCCCGACCTGGTCGTCCTCGACCTGATGCTCCCGGTGATCGACGGCTTCGGTGTCTGCCGGGTGCTGCGCGGCGGCGACCCCGAGATCCCGGTGCTGATGCTCACGGCCCGCTCCGACGAGGACGACGTGCTGCTCGGCCTGGAGCTGGGCGCCGACGACTACATGACCAAGCCGTACAGCCCGCGCGAGCTGATGGCCCGGATCCGGACGATCCTGCGGCGCAGCGGGCGGGCCGCCCCCGTCCGGGAGGAGGAACCCGCCGTGACCGCCGCCGGGATCAGCGTCGATCCCGTGCGGCACCAGGTGCGCTGCGACGGGGAGCCGGTGGAGGTGACCCCGGCCGAGTTCCAGATCCTGCTCGCCATGGCCGGGGAACCCGACCGGGTCTTCACCCGGCGGCAGTTGCTGCAGTGCACCCGGGGCTTCGACCGGTCCTCCACCGAACGGGCCGTCGACGTCCACGTGATGAACCTGCGCCGGAAGATCGAGGCGGATCCCCGGCGGCCGGTGCGGCTGGTGACCGTGTTCGGCGTCGGCTACAAGCTGAGCGGCGGTCGGCCGTGAAGCCCCGGATACCGTGGCGCAAACGGCTGCTGGTCCGGCTGCTGTTCACCTCGGTGCTGATCGCCGTCTGCTCGGTGGCCGCCACCGCCTGGCTCGCCGTGACGACCACCACCAGCGCGCTGGAGGAGGAGCAGGGACAGGACCTCGCCGCCGACAACAAGATCCTCGCCGAGCTCAGCGGATACGCGGCGGACCACCCCGACTGGGCCGGGGTCCAGGGCACCGTGCGGGCGCTGGCCGCGAAGACCGGCCGCAGGATCGCGCTGACCACCGCGGACCGGACGCTGATCGCCGACTCCGCGTCCCACGACACCCCGCTGCCCCCTCGGCCCGCGGCCGCCGTGGACCCCCTGCACACCGACACCTACACCGAGTTCGGCGCCCAGCTCAGCGGCATCGACCCGCGCGCGGTCGGTCCGTTCCGGCTCACCGCGGCCGAACGCAAGGAGATGGACCTGGTCGCGGAGAAGCAGAAGTCCTGCTTCGACCGGTTCAGCACCGGCACCAGCGTCCAGCACACCCCGAGCGGGCGGCCCTATCTCGTCGTCGAGGACGGCACGGACATCTCCTTCTCCTACAAGTACGGCTGCGGCGACCTCGTCGTGGCCGGGGCCACCGGTCGCAACTCGGCGCTCGACGTCCCGACCCGCACCGAGACGAAGGCCCTCACCGAGCTGACCGGCCTGGCCCGCCCCTGCCTCCAGGCCAAGGACATGGACCTGGGCGGCAAGCTCTCCCTCACCTACGACACCACCGGGCGCAACCCGGTCTCGGGCGGCTTCCTCATCACCAAGAAGGACGTCAGGCGGTCGATGGACCAGATCGCGAAGAACTGTGTCCTCAACGCCCGGCGCACCCAGCTCGAACCGTACGTCGCCCCGGCCGCCGAACTCTTCCTCGGCATCGGCGACCAGACCGCGCCCCGCTTCGACATGTCCCGGGCCAACAAGACGAAGATCGTCGGCGCGGCCGGCCTGGTCCTCGCCGTCACGGTCGCCGTCACCGCCGTCGTCGCCATGCGTCTGGTACGGCCGCTGCGCGCGCTCACGGCCGCCGCCCAGCAGCCGCCCGAACTGCACGTCCGGGCACGCGTGCGCACCCGGGACGAGACCGGGCTGCTGGCCGAGGCGTTCAACGACCTCACCGAGCGCCGGGAGCGCCTGGAGGAGCAGCGCAAGGCGATGGTCAGCGACATCGCCCACGAACTGCGCAGCCCCCTCACCAACATCCGCGGCTGGCTTGAGGTCACCCGGGACGGCCTGGTCGACCCCGACCCGGCGCTGCTGGGCTCCCTGCACGAGGAGGCGCTGGTCCTGCAGCGGATCATCGACGACCTCCAGGACCTGGCCGCCGCCGACGCCGGCACCCTGCGCGTGCACCGCGAACCGGTGCGCGCCGCCGACCTGATCGAGCAGGTCGCCGCCGCCCACCGCGTCGCCGCCGACGCGGCCGGGGTCACCCTGCTGACCGACGCCGACGGCACCGCCTGGCTCGACGCCGACCCGGTCCGGATGCGGCAGGCACTCGGCAACCTGGTCTCCAACGCCATCCGGCACACCCCCGCCGACGGCACGGTGACCCTGGCCGCCCGCCGTGCCCACGGCGACGTCGTCCTCACCGTCACCGACACGGGCCCGGGCATCGCCGCCGACGATCTCCCGCACGTCTTCGAGCGGTTCTGGCGCGCGGAGAAGTCCCGCAGCCGCCGCACCGGAGGCAGCGGCCTCGGCCTGCCGATCGTGCGCCATCTGCTCGCCGCCCACCACGGCACCGCCGAGGCGCGCAGCGAACCCGGCAAGGGCGCCGAGTTCACCCTGCGGCTGCCGGCCGCCCAGGCCCCGGCCGACGTCAGCTGAACCGGCGCTCCGCCCGCTGCCGGCGCCGGGTCAGCAGCCGGCGTTCCGCCTCGGTGGTACCGCCCCAGATGCCGACGGCCTGCCCGGTCTCCATCGCCCAGCGCAGGCAGGGGGCCTGCACCGGACAGCGCTCGCAGACGGCCTTCGCGCGCCGCGTCTGGTGCAGCGACGGGCCGGTGGTCCCGATCGGGAAGAAGAGGTCGGGATCCTCGTAGCGGCACTCGGCGTGGTCTCGCCAGTCATCCATCGAAGTCACCTGCGATCCAAGTCGACTCTGCCGTTTCCTGTGCGCGTTGCTCGGATCCGGGTCACCGGTCCGGGCGCGGCTGAAACGGCCAAGTCCCGCAGGATTCGCGGGCGTCACTGCTCGCGCAGACCCCAGGGGGAGCCGTATTCGGTCAGCAGGTCGAGGAACGGGCGGGCCGGGAACGCCTCCGGGCCGAGGACGCCCGAGCCCGACCACGCGCCGGTGGCCAGGAGTTCGAGGGCGACGACCGGGTTGAGGGCCGTCTGCCACACCACGGCCTGACAACCGTACTCCGCCATGGACCACTGGTTGTCCACAACGTGGTAGAGATACACCTCCCGCGGCTTCCCGTCCTTCACCCCGCGCACCCAGGTGCCCGCGCAGGTCTTGCCGCGCATGCGCTCGCCCAGCGTCGCCGGGTCCGGCAGCGACGCGGCGACCACGTCCCGGGGCGAGACCGCGACCGGGCCGTCCGCGCCGGCCACGGTCACCGGGGCCGTGCGGTCCAGGCCCAGCAGATGCAGCGTCTTCAGCGTCTCGATGAAGTCGCGTCCGAGCCCGTACTTGAAAGTGACCCGCCGTGCGTCCACCCACCGCGGCACGAGCAGCACCTCCTCGTGCTCGACGTTGACACACTCGACCGGCCCGATCCCGTCCGGGAAGTCGAACACCTCGGGCTCGCTGAACGGCGCGGTGGTGAACCAGCCGCGCCCCCGCTCGTAGACGACGGGCGGGTTGAGGCACTCCTCGATGGTGGTCCAGATGCTGAAGGAGGGCGCGAAGTCGTAGCCGTCCACGGTCAGGTTCGCACCGTCGCGGATGCCGATCTCCTCGATCCCGTCGAAGAGCTCGTCGGCCGCGTACCGGGCGAAAACGTCCGACAACCCGGGCTCCACCCCCATCCCGACCAGCGCCAGCGCACCCGCCCGCTCCCACTCCCCGGCCAGCGCGAACTGCTCGTCGCCCAGCTTGACCCCGCACTCCTCGTAGGGCCGCTCGGGATGCGGCCGGGACAGCGACATCGCCATGTCGAGGTAGTTCGCGCCGGCCTTGCGGGCGGCCCGGAACAGGGGCATGACGAAGCGCGGGTCGGTGGCGTTGAGCAGCACGTCGCAGCCGTGCCGGGCCAGCAGGGCGGCGACGGCCGCCTCGTCACCGGCGTCGACGCGCTCGGCGCGGAACCGGTCGTCGCCGACGGCCGCCACCGCCGCCTCGGCGCGGGCCAGGTCGTAGTCGGCGACCACCAACAGGTCGAAGAACGGCCGCCGGGCCGCGATCCGGGTGACGGCGGTGCCCACACCACCGGCTCCCACGAGCAGTACACGCATGCGGGAATCTCCTTCTGGGACAGAGAGCGAGGTCGGAAACGGGGGCGCCTTGGCCGGAATGAAACGCCGGGCCATCACGTAAGGTCAATGGCGTTGGCATAAGAACGGCAGGGAGTGTGCGATGCCCAAAACGGTCGTACCGGAGGAGAAGCGGCGTCGGCGCCGTCCCACCCGCAGCGGCACGGTGCTGTCCGAGCGGCTGATCGTGGAGACCGCGCTGCGCCTGCTGCGCGAGCACGGCAGCGCCGGTCTGACCGCCCGCCGCCTGGGCCTCGCCCTCGACTGCGACCCCAGCACCCTGTACCGCTACTTCCGGGGCATGGACGACCTGACCCTGGCGATCGGCGACGCGCTCATCGGCCAGGCGCTGGCCGGCTGGAACCCGACGGGGGAGTGGCGGACCGACCTGCGGACCATCGGCCTGCGCATCCACGCGCAGTACGTCGCCCACCCGCAGGCGGCCCTGCTGACGACGAACCGCGTGACCGGCCGGGCGCACGAACTGGCCGCCGACGAGGCCGTCCTGGACGTCCTGCGCACGGCAGGCTTCTCACTGCCCGAGACGGTGCGTATCTACCACGCCTTCATCGACCAGACCCTGGCCTTCGCCGCCCTGGACGCAGCCTCCCTGACCCTGCCGAAGGACTCCCAGCGCGCCGACGAGGACAAATGGCACTCCACCTACGCCCGCCTCCCGCACACGACCCACCCGCGTATCGCGGAAGCGTCCCGACTGCTGGCGAAACGGATGGTGACGAGCGCCTATCCCACGGCCTTGGAGATGCTCCTGGACAGTGCGGAACGGTCCTTGTGATCGCCCCGGGCCGCAGCGCCCCGTCAGGGTCGCTGGGGGTACCCCCGGCCGTAGGCTGGGGCAGGAACTGCGACCGGCCCCCACCCGCCCGCACCCGCGATCGTACGAGC
Source organism: Streptomyces sp. NPDC001714 (assembly GCF_042892755.1). Classification (NCBI taxonomy): domain Bacteria; kingdom Bacillati; phylum Actinomycetota; class Actinomycetes; order Kitasatosporales; family Streptomycetaceae; genus Streptomyces; species Streptomyces sp. NPDC001714. The sequence goes on from NZ_JBIAUL010000009.1 coordinate 388,767, forward strand.
TGACCCCCTACGGCCGGCGCAACGCACCCCCCGCCGTCCGCACAACCACCTCCGCAACCGCCCCCAACGCCGGCGAATCCAGCTTCCACTGCTGCCAGAACAACGGCACGTCGACCCACAGCTCCCGCCCTCCGATCCGCACCAACCGCCCCTCCCGCAACCGCGGTTCCGCCTGGGCCTCCGGCACCATCCCCCACCCCAGCCCCGCCGTCACCGCGTCCACGAACCCCTCGGACGTCGGCACGTAGTGCCGCAGCGCACTCGCGCCCGCACCGCCCAGCCGCCGGACGAACCCGTCCTGGAAGTCGTCGACCCGGTCGAAAACGACCACCGGCGCCTCGGCGAGCGCATCCGGCAGCGCCCCCGACAGACGCTCCGCCGCGAACTCCGGCGCCGCCACCGGCAGGTACCGCATCCGCCCCAGCGCCCGCACCGAACACCCCGGCACCGCGTCCGGCGACGAGGTCACCGCCGCCATCACCAGCCCCTCCCGCAGCAGCGCCGCCGTGTGGTCCTCGTCCTCCCGCCGCAGTTCGACATAGACGTGCGGCAGTCCGGTCAGCGCCCGCAGGAACCACGTCGCCAGCGAGTCCGCGTTGACCGCGACCGACACCCGGGTCGGCTCCCCGGCACCGCTCATGCCCAGCTCACCGCGCGCGTCCCGCTCCAGCCGCGCCAGCTGCCGGGCGAACCGGACCAGCACCTCGCCCGACTCCGTCGGCCGCACCGGCTTGGTGCGCTGGAGCAGCACCCGGCCCGTGCGCTGCTCCAGCGCCTTCACCCGCTGGCTGACCGCCGACGGCGTCACATGCAGGGCCGCGGCCGCCGCGTCGAACGTGCCCTCGTCGACCACCGCCAGCAGCGTCCGCACCTGGTCGAGCGGAAGCTCCACCGTCCCACTCCTGTCTCTCTCTTCAGCTGTGCTAAGGGTACGTAAAAATCTTTAGCTGTACCCACGGTGATCGCTTCCGTAGCGTCGAGACCATGTCCAGCTCTCTCGCCGCCGCTGCCGCGGGCTTCGGCAGCGGCCTCTCGCTCATCGTCGCCATCGGCGCCCAGAACGCCTTCGTCCTGCGCCAGGGCATCCGCCGTGACGCGGTCCTCATGGTCGTCGGCATCTGCGCGCTCTCCGACGCCGCCCTCATCTCGCTCGGCGTCGGCGGGGTGGGCGCGATCGTCGTGGCCTGGCCGGGCGCGGTGCGGGCGGTCGGGCTGGTCGGCGGCGCCTTCCTGCTCTGCTACGGCGCCCTGGCCGCCCGCCGGGTCCTGCGGCCCGGCACCGGCGGCCTGCGGACCGAGGGCGAGGCGGCCGGGTCCCGGCGGCGGGCGGTGCTCACCTGCCTGGCCATGACCTGGCTGAACCCGCACGTCTACCTGGACACCGTGTTCCTGCTCGGCTCCCTCGCCGCCGACCGGGGCGCCCTGCGCTGGACCTTCGGCCTGGGCGCCGCCCTGGCCAGCCTCTGCTGGTTCACGGCCCTCGGCTTCGGCGCCCGGCTGCTCGGCCGGTACCTCGCCGGGCCGGCCGCCTGGCGGGTGCTGGACGGGCTGGTGGCGCTGACCATGATCGGGCTCGGCCTGATGCTCGTGGCGGGATCCTGAGGCGCCCGGATCCTCGAACGGCCGCATCCTGAGACAAGCGGTTCGGCAGCCACGGAAGTTGCTGCGATAGTGAACCTGCAACCGAAAAGATGTAGCGGGCATCGAGAAGAGCGGGACACCAGGAACTCCGTGGACACCAGCGAGAGCGGCACCCAGTCCGACATACAGACCCCTGACGACACCACGGCCGCCCCGCCCCGGAGCGGCTGGCGGCGCTGGGCGATGGACACCCGCCCGCTGCGCATCCCGGCCTACCGCAGGCTGTGGACCTCGACCATCGTCACCTCGGTCGGCAGCCAGCTGACCGCCGTCGCCGTGCCCAAGCAGATCTTCGACATCACCGGGTCGTCCGCCTGGGTCGGCGCGGCCAGCCTCGCCGGGCTGCTGCCGCTGATCGTGTTCGCGCTGTGGGGCGGCGCGGTGGCCGACACCATGGACCGCCGCAAGCTGCTGCTGATCACCAACATCGGCATCGGGGTGACCTCGCTGCTGTTCTTCGTGCAGGCGGCCACCGGGATGAAGTCCGTGGCCGCGCTGATGGTGCTGCTGGCGATGCAGCAGGCGTTCTGGGGGCTGAACGCACCGGCCCGTACCGCCTCCATCGCCCGGCTGGTCCCCGAGACGCAGCTGCCCGCCGCCAACGCGCTCGGGTCGACGGTCATGCAGACCGGGCAGGTGGTCGGTCCGCTGCTCGCCGGTGCCCTGATCCCCGTCATCGGGCTGCCCGAGCTGTACCTGATCGACGCGCTGGCGCTGTGCGTGACGGTGTGGGCGGTCTACCGGCTGCCCGCGCTGCCGCCGCTGGCGGGCGCCACGGCGCGGCGGGCCGGGGTGCGCGAGATCGCGGAGGGCTTCCGCTACATCTCCATGCACAAGGTGCTGCTGCTGTCGTTCCTCGCGGACATCATCGCGATGGTCCTCGGCATGCCCCGCGCCCTGTTCCCGCAGCTCGCCGCCCAGACGTACGCCTCCTACGGCGAGGGGCTCGCGCTCGGCCTGCTGTTCGCGGCGATCCCGGTCGGCGCGGTCCTCGGCGGGCTCTTCTCCGGGACCTTCTCGCGGGCCCGCCGGCACGGCCTGATGGTGATCGGTGCGGTGGTCGGCTGGGGTGCGGCCGTCGCCGGGTTCGGGCTGAGCCACAACCTCTGGGTCGCCGTGGCCTTCCTGGCCGCCGCGGGCGTCGCCGACATGGTCTCGATGGTGTTCCGCGGCGCGATCCTGCTGTCCGCCGCGACCGACGAGATGCGGGGCCGGATGCAGGGCGTGTTCACCGTGGTGGTCGCGGGCGGTCCGCGGCTGGCCGACGTGCTGCACGGCACCGCGGGCTCGGTCTTCGGGCCGCGCGCGGCGGTCGCGGGCGGCGGGCTGCTGGTGGTGGCGGTGATGCTGGCTCTGGCCGCCGCCGTCCCGGCCCTGCGCCGCTACCGCGTCTGAGCGGCTACGCGGGCCGTCGCCCCACGTACGCGTCGAGGAGCTTGCCCCGGGTGACCTCCAGGCGGCTGGCGAGGATCTCGGCGACGGTCCGCACCAGCGACAGACCGAGCAGCGGGTCCTCCACGCACAGCGCGAGCACGGACGCGGCGTCGTACTCGTAGGCCCGCACCTGGCTGAAGGCCACCGCCCCGAAGTCCCAGGTGTACGGCGGGAACAGCCAGGACCAGCCGAGCAGGTCGCCGGCGCCCAGAGTGGCGACGGTGACCCGTTTGCGGGAGGTCACCTCCTGGTCCAGGTTGACCGCGCCCGAGCGGATCACCCAGAAGCGGTCCGCGGTGCCGCCGGCCTCGAAGATCCTGGAGTCCTCGGGGAAGGACACCTCGTGAGCCAGTTCCATGAGGCGCTCGCGCTGGGCCTGGGGCAGGGCGGTCAGCAGTTTGATGGCTTTGGTCATGGCACGGGGCTCCTCGCCGGCGAGGGTACGGGGTGCTTTCCCTACGCCCATTTCAGCCGCTGCCGCCCTGCCGGGCACCTCGAAGAAGGTGAATTCGCCGTCGGAAACCGGTCCGGGCATGAAAAAGCCCTGGCTGGACGGGGGAGACCAGCCAGGGCCGTCAGAGGTGGCGCGGGAGGACCTGCTGTCAACTCCTCGACCACTTATGGATGAACGGTAAACCATCCAGAGCTATTTCGCGTAGCCGTGAACAGGGTACGTGACCCGTTTCACTTTGGGGAGCCCCTTGTGGCCCCCGAACGGGTTTGGCCGCGCCCCGACCGGTGAGCCGAAGAGAAGAGCCCCGTACGGACGGGACCGAGCCGCCCAACCGGTCCAACACCCAGGGAGCGAAAGGATGTACGAAAAGAAGTACCGGACCGAGTCGACCATGGCACCACCTGAGTCCCGTCGGCCGCCGCTGCGGCCGGCCGACGCCCGCAGAGCGGTACGCGGCGCGGTCTCCCGAGGGGCCGTGCCATGCCCCGCTGAAGCCCTCGACGACGCCCTGCTCGTCACCTCGGAACTGACCACCAACGCGATTCTGCACGGCGGCGGGATCACCGGCTTCGCCGTCGACGTCGAGGGGTGCGCGGTACGGGTGTCGGTCAGCGATCGCAGCGACGAGATACCGGTGGCCGAACGGGCCGTGGACGAACGCGAACGCTGGCGGGTCGGCGGCCGGGGCTGGCCCATCGTCTGCCGGCTGGCCCGTGACGTGGAGGTCGCCGGACTGCCCCGCGGAGGCAAGCGGATCACCGCGGTCGTGCCCCTGGCCTGAGCCGGCGGGTGGACTTCCGCCGGGAACGGTGTTTGCGCCCGGATCGAAGGGGCAGGCGGAGTGTCGTGCTTCGGACCGGAGGCGCGCGCCAGTGGGAGCAGTCGTACGACAGCCCCCGGGTCGGCAGACCGGTCCGGGTGGTGCTTCCGCGGTGACCTGACATCGCAGTTCGGGTCGAGTCCCGGAACCACGTTCCGGTGACGCCCTGAAACCCACAGTTCAGGAGCGAATCCGCATGCCCACCGACTTGTCGACCAGCCGTTCCCGCACGCCCGACCGCACCACCCGCACGACCCCCCGCCGCACCCATGACGACGCCCCCGACACGGCGGCCCTCTTCGCCCGGCTCGCCACGCTCGACGACGGGCCCGAACGGGACGCCCTGCGCGACGAACTGGTCGCCGCCTGGCTGCCCATGGCCCACCGCATCGCCGGCCGCTTCCGCGACCGCGGCGAGTCCGTCGAGGACCTGCGCCAGGTCGCGGCCCTCGGCCTGGTCAAGGCCGTCGACCGCTACGACCCCGTACGCGGCGCCTTCGAGAGCTACGCGGTGCCCACCATCACCGGCGAGGTCAAACGGCACTTCCGCGACCGGATGTGGGCGCTGCGCGTACCGCGCCGGGTGCAGGAACTGCGCAACCGGGTACGGGTGGCCCGCCGCGAACTCACCCAGAACCCCGGCTCCGGCGAGCCCGCCCTCGCCGACCTCGCCGCCCACACCGGCCTGACCGAGGAGGAGGTCAGCACCGGCCTGGAGGCCCTGGAGAGCTTCAGCACCCTGTCCCTGGACGCCGAACTCTCCATGGGCGAGGACGGCTACAGCCTCGCCGACACCCTCGGCGACCCCGACGGCTCCTTCGACGTCGTCGTCGACCGGGAGGCCGCCAAGGAAGGGCTGCGCCGGCTGCCCGAACGGGAGCGGGCCATCCTCTACATGCGGTTCTTCGAGGACATGACCCAGAGCCGGATCGCCGACAAGCTCGGCATCTCCCAGATGCATGTCTCCCGCCTCATCAGCCGCAGCTGCGCCCGCGTCCGCGCCGAAGCGCTGGGCCGTACCACCGAATGATCCCCACGGCCTCCGTGGAACCACTTCCGACCGACCGAGGAGTGAAGCCGTGCTGCTGCCCCACCCCGCCACGCTGCGCCGACTCGTGGAGGACTACGAGCGTCTCCTCACCGCGGAGACGGCACCGGACCCGCGAGCGAGCGACCTGGCCTACACGCTCTGCGTGATCACCGGAACCCGCGACATCGCCGCGGCCCTGGCGAAGTCCCGCCACCTCCTGGCCGCCGCCGCGACAGCCGGCCTGCCACCCGTCACCATCCCCGCCACGCCCTCTTCGCCGGCACCGGACACGGCGATTGCGCCGACGGCGGCCACCGCGGTCCTGCCCCGGGTGCCGTCGGCCCCGGCGGCCGTGTTCGGGGACGCATGCGACTCCGCCTTCGTCCCCCTCGCGGTGGCGGAGTGACCCGGAGTCAGGGTGCGGGCTGCCGGACGGGGACCTGCAGTGGGCGGGCCAGGCCCGTCACCGACTCGTCCAGGCGCTGGAGATGGCGCAGCACCCGGTCGGTCACCCTGCCGTAGCGCGGGGCGCGCAATGTGCCCGGCTCCAGCATCGACGCGATGCTGGGGCCGGTCTCGATCCCGGCGTCGGACTGGTCGTCACCGACGTGGGCGGCGATCGCCTCGATGTTGTGCACGATCCGCCGTCCCGCCCCGCGCAGCCGGGGATCCGCCGCGATGGCCGGATGGGTGGGCAGGAGCTCCGCCGTGGCCGCCAGCGACCGGGCGTGGTAGGCGCAGGTCTCCAGGAGCGCCACCACATAGCGGGCGGTGTCCCGGCGGGAGCGCAGCGGGGTGATCGGATGGGTCAGCGGCTGGACGGCCGCGGCCAGATCGGCCAGCGCCTGGTCCAGATCGCGGGCCTTCTCCACCAGGTCGACCGGCGGCGCCCCGCTCAACTGGTCGGCGGCGGCCCGGGTCACGTCGGCCAGCCGGTCCAGCGTCGTCACCAGCAGTTCGTCGGTACGGATGTCGGTGTGCACCGGCAGCACCACCGCGGCCGCGATCACCCCGCACACCGCACCGAGCGCCGTCTCCGCCACCCGCAGCACCAGGACGTCCAGACTGTAGGTGTTGAGGAGCGTGTACAGCAGGCCCAGCATCGCCGTCACGAAGAACGACATCAGGGTGTACGACAGCGGTGCCGAGTAGAACATCGCGAAGATGAAGAGGAGCACCAGCCCGAACGCAGTCCAGGTGTGGTGCCCGACCAGTCCCGCGAGCCCGATACCGGCCACCACGCCGAGGACCGTGCCCAGCAGCCGCCGGTAGCCCTTGACGAGGATCTCACCGGTGGACGAGGTGTTGATGAACACGATCCAGCAGGTCAGCACCGCCCAGTACCAGCGCTGGGCGGACAGGAACTCGCCGCCGACGATGGCCAGCGACGAGCCGACCGCCACCTGCACCGCCGCCCGCGTGGTCGGCCGGCGCAGCCCGGTCGCCTCCTCGGCCTTCCGTTCGCCCTCCTCGGCGCCCTCGATGGCCGCGTCCTCGGCGTCCAGTTCCTCCCGGGACCGGGAGGTGGCAGGCGTGTCGTCGGACTCGTCCTGCGGCCCGTCCAGGGCGAGCCGCAGCCCCAGCACCGCCCGCCCGGCCTCGCCGATGCCCCGGAAGACGTCCTGGACGGCGGGCGGGGCGGCCGGCAGGTCCTCCCCCTCGCGGTAGCCGAGCAGCCGGTTGCGGAGCCGGGCCAGCGCGGTCCCCTTCCCGGGTCCGGCCGGCCGCAGCACCAGCAGCCGCAGCGCCTCCAGATCGAGCCGCAGCCGCTCCATCGCCTCGTCCCGCACCGGCTCCCCGACGGCCGACGGCAGCGGGGCGCCCGGCAGATGCAGGGTGAGCGTGTCCGCGCGCTCGGCGCTGCGGGCGGTGAGCAGCAGCAGCCCGAGCCGCTCGGCGGCGATCTCCGCGTCCGCGATCCGGCGCTGTACCAGCCGCGCCACCGTCTCGTCGGAGGTACCGTCCGCGAGCCGCCCCTGGATCAGCAGCGCCGTCTCGTGCAGCCGGGCGGTCCTGACCCGGACCTCCTCCACCGCCCGGTCCAGCTCGTCGGGCCCGGCGTCGAGCAACTCGGCCTGTGCGGAGACCAGTTGGGCGAGCCGGGCCCGGAAGGCCCGCCGCAGCCGGTCCAGGATGCCCGCGGGGGTCTGCCGTACCAGCACGAACCGCGCCAGGGCCGCGCAGCCGAACGCCACCGTGATCGTGAGGTACAGGCCCGGCAGCGCGGCCACGGTCGCGTGCACGAACAGCGAGGCGAAGTAGATCTGGAAGCCGATCAGCCCCAGCGCCGTGCCCCGGTCGCCGAAACGCCGGCTGTAGACCGCGCAGAAGATGAGCGCCACGAAGAACAGGTCGCCGATCACCACCCGCGCGTTCAGCAGCGCGCCCAGCGAGATCGAGGCCAGCGCCACCGGCAGACCGAGGGCGAGCGTGACGGCCTGCTGCGCACGCCCCTTCTCCCGGATCGCGAAGGTGGCCACCATGGCCGCGATGGCCCCGGCCACCAGGTGGGACACGTCGGCCCGCAGCGCCGCCAGCACGGCGAGCGTGAGCGCGATCGAGGTGACCGTGCGCAGGCCCGCGGTGAAACGGAGCAGCCCGGGGTCGGCCGCCGCGAGCCGCCCCCGGAACTCCGCCCGCACCGACCGCCCCGCGCTCACTCCGCCGCGCTCTGCGTCACGCCGGCGAACCGCCGGGGTCCTCGGGGCCCTCGGCCCGCGCCCGGACCTGCTCCGGCGTCAGATACGTGTCCGTGTACTCGAAGTCCTTGAGCCGGGCCGGCTTGCGGGACTGGAAGCCCGTCCGCACGAAGTCGTCACCGGCCAGGGCGTTCAGCAGCCAGTTGGTCGCGACCCGGGTCTTGGCCACGTTGGTGCGCAGCGCCGACCAGTGGTAGCCGCGGGCCACCGCCTGGGCGGGCAGCCCGCGCAGCTCGATGCCGAGCGGCTTGGAGACCGCGTCCTTGCCGCCGAGGTCCACCACCAGCCCCAGGTCCTTGTGCACGTACGGGTGCAGCGGCTGGTTGCGCAGGGCCGCGATGACGTTGTCGGCCACCGCCTTGCCCTGCCGCATGGCGTGCTGCGCGGTCGGCGGGCAGACCGCGCCCGCCTCGCCCTTCGCCTTGTCCGGCACGGCCGCCGCGTCGCCGAGCGCGAACACCCCGTCGTGACCGGGCAGGGTCATCTCGGCGGTGACCGCGAGCCGTCCCCGGACGGTCTCGGCGCCCATGGTGGCGATCAGCGGGCTGGCGACCACCCCGGCCGTCCAGATCAGCGTGTGGGTGGGCACCACGCGGCCGTCGGTGAAGGTGACCTCCTCGGGACCGGCCTTCTCGATCGACACCCCCAGGGAGACGTCGATGCCGCGGCGGCGCAGCACCTCCTGGGCGCTGCGGCCGAGCTTGTCGCCGAGCTCCGGCATCAGCTTCGGGGCGATGTCGATCAGGTGCCACTTGATCAGCTTCGGGTCCAGGTTCGGGTAGCGGTGCAGGGCCGCGTGCGTGAGCTTCTGGAGACAGGCCGCGGTCTCGGTGCCCGCGTAGCCGCCGCCGACCACCACGAACTGCAGCCGTGCGGCGCGTTCGGCCGGGTCGTCGCTGGCGTCGGCGAGATCGAGCTGGGAGATGACGTGGTCACGGATGTAGGCGGCCTCGGCGAGGGTCTTCATCCCGAACGCGTGCTCGGTCAGGCCGGGAATGTCGAAGGTGCGGGTGACACTGCCCGGGGCCAGCACGATGTAGTCGTACGACTCGTTCACGAGCTTGTCGGTTATGGTGCGGACGACGCACACCTTGGACTTCAGGTCCACCCCGACCGCGCCGCCCGGGATGATCCGGGTGCGGTACCTCTTGCTGCGGCGCAGCGAGACGGCGATCGACTGCGGCGTCAGCACGCCGGAGGCGACCTGCGGCAGCAGGGGCAGATAAAGCTGGTAGGAGGTCGGCGACACCAGGGTGACGTCGGCTTCGTCGGGGGCGAGCTTCCGCTCCAGGCGGCGCACGCACCCCACTCCGGCGAAGCCTGCGCCCACCACCAGGATCCTGGGTCGTGTCACGGTGTATCCCTTTCCGCTGCTCCGGGCCGTTCGGCTCGACGCCGTCCGCGTGCCCCGGAACGCTTGCTTCGCACATCGATCCCACCGTGCCCGGCGCCGTTCCGCCAGCCGGGCGGAGCAGGCAGCCGAACGCGTGGGCTCCAGCATGCCCCTCGATCGCCGGGAGAAACCGGCTGTCGCACAGATATGCGCCGGACTTGCATCCGGTCAAAGGCTGTCCCACGGCGATCACATACGCCAGTAGAGTGCCCGCCATGGCGCAGACCCAGCCCGGAACGGGCTTCCAGAAGAGGCACGTCGACCCCGGCCGCGTGACCCCGCTGGTCGCCGCCTTGGACTCCCAGGACGCCAACCCCGGCGTACGGCGGCTGCGCGCCTGGGCCGAGGAGGCACTGGCGGTGCGCCCGGGCGAGCGGCTCCTCGACGTCGGCTCCGGAACCGGCTCGATGACGAGGGCACTGGCCGCCGCGGCAGGGCCGGACGGCGTCGCGATCGGCGTCGAGGTCAACCCGAGTCTGCGCGCGGTCGCCGAGGAACGGTCCGCCGACAGCAGGGCCCGCTTCCTGCAGGGCGAGGCGGAGGCGCTGCCGGTGCCGGACGGCTCGATGGACGTCGTGTGGTGCGAACGGGTCCTCCAGCATCTCCACGAGCCCGACCGGGCGATCGCCGAGATGGCCCGGGTGCTGCGCCCCGGCGGCCGGGTGGCGGTGCTCGACACCGACTGGGGGACCACTCTCCTGCACCCCGGTGACCCGGCGGTGGTGCGCGCGCTGACCGCGGCCGCGCTCAACGGCGCCAACCCCTACTCCGGGCGCCGCCTGGTCGGCCAGCTCAGCGCGGCCGGGTTCGTGGTGGACGACCGCGGCTCGCAGGCCCTGCTCCAGGACCACAGCTCGGTCGCCTGGCCGCTGATCCGCATGCTCGGCGAGGCCGCCGTGCGCACCGGCGCCGTCACCGAGGAACAGCGGGACACCCTGTACGCCGATCTCGCCGAGGCCGCCGAGCAGGGGGCGGTGCACATGTCGGTGACGATGTTCGGGGTGGTCGCCCACCGGCCCGAGTGACCGCACCCGGCCCCAGGGCAGGCCATCACCAGCGCATCCCTCCACCGGGTCGTCCTCACCGGGTCGTCCTCACCAGGGCAGGAAGGCGTGGATGTCCTTGCCGTCCGTGGTGACGACCACGCTGACCTGGTCGCACAGGGTGTGCAGCAGGTGCCAGCCGACCCCGCCCCCGCCTCCGTCCGGGTGGAAGGGCCGCGGCTCGGGCCGGATTTGGCTGGAGTCGTGCATCGTGACGTGGACGCCGTCGTACGTGCGGCGCATCCGCAGCTCGAAGGGGCCCGGCGCGTACTGGACGACGTTGGCGGCCAGCTCCGTCACGACCAGCAGGATGTCGTTCCAGCAGTCGGGGCCGGAGGGCGGCGAGACGCGGGCGAGACCGGCGAGGTAGCCGTCGGCGGCGAGCCGGGCACCGGTCACGTCGCGGAGACGGCCCGGGAAGGGGACCGTGCATCCGTCGGTCTCCTGCGCGGATCCTCTGTCGTCCCGCCGTGGTCCGGTCCCCATCTCGTCTCTTTCAGTCCCGGAAAGGTGCTCTCGTCGCGCTGGTCTCTTCTCCTTCGCGGCGAGTTCCCACCATGGCGCCGGCTACGCCTGGTCCGCTCACCGGAACACGTTGTCCGAGTCGTCCCAGTCGGCCGGTTCGGGCTGGCCCGGGCGGCCCGGCCGGCGTACCGCCTGTGAGCGGGCCTGGTACATGGCGTCGATCTCGGCCGCGTAGTGGCGCGCTATGGCGTCCCGGCGCAGCTTCATCGACGGCGTCAGCATGCCGTTGCCCGGGGCGAACGGTTCCTGGAGCACCCGGTAGACCCGGATCGACTCGGAGCGGGACACCACACTGTTGGCGGACGCGATGGCGCGGGCGATCTCCTCACGCAGCGCGTTCTCCTCGCGCGCCTCGCGGCCGGGCGAGTCGCCCGGCACCGCCAGCGCCCCCCGCCAGTGCGCGAGGAAGTCCGGGTCCAGGGTGATCAGCGCGCCCACACAGGGCCGGTCGTCGCCGACGACCACCGCCTGGTGCACCAGGGGGTGCATCCGCAGCCGCTGCTCCAGCGGGGCCGGGGCCACACTCTTGCCGCTGCTCGTGATGATGATGTCCTTCTTGCGGCCCGTGATGGTCAGATAGCCCTCGGAGTCCAGCCGCCCGATGTCCCCGGTGGCCAGCCAGCCGCCGCGCAGCGCGGCCCGGGTCGCGTAGTCGTCACCGACGTAGCCCTGGAACACCGACGGACCGCGCACCAGGATCTCGCCGTCGTCGGCCACCTGGATCTGGGTGCCCGGCAGGGCCTGGCCCACCGTGCCCGACTTCTCCCGGCCCAGCGGCTGCATGGTGATCCCGCCGCTGGACTCGGTGAGGCCGTAGCCGTCATGGACGTACATACCGATGCCCTCGTAGAACAGGGTGAGTTCGCGGCTGAGCGAGGAGCCGCCGGACGTGGCCCGCAGCACCCGCCCGCCGAGCGCCCCCCGCAGCTTGCGGTACACCGTCCGCTCGTACAGGGCGTGCTGCAGGCGCAGGTCGAAGCCCGGACCCGCCCCGGTGCCCAGCCGCTGCCGTTCCGTGGCCGCGGCGAAGTCCCGCGCGGTCTCCGCGGCCCGCTCGAACAGAGCGCCCCGGCCGTGCTGCTGGGAGGTGCGCAGGAACGTCTTGTACAGCTTCTCCAGCACCGACGGCACGGCGTACAGATAGGTCGGCCGGAACGTGGCCAGCGCCGCGGCCAGCGCGGCCTCGGTCATCTCCGGCTCGTGGCCCATCAGGATTCCGCCGCGCAGACAGATCACCATGATCATCAGGCCGTACACGTGCGAGAACGGCAGGAAGGCCAGGACGGAGGCCTGTTCGCCGGGGCGCGCCGCGGTATGTGCCCAGCCCGCCAGCAGGGTGTCGCACGGGTACGCGAGCCCGCGGTGGCTCAGCGCGCAGCCCAGCGGACGGCCCGAGGTGCCCGAGGTGTAGGTGATGGCCGCCGTCGAGTCGGGCATCACGATCCGGCGCAGCGACTCCACCGTGGTCAGCGGGACGAACGTGCCCTTCTGCACCAGCTCGGGCAGCGCCCCCGCGTCCAGCTGCCACACGTGCTTGAGCCCGGGCAGCCCCTCGCACACGGTGCCGACGGTCATCACCGCCTGCTCGTCCTCGACCACCACGGCCACACAGCGGGCGTCGCGCAGGATCCACTCGACCTGGTCCCGGGAGGACGTCGGGTGGATCGGGACGACCTCCGCCCCCACCGACCACAGCGCGAGGCCGAAGACCGTCCACTCGTAGCGCGTCCGCGCCATCACGGCCACCCGGTGCCCGGGCGAGATCCCCGACGCGATCAGCCCCTTGGCCAGGTCGACCACCTCGTCCCGCAGTTCGACCGCGGTGACCTCCTCCCAGCCCGCGGGGGCGCCCTCGGGCCGGCGCGCCAGCACCGGCAGTGTGGGGTTCCGGTCCGCCGTCTCGAAGATGCTGTCGGCGAGCCCGCCGGCCAGGGTCGAAGCGGTCGTCGGAGCGAGGGCGTAGTCGCGCATGCGCTGCTCCTGGATGTACGGAGGGTTACCCTCCCGATCGGTACTGTTGTCGACGCGGGTCGAATCTAGCCCAGGGGAGTGCGGCTCGGGTCGGGAACGGTCAACTCGTTTCCACCTGATGACAAAGCTCAGCCCGGGGGTTCAGCCCTGGGTGCGGCGTACACACTCCACGACGACGTCCCGCAGGCTCCCGCCGCGCTCCAGGAACGACCGCTGCTCGCGGGCGCCGGTACCCCTGTGCAGCAACTGTGCGACGGCCTCCTGGACGCCGATCGTGTCACCGCTGTCGGCCAGCGCGTCCGCGGTGTGCGCCAGCAGGGCGCGCACCACCTCGACGGCGGGCCGGGGCCGCATGGTCACGGGGTCCAGGAGGTCCTGCTCCAGGCCGAGGCGGGCGGCCTGCCAGGAGGCCAGCCGGAGCATGCTCACGCTGGGGTCGAGCGGCGGCCGCCCGGCCCGCCAGTCGCGCGCGGCCGTCTCCACCAGGGCGCGGATCAGCGTGGCGACGAGGACGGTGGTGTCCGCCCGCAGGCACACGTCCGCCACCCGGATCTCCACCGTCGGGTAGCGCGTGGACAGCCGGGCGTCGAAGTACACCATCCCCGCGTCGAGGATGACCCCGCTGCCCACCATGTCCGCGACCCGCCGCCGGTACCCTTCGGCCGAGCCGAACAGCTCGGTCGGCCCCGCCGACGGACCGCGCGCCCACAGCCGGCTGCGGAAGCTGGCGTAACCGGAGTCCCGGCCCTGCCAGAACGGCGAGTTGGCGCTGAGCGCACGCAGCACCGGAAGCCAGGGCCGGATCCGGTCGAGGACGGCGACGCCCTCCTCGTCGGACTCCACCGACACGTGCACATGGCAGCCGCAGACGAACCAGTCCACCATGGCGGCGCCGTACCGCCCGGCCATCCAGTGGTAGCGCTCGTGCCGGGTGAGCGCCGGGTCGACCGGCAGGGGATAGGTGGCGAGCGCCGCGACCGCGCAGCCGATCTCGCCGGCCAGCCGGCCCGCCTCCTTGCGGCAGGCGACGATCTCGGCGCCGAGCTCCGCCATGTCCCGCTGCGGACTGGTCGCGAGCTCCAGCATCTGCCCGAACAGCTCCTTCTGGAACACGGCCTGTCCGGGATCGTCCAGGGCGGCCCGGTCGACGACGGCGGCCGACCAGGGCGCCGGCTCCCCGCTGTCCGGGTGGACCAGCAGAAGTTCTTCCTCCACTCCGACGGTACGCAGCACGGGGAACCGCCCTCCGGCCGGGCCGCGACCGGGCGCGGCGGGGTCTTTCATCCGGGACTGCCCGAACCCGGCCGGGGAAACACGTGCCGCGGCCCTCGGCGGGTTACGGGGCGACAGGCTCCAGCCACACCGTGCCGAGCGGGGGCAGCGTGACCCGCAGAGACCCGTCGTCGGCGAGCAGCGGCCCCCGGCTGACGACGTCCCCGCCGCCGTACCGGGCACTGTCGGTGTTGAGGATCTCCTGCCAGACGGGCGTCCCCCTGGGCACGCTCAGCCGGTAGCCGGGACGGACCACGGGGGAGAGGTTGGAGACCGCCAGCAGCGGCCGGGCCTCGGCATCGAACCTCAGGAAGGCGAAGACGTTGTCCTCGGCCGCGTCACCCACGACCCACTGGAACCCCGCCGGATCGGTGTCGCGCTGCCACAGCGCGGGGTGCGCGCGGTACCCGGAGTTGAGATCGCGGACCAGATCCCGGACACCCCGGTGATCGGCCTCGGCCCCGTATCCGGCGTCGAGCAGCCACCAGTCGGGGCCGTCGGCGTGGGACCACTCGCCGCCCTGGGCGAACTCCTGCCCCATGAAGAGCAGTTGCTTGCCCGGATGGGCCCACATGAAGGCCAGATACGCGCGGTGGTTGGCACGCTGCTGCCACCAGTCGCCGGGCATCTTCGAGACGAGCGAGCGCTTGCCGTGCACGACCTCGTCGTGGGAGATGGGCAGGACGTAGTTCTCGCTGTACGCGTAGACCATCGAGAAGGTCATCTCGTCGTGGTGGTACTTGCGGTGCACCGGCTCGTGCTTGATGTACTCCAGCGAGTCGTGCATCCAGCCCATGTTCCACTTCAGCCCGAAGCCCAGCCCGCCGCTGTCGGTCGGCCGGGTCACCCCGTCCCATGCGGTGGACTCCTCGGCGATGGTCACCACCCCGGGCGCCCGCCGGTACACGGTCGCGTTCATCTCCTGCAGGAACGCCACCGCGTCCAGGTCCTCGCGCCCGCCGAACACGTTGGGCGTCCACTGCCCGGAGTCCCGCGAGTAGTCGAGGTAGAGCATCGAGGCGACCGCGTCCACCCGCAGCCCGTCGATGTGGAACTCCTCGCACCAGTACACGGCGTTGGCGACCAGGAAGTTGCGCACCTCCACCCGGCCGAGGTCGAACTCGTAGGTACCCCAGTCCGGATGCTCGGCCCGCCGGTCGTCCCCGGGCTCGTACAGCGGGTCCCCGTCGAAGCGGGCCAGCGCCCAGTCGTCCTTGGGGAAGTGGGCCGGCACCCAGTCCATGATCACGCCGATGCCGGCCCGGTGCAGGGCGTCGACCAGGTACCTGAAGTCGTCGGGGGTGCCGAGCCGGGAGGTCGGCGCGTAGAAGCCGGTGACCTGGTAGCCCCAGGACCCGCCGAAGGGGTGCTCGGCGACCGGCATGAACTCGACGTGCGTGAAGCCCAGGTCGTTGACGTACGCGGGCAGTTCCTCGGCCAGCTGACGGTAGTCCAGGCCCGGCCGCCAGGACGGCAGGTGCACCTCGTACACCGAGAACGGCGCCTCGTGCACCGGCACGTCGCCGCGGTGCGCCATCCACTCCGCGTCCGCCCACTCGTGCCGGGACACCGTCACGATCGACGCGGTGGCGGGCGGCACCTCCGTCCGCCGGGCCATCGGGTCCGCCTTGAGGAACCGGCCGCCGTACCGGGAGGTGATCTCGAACTTGTACCGGGCACCCTCGCCCACCCCCGGCAGGAACAGCTCCCACACCCCGGCCGCCCCCAGCGAGCGCATCGGGAACTGCGTGCCGTCCCAGCACGTGAAGTCGCCGGCCACCCTTACGCCCTGGGCGTTCGGCGCCCACACCGTGAACCGGGTGCCGGCCACCCCGTCATGGGTCATCGGCTCGGCACCGAGCGCCTTCCACAGCTGCTCGTGCCGCCCCTCCCGGATCAGATGCAGGTCGAACTCACCGAGCGCGGGCAGGAAGCGGTACGGGTCGTGGACCTCGTGCTCCCCGTCCTCGTACTCGACGAGGAGGGTGTACGACGGGACCTCGGCGTACGGCAGCACGGCCGCGAAGAGCCCGTCGTCCTCCGGTGCCAGGGGGCTGCGCACCCCGTCGACGAGCACGCTCACGGCGCGCGCGTGCGGACGCAGCGCCCGGAAGAGGGTGCCGCCGTCCACCGGACGGGCGCCGAGCAGGGCGTGCGGATCGTGGTGGGTGCCCGCGAGCAGGCGCCCGCGGTCGGTGGCGTCCAGGGCCGGGGCCGTGGAACGGGAGGGGCCTGAGGGCTCCGGGAGCGAAGAGTCGCGCAGTGCCATGACGTCAGCCTCTCCAGCGGGCGAGCCGCTCGATCGCGGCCATCGGAACCGGAAGCCAGGCCGGCCGGTGCCGGGCTTCGTACACCACCTCGTACACCGCGCGGTCCGTCTCGTGGGCGCGCAGCAGTGCGTGCTTCCTGCGCGGGTCCCAGCCGGCCCGGGCAGCGTAACCCGCGCAGTAGGCCTCCCGGCAGCGGCGGGCCCACTCCGGGCGCCACGGGCGGCGCTGCCGGGCCGCGTAGTCGAAGGAGCGCAGCATCCCGGCGACGTCCCGCACCGGCGACTGGGTGCTGCGCCGCTCGGCGAGCGGCCGGGACGGCTCGCCCTCGAAGTCGATGACGAACCACTCCTGGTCCGCCCGCAGCACCTGCCCGAGATGGAGATCGCCGTGGATCCGCTGGGCGAGCGGCCCCGCGTCACAGGTGGCGAGCGCCTCGAAGGCGCCGCGCAGCCCGGGGACGAACGGCCGCAGCACAGGCACCGCGTCCGCGGCCGCGTCCAGCCGCGCCGACATCGCCTCGGCCGTGCGGCTGTATTCGTCGTGGACGGCGGACGGGAAGGCGGCGGCGAGCGCGAGATGCACGTCCGCGGTGGCCCGCCCCAGCTCGTGCGCCTCGGTGGTGAAGTCGTCCCCGGCCGCGAGCGCGCGCAGGGCCAGGGTCCAGCCGTCGGCCGCGTCCGGCAGGAAGGGCTGCAGTACCCCGAGGGTCGCCGGGCTCGGCTCGGTGGTGCGGAACCAGGCCACCGGCGCCGGCACCCGCGCGCAGCCCTGCGCGGCCAGCGCACCGGGGACCTCCAGATCCGGGTTGACCCCGGGCTGTATCCGCCGGAACACCTTCAGGATGTAGGAGTCGCCGTACACCAGGGAGGAGTTGGACTGCTCGGCGTCCAGCAGCCGCGGCGCGAGTCCGCCGGGTATCCGGGCCTCCGGGGCGACCTCGAAGCGCAGTGGGCCCGCGGTGCCGGGTATGCGCAGCCGCTCCAGGAGCAGTTCGGCCGCGCGCGGGTCGTGCAGGGCGTCGTAGACCGCGAGTCCGGCCAGCGGACCTTCCTCGGCCCGGCCTATGCAGGCCCGCTCCAG
The DNA here is from genome assembly GCF_042892755.1 of Streptomyces sp. NPDC001714. Lineage (NCBI taxonomy): Bacteria > Bacillati > Actinomycetota > Actinomycetes > Kitasatosporales > Streptomycetaceae > Streptomyces > Streptomyces sp. NPDC001714. Next base: position 406,399 of record NZ_JBIAUL010000009.1, read on the forward strand.
CCTGGGCGCGCGGTGTTCGCGGACGCCGAGCAGAAGCTGGTAGCAGTCACCGGACGGGGTGGTGCCCCCGTGGGGGGAGTGGTCGGCGTGGACCAGCAGGTGCAGGCAGCCCGGGAAGAGTTCGGTCATGGACAGCACGGACAGCTCGGTCACGGGCCGGTCCTTGCCCGCGAACCAGCGCTGCCGCGGCAGCCAGTCGCGCAGCAGCCCGCCCAGCGAGCCGAGCGAGCCCAGCGGCCGGTCGAGGCCGGCCGTCGTGCCCCGGGGCAGGTCAACTGTCTTCGTCATGGTGACGCGTCCTTTCCTCGGCTCCGCACGCTCAGCGCCGACGGCCGATGCGGGAGGCGACTCGGGAGAGCCGGAACCAGTAGAAGCCGTGCCCCGCGAGGGTGAGCAGATACGGCAGTTCACCGATGGCGGGGAACCGCACCCCGCCGATCAGCTCGACCGGATGCCGGCCGTCGTAGGCCCGCAGATCGAGTTCGGTGGGCTGCGCGAAGCGGGAGAAGTTGTGCACGCACAGGACGAGGTCGTCCTCGTACTCGCGCAGGAACGCCAGGACCGCCGGGTTGGAGGACTGCAGTTCGGTGTAGGACCCCAGTCCGAAGGCAGGATTCTGCTTGCGGATCTCGATCATGCGGCGGGTCCAGTGCAGCAGGGACGACGGCGAGGACATGGAGGCCTCGACGTTGGTGACCTGGTAGCCGTAGACGGGGTCCATGATGGCCGGCAGGTAGAGCCGTCCCGGGTCGCAGGAGGAGAAGCCGGCGTTGCGGTCCGGCGTCCACTGCATGGGGGTGCGCACCGCGTCCCGGTCGCCGAGCCAGATGTTGTCGCCCATGCCGATCTCGTCGCCGTAGTAGAGGATCGGCGAGCCGGGCAGGGACAGCAGCAGGGCGGTGAAGAGCTCGATCTGGTTGCGGTCGTTGTCCAGGAGGGTGGCGAGGCGGCGGCGGATGCCGATGTTGGCGCGCATACGCGGGTCCTTCGCGTATTCGGCCCACATGTAGTCGCGTTCCTCGTCGGTGACCATTTCCAGGGTCAGCTCGTCGTGGTTGCGCAGGAAGATGCCCCACTGGCAGCCGGAGGGGATGGCGGGGGTCTTGGCGAGGATCTCCGAGACGGGGTAGCGGGATTCCCGGCGCACCGCCATGAAGATCCGCGGCATGACCGGGAAATGGAACGCCATGTGGCACTCGTCGCCACCCTTGTCGTAGTCGCCGAAGTAGTCGACGACGTCCTCGGGCCACTGGTTGGCCTCGGCCAGCAGCACGGTGTCCGGGAACATGGCGTCGATCTCGCGGCGGACCCGCCTCAGGAACTCGTGGGTCGCGGGCAGGTTCTCGCAGTTGGTGCCCTCCTCCGCGTACAGGTAGGGCACCGCGTCGAGGCGGAAGCCGTCGATGCCCAGGTCCAGCCAGAACCGGAGCGCCGCCAGCACCTCCTCCTGGACGGCCGGGTTCTCGTAGTTGAGGTCCGGCTGGTGCGAGAAGAACCGGTGGAAGTAGTACTGACCGCGCACGGGGTCGAAGGTCCAATTGGAGACCTCGGTGTCGACGAAGATGATCCGCGCGTCCTGGTACTGCTTGTCGTCGTCCGCCCACATGTAGAAGTCGCCGTAGGGCCCGTCCGGGTTCTTCCGGGACTCCTGGAACCACGGGTGCTGGTCGCTGGTGTGGTTGACGACGAAGTCGATGATGACGCGCATGCCGCGCTGGTGGGCGGCGTCGACGAACTCCACGAAGTCGGCTAGGTCACCGAACTCCGGGAGTACGGCGGTGTAGTCGGAGACGTCGTAGCCGCCGTCCCGCAGCGGGGACTTGAAGAAGGGCGGCAGCCAGAGGCAGTCGACGCCGAGCCACTGCAGGTAGTCGAGTTTCGCGGTCAGGCCCTTGAGGTCGCCGATGCCGTCGCCGTTGCTGTCCTGGAAGGAGCGGACCAGGACCTCGTAGAAGACGGCGCGTTTGAACCAGTCCGGGTCCCGGTCCTTCGCGGGAGTGTCCTCGAAGGTGTCCGGGACGGGTTCGTTGACAGTCATGACGCGCTGGGCCCTCCGTTCGCTGGTGCCGGCCGCTCTGCCTGGAGCACGTGCGCCGGCGTCCGGCCGGGCGTGAGGCGCACATAGGCGGTCCTGCCCCACGAGTAGGTCTCACCCGTCAGTTCGTCCTGCACGGACAGGACGGCGTTCCAGTCCAGGCCGAGTTGCGGCATGTCCAACGAGACCGTGGCCTCCTGGGTGTGGTGCGGATCAAGGTTCACGACCACCAGAACCGTGTCCGGCCCGGTGCGCTTGCTGTACGCGATGACGGAGTCGTTGTCCGTGTGGTGGAAGCGCAGGTTGCGCAGCTGCCGGAGCGCGGGGTGGCGGCGCCGGACGGCGTTGAGGCGGGTGATCAGGGGGGCGATGCCATCCGTCTCGGCGCGGGCCCAGTCGCGGGGTTTGAGCTGGTACTTCTCCGAGTC
>NZ_JBIAUL010000010.1:0-375602 GCF_042892755.1 Streptomyces sp. NPDC001714
TCATCCACCAAACCCTCGACAACCCCACCACCATCACCACCCACCAACACCTCACCACCACCCTCGCCCACCTCCACACCCACGGCACCCCCATCAACTGGAACACCCTCCTCCAGGGAGCCACCCACACCGACCTCCCCACCTACCCCTTCCAGCGTCGGCGGTACTGGCTCGACGCTCCGCCGCCCGTTAGGCCGAGTGGTTCGGGGAACGGCCATCCGTTGTTGGACGGGGTCGTGGAACTGGCGGCGCCCGGCGGCGCGTTGTTCACGGGCCGGCTGTCGGAGGCGTCGCACGGCTGGCTCGCCGACCACACGGTGCTGGGGACGGTGACGGTCCCGGGCAGTGCGCTGGTGGACATGGCGTTGCAGGGGGGCGGCGTTCTGGAAGAGCTGACCCTCGATGCTCCGCTGGTCCTGTCCGGTGACGGTGGGATCGACCTCCAGGTGGCGGTCGGGGTAGCCGACGAGGCGTCCCGACGGGCGGTCTCGGTGCACGCGCGGCCGGTCGGTGGCGCCGAGCCGTGGGTGTGCCACGCCCGCGGTGTGCTGGGGACCGCTGCGCAGATCGGCGGCGACCGGCCGGACGCGAGCGGTTGGCGCCCCGGCGACGGCGTGCCGGTGGACGTCGACGCGCTGTACGGGGAACTGTCCGAGCGCGGTCTGGAGTACGGTCCGTCGTTCCGGACGCTGCGCAGGGCCTGGCGGCACGGCGCGGACCTGGTCTTCGCGGAGGTTGCTCTCCCGGAGGGGCTCGACGCGACCGGGTTCGCACTGCATCCGTCGCTGCTGGACGGGGCGCTGCACGCCATCGCCTCGGACGGTGACGGACGGCGAGCCCAGGTGCCGTTCGCATGGGACGGGGTGTCGGTCTCCGATGCCCTTCGGCCCGTGCGGTCGGCGCTCGTGCGGATCACGCGAAGCGGTCCGGGACGCTGGGAGCTGGACTTCGTCGACGAGGAGCGCCGGCCCGTGGCGGGCGTGCGGGGGCTGGTCGTGCGGCCGTTGGCCGCGGTGGCACCCGATGCGCTGTTCGGCCTGCGCTGGGTGCCGGCGCCCGCGGTGCTCGGGGAGGCCGGCCCGCCCTGGGTGCTGTTCGACGGTGCCGGGCGCGCGCCGACGGCGTTGGCAGGTGCGCGGCGGGTGGCGGAGCTGCCCGTGGCGGCCGACGGTCCGCTGGTCGTGTTCGCCCCGGTGGGGGGCGGGGGGACGGTCGCCGCATCGGCCGTGCCTGGGCAGCCGGTGGCGCGGGCGCACGAGCTGACGCGTGAGGTGTTGGCGCTGCTCGGGTCCTGGCGGTCGGCCGGGCGGTCACCGGATGCGCGGCTGGTCGTGGTGACCGGCGGAGTGGCCGGGGACGCGCCGGATCCGGCGGCGGCGGCCGTGTGGGGGCTGTTGCGCTCCGCGCAGGCCGAGGATCCGGGGTGCGTGACCTTGCTGGATCTGGACGACGGTGCCGGGGCGGACGCGGTCGCGGCGGCGCTGGCCACCGGGGAGCCCCAGGTGGCGGTGCGAGGTGCCGAGGTGCTGGTGCCGCGCCTGATGCCGGAGCGGCCGGAGGGCGAGCCGGACGGTGGCGCCCTCGACCCCGCGGGCACGGTGCTGGTGACCGGGGCCACGGGCGCGCTGGGCGCGGTGGTGGCGCGGCATCTGGTGGCGGAGCACGGGGTGCGCAGGCTGCTGCTGACCGGCCGACGGGCGGTGGACCGCGCGTTGGTGGCGGAGTTGACCGCGGCCGGCGCGGAGGTGGCCACGCGGTCGTGCGACATGGCCGACCGGGCGGCGGTGGAGGAGTTGCTCGCGGCGGTGCCGGCCGGACACCCGCTGACCGCCGTCGTCCACACCGCCGGTGTCCGGGACGACGGGGTGGTCGGCGTGCTGACCCCGGAGCGGCTCTCCGCGGTGCTGCGGCCCAAGGTGGACGCGGCCTGGCATCTGCACGAACTCATCGGCCCGCGCTGCTCGCTGGTGCTGTTCTCCTCGCTGGCCGGCGTGGTCGGTACCGCGGGGCAGGCGGCGTACGCGGCCGGCAACGCCTTCCTCGACGCCCTGGCCCAGGCCCGGCGAGCGGCGGGACTGCCCGGTGTGAGCATGGCGTGGGGCCCGTGGGCGGAGACCGGCATGGCGGAGTCGCTCGGTGCGGCGGACACGGCACGGCTGGCTCGTACCGGTGTGCTGGCGGTCTCCCGGGAAGAGGGGCTGGGCCTCTTCGATGCCGTCCTTGCGGCGCGGGCCGCGGCCGTGGTGGCACCGGTGCGGTGGGACCGCGCGGTGCTGGCCGACCGGTTGGCCGACGGCGGTCTGGCCCCCGTGCTGCGCGGTCTTGTGCGGTCGGCGCCTCGGGGCGGTGAACAGCCCTCCGGTGACGACGTGTTGCGGCGGACTCTGGTCGGACTCGCCCCACCGGCCCGGCGGTCGGCGCTGCTGGAACTGGTGCGGACGACGGCGGCCGAGGTGCTGGGGCACTCGTCGACGGCTCTGGTGGCGGCCGAGCGCGGTTTCACCGATCTGGGCGTCGACTCGCTGATGGCGGTGGAGCTGCGCAACCGGCTCAACGGTGCGGTCGGGGTGCGGCTGCCGAGTTCGGCCGTCTTCGACCATCCGACGCCGGCCCGGCTGGCCGAGCAGCTGGCCGAGGAGATCGGCGCGGCCGAGGGAGCACCGAAGGACGCCTCGCTGCTGGCCGAACTGGAGCGGATGGAGGCGGTGTTCGCCGCCGCTCAGGATCCGGGCGTGTCGGAGGGTGCGCGCAGCCGGGTGGCGGCGCGCCTGAGCCGGCTGCTGGCCGTGCTGGAGCCGCACGGCGGTCCGGCGGGCTCTTACGCCGATGGCGCGGACGGCGCCGACGAGACGGACTCGTCGCTGCTGTCGCGCATGGACGACGCGTCGGACGAGGACATCTTCGCCTTCATCGACGAGGAGCTCGGCTCCGACTGATCTGCGGCGGGGCCCGGCAGCCCGGGTCCCGCCGTCCGGGGCGGGCCGGTCCGGTGGTCGATAGCGGTTCCCAAGACCGACTTTAGCTCCGTCTCCCAAGATGGCTGTGCCTGCTCCGTCGCAACGGACCGACCGAGGCGGACGCCCGGTGGGCGGCACAGTCCGTCACAACCCAGAGAAGAGGGATCATGGCAGTTCAGACGACCGATCTCATCGTCATCGGCCCGCTGACGGAGGTGACGCAGGAACTGAAGATGGTCAACAGCGTCGACCAGGACGCCGTCGAGGGCGGGGACTACAACAGTGTGAAGATCGGTGACTTCGGCACCTACTACGACCACCTGATCGACGCCGACGGGAAGAAGGTCGGCGAGGTGCAGGGTCGCGCGGAGGCCGTCTACCAGCGCGAGTCGGACGGGCACTTCTTCAGCTGGTACCGGGAGGAGATCACCCTCCCGGACGGCACCGCGGTGTACGAGGGGCCGTTGGACACCACGCAGGCGATCCAGGGCGGCATCACGCGGGCCCCCATCATCGGCACCGGCGGTGCTTACAAGGGTCTGCTGGGGCTGCGCGAGGTCCGGGTGGCCAACGCCAAGCTCCTGACCGATGTGCGGTTCGTCTTCTTCCCCGGTTACGAGGCCTGACCGAGTCCGGTCCGATCAAGGAGGCGATGGGGACGTGGACACGCATCTGCTGGGTGTGGGAACGGCGCTGCCCGGTCCCGCGCTGGACAATTCCGTGCTCGCCCGGTTGTTCCAGGTCGGCGAGGCGTGGGAGCAGTGGGTCGAGGCGTTCATCGGTACCAGGACCCGGCATCTGTCGGTGGATCTGGAGACCGGTGAGGTCGACCAGTGGCTGGCCGACCTCGGGACGACGGCCGGGGCCGGCGCCCTGTCCTCCGCCGGGGTCGAGCCGGGTGAGGTCGATCTGGTCGTGATGGGCACCTCGTCGCCCGACCAGCTGATGCCGGCCACCGTCAACGTGATCGCCGACCGGCTGGGCATCGACGACGTGCCCAGCTACCAGCTCCAGTCGGGCTGCTCGGGTGCCCTCCAGGCACTCGACGTGGCCCGGCAGTTGCTGCTCGCGGGCCGGCACGACACGGCTCTGGTGCTCGGTGGCGATGTGTGCGCCAAGCACTACGACCTGTCGGTCGACCCGCGCAAGCTCGACCAGGCCGAACTGGTCAACGCCGTGATGTTCGGCGACGGGGCGGGCGCGGTCGTGCTCGGCCGGACCCCTCGGGAGGACTCCGTGGTCCTGCGCGAGGTCCGGGTCCGGCTGGCCGGCGGCGGCCGCCCGTCGGGGCACATGGTGGACTGGTTCGGCGTGGCCGACCGCCACCGGCTGAGGTCCGGGACGACCGAGGACTACAAGGCCATCGAGGCACTGGTGCCGGTGCTGGCCGTGGACGTCCTGGGCGAACTCCTCGACGAGCTGGGGTGGAAGCGCGACGACCTGGACTATCTGCTCCCACCGCAGCTGTCGGGACGGATGACGGTGCGGATCGTCCAGGCCATGGAGGTGCCGAGTGCGACCGAAATCAGTGTGGTCCGTGACATCGGCAACACCGGCAACGCCCTGCCGTTCTTCCAACTGGAGCGGCTGCTGCCGCGGATGACCTCGGGTCAGCGCGCGGTGGCGGTCGCCGTGGAGTCCAGCAAGTGGATCAAGTCCGCGTTCGCGCTGGAAAAGTCCTGAGCCGCTCATGAACCGATCGCAGAAGGAAATAATCCCCTGATGAGCCAGTTGAACCGCATCCGGTACTCGGTGCTCGACATAGCGCCTGTCATGTCTGGTTCCAGCAGTGCGCAGGCACTGCGCAACACCCTCGATCTGGCCCGGCGCGTCGAGGAGCTCGGCTACCACCGTTACTGGCTCGCCGAGCACCACAACACCGGGAGCATCGCCAGCTCCTCCCCTGCCGTGCTGGCGGGGCAGGTCGCCGCGACGACCGCGTCGATCAGGGTGGGCTCCGGTGGTGTGATGCTGCCCAACCACCAGCCGCTGGTGGTGGCGGAGCAGTTCGGAACGCTGGCGGCCCTGCACCCGGGCCGGATCGACCTGGGCCTGGGCCGGGCGCCCGGTGGTGACCCCGTGACCGCACGGGCACTGCGCCGTGACGCACGGGACGGCGCGGATTTCCCGGACCAGGTGCGGGAGATCCTGGGCTACGCCACCGGGGAGAACCCCATCTCGGCCAACCCGATCCCGGACGAGTGGCCGCCGGTGTGGATCCTCGGCTCGGGGGGCGGTGGACGGATCGCCGCCCAGCTCGGTCTGCCGTTCGCGTCCGCGCACCACTTCACCCCGCACAACACCGTGCCGGGACTGCAGCTCTACCGCAGGTCCTTCCGGCCCTCCCAGTGGTTGCAGGAGCCGTACGCGCTGGTGGCGGCCGTGGTGGTGCTCGCGGACAGCGATGCCGAGGCCCAGCGGCTGGCCGCCTCCCTGGAGATCGCGCATCTGAAGATGCTCCGGGGCAAGCTCGGCCCGTACGTGAGCCCGGAGGAGGCCGAACACGAGCCGTTCTCCGCGGCGGAGCGGCGGATGGCGAAGGACTCCTTCGTACCGCAGTTCATCGGCGGGCCCGACACGGTGCGGGAGTCGCTGGGAGCACTGGTGCGGGCATCGGGTGCTGACGAGATCATGGCGCTGACGATCGTGCACGACCACGCGGCGCGGGTGCGTTCGTACGAGTTGCTGGCGGAGGTGTGCGCGTCGCTGCAGGTCTCCGCCGAGTCGGCGGTGGCCGGCGCGGAGTGAGGCGGGCGTCCGTACGGACGTAGGGCGAAGGGCGGTGCCGTGGCCGGGGGCGACTTCCGGCCGCGGCACCGCCCTTGTGCTGGAGCCCGTCACCCCGCCAGCCCGTCCTCGGGGGTGGGCAGCGCGCTGAGCAGTTCCCGGGTGTAGGGGTGTTCGGGAGTTCCGTAGACGCGCTCGACCGGGCCGTGTTCGACGATCTCGCCGGCCCGCATGACCAGCACCCGGTCGCTGACGTGGTGGATCACCCCGAGGTCGTGCGAGATGAACAGGCAGGACAGGCCCATCCCCTCGCGCAGGCCGGTCAGCAGGTCGAGGATCTGTGCCTGGACCGAGACGTCGAGCGCGGAGACCGGCTCGTCGCAGATCAGCACGTCCGGCTCCGGAGCAAGGGCGCGGGCGATGGCGACGCGCTGCCGCTGGCCTCCGGAGAGCTGCGCGGGCCGCCGCTGGAGCAGGGCGGTGTCCAGCCCGACCAGGTGCAGGAGTTCGCCGATGCGGTCGCGGTTGCGGCGTGCGGACCAGCGGCCCGACGCGCCCAGTGCCTCGCCGACGACGCGTTCGACCGTGTAGCGGGGGTCGAAGGCGCTGAGCGGGTCCTGGGGGACGAACTGCACCCGGTGGCGGTCCGGTCGCCGTACGGCCTCCCGCACCCCGGACCAGGGGCGGCCTCGCAGCCGGACCGTGCCGTGGTCCGGTTCGAGCAGGCCGAGCACCATCTGGGCCACGGTGCTCTTGCCCGAGCCGGATTCGCCGACCAGGCCGAGGGTTTCGGCCCGGCGCAGTGTGAAGGAGACCGAGCGGACGGCGGGGCGGAGCTCGTGGTCGGGGCCGCGGAAGGACTTGCCGACGCCGTCGGCCTCCAGTATGACGTCGCCCGGTGTGCTGGTACGCCGGGCGCCGGTGCGGGCGGGGGGCTGCCACCCGGCGTCGGTGCGCAGACAGCGTGCCCGGTGGCCGGCACCGACGGTGACGCTCCGGGGGGCCTCGGTGCGGCAGCGGTCGGCGGCGAGCACACAGCGGTGGGCGTAGGGACATCCTCGCTGTTCCCGGTCACCGGCCGGGCGGACGACGGTGGCGGCCAGCAGGGTGCCCCGGGTGTGGGTGGCGGGCACCGCGGCGAGCAGTTCGCGGGTGTACGGATGCCGGGGCGCGCCCAGCACCTGGGCCGCAGGCCCCTCCTCGACGATCCGTCCCGCGTACATCACGGCGATCCGGTCGGCCAGACGGGCCACGACGGCGAGGTCATGGCTGATCAGCAGGATGCCGGTACCGGCGCGTTTGAGGTCACCGAGCAGGTCCAGGACGCGTGCCTGCACGGTGACGTCGAGAGCGGTGGTGGGCTCGTCGGCGATGAGCAGGCCGGGTTCGGCCGCCAGGGCGGAGGCGATCAGGGCCCGTTGGCGCAGTCCGCCGGAGAGCTGGAAGGGGTACTGGCGCGCCCGGACGTCGGGTTCGGGCATGTGCACGGCGTCGAGCAGGGCGTGGATCCGGGCGGGCGAGGAGTCCAGGCGGTGGGTGCGCAGTGGTTCGGCGATCTCGGCGCCGACCCGGCGCAGTGGGTCGAGTGAGGTGAGGGCGTCCTGGACGACGAGCCCGACGTGGCGTCCGCGGATCCGCCGCCAGTCGGCCGCGCGGAAGGCGGTGGCGTCCTCGCCCGCCACGGTGAAGGAGTCGGCGCGAACGTCGGCGTGCGGTCCGGCGAGCCCCACCAGGGCGCGTGCGGTGACGCTCTTGCCGGAACCGGACTCGCCGACGACCGCGAGGCATTCGTCGGCCGCCACGTCGATGCTGACGCCCCGGACCGCCTCGACGGGCCCGGCGGGACCGGGGAAGGCGACCCGCAGCCCGGTCACGGAGAGCAGTGCGCCGCCGGGCCGGGCGAGGGTTCGGGTACCGTCCGGCGGACGTTTCCCCAAGGTCGCGTCACGGTCGTGCATGAAGGTCCCTTCCGGCCAGGCGGCGCTGGAGGTCGCGGCCGACCACGTTGACCGCGACGACCGTCGCGGTGACGGCGAGCCCGGGGAAGACGGCCACCGCCCAGGAGACGGCGAGGAACGGTTCTCCCTGGGCGAGCATGGCGCCCCACTCCGGGGTCGGGGCGGCGGGTCCGAGCCCGAGGAAGCTCAGCGAGGCGCCCGCGATGATCGACACGCCGACGTTGATGGTGGCCAGCACCAGGAGGGGCGGCAGCGCGTTGGGCAACAGGTGCCGCAGATAGGCGGCCGGCCTGCCGCAGCCGAAGGTGACGGTGGTGCGGACGTAGTCGGCGTCCCGGATCGCCAGTGCCTGGCCGCGTACCAGCCGGGCGAAGCCGGGGGCGGCGGACAGGCCGATGGCGATCAGAGAGTGACCGGTGCCGGGGCCGAGCATGGCGACGACGAGCAGCGCCAGCAGGGTTCCGGGGAAGGCGAGCAGCACGTCGGTGAGCCGCATGAGTGCCTCGTCCGCCCACCGGCCGCCGAGGGAGGCGAGGCCGCCCACGACCGTGCCGAGGCCCAGGGCGAGCAGGGTCGAGCCGACGCCGACCTCGACGGAGATCCGGGCGCCGTGCACCACCCGGGTGTAGACGTCCCTGCCGAGCTGGTCGGTGCCGAACAGGTGGCCGCCGCCGGGTCCGCGCAGGGCCTCGGTGACGTGTGTGGCGTCAGGGTCGCCGGGGGCGAGCAGATGAGGCCACAGGGTGGCGACGGCGACCAGGGCGAGCACCAGCCAGCACAGGGCGAGCCCGGGGCGCAGCCCGCGCAGCCGCCCGGTGCGCGCGGGCGAGGCCGCGGCGGTCGGCGCGACGGTGGTGGCGGTCATGGCGCGACCTCCCGCAGCCGCGGGTCGACCACGCGGTAGAGCAGGTCGACGGCGATGTTGGCGAGAGTGAAGACGACGGCCGACACCACGGCGATCCCCGTGACCAGGGGAAGGTCCCGTCCGGTGATGGCACCGGCCATCACCCGGCCGATGCCCTGCCTGCTGAAGATGGTCTCCACCAGGACCGATCCGCCGAGTAGGGCGCCGACGACCCAGCCGGACAGGGTGATGACCGGCAGCAGGGCGTGGCGCAGCGCGTGCCGCAGCCGGACGGTGGTCTCGGTGCTGCCGCGGGCCCGGGAGCTGAGCACGAACGGCTCGGTGAGGACCTGGTCCAGGCCCTCCCGCATCACCTGGGCGAAGGTTCCCATCAGGCCGAGTGCCAGGGTGACGGCCGGCAGGACCAGCCCGGAGGCGCTGTCGCCGGAGACCACCGGGAAGAGGCCCAGCCGGAAGGAGAACACGGACAGCAGCAGCACCCCGACCCAGAAGCCCGGTGCCGAGATCATCAGCAGTTCGAGACCGGCGCCGACCCGGCGCAGCACCGGGTGCCCGGTGCCGGCCAGGGCGAGGACCAGCGCGCCCGCCAGGGCCAGGGTGAAGCCGACCGCGGTGAGCTGGGCGGTGGGCCACAGCTGTTCGGCGATGACCTTCCCGACCGGCTGATGCAGCTGGAACGACTGGCCCAGGTCACCACGTGCGAGGTGGCCGAGGTAGTCGAAATACTGGACGGTCACCGGGCGGTCGTAACCGAGTTCGTGACGGGTCTGGGCGACGACCTCGGAGCTGGGTGTGGAGCCGCCGAGAAGCACCACCACGGGGTCTCCGGGCACCATGTGCAACGCCGCGAAGGCGACGGTCGCGGCGCCCCAGACCACGAGGACTCCGGTGCACAGCCGGCGGGCCAGCCAGCGCAGTAGCTGGACGCGTCCCATCTCAGCCGAGCCACAGGTCGTAGAAGCTCAGCGTCGAGTCCGGGTTGAACGCCACGCCGTGCACCTTGCGCTGTGCCGCGAGCAGGCTCGCCGGCACCAGCACGGGTACTTCCAGACCGTGCTGGACGACGTACTTCTGCACCTCGGCGTAGTTCTTGGCGCGTACGGTCCAGTCGGTGGTGGCGATGGCGCCGTCGAGCAGGCTGTCGAGCCGCGCGTCCTTGAGGCCGAAGATGTTGCCGCCGCCCTTGGCCAGCGTCTCGTACGAGGCGAACGACGAGCGCAGGACGTCGGGTTCGGCGCGCTGGTTGCTGCCGGCCCAGATGTCGAGGTTGCCGGAGAGGATGTTCTTGGCGAAGGTGCCGGTGTCCTCGGACTCGTACCGGACGTCGATGCCGGCCTTCTTCGCGTCGGCCACGATGCCCTGGGCGACGGTGCCGCGCTGGTCACGGTCGAGTTGCGCACCGGTGCGCCAGTAGACGGTGAGCCGCTTGCCGTCCTTCGTGCGGTAGCCGGCCGCGTCCCGGCCGGTCCAGCCGGCCTGGTCGAGCATTCGGCCGGCCAGCGCGGTGTCCTGCGGCCAGGAACCCTTCAGGCTCGCGTCGTAACCGCGAGTGACCGGGGTGAGCGGGCTCCACGCCCGTTCGTACTGGCCGAAGTAGACCGACTTGACGAGGGCGTCGAGGTCGAGTGAACGCATGAACGCCAGACGCACCCGCTCGTCGGCGAACGGCCCTCGGGCGCTGTTCAGGCGCAGTCCGTAGACCTGTCCCGGTGAGTCGGTCTTGTGGAAGACGGCAGTTCCGGTTGCCTTGATCGTCTTCGCGTCGGAGGCCGGCACGTTCTCGATGACGTCCAGCTGGCCGCTGGTGAGCGCGCCGAAGCGGGCGGTGTCGTCGGCTACGAACTGGTAGTGGATGCCGTCGAGATAGGCCGGCCCGGTGTGGGCGGTGCCGGGAGGCGCCCACTGGTAGGACTCGTTGCGTTTGAGCACGAGGTCCTTGTTGGGTGTCCAGCTGACGAACGTGAAGGGCCCGGTGCCGACCGGGTGCAGGCAGGGCTTGCTCTGCAGCGACTTGGGCGACTGGATGCCGAGGTAGGGCGAGCCGAGGGATTCCAGCAGGGCGGCGTCGGGCCTGGCGAGGTCGATGCGGACGCTGAGCGTCCCCAGCACGGTGCTGCCCTTGTAGGCGGACAGCAGCGACGCCGCGTTGAGGGACTTCGTCTTGGGATCGACAGCGTGGTCCAGGGTCGCCTTCACCGCGGCCGCGGTGAACGGGGTGCCGTCCTGGAAGTGGACGCCCGGGCGCAGCTTGAAGGTGTAACTGCGGCCGTCGGAAGCCTCTTTCCAGCTGGTGGCGAGCCATGGCTTGGCCGTTCCGTCGGTGCCGACGGACACCAGGGAGTCGAAGACGTTGCGGTCGATCATGCCGGTGGCCGTGTCGGGCGCGAAGCCCGGGTCCAGGCAACTGGGCTGCTGTACCGATCCGTAGGTGAGTGTTCCGCCCGCTCTGGGCCGGGTGGACGTGGTGGCGGAGTTCCCGTCCCCGCCGTCACACGCCGCCGCCCCCATGAGCAGTCCGAGCGCGACGACGACGCCCGCTCCCCGTTGCACTGTTCGGCCCCGACCACTGTTCACTTCGCTGCTCCTCCTCGCAACGGCGCACCGCAATGACGCCATGGGCATCAGGAGAATGCACCTGATGGCCGGGGAGCACATCAGCAAAAACCCGTACGGCGCGGTTCGCGGCCGTACCTGAGCCGGGCTTTAGCCGCGCTTCAGCGACTTCCCCATCAGTGGAATTCGATGGTTCACCGGACCCTTAGTTGCGCTTTAGGGAACTTTCCCAGGATGACCGGACGACCATCACCCGGGGAGGCGCTCGTGAACGACCTCGACGAACTCAAACAGCATGTCGTGGTGCATGCGCGCACCCAGGGGATTCCACCGTCCGCCTACCTCGACGTACTCGGACGAATCGAGGACGACGGTGAGGGCGGGCCCGGATCATGGGTTGCCGAATGGAGCCGCGCGGGCGATCTCCAGCTTGCCGACGGTCGCCCATTCGAGGCCTTTCGTTTCTACAATATTGCACGATTCCCCTATCCCGCCGGGGAAACCCGGCGATCCGCGGCGCGAAACGCGGTGGCCGCGTTCGACACCTGGCGCAAGGACATTCCCGGTCTCACCCGCGTCGACGTCGACCTGCCCGACGGCCTGGTCCGCTGCTGGGCCGGTGGTCTGTCCACCGAGCAACCCAAGCCGCTGCTGTTACTGATGGGCGGCATCGTCAGCACCAAGGAGCAGTACGCTCCCGCCCTCGCCCAGGCTCCCCAGCTCGACATGGCGGGTGTGGTCACGGAGCTGCCCGGCGTCGGGGAGAACACGCTGCCGTACCGGAGCGACAGCTGGCGGATGATCCCCGCCGTGCTGGACGCGCTGGCGGACCGGGCCGACGTGAGCCGCACCTACGCCGTCGCACTCAGTTTCAGCGGGCATCTGGCGCTGCGCGCGGCGGTGCACGACAAGCGGATCCGTGGCGTGGTCACCACCGGGGCACCGGTTCACGACTTCTTCGCCGACACCCGCTGGCAGGCCCGTGTGCCCACCCTCACGCTGGACACGCTGGCCCATCTCACCGGCACCCGGCGGGCCGGGCTGGCCGACGAACTGCGGGACTGGGCGCTGACCGACGACGAACTCGGCGCCCTCGACATCCCGGTCGCCTACGCGGCCAGCAGCCGCGACGAGATCATCCCGCCGACCGACCCGGCCCGGCTGCACCGGACCCTCGACCGGCTGGAACTCATCGAGAAGGACGACGTCCACGGGTCGCCCGAGCATGTCGAGGAGATCCGGCTGTGGACGCTGCTGTCGGCGCTGCGCATGTGCGGCGACCGGCCGGCCCAGGTCGCCTTTCTGGAGTCCGCTCTCCAGGAAGCCGCGCACTGACGACCGCCGTAGCGGTGCGAGGGATTCCACCGGTCCTGGCTTAGGGGGCACAGATGACGACCAACGAGCAGAAGCTCCGCGAGTATCTCAAGCGCGTCACGGCTGATCTGCACCAGGCGCGGCGCCGCTTGCAGGCGGCCGAGTCCCTGGAGCAGGAGCCGATCGCCGTCGTCGGCACGGCCTGCCGGTTCCCGGGCGGCGCCGACACCCCCGAGGCCCTGTGGGAGTTGGTGGCGGCCGGCCGGGACGCCGTGTCGGGCTTTCCCACCGACCGGGGCTGGGACCTCGACCGGCTCTACGATCCCGATCCCGCCCACGAGGGCACCGTGTACACCCGGGAGGGCGGCTTCCTGTACCAGGCCGCCGACTTCGACCCCGAGGTGTTCGGGATCAGCCCGCACGAGGCGCTGGCCGTCGACCCGCAGCAGCGGCTGCTGCTGGAGGTCGCCTGGGAGGCGTTCGAGCGCGCCGGCATCTCCCCCACGTCCCTGCGCGGCAGCCGTACCGGCGTGTTCGCGGGTGTCATGTACGACGACTACGGCTCCCGGCTGTCACCGGCGCCCGAGGGGTTCGAGGGGGACGTCGGCATCGGCAGCGCCGGAAGCGTCGCCACCGGTCGGGTGGCCTACACCTTCGGCCTCGAGGGACCGGCCGTCACCATCGACACGGCCTGCTCCTCGTCCCTCGTCGCCCTCCATCTCGCCGCACAGTCGCTGCGCCGGGGCGAGTGCTCACTGGCGCTGGCCGGCGGGGTCACGGTGATGGCGACACCGGCCACCTTCATCGAGTTCAGCCGGCAGCGGGGACTGTCCCCCGACGGCCGCTGCAAACCCTTCGCCGCGGCCGCCGACGGCACCGGGTGGGCGGAGGGCGCGGGCCTGCTGGTCCTGGAACGCCTCTCCGACGCACGCCGCAACGGCCACCCCGTCCTCGCCCTGGTCCGCGGCTCCGCCGTCAACCAGGACGGCGCCTCCAACGGACTCACCGCACCCAACGGCCCCGCACAACAACGCGTCATCCGCCAAGCCCTGGAAAACGCCCGCCTCACCCCCACCGACATCGACGCCGTCGAAGCCCACGGCACCGGCACCCGACTCGGCGACCCCATCGAGGCACAGGCCCTCATCGCCGTCTACGGCGAGGACCGCCAACACCCCCTCCACCTCGGCTCGGTGAAGTCCAACATCGGCCACACCCAAGCCGCCGCAGGCGTCGCCGGCATCATCAAAATGATCCAGGCGCTGCGGGCAGGCGTGCTGCCCAAGTCCCTGCACATCGACCGGCCGTCGGACGAGGTCGACTGGTCGGGCGGCGCCGTCTCGCTGCTCGCCGAGAACACCCCGTGGCCCACTGTCGACCGGCCGCGCAGGGCCGCGGTCTCCTCCTTCGGGATCAGCGGCACCAACGCCCACGTCATCATCGAACAGGCCCCGGCCACGGAACCGCCCGGCCCCGAGGAGCCTGCCTCCTCCGGCCAGGGGCCGGGCAGCGTTCCCTGGCTGCTCTCCGGCGCGTCCACGCCCGCCCTGCGCGCGCAGGCCGACAGGCTGCGCACCTGGCTCACCGACCGGCCGGAGCCCGACCTCACGGCGGCCGCCACGGCACTCGCGACATCTCGTGGGGCCTTCGAGGAACGGGCCGCGGTCATCGGCACCTCCCGAGAGGAACTGCTCGCGGGCCTCTCGGCATTGGCCGAGGGCCACGACGACACACCGGGGGTGATACGCGGTACGGCGGTGGGCGCACCGAAGGTGGCGTTCCTGTTCTCCGGACAGGGCTCACAACGGCCGGGCATGGGACGGGAGTTGTACGACACCTACCCCGTCTTCACCGAAGCCCTCGACGAAGTCTGCGCACTCCTCGACCCCCACCTCGAACAACCCCTGCGCGAGGTCATGTTCGGCGACGACACCGAACTCCTAGGACGGACCCTCTACACCCAGACCGCGCTCTTCGCCTACCACACCGCCCTGTTCACGCTCCTGACGAGCCTCGGCGTACGACCCGACTACCTCGCCGGACACTCCATCGGCGAAATCTCCGCCGCCCACGCCGCCGGAGTCCTCACCCTGTCGGACGCCGCCCGCCTGGTCACCGCCCGCGCCACCCTCATGCAACAACTCCCCACCGGCGGCACCATGATCGCCATAGAAGCCACCGAAGACGAACTCCAGACCGAACTGAACGACCACGTCTCCATCGCCGCCATCAACAGCCCCCACTCCCTCGTCCTGTCCGGCGACGACGACACGGTCACCGCAATCGCCGACCGATGGAAGAACCAAGGCCGACGCACCCGCAAGCTCCACGTCAGCCACGCCTTCCACTCCCCCCACATGAACCCCATCCTCGACCAATTCCAAACCGTCGCCGAAGAACTCACCTACCACCAACCCACCACCCCCATCGCCTCCAACCTCACCGGCGAACTGGTGCACGACTTCACCCCCGACTACTGGGTCCGCCACATCCGCGAAGCCGTCCGCTTCCACCACGGCATCCACACCCTCCACCAAGCCGGAACCACCACCTACCTCGAACTCACCCCCACCCCCACCCTCACCCCCCTCATCCACCAAACCCTCGACAACCCCACCACCATCACCACCCACCACCCAAACCTCACCACCACCCTCGCCCACCTCCACACCCACGGCACCCCCATCAACTGGGGTGCCAAGGTGTCCGGGACGCCTCTGCGCGACCTGCCGACGTATCCGTTCCAGCGGGCGTCGTACTGGATTCGGGTGCCGCAGGTACGGAAGGACGCCGGTGGGCTGGGGCTCGACGGTGCGCGGCACCCGCTGCTGGGTGCGGAGTTGGCCATCGCGGGCCGGGGCGGGCACGTGCTCGTCGGGCGGATCGGGCTGGAGACTCACCCATGGCTGGCCGATCACGCGGTGCTGGGCGCGGTGGCGCTGCCCGGAACCGCCTTCCTGGACCTCGCCCTGCACGCGGCGGCACGCGCGGGCCTCGACCGGGTGGAGGAACTGACCGTCGAGGCACCGCTGGTGCTGCCCGAGCAGGGCGCCGTGGACGTCCAGGTCGTGGTGGGGGACGCAGACACCGACGGGCGGCGTTCCGTCGAGGTGCACGCGCGGGTGGGCGGGGCCGAGTGGCTGCGCCATGCGACCGGCACACTCGTCCCGGCCGGCGCGCCCGCCGAACCGGAGGCCGCGGCTGTGGCGTGGCCGCCCCGGGACTCGGTGCCGCTGGAGACCTCGGGCCTGTACGAACGGCTGCGGGACTTCGGGCTCGCCTATGGTCCGGTCTTCCAGGGCGTGCGCCAGGTGTGGCAGCAGTCCGACGGGCGGCTGTTCGCCGACGTGGCTCTGGACGAGGACGCCGCCAGGGCCGCCGGGGACTTCCTGGTCCATCCGGCCCTGCTGGACGCGACGTTGCACGTGCTGAGCTTCCTGCCGGGCGCGGACGAGGCGGTGCGGCTGCCGTTCGCCTGGTCGGACGTGACGGTGCACCGGCCGGGAGTCGCCGCCGTCCGGGTGGAGGTCGTGCCCGTCGGACCGGAGGCCGTCCGGCTGACTCTTTCGGACCCGGCCGGCGCGCCGGTACTGAGTGTGGGCTCGCTGACGCTCCGGCCGGTGTCGGCTCGGGCTCTGGCGGCTGCGGGAGGCGGACCGGGCGACGCGCTCTACGAGGTGTCGTGGTCGACCGCCCTCGCTGCCGGCGGCGCGGCGGACGGGTCATGGGCGCTGCTCGGCGCAGTGCCTGCGGAATGGCGCGCCGCCGGTGCGGACGTGAGGTGGTTCGAGGACCTGGCCGGGCTGCGCGCCGCGGTGGCGGCGGGGGCCTCCGTCCCGGGGACGGTCGTACTGCCGGTGTGGTCCGCGCCGGGCGGCACGGATGCCGACGTGGCGACCGCCGCGCGGGCGGTCCTGGACCGGTTGCTGGCGCTGGTACAGGAGTGGCTGGCCGACGAGCGGCTGGCCGCCGCGCGGCTGGCGGTGGTGACGCGGGGAGCGGTGGCCACCGCGGCGGACGCGGTGGTGGATCTGGTGCACGCCCCGGTGTGGGGGCTGCTCCGCTCGGCGCGGACCGAGAACCCGGGCCGTTTCGTGCTCGTCGACACCGAGGCCCCCGTCGACGCGCCGGCGGGCGGCGGCACCTCGGTCACGGCCCTGTTCGCCGCCCTGTCGGCGGCACGGGCGGCCGGTGAGTCCGAGGTCGCCCTGCGCGGGGGGACCGTTCTGGTGCCACGGCTGGTCCGGCTCGCCGCGGGGGCCGGTGAACCGGTGCCGTTCCCCGGCGCGGCCGACGACGGGACCGTGCTGGTGACCGGTGGTACGGGTGCCCTCGGTGGCCGGCTCGCCCGGCATCTGGTGGAGCGTCACGGTGTGCGGCGGCTCCTGCTGGCCGGGCGGCGTGGGGCCGAGGCGCCAGGCGCGGCGGCGTTGCACGCCGAGTTGACCGCACTGGGCGCGGAGGTGGCGTTCGCGGCCTGTGACGTGGCCGAACCGGGGGCCGCGGAGGCGCTGTTCGCGCGGGCCGGGAAGGTCGCGGCGGTGGTGCACACCGCCGGCGTGGTGGACGACGGCCTGGTCACCGGGCTCACCGCGGAGCGGCTCGACACGGTGTTGCGGCCGAAGATCGACGCGGCCTGGCAGCTGCACCGGCTCGCCGAACGCCACAAGGTGGCCGCCTTCGTGCTGTACTCGTCGATCGCCGGGGTGACCGGCAGCGGGGGCCAGGCGAACTACGCGGCAGGCAACGTCTTCCTGGACGCGCTGGCGCACAACCGCCGTGCCGCGGGCGGCTCCGCGACGAGCCTCGCCTGGGGCCTGTGGGCGCAGGAGAGCGCTCTCACCAGCGCGCTCGCCGCGGCCGACCGCGGCCGGATCGCCCGCTCCGGGCTCGTCCCGCTGTCCCCGGAGGAGGGGCTGGCGCTGTTCGACGCGGCGGTGGCCCGGGAGACGGCCGTGGTGGTCGCCGCCCGGCTGGATCTGGCGGCGGTCCGGGCTCGGGCCGCCGAAGAGGAACCGCCCTCACTGCTCCGGCAGTTGGTGGCGGTGCCGACGGTACGGCCCCGGCCGGCCGACGAGTTGGGGCCCGCCGGGGACCTGGCGGGGCTGCCGGGGCCGGAGCGCGAGCGTGCCCTCGCCGACCTGGTGCGGTCGCTCACCGCGACGCTGTTGGGTCATGGCTCGCCCGCCGCCGTGGACATGGACCGCGGATTCCTCGATCTGGGCGTCGACTCGCTGAGCGCGCTGGAGCTGCGCAACCGGCTGCAGTCCAGGACCGGGCTGCGGCTGGCGAGCACGCTCGTCTTCGACCATCCCAGTCCGCAGGCGCTGGTCCGTCATCTGGACACGGAGCTGGGCGAGGCCCGGACGGCCGAGGACCGGCCCGGGCCGGCCGATGTGGAGCGGCTGGCCCGGTCCCTGGCCGACCGGGCGCCGGACGACGGCTGGCGGGTGGACATGACCATCCGGCTGCGCAACCTGCTGGCAGACCTGGAGTCCGGGACCGGCACCGAGGCCGTACCGGCGGTGGACTCGCTGCGCACGGCGAGCAACGAAGAGCTGTTCGACCTGATCGACAACGACCTCGGCATCAGCTGATCCGACCGACGAACCATCCGACACCCGGTGACATCTCCGAGGGAGCGACATTCCGATGGCGGACGAAGACAGGCTGCGCGACTATCTGGCGCGGACCATCGCCGAGTTGCAGCGCACACGGCAGCGGCTGCAGGAGAGCGAGTCCGCCGGGCGTGAACCGATCGCGATCGTGGCGATGAGCTGCCGCTATCCGGGGAGTGTGGCCTCCCCGGAGGATCTGTGGCAGTTGCTCGCCGAGGAGCGGGACGCCGTCTCGGCGTTCCCCGCGGACCGCGGCTGGGACCTGGACACGCTGTACGACCCGGATCCGGACCACACCGGGACCTCCTATGTGCGTGAGGGCGGCTTCCTGTACGACGCCGGGGACTTCGACCCGGAGTTCTTCGGGATCAGCCCGCGTGAGGCGTATGCCATCGACCCGCAGCAGCGGCTGCTGCTGGAGCTGGCGTGGGAGGCGTTCGAAGGGGCGGGGCTGGATCCGCGCACACTCAAGGGCAGCCGTACCGGGGTCTTCGCGGGGGTGATGTACGACGACTACGCCTCGCGGCTGTTCCATGCGGTGCCGCGCGAGTACGAGCCGTACCTGGGCAGCGGCAGCGCGGGCAGCATCGCGTCGGGGCGGGTCGCGTACACCTTCGGCCTGGAGGGGCCCGCGGTGACCGTGGACACCGCCTGCTCGTCGTCGCTGGTGGCCGTGCATCTGGCGGCGCAGGCGCTGCGGCGCGGGGAGTGCTCACTGGCGCTGGCCGGCGGGGTGACGGTGATGGCGAGCCCGGGCGTGTTCATCGAGTTCAGCCGGCAGCGGGGGCTGGCTCCCGACGGCCGCTGCAAGGCGTTCGCGGAGGCGGCGGACGGTACGGCGTGGGGCGAGGGGGCCGGCCTGGTGCTGCTGGAGCGGGAGTCGGAGGCGCGGGCGAACGGGCATCCGGTGCTCGCGGTGCTGCGCGGGTCGGCGGTCAACCAGGACGGCGCGAGCAGCCAGCTGACCGCGCCCAACGGTCCTTCCCAGCAGCGGGTGATCCGGGACGCGCTGGCGGACGCCCGGTTGTCGACGGCCGACGTGGACGCCGTGGAGGCACACGGGACCGGCACCCGGCTCGGCGACCCGATCGAGGCGCAGGCCCTGCTGTCCACGTACGGCGCCGGGCGCCCCGCCGGGCAGCCGCTGCTGCTGGGTTCGGTGAAGTCCAACATCGGGCACACCCAGGCGGCCGCGGGCGTCGCCGGCATCATCAAGCTGGTGCAGGCGATCCGGCACGGCGTGCTGCCCCGGACCTTGCACGTGGACCGGCCTTCGACGCAGGTGGACTGGTCCGCGGGCGCGGTGCGGCTGGCGTCGCGCGCCGAGCCGTGGCCGGAGGTGGGGCGCCCGCGCCGGGCGGCGGTCTCGTCGTTCGGGATCAGCGGGACCAACGCCCACGTGATCATCGAGCAGGCGGTGGCGGAGACGGACCCGCACGGCGCCGGGCCGGCCGCGTCCGGGACGGGGGCGCACGACGCGGATCTGCCGGAGCCGGCGCACACCGCGCCCGCGCGGCACGACCCGGCGGGCCGGGACGCCGACGGGAACGCACCCGAAAACGGTGGGGCGTGGCCGGTCGTGCCCTGGCTGCTGTCGGGCCGGTCCGTGGAGGCGCTGCGCGGTCAGGCCGAGCGGCTGCACCGGCGGTTGACGGCGCGGTCCGCCGGCTCCGTGGTGGACGTCGCGCACGCGCTGGCCACCTCCCGCAGTGCCTTCGAGCATCGCGCGGCCGTGGTGGGCCGTACGGCGGAGGAGTTGCTCGACGGGGTCGCCGCGCTCGCCGACGGGCGGAGCGCACGGAACGTGCTGCTGGGGACGGCCGGCCGGCCCGGCCGTACGGTGTTCGTCTTCCCTGGCCAGGGGTCGCAGTGGCCGGGTATGGCCCGTGGCCTGCTCGCGGTGAACGATGTCTTCCGGGACCGGATCCGGGAGTGCCACGAGGCGCTGGCGCCGCACACCGACTGGTCGTTGCTGGACGTTCTGGAGGAACGGCCGGGCAGTGCCTCGCTGGACCGGGTCGACGTGGTGCAGCCGGCGCTGTTCGCGGTGATGGTGTCGCTGGCCGCGGTGTGGGAGTCGTACGGGGTGCGGCCCGACGCGGTGATCGGTCACTCCCAGGGGGAGATCGCCGCCGCGTACGTCGCGGGGGCGCTGTCGCTGGCCGACGCGGCGCGCGTCGTGGCGCTGCGGAGCAGGGCGCTGACCGCCCTGGCCGGACGGGGCGGGATGCTGTGGGTGGCGCGCGGCGCGGCCGAGGTCGCCGAGCGGATCGCCGGGCTGGACGTCCATGTGGCGGCGGTCAACGGACCGGGTTCCGTGGTCCTCTCGGGCACCCCCGAGGCGCTGGACGCCTTCGCCGTGGCGTGCACGGCCGAGGAGATCCGTACCCGCCGGGTGCCGGTGGACTACGCGTCCCACTCTCCTCAGGTCGAGGAGATCAGGGAGCGGCTGCTGGCGGAGCTGGCCGGGGTGGCGCCCACGGCCTCCGGGCCCGTCTTCGCCTCCACGGTGACCGGGGGCCCGCTGGACCCGGCGGAGCTGGACACCGGCTACTGGTACCGGAACCTGCGCGAACCGGTCCGGTTCGAGGAGGCCACGAGGGAGCTGCTGCGGGACGGGCACGGGCTGTTCGTGGAGTGCAGCCCGCATGCCGTGCTGACGGCGGGGGTCCAGGAGACGGCCGACGCGCTGGGCGTGCCGGTGATCGCCACCGGCACCCTGCGCCGGGACCACGACGCGGAGGGGTCGCTGGTCGAGGCCGTGGCCCGGGCACACGTCCAGGGCGCCGCGGTCGGCATCGCGGTGCTGACGGCCCCGCACGGTCCCCGGCCGGTGGAGTTGCCCACCTACGCCTTCCAGCGGCGGCGTTACTGGCTGGAGGAGTCCCCCGCCGGCCGCAGGCTGCGAGCGCGGGCCGAGGGCGACGACGGGGCGTTCTGGGAGGCCGTCAAGGAGGGCGACGTGGCGGGCCTGTCCCGCACGCTGCAACTCGAAGCGGCCGAGGGCGACACCCCGCTGGCCGAGGTGCTGCCGGCCCTGGCGGCCTGGCGGACGCGGTCCGAGGAGCGTGCGCTCGGGGACGGCTGGCGTTACCGGGTGCAGTGGCGCCCTGTGCCGGAGCCGCCCGCCCCGGCGTTGTCGGGGACCTGGCTGCTGGTGGTGCCCGAGGGGTACGAGGAGGACGCGGCGGCCGAACTGTGTCACAAGGCGCTCACGGGCCACGGGGCGCGGGTGCGGCAGGTGGTGGCCGACCCCGCCGGCGCGGGACCCGAGGAGTACGCGCAGTTGATCGCGGAGGGCGCGGAGGAGCCGCCGGCGGGTGCGGTGTCGCTGCTGGCGCTCGCCGACCGGCCGCATCCGGAGCATCCGGCGGTGCCGCTGGGTGTGGCCGGGACACTCGCCCTGGCGACGGCGCTGTCCGGCGCGGCGGTCCCGCCGCCGCTGTGGGCGGTCACCCGGGGCGGTGTCTCGACCGGTCTGCCGGATGACGGCCCGCTCGCCCCCGCCCAGGCGCAGGTGTGGGGCCTGGGCCGGACCGTGGGCCTGGAACAGCCGCGCCTGTGGGGCGGTCTGCTGGACCTTCCGGCGGTGCCGGGCGACCGGACGGCGGGCCAGATCGCCGCGGTCCTCAGCGGTGGCGCCGTGGAGGACCAGGTGGCGGTGCGCGCCTCCGGTGTGCACGCCCGGCGCTTGGTGCCCGCGCCTCGTGGTGGCATGGCGCCCGAGTGGCGGGCGCGCGGCACCGTGCTGGTCACGGGCGGCACCGGCGGGATCGGCGCCCATGTGGCCCGCTGGCTCGCCGGACGTGGCGCGCGGCACCTCGTCCTGGCCGGGCGGCGCGGACCGGCGGCGCCCGGCGCCGCCGAACTGGCGGAGGAGTTGACCGCGGCCGGGGTGGGCGTGTCGGTGGTCGCCTGCGATCTGGGCGAACGCGCCGACGTCGAGCGCCTGTTGGACGCGGTGCCGAAGGACGTCCCGCTGACGGCGGTCTTCCACGCGGCGGGGCTGCCGCAGGAGGCGACGCCGTTCCAGGACACCGACGCCGACGGCTACGGGCGGGTGGTGGCGGGGAAGGCCGTGGGAGCGGAGCTGCTCGACGAGCTGCTCGCCGATCGTGAGCTGGACGCGTTCGTGCTCTTCTCCTCCAACGCCGGGGTGTGGGGCGGCGGCGGGCAGGCCGCGTACGCGGCGGGCAACGCCCATCTTGATCTGCTCGCCCACCGGCGGCGGGCCCGGGGGCTGCCGGCCACGTCGGTCGCCTGGGGTTCGTGGGCGGACGGCGGCATGCTGGCGCGTTCCGCGGCGGCTGGTGAGCTGGCACGACGCGGTCTGCGGGCGATGGCTCCCCGGACGGCGCTGGGTGTCCTGGGCGAGGCGCTCGCCGACGGCGAGACGGCGTTGTCGGTCGCGGACATGGACTGGCAGCGGTTCGCGCCGAGTTACACCGCGCTGCGGCCGAGCAGGTTCCTGACGGAGATCCCGGAGGCCCGCGCGGCCACCGAGGAGGCCGAGAGCGCCGGTACGCCGGACGGGGACGTGCTCGCGCTCCTGCGTGAGCGGCTGGCACCGCTGTCCGCGGCGGGCCGGCACGAGCTGGTGCTGGGCCTGGTGCGGGCGGAGGTGGCGGCGACGCTCGGGCACACCGGAGGGGACGCCGTCGCCGCGGAACGGGCGTTCACCGAACTCGGCTTCGATTCCGTGACCGCCCTCGAACTGCGCAACCGGCTCGGTGCGGCCGTCGGCCTGCGACTGCCCGCGGCCGTGGTCTTCGACTTCCCGACCTGCGCCGCGCTGACCGCCCATCTGGTGGCGGAACTGGTCGGCGCCGACGACGGCGCGCAGGCCCTGGCCGCGCAACTGGACCGGCTGGAGCGGACGCTGCTGGGCGAGCAGCCCGGCAGCGAGCTGCCGCCGGGCATCGCCGACCGGCTGCAGTCGCTGGTGTGGCGGCTGACGGGCGACCACGGCGCGAGCCCGGAGCGGGCGGACGACACGGCACTGCTGACGGCCACGGACGACGAGCTCTTCGACGCCCTGGACAGCGAACTCGGATCTCTCTGACGTACGGACGAAGGGTTGGACGTGGCCATGTCTCATGGGTCGAACGAGTCGCACCAGTCGAACGAGGAGAGGCTCCGCGACTATCTGCGGCGGGCGACAGCGGATCTGCGCCAGGCCCGGCGCAGGCTCCAGGAGGCGGAGGCGGAGCAGTACGAGCCGATCGCCGTCGTGGGGATCGGCTGCCGCTTCCCCGGCGGGGTGCGCACCCCCGAGGACCTGTGGCGGCTGGTGGCCGCCGGCGGGGACGCGATCGGCCCGTTCCCCGCCGACCGGGGCTGGGACCTGGCGGCGCTCTACGACCCGGACCCGGAGACGTCGGGCACGTGCTACACCCGTGAGAGCGGATTCCTGTACGACGCGGGCGACTTCGACGCCGAGTTCTTCGGGATCAGCCCGCGTGAGGCGCTCGCCGCCGATCCGCAGCAGCGGTTGCTGCTGGAGGTCGGCTGGGAGGCGGTGGAGCACGCCGGGATCGACCCGACCACGCTGCGCGGCAGCAGGACCGGCGTCTTCGCGGGGGTGATCTCCCACGACTACCGTCCGCAGTCCTACCGGGAGGGCGACAGTCTCGAAGGCTACGTGCTCACCGGGACCACCAGCAGTGTGGCCTCCGGGCGGGTGGCGTACGCCCTCGGTCTCGAGGGGCAGGCGGTGTCGCTCGACACGGCCTGCTCGTCCTCTCTGGTCGCCATCCATCTCGCGGCGCAGGCATTGCGGCGCGGGGAGTGCGTGCTGGCCCTGGCGGGCGGGGTGACGGTGATGGGCAGTCCCGGCGCCTTCGTCGAGTTCAGCCGGCAGCGCGGGCTCGCCCCGGACGGGCGCTGCAAGGCCTTCGCGGCGGCCGCGGACGGGACCAACTTCGCCGAGGGCGTCGGGGTGCTGGTCCTGGAGCGTCTCTCGGACGCCCGCCGCAACGGGCGGGACGTCCTCGCGGTGGTCCGCGGCTCCGCGGTCAACCAGGACGGCGCGTCCAACGGGCTGACGGCACCGAACGGACCGTCACAGCAACGTGTCATCCGGCAGGCCCTGGCCAGTGCGCGGCTCGGGCCGGCCGACGTCGACGCCGTCGAGGCGCACGGCACCGGGACCCGGCTGGGTGACCCGATCGAGGCGGAGGCGGTCCTGACCGCCTACGGCCACGGGCGCGAACGGCCCCTCTACCTCGGCTCGGTGAAGTCCAACATCGGCCACACGCAGGCCGCCGCGGGGGTCGCCGGGGTCATCAAGATGATCGGGGCGATCCGGGAGGGCGTGCTGCCGCCGACCCTGCATGTAGACGAACCGACGCCGCATGTCGACTGGTCCTCGGGTCAGGTCACGGTCGTCACCGAGCCCACGCCCTGGCCGGAGGCAGGGCGGCCGCGCCGGGCGGGAGTCTCCGCGTTCGGGATCAGCGGCACGAACGCGCACCTGATCCTGGAGCAGGCGGAGGAGCGGGCCGGAGCCCAGGCGCAGGACCGGCCCACCGGACCGGCCCTGCCCCTCGTGCTCTCGGCGAAGAGCGGGTCGGCGCTGCGGGCGCAGGCCGGGCGGCTGCTGGCGCATGTCGGGGACCATCCGGAGCTGGGCGTCGCGGACCTCGCCCACTCCCTGATCACGACCCGCGCGGCGTTCGAGCAGCGCGCGGCGGTCCTGGGGTCGTCGCGGGACGAGCTGGTCCAGGGTCTGACGGCACTGGCGGAGGGCCGCGCACACGACCGGGTCGTGACCGGCACCGCCGAACGGCCGCCGAAGACGGCGTTCCTGTTCTCCGGACAGGGCTCACAACGGCCGGGCATGGGACGGGAGTTGTACGACACCTACCCCGTCTTCGCCGAAGCCCTCGACGAGGTCTGCGCGCTCTTGGACCCGCACCTCGCACAACCCCTGCGGGAGGTGATGTTCGGCGACAGCGACGAGCTGCTGGGACAGACCCTCTACACCCAGACCGCGCTCTTCGCCTACCACACCGCCCTGTTCACGCTCCTGACGAGCCTCGGTATACGACCCGACTACCTCGCCGGACACTCCATCGGCGAGATCTCCGCCGCCCACGCCGCCGGAGTCCTCACCCTCCAGGACGCCGCCAAGCTCGTCGCCGCCCGCGCCACCCTCATGCAGCAACTCCCGCCCGGCGGCACCATGATCGCCGTCGAGGCCGGCGAGGACGAGCTCCTGCCGGGCCTGGAGGAGTTCCACGACCGCGTTGCCGTCGCCGCCGTCAACGGCCCGCGTTCCGTGGTCCTGTCCGGCGACGAGGGACCGGTCACCGAGCTCGCCGAGTTGTGGCGGGAACGCGGCCGGCGCATCCGGCGTCTGGACGTCAGCCACGCCTTCCACTCCCCCCACATGGACCCCGTTCTCGAACAGTTCCGGTCCACGGCACGGGAGCTGACCTACCGTCCGTCCACGGTGACCATCGCGTCCAATCTCACCGGTGCCCTCGCGACGGCCGAGGACCTCACCTCGCCCGAGTACTGGGTCCACCACATCCGCAACGCCGTCCGCTTCCACGACGGCGTGCGGACCCTGGCCGGCGCGGGCGCCACCGTCCATCTGGAGCTCGGTCCGGGTGCGACCCTGACGCCCCTGGTACACCAAGCCCTCGACGACGCGGTGGTGGTGCCGGCCGAGCATCCCGGACTCGTCACCGCGCTGGCCCGGCTGCACGTCCACGGCGTCGCCGTCGACTGGGCCCCCCTCCTGACCGGGGCGCGGGCGGTGCCGCTTCCGACGTACGCGTTCGAGCACCGGCGCTACTGGATCGACTCGGCCTTCCACGCGGCCGGCGGGGCCACGACGGAGCAGGCGGGGGACACGGAGTTCTGGGCGGCGGTCGAGCACGGCGACCAGGACGCGCTGGCGAGCCGGCTGGAGGTCGGCGAGAACGCCTCGCTGGGGGAACTGCTGCCCGCCCTCGCCGGCTGGCGACGCCGTACGCAGGAGGCCTCGCGGGTCGACCGGTGGCGCTACCGCGTCGCCTGGCAGGCCGCGCCGCACCCGGCGGGCACGGCCGTGCCGGGAGGGTCCTGGCTGGTCGTCGTGCCCGCCGCGCACGTGGACGACGAGGCGGTGGACCTGGTCCACACCGCGCTGCGCCGGCACGGGGCGGCCACCACCACTCTGACCGCCGACGGCACAGCGGACCGCGCCTGGTTCACGGACCGCCTTCGCGCCGCGGGCGAGGCCGTCGACGGCGTGGTCTCCCTGCTGGGCTTCGCCGAGGAGCCGCATCCCGAGCATCCGGCGGTCCCGCTGAGCGTGGCGGGAACCCTCGCGCTCGTGCAGGCGCTGGCCGGCACCGGCTCCGCGGCGCGGCTGTGGACGCTGACCCGCGGGATCGCGCAGTGCGGTGTGGAAGGGGACGGCGAGGCGTCGGGGAGCGGGGCGCAACTGTGGGGCCTCGGCCGGGTGATCGCGCTGGAGCAGCCGCGGCTGTGGGGCGGCCTGGTGGATCTGCCCGCGACGGCCGAGCAGCGTACCGGCGGCGATCTGGCCGCCGTCCTGGCCGGGCTCGGCGACGAGGACCAGGTGGCGCTGCGCCGTTCCGGACCCTTGGTCCGGCGGCTGGTGCGAGCACCGCTGCCCCGCCGTACCGTGCGGCCCGCGCCCTGGACACCGCGCGGCACGGTCCTGGTCACCGGCGGCACCGGCGGTGTCGGCGGTCATCTCGCGCGCTGGCTGGCCGAGCGCGGTGCGGAGCACCTGGTGCTGGCCGGGCGGCGCGGGCCCCGGGCCCCCGGTGCGGCCGAACTCGCCGCGGAGCTGGAGGCGTCCGGCACCCGGGTGACGCTCGCCGCGTGCGATGTCGCCGATCCGGACGCGCTGGCCGCGCTGGTGGCCGAGCATCCGCCCACCGCGGTCTTCCACGCCGCGGGCGCCGCACAGGCGTACACGCCGGTGGTGGAGACGGAGGTGGCCGAGTACGCCCGGGTGGTGACGGGCAAGGTGGCCGGTGCCGAACGGCTGGCCGCGCTGCTGGCCGGCCGGGACCTGGACGCCTTCGTCCTGTTCTCCTCCAACGCGGGGGTGTGGGGCAGCGGCGGCCAGGCCGCGTACTCCGCGGGCAACGCCCATCTGGACGGGCTGGCCGAGCGGCTGCGGGCGCACGGCCGCCGGGCGGTCTCGCTCGCCTGGGGTTCGTGGGCGGACGGCGGCATGGCCGATTTGGAAGGTGCCGCCGACCTGCTGGAGCGGCGCGGCATCCGCGCGATGGCGCCGGCCCTGGCGCTCGGCGTGCTGGGGCAGGCGCTCGGCGACGACGAGACCCTGCTGTCGGTCGCGGACATGGAGTGGGAGCGGTTCGCCCCCAGCTACACCGCGATGCGCCCGAGCCCGCTGCTCGACACCGTTCCCGAGGTGCGGGCGGCGCTCGCGGAGACCGCCGGCGCCCCCGCCCGCGACGCCGCCGCTGACGGACTCGCGACGAAACTGGCCTCGCTGTCACCGCGCGAACAGCGGGCGCTGGTCGGGAGGCTGGTGCGCGGCGAGGTCGCCGCGGTCCTCGGCCACGCCTCGCTCGACGCGGTGCCGCCGGACCGCGCGTTCAAGGACCTGGGCTTCGACTCCCTGACCGCGCTCGAAGTCCGCAACCGGGTCAACCGGGCCACCGGCCTGCGGCTGCCCGCGGTGGCCGTCTTCGACCACCCGACGTCGGCCGCGCTCGCCGGTCACATCCTCGCCGAACTGCTGGACGGCGACACCGTGGCAGGCGCGCCGGCCGTCCGGGAGGCCGTCGCGGACGGCGAGCCGATCGCCATCATCGGCATGAGCTGCCGTTACCCCGGTGACGTGACATCGGCGGACGGGCTGTGGCGACTGGTGCGCGACGGCCGGGACGCGATCTCCGGCTTCCCCACCGACCGCGGCTGGGACCTGCCGGGCCTGTACGACGCGGACCCGGACGGCGTGGGCACCTCCTATGCGCGGCACGGCGGATTCCTGTCCGGCGCCGCCGACTTCGACGCCGCGTTCTTCGGCATCAACCCGCGCGAGGCGCTGGCCTCCGATCCGCAGCAGCGCATCCTGCTGGAGAGCGCGTGGGAGGCGGTGGAGCACGCCGGGATCGACCCGACCAGCCTGCGCGGCAGCCGCACCGGCGTGTTCGTCGGCGTCTTCGCGCAGGAGTATGCGGCCCGGCTGCGCGGAGTGCCGGAAGGCGTGGAGGGCTATCTCGCGTCGGGCAACGTCACCAGCGTCGCCTCCGGCCGGATCTCGTACACCCTCGGCCTGGAGGGGCCGGCGGTGTCGGTCGACACGGCGTGCTCGTCGTCGCTGGTGGCCCTGCACATGGCGTGCCGGGCGCTGCGGGGCGGCGAGTGCGACCTGGCACTGGCGGGCGGCGCCACGGTCGTCGTGACGCCGAACATCTTCACCGAGTTCAGCCGCCAGCGGGGGCTGTCCCCCGACGGCCGCTGCCGCTCCTTCGCCGCCGGCGCGGACGGCACCGGCTTCGGTGAGGGAGCCGGGCTGCTGCTGGTGGAGCGGCTCTCGGACGCGGTGCGCCGCGGCCACCGGGTGCTCGCGGTGATCCGGGGCAGCGCGGTCAACCAGGACGGTGCCTCCAACGGCCTGACCGCGCCCAGCGGCACCTCGCAGCAGCGGGTCATCCGGGACGCCCTCGCCGACGCACGGCTGACGACGGCGGACGTGGACGCGGTCGAGGCGCACGGCACCGGCACCGTCCTCGGCGACCCGATCGAGGCGCAGGCGCTGCTCGCCACCTACGGGCAGGACCGCGAGGAGCCGCTGTACCTGGGGTCGTTGAAGTCCAACATCGGGCACACCCAGGCCGCGGCGGGGGTGGGCGGCGTCATCAAGATGGTCCAGGCGATCCGGCACGGCGTGCTGCCGAGGACCCTGCACGTGGACGCGCCGTCGCCGCACGTGGACTGGTCGGCCGGCAAGGTGGAACTGCTCACCGAGCAGCGACCGTGGCCCGAGGCGGGCCGGCCGCGCCGGGGCGCGGTGTCCTCGTTCGGGCTGAGCGGCACCAACGCCCATGTGGTGCTGGAGCAGGCGCCCGGGGCGGCCGTCGGCGAGGAGGAGAACAAGGAGAAGGAGGGCGGCGGGACCGGGGATCCGGGCGGCGAAGGTGCCCTCGTGTGGCCGCTGTCCGCGCGCACCGGGCCCGCCCTGCGCGCACTGGCCGGGCGGCTGCACGCACTGGCGTCGGAGCTGCCCGACGCGGCGCTCGCCGACGCCGGGCGGGCCCTGGCGGAACAGCGCACCGCGTTCGGGCACCGGGCCGTCGTGGTGGCCGGCGGGCGCACCGCACTGCTGGACGGCCTGGCGGAGCTGACGCAGGGGCGGGAGAGCGAGGCCGTGGTGGTGGACACCGCGGCCGACCCCGGCGGTACCGTCTTCGTCTTCCCCGGCCAGGGCTCCCAGTGGCCGGCGATGGCCCGGGAGCTGCTGACGTCCTCGCCGGTGTTCCGGGAGCGGATCGAGCAGTGCGCACGGGCGCTGGCACCGTACACCGACTGGTCGCTGCAGGACGTCCTCACCGAGCGGCCGGGCAGTGCGTCGCTCGAGCGGGTCGACGTGGTGCAACCCGTGCTGTGGGCGGTGATGGTGTCGCTGGCCGCGGTCTGGGAGTCGTACGGGGTGCGGCCGGACGCGGTGGTCGGCCACTCGCAGGGCGAGATCGCCGCCGCCACGGTCGCCGGTGCACTCGGCCTGGACGACGGCGCGCGGGTGGTCGCGCTGCGCAGCGCCGCGCTGAGGGCGCTGTCCGGCCGGGGCGGCATGATGTCGGTGCAGCTGGCGGCCGAGGCGGTGCGGGAGCGGTTCCCGGAGGACTCCGACCTGAGCGTGGCGGCGGTCAACGGACCGACCTCCACGGTGGTTTCGGGCTCCCCGGACGCCCTGGACGCCCTCGCCGCGGATTGCGAGGCGGCCGGGGTGCGGGTACGGCGGGTGCCCGTGGACTACGCCTCGCACGGGCCGCACGTCGCCCGGGTCGAGGCCGAGGTACGGGAACTGCTCGCGGGGATCAGGCCACGCTCGACGGACGTCGTCTTCTACTCCACCGTCACCGCCGGCCCGCTGGACACCGCCGCACTCGGTCCGGAGTACTGGTACCGCAACCTCCGGCAGCCCGTGCTGCTGCTGCCGACGGCCCAGGCGCTGATCGCCGACGACCACCGGCTCTTCGTCGAGGTGAGTCCGCACCCGGTGCTGACCGTCCCGCTCCAGGAAGCGGCGGAGGCGGTCACCGAGGCGCCGGTGACGGTGACCGGGACGCTGCGCAGGGACCACGGCGGTGCGGCCGAGATGCTGACCGCGCTGGGGCGGGTGCACGCGGCGGGCGGGCCGGCGGACTGGTCCGCGGCCCTCGGCGGGTTGGCGCGCCGCCCGGTCGACCTGCCGACCTACCCCTTCCAGCGGCAGCGCTACTGGCTGGACTCCCCGGCCGGCACCGGTGACCTGTCCGGGGCGGGCCTGGCCGACGCCGGGCACGCGCTGCTCGGCGCGGCGGTCGACCTCGCGGACGGCGCCTCCCGTGTGCTCACGGGACGGTTGTCGACGGCCACCCACCCCTGGATCGCCGACCACGCGGTCGCGGGGAGGGTGCTGCTGCCCGGGACGGCGTTCGTGGACCTCGCGCTGCACGCGGCGGCCAGAACGGGCGGGGGCGGGGTCCGTGAACTGACGCTGCACGCCCCGCTGGTGCTGCCCGCGGACGGCGCAGTGGACCTCCAGATGGCGGTCGCCCGCGGCGACGAGGAGGGCGTCCGGTCCCTGACCGTGCACGCCCGGCCGGTCGACGCCGACGAGCTGGACGGCGCCGGCTGGACGCATCACGCGACAGCCGTTCTGGCCCCCGCGCCGGGTGCCGCTCCGGAGGCCGTGCCGGGCCCGTGGCCGCCCGAGGGGGCCGAGGCCCTGGACATCGAGGCGTTCTACGACGGGCTCGGCGAGGCCGGCTACGAGTACGGCCCCGCGCTCCGCGGGCTGCGGGCCGCCTGGCGGACCCCGGACGCGATCCTCGCGGAGATCGCCCTGCCCGAAGGGGTCGGCGCGGACGGCCACGGCGTCCATCCGGCGCTGCTGGACGCGGCGTTGCACGCCATCGCGGCGGACGGCCTGCGCACGGCCGCCGACCGGCGGATACGGCTGCCGTACGCGTTCGGGGACATCACCCTGCACGCGACCGGCGCCACCGCCCTGCGCGCCCGGCTCGCGGTCGTCGCCGAGCAGCCCGAACAGCTCACCGTCGCCGCCGAGATCACCGACCCCGACGGCCGTCCGGTGCTGTCCGTCGGCACGCTGACGCTGCGCCAGATGTCGGCCGCCGGTGCCGTCCGGCCCCGCTCGCTGTACGAGATCGTGTGGCCCGAGCCGGCCGTCGACGGCACCGCCGTCCCGGGCCGCTGGGCCCTGCTCGGCGACGACCCGCAGGGTCTGGTGCCGCAGGAGGCGGCGCACACCGGCCTGGCGGCGCTGTCCGCCGCCGTGGACGGCGGGCTGCCGCTGCCGGAGGCGGTGCTGGTCCCGCTGCCGGCGTTCGTGGCGGAGCCCGTGCCGGGCGCACACGCGGCCGCGGCGCAGGTGCTCACCCTGGTCCAGGAATGGCTGGCCGATCCGCGGTACGCGGCGGCGCGGCTCGTGTTCGTCACCCGCGGCGCGGTCGCCGTCCACGACGACGACGGGCCGTCGGACCCCGCCTGGCTGGCCCACGGCACGGTGCCCGGCCTGCTGCGGTCCGCCGGGGCCGAGAACCCCGGCCGTTTCGTCCTGCTGGACCTCGACGGCACGGACGCCTCCCGCACCGCCGCGCCCGCCGCGCTGGCCGGCGCGCTGGCGCGGGACGAGCCGGAGGTGGCGGTCCGCGAGGGCGAAGCCCGGGTACGCAGGCTCGGCAGGGCGGTTCCCGCGGCCGCGGCGGGCCTGCCACGGTTCGGTGCCGAGGGGCCGGTCCTGGTCACCGGTGGCACCGGCACGCTGGGCGGGCAGGTGGCCCGGCACCTGGTCGCCGCGCACGGCGTGCGCCGTCTGCTGCTCCTGGGCCGGCAGGGCCCCGAGGCACCCGGAGCGGCCGGACTCCACGCGGAACTGACCGCGCTGGGCGCCGAGGTGGAGATCGTCGCCTGCGACGCCGCCGACGCGAGCGCGCTGGCCGCGCTGACGGACGGCCGTGTGCTCGGCGGCGTGGTGCACGCAGCGGGCGTCCTCGACGACGCGACCGTTCCCTCGCTGACTCCCGGACAGCTGGCGCGGGTGCTGCGGCCCAAGGTGGACGCGGCCTGGAACCTGCACGCGCTGACGGCCGGCCGGCCCGGGACGCCGTTCGTTCTCTTCTCGTCCGCCGCGGCGGTGCTGGGCAGCCCCGGACAGGCCAACTACGCGGCGGCGAACGCCTTCCTGGACGCGCTGGCCCACCACCGCAGGACTCGGGGGCTGGAGGCGGTGTCCCTGTCGTGGGGGCTGTGGGCCGACGCCAGCGGCATGACCGGACACCTGGACGACGCCGACCTGCGCAGGATCGGGCAGGGGGGCATCCTGCCGCTGGACAGCACCGAGGCGCTGGACCTGCTGGACACGGCCCTGGGCCTGGGGCGTCCGGCGCTCGTGCCGGTCCGGCTGGACGCACCCGCGCTGCGCGCGCGGGCGGCCGAGACCGGCACGGTCCCGGGGGTGTTCCGGACATTGGTCCGGGAGACGCAGGGGCGGCCGGACGCCGGGGACGACCTGCTGCGGCGGCTGCGCGGGCTGGACCGGGAAGGCCGCCGGACCCTCGTCCTCGGCCTGGTCACGCAGACGGCGGCCGCCGTGCTGGGCCACGCCGACCCGCAGGCGCTGGAGGAGGAACTCCCGTTCAAGGACCTTGGGTTCGACTCGCTCACCGGGGTGGCGCTGCGCAACCGGCTGGGCGCGGCCACCGGCCTGCGGCTGCCGGCCACGCTTGTCTTCGACCATCCGACCCCGCGGGCACTGGCCGACCTGCTGCTGTCCCGGCTGGCCGACGAGGAAGCGCCGGCCGCGCCGATCCTCACGGACCTGGACGGCCTCGCGAAGGAGCTCACCCGGCTGCCCGCCGACGCCGGCCTGCGCGAACAGGTCGCCGACCGGCTGCGTGCGCTGCTGCGCGACGTCCTGCCGGACGACGGGAACGGCGGCGGGGACACCGGGGGCGAGCGGATCGCGTCGGCCTCCGCCGAGGAGATCTTCGACCTGATCGACAACGAGCTGGGCGTCGCGTGATGGCCACGGGCACGCCGGCGAGCCGAGGGAAGGGCAACTGATGGCCAGCGAAGAGGAACTCGTCGCCTATCTGCGCCGGGTCACCGCCGATCTGCAGCAGACCCGCCGCAGGCTGGCGCGGGCCGAGGCGAAGGAGCGCGAGCCGATCGCCGTGGTCGGCATGAGTTGCCGCTACCCGGGCGGGGTG
This sequence comes from Streptomyces sp. NPDC001714, assembly GCF_042892755.1. Taxonomy (NCBI): domain Bacteria; kingdom Bacillati; phylum Actinomycetota; class Actinomycetes; order Kitasatosporales; family Streptomycetaceae; genus Streptomyces; species Streptomyces sp. NPDC001714. Next base: position 33,427 of record NZ_JBIAUL010000010.1, read on the forward strand.
ACCACACCCGCCGAACTGTGGCGACTGGTCGACGACGAGGTGGACGCCATCGGCGGCTTCCCCGCCGAACGCGGCTGGGACGTGGCGGAGCTCTACCACCCCGACCCCGACCGGTCAGGCACGGTCACCACCAAGCAGGGCGGTTTCCTGCGCGACGCCGACCGCTTCGACGCGGCCTTCTTCGGGATCTCGCCCCGGGAGGCCCTGGCGATCGACCCCCAGCAGCGCATCCTGCTGGAGACCGCGTGGGAGGCCTTCGAACACGCCGGGATCGACCCGCACGAGCTGCGCGGCAGCCGGACCGGTGTGTACGCGGGCGTGATGTACAACGACTACGGTGCCCGTCTCCAGCACCGCCCGCCCGAGGAGGCCGAGGGCATGCTCGGCAGCGGCAGCGCCGGCAGCGTGGCCTCGGGCCGGATCGCGTACACCTTCGGCTTCGAGGGGCCGGCCGTCACGGTGGACACCGCGTGCTCCTCCTCGCTCGTCGCCGTGCACCTGGCCGGGCGGGCGCTGCGGGCCGGTGAGTGCTCGCTGGCGCTGGCCGGCGGGGTCGCGGTGATGGCGACCCCGGCGACCTTCGTCGAGTTCAGCCGGCAGCGTGGGCTGGCGCCCGACGGCCGCTGCAAGGCGTTCTCCGCCGACGCCGACGGAACCGGCTGGGCGGAGGGCGCCGGGCTGCTGCTGCTGGAACGGCTCTCCGACGCCGAGGCGAACGGCCACCGCGTGCTTGCGGTGATCCGCAGCTCCGCCGTGAACCAGGACGGTGCCTCCAACGGCCTCACCGCGCCCAACGGCCCCTCCCAGGAGCGGCTCATCCGGCAGGCCCTCGCCGACGCGGACCTGGCGCCGGCCGACGTGGACGTCGTCGAGGCGCACGGCACGGGTACCCGGCTCGGCGACCCGATCGAGGCGCAGGCGTTGCTCGCCACCTACGGGCAGAACCGCGCGGAGCCGCTGTACGTGGGGTCGCTGAAGTCCAACATCGGGCACACCCAGGCCGCCGCCGGAGCCGCCGGCATCATCAAGATGGTCCACGCCCTGCGGGCCGGCGTGCTGCCGCGCACGTTGCACGCCGACCGGCCCACGCCGCAGGTCGACTGGTCGGCGGGCAAGGTGAAGCTGCTGACCGAGCGGGTGCCGTGGCCGTCGGTGGACCGGCCCAAGCGGGCCGCGGTGTCTTCGTTCGGCATCAGCGGCACCAACGCGCACGTGATCCTGGAGGAGGCCCCGGCCGAACGGGTTCCGGCGGCGGGAGCCGACTCCGACGGCGCCGCGGCGGACACCGGGACCGGTTCCCCGGCCGGGGCCGGACGTGCGGAACCGGTCGGTGTCACGCTCCCCTGGCTGTTGTCGTCCCGTACCGAGGCCGGGCTGGCCGCACAGGCCGCGCGGCTGCACGCCCATCTGACGGCCCGTCCGCGGCTCGGGTCGCGGGAAGTGGCCCGCACGCTGGCCGGGCGTACCCGTTTCGGCCATCGGGCGGCCGTCGTCGGAGCCGACGGGGACGAGCTTCTCGCCGGGCTCGCCTCGCTCGGCCGGGGTAACCCGGACGGCGCGGTTCCGGTCGGTTCCGGGCGGGCCGGCGGCACGGCGTTCCTGTTCACCGGGCAGGGCGCCCAGCATCCCGGCATGGGGCGGGAGCTGGCGGCGGCCTTCCCGGTGTTCGCCGACACCCTCGACGAGGTGGCCGCACTGTTCGCCGTGCATCTCGAACGGCCGTTGAAGGACGTGCTGTTCACTCCCGGCGAGCCGCTCGACGACACCCTGTACACCCAGCCGGCCCTGTTCGCCTACGAGATGGCGGTGCACCGCCTGCTGCGGCACTGGGGCATCGCTCCCGACTACCTGGTCGGACACTCCATCGGGGAACTGGCGGCCGCCACGGCGGCGGACGTGCTCGATCTGCCGTCGGCGGTACGGCTGGTCGCCGCCCGGGCCCGGCTCATGGCGGGGCTCCCGCCGGGAGCCATGGCCGCGCTGGACGCCGACGAGGCGACAGCCGCCGGGTTGCTGGCCGGGCGCACGGACCTGCTGGCCGTGGCGGCGCTGAACGCCCCGGGGTCCGTGGTCGTCTCCGGCGACCCGGCGGCACTCTCCGAGGTCGAGGAGGAGTGGCGGGAGCGGGGCGGCCGCAGTCGACGCCTCACCGTCGGGGGTGCTTTCCACTCGCCCCTCATGGACGGCGTCCTCGACGAGTTCGGCGCGGTCGCCGCGGAACTCGCGTACCGACCGCCGTCGGTTCCGGTCGTGTCCACCCTGACCGGCCGCGTCGCGACCGGGGACGATCTGGTCACCGCCGGCTACTGGACCCGGCAGCTGCGGCAGACCGTGCGGTTCCAGGACGCGGTGAGCGAACTGCGTCGGCTCGGTGTCACCACCCTCCTGGAGACCGGTCCCGCGCCGACCCTGACCGCGCTGGCCCGGCGTGCCCTGGAGGCGGACGCCGCAGCTCCCCCGGTACGTGCCGTCGCCACCGCCCGGCCGGGGCGCGACGAGGCGACCGCGCTGCTGGGGGCGGTGGCCGAGGCGCACGTGCACGGCGTGCCGGTCGACTGGGCGGCGGTCCACGGTGCCGGTGACACCGTGGTGGACCTGCCCCCTTACGCCTTCCAGCGGGAGCGGTACTGGCTCGACACGCCCGCCCTGTCGACGGCCGTGGCCGACGGGGCGGAGTCCGCGTTCTGGGACGCGATCGACCGCGCCGACGCCGGATCCGTGGCGGAGCTCCTGCACCTGGACCGGCCGGGGCCGCTGGCCCCGCTGGTGGACGCGTTGTCCGCGTGGCGCCGTCGGCCGAACTGGCCGCACCGGCCGGCCTGGCGCCACCTCGCGCTGCCGGACCGGGTGACACCGGCCGCCGGCGGCTGGGCGCTGCTCGTACCGGCCGACCCGCTGCACGGGGACGCGACGGTGGGCGCCGTGGCGGACGCGCTCGCCGCGTACGGGGCCGAGGTGGTCCGGGTCGCCGACGCGGGGAGCACGGTGCTCACCGGGCGGTCCTGGGCAGGCGTGCTCGCCTTTCCCGCGCGGGGCGCGGCCGGTCCCGTCCCGGCCGTGCTGGAGACGCTCGACACCCTGACGGCCGCCGGCGTCACGGCGCCGTTGTGGGCGGTCACCGCGGACGGGGTGACGGTGGACGACGACGGGCCGGGACCCGACCTCGGGCAGGCCGCCGTGTGGGGGCTGGCCCACGGACTGTCCGTCGAACGCCCGCAGGCGTGGGGCGGTGTCGTGGATCTGCCGCCCGACCCGGCCGGCGCGGCGCGGGCCGGCGCGCGGCTGGCCCGCTTCCTGGCCGCGTCGGACGGCGAGGACCAGGTGGCCGTGCGCGGCCAGGACCTGTACGGACGGCGGCTGGTGACGGCCTCGGTGCCCCGCCACGACGACCTCAAGGTGCCGCCGGGCACGATCCTGGTGATCGGCGGCACCACGGGGCTGGGCCGGGAGGCCGCACGCTGGCTCGCCCGGCACGGCGCCGAGCATCTGCTGCTGACCCACGCACCGGGTGATCCGACGGAAGCCGACCCGTATCCGGCGGAGTGCGGCGCCCGGGTGACCGTCACGGCGTGGGACCCGGCCGGCCGGGGGGCCGCGGACCTCCTGCCGCTCCCGGACTCGGCACCCGCGGCGGTCGTACAGGTCCTGGTACCGCCCGAGCCGCCGCCGGCCGCGTCGCTCGGCCCGCAGCGGGCGGAGCAGGCGCTGGCCCGGGTGCGGGCGCAGGCGCGGACGGCCGCCGAGGTGGCCGACCGGACGCCCGGCGCGGTACTGGTCCTGCTGGGTGCCGCGAGCGGGGTCCTGGGCGGTCACGGCACGGCCAACGAGGGCCCGGCGCAGGCATGGCTCGACGGGCTGGCCCGGCAGCGGACCGCCGACGGCCGGCCGACCTCGGTGCTGTTCTGGGGTCCCTGGTCGCGGGAGGGCGTGGTGGAGGGCCCGCGCGGCCACGGTCTGCGCCCGGTGGCCGCCGCGGCGGCGATGGACCACCTGGCGCGCGCCTTCGGCGACGGCGGTGCCCGGCTGCTGCTCGCCGACCCCGACTGGGAGAGGCTGCTGCCGGAGTTCGGCGGTGAACGCCCGCGCCCGCTGCTGCGCGAACTCCCGCGGGCGGCACGGCTGCTGCGGGCCGCGGACGAGGGCCGTCCGCTGTCCTGGCGGCGGCGGCTGGCCGAGACCGAGGGCGAGGACCTCCGCTCCGTGCTGCTGGAACTCGTACGCACCCAGGCAGCCGCGGTGCTGGGGCTGCCCGGACCGGAGGACGTGCCCGAGGACGTGGAGTTCCTGCACATCGGGTTCGCCTCGCTGACCGCGCTCGAACTCAACAACCGGCTGCGGGACGTGGCCGGGCTCACCGTCCCGGCCACCGGGATCTACGACTTCCCGACACCGGCCGCGCTCTCCCGCTTCCTCGGCGACTCGCTCGCCACCACCCCGTGAGGAGTCCGAATGACCCGCGTGAACCGCACTGTGATCATCGCCGGCGGCGGCCCGGTCGGGCTGTTGCTCGCCGCTGAGCTGCGGCTGAACGGCGTGCCCGCCGTGGTGCTCGAGCGGCGTGCCCGCCGCGATCACGAGGCGTTCTCCCGGCTGTTGCACGGCCGGTCCGCGGACGTCCTGGAGCGGCGTGGCCTGCTGGCCGGACTGGGTGAGCTGCCGCGGTGGCCGGCGGTGCACTTCGCCCATCTGCCGATGGATCTCGGCAAGGCCTCCCCCGACGACTACTGGCTGATCGTGCCGCAGCACCGGGTCGAGGCGGCCCTGGAGGACCGTGCGGTGGCCCTCGGCGCGGACCTGCGGCGCGGCCACGAGGTGGTGGCGGTCGGCCAGGACGCGGACGAGGTGGCGGTCACCGTGCGCGGGCCGTCGGGCGAGTACTCGCTGCGTGGTGCCTTCCTGGTCGGGGCGGACGGTGGCGACAGCACCGTCCGGGAGGCCGCGGGCTTCGCGGCACCTCCGCGCGGCCCGTCGTGGTACGGCGTGGTGGCACAGGTGGAGGATTACCGCGGGCCGGAGGGGGCGGGCACCGGCGCGGCCGGGCTGTACGGCGTGATCCCCGACGCGGGTTTCCACCATGTGATGACCACGGAGTTCGCCCGCGAGACACCCGGCCACCAGGTGCCGGTGGGCTTCGAGGAGGTCCAGGCGAGTGTTCGGCGGGTTGCGGGTGCGCCGGTGACCGGCGGCCGACCGCGCTGGATGGCCCGCTACGGCAATGTCACCCGGCTTCCCGACGCCTTCCGCAAGGACAGGGTCCTGCTCGCGGGCGACGCCGCGCACACGCATTTCCACGCCGTCGGGCACGGGCTCAACACCGGCCTCAACGACGCGGTGAACCTTGGCTGGAAGCTCGCCGCCGAGGTCAACGGCACGGCGCCGGAAGGCCTGTTGGACACCTACGAGGCCGAGCGGCGGCCGGTCGGGGAGCGGGCGGTCGAGGTCATGCTGGCCCAACTGGCCCTGCTGCACCCGCTGGAGGAGCCGGCGCCGCTGCGCGCGCTCGTTGCCGAACTGGTCCGGCTGCCGCAGGTCGTGGAGCATCTGGTCGGCGCGGTCACGACCGTGCGCTATCCCCTGGAGCGGATCCTGCCCGAGGCGTCGACCGGCGTCTCGCCGCTGGTCGGCCGTCCGCTGCCGGTCCTGCCCGAGGCCGCCGCCGGGGCCGTGCACAGCGGGCTCGGCGTCCTGCTGGTCCGCGAGGGGGACCCGGATGCTCCCGGCGACGTGCCCGGCTGGTCGGACCGGGTGGCGCGGGCCGCTGTCCCGGCCGTCCCCGGACTCGACGCACCGGGCCTGCTCGTCCGGCCCGACGGCTACGTCGCGTGGGCCGGGTCCGACGAGAAGGGCCTGCTGACCGCCCTGGAAACCTGGTTCGGCCCCGGAGCGTAGTCCACACAGCGCCGTCCCGCCACGAGGCCGGTTCCCCGTGGCGGGACGGAAGCTGCCGTCGCCGTACGGCGCTTTCAGCGGAGCGCTCGGGTCCGCAGATCCGCGGCGACCTCGGCGAGCAGTTCGTAGGAGCGCAGCCGGGCCGCGTGGTCGGTGACGATGGTGATCGCCATGATTTCGTCGGCGCCCGTACGTTCGAGCAGCGTGGCGAGGGCGCGGCGCGCCGCCACGGGGTCCCCGACCACCTGGCTGTCGAACTGGGCCCGCACCTCGGCGCGTTGCCCGGCCGGACAGCCGGCGGCAACGGCCTCGGCCTCCTCCGGGCGCAGATAGGGGCCGAGCCGCCCCTCGCGCATCTGGAGGGCGGCCACTTCCAGCGGGCCGGCCAGGTACCGGGCCCGTTCCCCGGTCTCGGCCAGCAGCACCAGGACGTCGAGCACGACGTATGGTTTCGGCCATCGTTCGCTGGGCCGGAAGGCCGACCGGTACGCCTTGAGGGCGGCGTCGACGGTGTGCGGGCTGAAGTGGTAGCCGAAGACGAAGGGCAGCCCGCATCGGCCGGCGAGCACGGCGTCGGTCTCGTCCCGGCCCACCATCCAGACGGGCGGCCCGCTGTCCGGACTGGGCGTCACCAGGACACCGCCGGCCGTGTCCGTCGCCGGATCCAGCAGCCGCAGCAGTTCCTCGGTGCGCGCGGCGAAGTCCTCCGCGGTGCAGGGGCCGGCCCCGCCGCGCAGGGCGATCTGGACGGCCGGGTTCAGGCTGCCGGTCGCCGGGCTGACGCCGAGGTCGATCCGGTCGGGGTGGAACGCGGCCAGCGTGCAGTACTGCTCGGCGACCAGCAACGGCCGCTGGTGGGCCAGCAACACCCCGGCGGCCCCCACCCGCAGCGTGCGCGTGGCGTGGGCCGCCTCGGCGACCAGCAGGGCGGGCGCGGAGGCCGCCAGGCTGAGCGTGCTGTGGTGTTCGGAGAACCAGTGCCGCAGGTAGCCGAGCCGTTCGGCATGGCGGGCGAGGTCGAGCGTCCGGGCCATCGTCTCCGCCACGGTGGCCCCTTGTACGACGGGTGCGATGTCCAGGACCGAGAGCGGCACTCCGGCCCGGCGGTCAGACACGGGCCCCGCTGTCGGCCACCTGGGTCGCGGCGGTCACCGCCTGCTCCACGTCGGCCGGTTCCTGCACGTGCACCACGGGAAAGGGAAAGTCGATGACCCCCTTGGGTATGGATCTGCCCAAGACCACCCCCAGTCGGGTGCCCAGCCGCCCCAGTTCGGCGAGCATGCCAGGCATGGTGATGGGTGCGACGGGGTTACGGTCGAACAGATCGCGCACCTGCTCGGCGGTGGTCAGTGCCCGGGCGTCGGGCTGGACCGCGGAGCAGACCGGCACGGGGGGATCGGTGAAGGGCATGGCGTTCACATACGCCGAGAGGAACTCCCGTTCGTGTGCGCGCAGTTCGGTGTGGGCGGCGATGGTCTGCCCCTCCAGGACGAGCACGGTCCGCTCCGGCAGGGATGCCGCGAGCTTCTCGATCGCGGTGCGTCGGCCGCCTAGCAGCAGCATCCGCTTGGTGCCCTCCAGCACCGGGCCGAAGTCCCCGGCGAGGTGGACCCCGGGCCGGGCGGCGCCGTGATAGCCGGCGGGGTCGTCCTCGGCCGGCACGAAGGCACGGGCGACCGCCTGCTCCGGGGCGTCCGGCGGCAGGTGCGGCACCAGTCGCTGCTGGTGCAGGAAGCGCAGGTAGTGGTCCCGCCCGAGGCCACCTGCCAGGACCCCTGCGGTCATGCCGCCGAGACTGACGCCGCCGGTGACGGAGGGGGTGACGCCACGCTCGGCGAGCACGTCGGCGAGCCCGAGGACGAGGGCGGCCTGGCGCAGCGATCCGCGGCTCTGCCGCTCCTCCGGATCGTCGGGCAGCTCGTCGGTGAGCAGCTGGGGAACCGTCAGGCCGGTCCACCGTGCGGCACGGTCATAGGCCTCGCGGACGGCGGCGAAGGCCTCATGGAAAGGGACGGTCGTCGCGGCGTCCAGGTTGACGCGGCCTCCGACCACGTAGGCAACGGTCATAAAGGCAGTCCACAACACACCGCCAAAGTCTCACTAAAGGAGATACCCAGCATGATTATGACATGCCGGAAGATGCGGCATTCCTTGCCCGACTTGGGGCACCTTGACATTCACTATCCGTTTGATCTAAATTTGTGATGCGGATTACGATCAAGCAGAAAGGCTGGACGGTGCGTCTTCCCGCCACCCCCCGGGCGAGCCTGCGCCTTTCGTCCGATAGAGACGTTGCCCTCCCGCTCGGATCCGGTCACTGTCGATGTACGAGTGGCGGCGCACCTCGACCGCCGCGACCGTAGCACGAGTGACCGTGACACCCGAGCTCAATGGCGAGCACAGCCGCGGGCCTTCGGCCCATGGCGCCGGGACCGTCGCCGCGACCGTGACATGATCGACGTCACCGCGGCCGACCACCGCTTTCCTGGAAATCAACGGGGGCACCATGACGTCTGGCACGATCGCCGCAGAAATTCCCGTCCCAATATCCCAACGAGCGGAGATGGACAAACTCCACAGTGCCCTGATGGCACTGAAAAGCGGACAGGGGCGCGTCATCGAAATTGCCGGGCCGCCGGGCACCGGAAAATCCAGGATGCTGGCCGCGATATCCGCGAAAGCGCAGCGCCTGGGCATGGCGGTTCTCAATGCGCACTATACGGAAGCGGAAATTCCGGAAAACGTTCCGACGCCCGCCGAAACGCCGGAATTCGTCCGGGTGGCCGGCGAAGCGCTGTTCCCGGGTGCGTCGCTTCCAGCGAACGGACGGCTGCTGCACGAGGCGCTCGGCGCCCTGCCGTCCCCGGCCCGCGACTGCCGGGCGGTGGTCCTGCTCGACGACTTCCACTGGGCAGGCCGCGGCGCCGCCGAACTGGTCGAGCAGCTGATGCGGCGGACCGCCGCCGTCCCGCTGCTCCTCGTTCTCGCCCACCGGCCCAAGCAGCTGCCCCACGGCCCGCGCACCGCACTGGCCCGCGGCGTCGAGCAGGGCACCGTCGAGCGGGTCGACCTGGGGCCGCTGGCTCCGGCCGAGTCCGCACGCATACTCGGGCTGCCCGTCTCCGACGCCCGCCTGCTGGAACTGCACCGGCAGAGCCAGGGTGTCCCGCTCTTCCTGCTGGCCCTCGCCGAGGCCGGGCCGGACGGCGCCATTCCGGAGCGTTACGCGGCTCCCGTACTCGCGGAGATAGCCCGGCTGCACCCCGACGAACTGGCCGCCGCGCGGGCCGCGGCCCTGCTCGGCAGCCGGTCGTTCGACCTCGAATCGATCGCGGCGGTCGCCGAGTTCGACATCCCCCGCGCGGTCCGGGCACTGGACGGCCTGCTCCACCGCGACCTCCTGTGCGCCGTGGGTATCCGGCTGTCCTACCGCCACCCGCTGCTGCGCAAGGTCGTCGAGCAGGGGACCGACCCCGCCTGGCTCGCCGCGGGGCACCGCCGGGCCGCCGACTTCCTGGCCGCACGATCCGCCTCCCCGGTCGAACTCGCCGCCCACGTCGAGCACTGCCTCGGCGACCCCATGCCCGGCGACGTGGAACTGCTGCACCGGGCGGCCCAGGAGGCGCTGCGCACCGACCCTGGATCGGCCGCGCGCTGGGCCCGGGCGGCGCTGCACGTCACTCCGGCCGAGGACGACGAACTGCACCGCGCCCTGACCACCATCCTGGCCACGTCGGTGGGGACCGAGGGGCGGCTGGAAGCCGGCCGTGACCTGCTGCACGCCCTGCGCTCCCAGCACGAGTTGGCGCCGGCCGCCACCATCGCGCTCTACGCCCAGGTGGAGACGCTGCTCGCCAACTACCCAGAAGCGGAGGCGCTGCTCACCGCGGAGCTGGCCCGCTTTGAGCAAATGCCCCAACCGCCGCTGGACACGGTCGAGATGATCGTGACCGAGGGATTGATCGCCGCCCTCGACGGCCGCCCGCCGCAGCCCGGGCGCATCGACCTGGCGCTGCGCGTCGCCCGCGCCCACCGCTCGGGCCTCGCCGAAGCCGGGGCGCTGGCCCTGCAGGGCCTCGGTGCCGCCCTGGAGAGCCGGATGGACAGCGCACGGGCCGCGCTGTCCGAGGCGTCCGCCCTGATCGACCGCTTCACCGACCTCGATCTGGCCGCCCGGCTGTCGTATCTGATGGCGCTGGCCTGGAGCGAGGCGCTCACCTACGATTTCCACAACGCCCAGCGGCACTTCGCACGCGGGGTGTCCATCGCACGCAAGTACGGCCGGTGCCACCTGCTGCCCGTGCTACTGCTCGGCATGGCCGTGACCCACCTGCAGATTGGCCGGCCCGCCGTCAGCCGTGACCTCGCCCGTGAGGCCGGGGCCCGCGCCCGGGCCTCGCAGGCCCGGCACGTGCACGGCCTGGCTCTGGCCGTCGAGGCGCTCGGGGCGGCCTGGACGGATCCCGGCGAGGACGCGCTCCGGCTCGCGGAAGAGGCCGTGACCGTCCTGCAGGGTGCGCAGTTCAGCTGGGCACTGGCCGCCCCGCTCGTCCTGGCGTCCGTGGCACGGTTGCGCGGGGACCGGCGCAGGGCGGTCACCCTGGTCTTCGACAGCGGCGGCGGCCCGGCACTCCAGGAGCTGCCGACGGTGCTGCGGGCCCGGTCCTACGAACTGCTGGCCGGAGCGGTGATGGAGTCGGGGCGGGCGTTCTCCGCGCCGGCCGATCCGGTGCAGACGTCGGACGGCTGGGCGAGCCGTGCCGAGGAGGCCGCGCGGGCCACCGGCCTGGCCGCACACCGGGCGCACGCCGGCATCGCCCGGGGACACGCGCTGCGCACCCGCGACGACTTGGCGGCCGCTCTGGAGAGCTACCGGACGGCGGGCATGCTGTTCTCCTCGGCCGGCATGACCCGCGACCAGGCCCTCGCCCTGATGGCCGGCGCTTCGTGCGCCGCGGCGGCGGGACGCGCCGACGACGCCGCGTCGATGCAGCAGTTCGCCGTCGAACTCGCCCATCGAATCGGCTCCGAGACCATCGGCACCTATCTGCGGCAGCTGCGCACGCCCACCGCCGAGCCGGTGGCCATGTCCGAACTCACGCCCAGGGAGCGGCAGATCGCAGCCATGGTCGGCGACGGGAAGAAGACCAGGGAGATCGCCCGCCAGCTGTCCCTGAGCCCGCGCACGGTCGAGGTGCATCTGACGCGGATCTACCGCAAGCTCAACATCGACTCACGCACCTCGCTGGCCCTGCTGCTGGCGGGAGCGGCCGGGCAGAGCGGGCCGGCCGGGGAGCGGGTTCCCGGGGACGAACGGGCGGCCCAGGCTTGGTGAGCCGGGCCGTCGCGGCCGCCCGGCGGCGGGCCGCGGCGGCACCCGGGAGGGAAACGCGGCAAGGGACGCGTAAGAGCGTCTTTAGGGCCGTCTCGGAATGTGGAGACACACCCCGAGTACGACCACCCGTTTCCCGGAAGGACCGGAATGGTGACGAGCCGACCGGACGCGCTGGACGAACTGCTGGCCCTGCACCGGGACGGCAGACTGCTCTCGGAGTTCCCCGGGATCGGACCGCTGCTCGACGTACTCGACGACGGCCGGCGGATCACGGCGGGCCGTCGGCTGGCCATGCTCGACCCGGCGGCCCTGCGGGCAGCGCACCCGGGGCTCGCCGCACTCACGGTGGCCGTCACCGGACACGGCACCCTTGCGGACCTGGTTCCGGCCCTGACCGCCGAGTTCGCCGCCGCCGGGATCGTCACCCGCCCCGTGGTCTCCGACTTCGACTCCTGGATCTTCGACCTCGCCGACCCGGAGAGCGGTCTGTACGCGGCCGACCCCGACCTGGTGCTCTGTCTGCTCGACCATGCCGTGGTGGCGGACACGCTCCCCGGACCGTGGGACGTCGACGACATAGAGAGGGCTCTCACGGAGACCCTCCGCACGATCGAAGGGCTGACGGACCGGTTCACGGAACGCAGCAAGGCCGTGCTCGTCCTCAACACCCTCCCCCTGCCCGCCTCGTTCACCGCCCTCTGCACCGACGAGGCCGCCCGTGCCCGGCTCGGCAGGCTCTGGTACGAGGCGAACGCCAGGCTGCTGGCCCTGCCCGAGCGGTACCCGTCGGTGGTCGTGGTGGACCTCGCCGCGCTGACCGCCGAGGGCGTCCCCGTGGCGGAACCCCGGCTGCGCGCCTACGCCCACGCGAACCTGTCACCCGCACTGCTCGGCCGGTACGCACGCCGGATCGGCCCGGTCGCCCGCCGGCTCACCGGGCGCACCCGCAAAGTGCTCGTCCTCGACCTCGACGGCACCCTGTGGGGCGGTGTGCTCGGCGACGACGGACCCGACGGCATCGAGCTGGGCGACGGCTACCGTGGTACGGCCTTCCAGGACTTCCAGCGCGTGGTGAAGCAACTCGGCGCACAGGGCGTACTGCTGGCCGCCGTCAGCAAGAACGATCCGGAGACGGTGCGAAGCGTGCTCCGCGACCATCCCGGCATGGTCCTGCGGGAGGAGGACTTCGTCAGCGTGGCCGCGAGCTGGCGGCCGAAACACGAAAGCCTGCGCGAGCTCGCCGAGGTACTCAACCTGGGCACCGACAGCTTCGTGTTCGTGGACGACAGCTCCTACGAGTGCGGGCTGGTCCGCCGGGAACTGCCGGAGGTCGCGGTCGTCGAACTCGACGGCGAGCCCGCGCTCCACGCGGAACGGCTGCTGGCCGGGGGGTACTTCGACGTGGCCGGACTGACCGCGGAAGACCGGGCCCGCCCGGCCCGGTACCGCCAGGAGGTCGAGCGCAAGTCGTTCCTGGAGAGCTTCGACTCCCTCGACGGCTATCTGCGCGAGCTGGACACCCGAGTGCTGCTCGCCCCGGCCGAACCCGGCGATGCCGCCCGGGTGTCCCAACTGACCCTGCGGACGAACCAGTTCAACCTGACCACGGTACGGCTCCAGCCGGCCGCGGTCGAGCGGCTGCTGGCGGATCCGGACGCCAGGGTCCTGACCATCCGTGCCGCGGACCGGTTCGGCGACCACGGGCTGGTCGGGGCGGTGCTGCTGCACCGCGAGGGCACCCGGCTGAACATCGACAACTTCCTCCTGAGCTGCCGGGTGTTCTCCCGCGGCATCGAACACGCCTGCCTGGCAGCGGTGTTGCGCGCCGCCCACGACAGCGGTGTCACGGAGGTGACCGGCAGCCACCGGCTGACGGCGAAGAACGGCAAGGTGCGGGACTTCCTGGAACGCGGTGGGTTCACCGTCGTCGAACAGGACGACACGGTGACCGCCTTCCGGCACGGGCTGACGGAGCTGCTCGCACCGCCGCCGTACATCACGCTGGACGACCGGGCCGGTGCCGGCCCGGCCTCCCCGGCCCACGAGGAGAGCACGCTGTGAACAGCATCGACGACTTCGTCGTCCTGGTCCGCGACGAGACCGGGCTGGAGGTGACGCCGGAGAACGTCCACGCCGTCTTCGACGAGGTGCCCGGCTGGAACTCGCTGCATCTGCTGACCCTGCTGACCGTCCTGGAACGCGAGACCGGCCGTACCCTGTCCCTGCCCGACGTGCTGGAGGCCCCCAGCCTCGCGCACGTCTACGAACTGGCGGTCCCCCGGTGAACGGCGCGCCCTTTCCCCGCGCCCGGCTGCACACCCTCTACTTCCTCGGCCACGTCGCGGACTTCTCGCCGGTGTTCCTCGACACCGAGGTCGACATGACCCGGGTGCTGGCCCACCGGGAGGCATCTCGCGTGAACGGGGAGGCCTGCTCACCGCTCACCTACGTGCTGTACACGGCGGCACGGGTGGTCGCCGCTCATCCCGACGCCAACGCGGCGGTGCACCGGGGGCTGTTCGCTCATCGCGTCCGGCAGTTCACCGGAGCCTCCGGCAAGATCACGTTGGACAAGCGGCTCAGGGGGCGCAGGGTGGTGCTGTCAGCGGTGCTGCCCGGGCTGGACACAGTGTCGCTCACGGAGATCCAGCGGCAGGTCGCCCACTACCGGGACGGCGATCCGGAGACCATGGCGGAGTTCGCGCCGGTGCGGTCGCTGCAGCGGCTGCCGGAGCCCGTCGGCCGCACGCTGTTCCGGCTGTCCCGGCGTTCACTGGCGCGGCGGGAGGCGATGATGGGCGGCTTCGCGGTGACCTCGCTCGGTCACCGGTCCGTGCAGGGCTTCCACTCCGTGGGCGGAACGACGCTCACCTTCGGTCTTGGCCGGGTGGAGGAACGTCCGGTGGTCCGGGGCGGTGAGATCACCACCGCCCCGCTGCTGCGGCTCAACCTCGCCTTCGACCACCGCGTGGTGGACGGCGCCGAGGCGGCGGACGTACTGCACGAGGTCAAGGAGGCCCTGGAGGGCTTCACGGCGGAGGCGGCGGAGCATCCGGGGACCCGGGTGCCGGGGACGGTGACGGAACCGGCGCGAACGGCGCCCAAGGCGCGGGGCGGCGACGGCATCGCGGCCGGACCCGCCGTGGATCAGAGGGCCACCTGACCGGTTCCCCTGCCGTGGCCCGCCACGGATCTCACCGCCCGACGGGGGTCACCCGCTCCGCAGGACCCGGCGACCCCCGTCGCGTTCACACCCGGCTCCTGACCGCGTCCCGGATCAGCCGGACCACCTCGTCCTGGTGCTCCGCGAGGTAGAAGTGGCCGCCGGGGAACACCGCGGACGCGAACTCGGCGGTGGTGTGCTCCCGCCAGGCGAGAGCGTCCTCGACCGGTGTGACGGGGTCGCGATCGCCGGTCAGCGCCACCACGGGGCAGTCCACGACCGCCTGCGACGCCGGGTATCCGGCCAGTGCCCGGTAGTCCGCGCGGATCGCCGGGAGGATCATGGCGAGCAGCTCGGGGTCGCCGAGCACCCGGGCGTCGGTACCGGCGAGCCTGCGCAGTTCCAGCAGCACGCCGGCGTCGTCGCGCCGGTGGACGGTCTCGGGTACCTGCCGGGACGGTGCCCTGCGGCCGGAGACGATGAGCACCGCGGGCGGCCGGCCTGCGGCCGACAGACGCAGTGCCGTCTCGAAGGCGACCACCGCGCCCATGCTGTGCCCGAACAGGGCCAGCGGCCGGGTGTCCTCACCGCTCAGCGCGTCCACCACGTGCTGCGCGAGCCGCCCGATCTCGGCGACCGGCTCCTCGCTCCGCCGGTCCTGGCGCCCGGGATACTGCACGGCGAGCGTCTCCGTCTCGGCCCCCAGGCGCTGCGCCAGCGGGTAGTAGAAGCTCGCGCTGCCGCCCGCGTGCGGCAGACAAAGGAGTCGGGGCACGCCGGGCGGGGCCTGCACGTAGCCGCGGAACCAGTTGCTGCGCGGCACGCTCACACCACCTGCCGGATGCCGCCGTGGTCCGTGGCCAGGATGCCCTGGTGGAGCTCGCGCAGTCCGCGCCCCGGCTCCAGTCCCAGCTCCCGGTGCAGCACCGTGCGGGCAGAGCGGTACACCTGGAGCGCGTCCGCGCGCCGCTCGGAACGGTACAGCGCGAGCATGAGCTGACGGTAGAAGGCCTCGTGCAGGGGGTGTTCGGCGATGAGCGCGAACAGCAGGGGGATCAGTTCGTCGTGCAGCCCCAGTTCGAGGTTGGCCTGGACGAGCTTCTCGGTGCACTCCAGCCGCATCTGGTCCAGCCAGGCGGTGAACCCGGTGATGATGGGGCCGCTGCTGATGTCGACCGGGGCCGGTCCCCGCCACATGTCCAGCGCCACGTTGAAATGGGCCACCGCGTCGGCGTGGTGCTGTGCCCGGGCTGCCGCCCGCCCCTGGTTCACCAGGTGCTGGAAGGTCTGGAGGTCCAGCTCGCCCTCCCGCGGCGCGATGACGTAACCCGGCGCGCGGGTGACGATGATCCGGGGACCGCCGGGCCGTTCCAGGGTCTTGCGCAGTTGCGAAATGTAGACGTACAGAGCCGCGGTGGCCTGCCGGGGCGGTTCGTCGCCCCAGATCTCCGCGATGAGCTGCTCACAGGAGACGATCTCTCCGGAGCGGATGAGCAGCGCTGCCAGCAGCACCTGCATCTTGCGTGCGCTGACGGTGACGACCTCCTCGTCGTCTGTGACGCGGAGTGGACCGAGGATCTCGTAGCGCATGTACATGCCCCCGTCAGGTGTTCGATTCCTACGATGTGGCCCGCCCACCCTGACACGGGCGAAGATTCGTACGCATCAGCGAAAGCACGTACGTGGCCGGGCCGGTGACCCAAGTCACAGAGCCCCTCGGTAGCCGCACCCAAGGTGGTCTTTAGCCCCCGCTGTGAGCATCGGCCCATCGGACCGACGCTACGGGAGCACCCATGGGCAACCGCTACCTCGAAGGACCCTTCGCCCCGGCCACGGAGGAGACGACGACGTTCGATCTGCCGGTGACGGGCCGCGTTCCGGCCGCACTGAACGGGCGCTACCTGCGCAACGGCCCCAACCCGCTGGGGCTGGACGACGCCGAGGCCTACCACTGGTTCCTCGGGGCAGGGATGGTACACGGTATCCGGCTGCGGGAGGGGCGGGCCGAGTGGTACCGCAACCGCTGGGTGCGCTCGCAGGCCATCGCCACGGCGCTCGGTGAGGAGTGGACGCCGGGCCCCCTGTTCTCGGACATCGACGCGGCACCGAACACCCATGTCATCGGGCACGCCGGACGAACCTTCGCGCTCGGCGAGGGTGGCGCGACCCCCTACGAACTGGGTTACGAGCTGAACTCGTTGGGGCCGACCGACTTCGGCGGCACCCTGCCGGGCACCTACTCCGCGCACACCAAGCGCGACCCGGCGACGGGCGAACTGCACGCCATCGCCTACTTCTGGGGCTGGCCGCACATCCAGTACTCGGTGCTGAGCCCGGCGGGCCTGGTCAGCCGCACGGTCGACATCCCGGTCCAGGACAGCCCGCTCATCCACGACTTGGCCCTCACCGACCGGTTCACGGTGGTCTACGACCTGCCGGTCACCTTCAGCATGGACCTGGCCATGAGCGGCGCGTCCTTCCCCTACGCCTGGAACGACGCGCACCCCGCCAGGGTCGGGCTGTTGCCGCGGGACGGCGACGCCGACGGCATCCGCTGGTTCGACGTGGAGCCGTGCTGGGTCTTCCACACCCTCAACTCCTATGACGACGAGGAGCGTGTGGTGATCGACCTGGTGAAGTTTCCCAGGATGCTGCAGGGCGGGCAGCTCGACGGCAATCCGCCGCCGGTCCTGGAGCGCTGGACGCTCGATCTCGGCAGCGGCAAGGTGGTCCAGGAGACTCTCGACGACCGGGCACAGGAGTACCCGCGGATCGACGAGCGCCTGGTGTCTCGCCCGCACCGCTTCGGCTACACCGTCTCGGGCCTCGGCACCTTCCAGCTCAGGAGCGGAGAGGCCATCCTCAAGCGCGACTTCCGCACGGGCCGCAGCGAGGTGCACACCTTCCCGGCCGGGCACGCGGTGAGCGAGGCGGTATTCGCGCCGGCCTCCCCGGACGGCGCAGAGGACGACGGCTATCTGCTGTCCCTGGTCGCCGACCCCGACCGCGGCGCGACCGACCTCGTCATCCTGTCGGCCCAGGACGTCGCCGGGGCACCCGTGGCGGTGGTGCACCTTCCCGTCACCGTCCCCCTGGGGCTGCACGGCAGCTGGATCCCCGATCTCATCTGAGCCGGCCGCCGCCGGGAGCAACGCCGCTCCCGGCGGCCGCTGCGCACCGACCGACGAACAGGAGCGGTGATGACGGACGTACTGACGGCTGCCGACCCCTCGGCGGCGACCCGGCTCCGGGTCGCCGAGCTGCACGAGATCCGTGCGGCGGCCGTGGCGGGCCCCAGCGAGAAGGCGACCGAGGCGCAGCGCGCCAAGGGCAAGCTGACGGCCCGGGAGCGCATCGAGCTGCTCCTGGACCCGGGTTCCTTCCAGGAGGTCGAGCAGCTGCGCCGGCACCGCGCGGTCGGCTTCGGCCTGGAGGCCAAGAAGCCGTACACCGACGGTGTCATCACCGGCTGGGGCACGGTCGAGGGCCGTACCGTCTTCGTCTACGCGCATGACTTCCGGATCTTCGGCGGCGCTCTGGGCGAGGCCCATGCCACCAAGATCCACAAGATCATGGACATGGCCATCGCGGCCGGCGCCCCGCTGGTCTCGCTCAACGACGGCGCCGGCGCCCGTATCCAGGAGGGTGTCTCCGCCCTCGCCGGCTACGGCGGCATCTTCCAGCGCAACACCAGGGCGAGCGGTGTCATCCCGCAGATCAGCGTGATGCTCGGCCCGTGCGCCGGTGGCGCGGCCTACTCGCCCGCCCTCACCGACTTCGTCTTCATGGTCCGCGAGACCTCGCAGATGTTCATCACGGGGCCGGACGTCGTCAAGGCGGTCACCGGCGAGGAGATCACCCAGAACGGCCTCGGCGGCGCCGACGTCCACGCGGAGACCTCCGGTGTCTGCCACTTCGCGTACGACGACGAGGAGACCTGCATCGCGGAGGTCCGCTACCTCCTCTCGCTCCTCCCGCAGAACAACCGCGAGAACCCGCCGGACGCACCCTGCGACGACCCGGTGGACCGGCGCGGAGAAGTCCTGCTCGACCTGGTCCCGGCCGACGGCAACCGCTCCTACGACATGCGCCGGGTCATCGAGGAGATCGTCGACGACGGCGAGTACCTGGAGGTCCACGAGCGCTGGGCGCGGAACATCGTCTGCGCGCTGGCCCGGATCGACGGCAGGTCCGTCGGGATCGTCGCCAGCCAGCCGGCGGCGCTGGCGGGCGTGCTGGACATCTCGGCGTCCGAGAAGGCGTCGCGGTTCGTGCAGTGGTGCGACGCGTTCAACATCCCGCTCGTGACGCTGTTGGACGTCCCCGGTTTCCTGCCCGGCGTCGGCCAGGAGCACGGCGGGATCATCCGCCACGGCGCGAAGCTCCTCTACGCCTACTGCAACGCGACCGTGCCCCGGATCTCCCTGATCCTGCGCAAGGCCTACGGCGGTGCCTACATCGTCATGGACTCCCAGTCGATCGGTGCCGACCTGACCTACGCCTGGCCGACGAACGAGATCGCCGTCATGGGCGCCGAAGGCGCCGCCAACGTCATCTTCCGCCGGCAGATCGCGGAGGCGGACGACCCCGAGACGATGCGCGCCCGCATGGTCAAGGAGTACAGGGCCGAGCTCATGCACCCCTACTACGCGGCCGAGCGCGGCCTGGTCGACGACGTCATCGACCCGGCCGACACCCGCGCGGTACTGGCCTGCGCCCTGGCGATGCTCCGCACCAAACACGCCGACCTGCCGCTCCGCAAACACGGAAACCCCCCGCAGTAGCAACCCGGTCGGTGGAGCACTAGAACACAGACAGCCCCGTGAGCGTCGTGAACCTGTCCAGCGCCGCCACTCCCGCCACCGAGTTGCCCCGCTCGTCCAGGCCGGGACTCCATACGCACAGCGCACAACGCCCCGGCACCACGGCGATGATCCCGCCCCCGACCCCGCTCTTCCCCGGCAGCCCCACCCGGTACGCGAACTCGCCCGCCGCGTCGTACGTCCCGCACGTCAGCATCACCGCGTTGACCTGCTTCGCCTGGCTTCTGGTCAGCAGGCGAGTGCCGTCGGCCCGGATGCCGTGGCGGGCCAGGAAGGTGGCCGCCAAGGCGAGGTCGGCACAGGAGGCGGCGACGGAGCACTGGCGGAAGTACTGGTCGAGGAGGACCGGGATCTCGTTGTCGATGTTGCCGTACGACGCCATGAAGTGGGCCAGCGCCGCGTTGCGGTCGCCGTGCTGGGACTCGGAGGCGGCGACCTCCTTGTCGAAGTCCAGGGAGGCGTTGCCGCTCTCGGCCCGCAGGAAGCCCAGCAGCTCGCCGGCCGCGTCGCCGGTACGGGTCTGGAGGCGGTCGGTGACGACGAGGGCGCCCGCGTTGATGAAGGGGTTGCGCGGGATGCCGTTTTCGTACTCCAGCTGGACCAGGGAGTTGAAGGGGTTGCCGGAAGGCTCCCGGCCCACGTGCTCCCAGAGTTCGTCGCCCTCACGGGCCAGGTCGAGGGCGAGGGTGAAGACCTTGGTGATGGACTGCGTGGAGAACGGCTGCCGCCAGTCGCCGACGCCGTAGACCGTGCCGTCCAGCTCGGCGACGGCCATGCCGAAGCTGCGGGGATCGCAGGCGGCGAGCGCCGGGATGTAGTCGGCGGGGCGGCCGCGGCCCGGTGTGCGCTCTATCTCCTCGGCGATACGCTCCAGGACCGGCAGGAAGGCTTGGGACGACGTCATTGCCATGATCACCATTGTGCCTCCGGGCCGGTCCTGATGCGTACTCGCAGGTCAGGCGAGGGGCGAGCCGCTGCCGGCGACGACCTCGGGGCGCAGCAGGTCGGCGAGCCGCTCTGCGGGCAACAGGCCCTTCTCCAGGACGAGTTCGGCCACGCCCCGGCCGGTGACGAGGGCCTCCTTGGCGATGTCGGTGGCCGCCGTGTAGCCGATGTACGGGTTGAGGGCGGTGACCAGGCCGATGGAGTTCTCGACCGTGGCCCGCAGCACCTCGGTGTTGGCGGTGATGCCGTCGACGCATCGCTCGGCCAGCGTGCGGCAGGCGTTCCGCAGGTGCGTGATGCTCTCCGACAGGGAGTGCAGGATGATCGGCTCGAAGGCGTTCAGCTGGAGCTGCCCGGCCTCGGCCGCCATGGTGATGGCGACGTCGTTGCCGATGACCTCGAAGGCGACCTGGTTGACGACCTCGGGGATCACCGGGTTGACCTTGCCCGGCATGATCGACGAACCGGCCTGCACGGGCGGCAGGTTGATCTCGCCGAGCCCGGCACGCGGCCCGGACGACAGCAGCCGCAGGTCGTTGCAGCTCTTGGAGAGCTTGACCGCGATCCGCTTGAGCACGCCGGACATCTGCACGAACGCCCCGCAGTCCTGGGTCGCCTCCACGAGGTTGGCGGCGGTGACCAGGGGCAGCCCGGTGATCTCGGCGAGGTGCCGGCGGGCCGACTCGGCGTACCCGGCGGGTGCGTTGAGCCCGGTCCCGATCGCGGTGGCGCCGAGGTTGATCTCGTGGATCAGCTCGACGGCCTCGGCGAGCCGGCTGCGGTCCTCGTCCAGCATCACGGCGAAGGTGGAGAACTCCTGCCCGAGCGTCATGGGAACCGCGTCCTGCAACTGCGTACGGCCCATCTTCAGGACGTCCCGGAACTCGACGGCCTTGCGCCCGAAGGAGTCCTGCAGCACCGCCATCGCCTTGAGCAGGCCACGCACCGCGAAGACCGTCGCGATCTTGACGGCGGTCGGATAGACGTCGTTGGTCGACTGACCGAGGTTGACGTCCTCGTTGGGGTGCAGGTGCTGGTACTCGCCCTTCCGGTGCCCCATCAGCTCCAGCGCCCGGTTGGCGACGACCTCGTTGGCGTTCATGTTCGTCGACGTCCCGGCGCCGCCCTGGATGACGTCGACGACGAACTGGTCGTGCAGCTTGCCGGCCCGTATCTCCCGGCAGGCGACCACGATGGCAGCGGCCTTCGCGGGCGCCAGCAGCCCCAGCTCCTCGTTGGCGAGGGCGGCGGCCTCCTTGACGGCGGCGAGGGCGTCGATCAGGTGCGGGTAGGCGGAGATCGGCGTGCCGGTGATCGGGAAGTTCTCGGTGGCCCGCAGGGTGTGCACACCCCAGTAGGCGTCGGCGGGCACATCACGGTCACCGAGCAGATCGTGTTCGCTACGGGTGACGACGGAGGTGGTCATGAGGGTGGGATTTCCTCTTTCGGAGGGAGTGATTTTTCAGGACCGTGACTGAGGCGCCCCGATAGGGGCGCTGGGGGTACCCACGGCCGAAGGCTGGGGGAGGAACTGCGCGACCAGCCACAACGGACCCGCAGCCGCCGACCGACAAGCCGGCCCGCCCCACTAGGCGCACACAGCCGCCTCTACCGGCTCCAGCGATCGAACGGGCCGCACACACCCGACCGCTCGCCCGCCCCCGAGCAGCGCCTCACCGGCGAACTCGGTAAGCAGTTCCGGAGAGACCCCGGCCCGCGCCAACGCCGCGGCCGTCACAGGAATCCGCGCCCGGTCCGCCCCGTCCGCGATCTTCACGGCAACGGCCCGCCCGTCCGGCAGCGCAGCCACCTCGACGCCCTCGAAGCCGTCCTTGGCCAGCAGCCCCGGCACGGCCGCCATCAGCGCGGCCACGTCACGCCCGGCACCGGACGCCATCTCGGCGTGCTCCCGCATCGCGTCGGCGACCCGAGCCTCCGGCGTACCCGGCGCGGCGGACACGATCCGCGACACCGCGCGCGCCAGCCCGTGCAGGGAGATGGAGAACAGCGGCGCCCCGCAGCCGTCCACGGTCGTCGCCGCGACCCGCTGCCCGGTCAGGTCCTCGACGATCTCGGCGATCGCCTGCTGGAGCGGATGGGCCGGGTCGAGATAGTCGTCCAGCGACCACCCGTTCAGCTTCGCCGTCCACAGCATCGCCGCATGCTTCCCGGAGCAGTTCTGCGCGAGCCGCGACGGCTGCCGGCCGGCCCGGATCCACTCGTCCCGCACGGCGGAGCCGTACGGCATGTCCGGCACGTTGCGCAGGTCGGCTTCCGTCAGTCCGGCGAGGTCGAGGATGCGCCGGGTCCCGGCGAGGTGCCGCTCCTCGCCGGAGTGGCTCGCGGCGGCCAGCGAGAGCAGGTCACCGTCGAGCGGCAGCCCCGCCCGCAGCATGGCCACGGCCTGGACGGGCTTGAGGGCCGAGCGCGGGTAGAACGCGGCCTCGATGTCGCCGAGCTGGAACTGGACCTGCCCGTCGGCGCCGAGGACGACGACGGAGCCGTAGTGGATGCCCTCGACGACCCCGCCGCGGATGAGGTGGGCGACGGGGGCGTGGAGGGGTTCACGGACGATGGGTGCGCCCGCGGGGGAACTGCTGTACATCACTGCCTGGTCTCGGGTGAGTCGGGACGGACCGGT
Organism: Streptomyces sp. NPDC001714; assembly: GCF_042892755.1. NCBI lineage: Bacteria > Bacillati > Actinomycetota > Actinomycetes > Kitasatosporales > Streptomycetaceae > Streptomyces > Streptomyces sp. NPDC001714. The sequence goes on from NZ_JBIAUL010000010.1 coordinate 56,223, forward strand.
ACGCGGTTCACGCGTCGGTTCCGGTGGACGGGCGCGCGAGGCGGCCGCGGATGGCGTACCAGCCGGCGACCAGCGCGGCGACGATCAGCGGCAGGCACAGCACGGTGGTGCGTCCGGCGCCGCCGTCGGCGTACATGAGGACCAGGACGGCGGCGAGGAACGCCAGCGTCACGATCTCGGTCCAGGGGGAGCCCGGCAGTCGGTAGCCGGGGCGGGTGAGTTCGCCGTTCTGGGTCTTCCGCCAGAACAGCAGGTGACAGAGCATGATCATGCCCCAGGTGCAGATGATGCCGATCGCCGCGAAGTTGAGGACGATCTCGAACGCGTCGGCGGGGACCACGAAGTTGAGGCCGACGCCGAGGACACAGATACCGCTGGTGAGCAGGATGCCGCCGTACGGGACCTGGCTGCGGCTCATCTTCGCGGTGAACTTCGGGGCGGAGCCGTTGACGGCCATGGAGCGCAGGATGCGGCCGGTGGAGTAGAGGCCGGAGTTGAGCGAGGACATGGCCGCGGTGAGGACGACGAGGTTCATCACGCCGCCGGCCGCCGGGACGCCGATGTGCGAGAGCACGGTGACGAAGGGGCTCTGTCCCGCCGTGTACTTGTTCCAGGGCAGGAGCATCGAGAGCAGGATCACCGAGCCGACGTAGAAGAGGCCGACGCGCCACATGATCGAGTTGATCGCCTTGGGCATGATCTTCTCGGGGTTCTCGGTCTCGCCCGCGGCGACGCCGACCAGCTCGACCGAGGCGTACGCGAAGACCACGCCCTGGATGATCAGCAGCATGGGCAGCAGGCCGTTCGGGAAGACGCCGCCGTTGTCGGTGATCAGGGACGGGCCGGGGGTCGCGCCGTCGACCGGGTGCTGGGTGACCAGCAGGAAGATGCCGATGACCATGAAGATCACCAGGGCGCTGACCTTGACGATCGCGAACCAGAACTCCAGTTCGCCGAAGATCTTGACCGAGATCAGGTTCACGGTGAGGACCACGGCCAGGGCGATCAGGGCGATCACCCACTGGGGTATGTCGGAGAACATCCCCCAGTAGTGGGTGTAGGTGGCGACCGCGGTGATGTCGGCGATGCCGGTGGTCGCCCAGTTGAGGAAGTACATCCAGCCCGCGGTGTAGGCGCCCTTCTCGCCCAGGAACTCCCGGGCGTAGGAGACGAAGGCGCCGGAGGACGGGCGGTACAGGACGAGTTCGCCGAGGGCGCGCACGACGAGGAACGCGAAGACGCCGCAGACCGCGTACGCGACGAAGAGGGAGGGTCCTGCGTCGGCGAGGCGGCCGCCGGCGCCGAGGAAGAGGCCGGTGCCGATGGCGCCGCCGATGGCGATCATGTTGACGTGCCGGTGCTTCAGCGACTTGCTGTAGCCGTGGTCCCCGGCGTCGACATGACGGGACGAGGGGCGCGTCTCGTCTTTGAGGTGCTGTTCGCTCACGCCTCGGTTCCGCCTTCCTGGTGCTGGTCCGTGCGCGCGGGGCGCACGATGTGGGTGAGGGTGGTCTCGACGCGGTCGAGGTGGTGGCTCATGGCGTCCACGGCGTCGATCTCGGAACCGTCGATCAGGGCCTCGACGATGGCCCGGTGCTCCCGGTTGGACTGCTCTCGGCGGCCGCCCAGCTCGTTGAGGAAGGCCGACTGACGCGCCAGTGCGTCGCGGATCTCCTCGATGACCCGGCGGAAGACCGGGTTCTGGGCGGCCTCGGCCACGGCGAGGTGGAAGAGGGTGTCCATCGCGACCCATGCGGTGGTGTCCGTCTCCCGCTCCATGCGGTCGAGCAGATGGGCCAGGTGGTCCAGGTTCTCCGGGGTGCGGCGCAGCGCCGCGTACCCGGCGACCGGGATCTCGATGTGCCGGCGCACCTCGAGCAGGTCGCTGGCCGCGTAGTCGCCGAAGGTGGGGTCCTCGACGGCGTTCGCGACCACGAAGGTGCCCTTGCCGGTCTTGGAGACGGTCAGGCCCATCGTCTGCAGGGCCCGCAGGGCCTCGCGCAGGACGGGCCTGCTGATCTCCAGGGTGCGGCAGAGCTCCGCCTCGGAGGGGAGCTTGTCGCCCACGGCGTACTCGCCGCGTTCGATGGCGGCGCGCAGGTGCGCCAGTACGGCCTCCATGGCGCTCACACGCCGCGGGGGCTGTCCGGCTGTCGGGCTGTCTGACAGGTTCACGGGTGAGATGTTCCGGGTTCCGGGACGAGGCTGTCAAGGTTTCGAGAAAGGAAACATTCACGGGGTGCGGCGCCTGAATGCAGGCATCGCACCCCGCGGCGGAGCGGTGACTCGTGGAACGGCGACCGGTCAGGCGTTGACGGTGCCCGTGGCGAGCAGGCCGAAGACCGCGAGGCCGATCACGATCCGGTAGATCACGAAGGCGTTGAAGGAGTGCTTGGCGACGAACTTCAGCAGCCAGGCGATGGAGGCGTAGGCGACCACGAAGGAGACGATCGTGCCCACGGCCAGCGGGGCGGCGCCCACACCCGCGCCGAGGGCGTCCTTGAGCTCGTAGATGCCGGCGCCGGTCAGGGCCGGGATGCCGAGGAAGAAGGAGAGGCGGGTGGCGGCGACCCGGTCCAGGTCCAGGATGAGCGCGGTGGACATGGTGGCGCCGGAGCGGGAGAAGCCCGGGAAGAGCAGGGCGAGGATCTGCGAGCAGCCGACCAGCATCGCGTCCTTGAAGGAGGTGTCGTCCTCACCACGCTTGTGGCGGCCCATCTGGTCCGCGCACCACATCACGCCGGAACCCACGATGAGCGAGCCGGCGACCACCCACAGGGAGGCGAGCGGGCCGTCGATCAGCGGCTTGGCGGCGAGACCGACCAGGACGATCGGGATGGTCGAGTAGATGACCCACCAGGCGAACTTGTAGTCGTGGTGGTAGCGCTCGTTCTTGTTGACCAGTCCGCGGCCCCAGGCGGAGACGATCCGCTTGATGTCCTTGAAGAAGTACACGAGCACGGCGGCGATGGCGCCGACCTGGATGACGGCGGAGAACCCGACGACGGACTGGTCGTCGACGGGGATGTTCATGAGCCCCTCGGTGATCTTGAGGTGGCCGGTGGAGGACACCGGGAGGAACTCGGTCACCCCCTCGACTACACCGAGGACGGCGGCCTGACCGACAGAGATGGCGCTCATGGGATCCAGTTCTGCAGAGTTTGGTCGACAGTGCTGTAGACAGTCTTACAGGGGGCGGGTGTGAGGCAAGTCCTAGGCCCAGACGGCCTGGGCGATCGCCACTCCGGCGAAGGCCGCCCCGAGCCCCGCCACGAGGCTCGCGACTACGTTGGCGGCAGCGTAGAGCCCGGCGCCGGTCTCGGTAAGCCGGAGGGTCTCGTAGGAGAAGGTCGAGTACGTCGTCAGCGCCCCGCACAGCCCGGTGCCGAGGAGCAGCTGGAGGTGCGGACTCGCGGCGCCCGCCGAGGCCGCGCCGGTCAGCAGGCCCAGGATCAGGCAGCCGGTGACGTTCACCACGAAGGTGCCCCAGGGGAAGACGGAGTCGTGCCTGGCCTGGACGGCGCGGTCGGTGAGATAGCGGAGCGGAGCACCGACGACGGCACCGAGGACGACCAACAGCCAGTTCACAACGACTTCTTACCCTTCGCGTCCGATTCGCCGGTTTCGTCAGTCCTGCCGACGATGGGGGTCCCCCCGGTCGAACGAAGTTGAGACTGGGGGAGGATGACCTCGCAGTCGTCCAAGGTCACGAGCCCCTCGGTCACCAGCTCGTCGAGCTGCGGCAGGAACGCCCGGACCCGCTCCTCCGTGTCCACGACGACGACCGCCACCGGCAGGTCCTCACTCAGCGACAGCAGCCGGGAGGTGTGGATGCGGGAGGAGGCGCCGAAGCCCTCGATGCCCCGGAAGACGCTGGCGCCCGCGAGCCCGGCCGCGTGGGCGCGGTGCACGATCTCCGTGTAGAGGGGCTTGTGGTGCCAGATGTCGTCCTCGCCGATGTAGACGGTCAGGCGCAGGGCGCGGCCGGTCAGTCTCGTCATCGCTGCCTCCGGGTGAGGACGCGGCGGGTCACGGTGGCCGCGCACCACACCGCCGCGAGGGCCGCGCACAGGGTCGCGGCGAGATAGGCCAGCCCGGTGGCGGGCCGGCCGTGGTCGACCAGTTTCTGGATGTCGACGGCGTAGGTGGAGAACGTGGTGAAGCCGCCGAGGACGCCGGTGCCGAAGAACGGGCGGACCAGGCGGTGTGCGGGGAGCCCTTCGGTGATCAGGACCAGGAAGGCGCCGATCACCGCGCAGCCGATGACGTTCGTCCAGAAGGTCGCCCAGGGGAATCCCCCGGCGGCCGTGGGCAGGGCCAGGGCGAGGGCGTAGCGGGACACCGCGCCGATCGCGCCGCCGGCGGCGACCACCGCGACGACCGGTGCCTGGGTACGCCACTCGGGCCGCCGCCGGGGGCTCGGCTGGACTCGGAGGCTCTCGGCTTCCGGGGCTGTCATGGTCGTACGTCTCCTGTTCGGCACCGCCCCTGACGGGTGCCTCAGGGTACCGCCGGGCGTACCCGGCGGTCACTTCGCGGTGGGGGCCGCGCAGACCGCGACGCCGGGCTCCCAGACGCTGCCGAGGACCAGGTGGCGGCCGGTCCGGCAGACGCTGGTGACCATGCGGAAGCCGGAGTCGCGGCGGGCCAGGTGGTGGACGACCCGGCCGTGGTCGTCGAGCGCCAGCACGGCGACGGAGCCGACGGGGCGGTAAGGGGCGTGCACGGCGGCCCGGGCGGCCGCCCGGCGGACAGCGAGGGGGCTGTGGTGGAAGACGTCGAGCGGGGGGTTGCGCGGGCCCGCGAGGGCGACCCAGACGAGGTCGCCGTCGCGCCAGATGTTGTCGGGCATGCCGGGGAGCTCGGCGAAGAACTCGGCGCGGCCGGTCCGCGGGCCGGTGAGCCAGTAGCGGGTGAGGCGGTACCCGCCGGTCTCGGCGACGATCAGGAAGGTGCCGTCGCCGCTCACGGTCAGCCCGTTGGCGAACTGGAAGCCCTCCCAGGCCACTTCGGCCGTGCTCGCACCCGGCGCGAGGCGCAGCAGGCGGCCGGTGCCGCTGTGCTCGACGATGTCGCCGATCCACTGGTCGAGGGGGAAACGGCGGCTGGAGGCGGTGAAGTACACGGTGCCGTCGGGCAGGGCGACCACGTTGCTCGCGAACCGCAGCGGCTCCCCCTCGACCGTGTCGGCGAGGACGTGGACGGCGCCGTCGGTGAGGCCGACGCGCAGCAGACCGCGCTCGGCGTCGCAGACCAGCAGGTCGCCGTCCGGGAGGAGGTCGAGCCCGAGCGGGCGGCCGCCGGTCCGGGCGAGGGTCCGTACCCGGGCGGTGTCCGGGTCACCGAGCCCGTCCAGGCGCAGGATACGGCCGTCCTCGACGCCGGTCAGGATCCGGCCGTCCGGATCCGTCACCACGTCCTCCGGGCCCCGGCCGCCGACGGCTACGTAGTGGAGGGGGACGAGGCGTGTGGGTCGGTCCATGAGTCCCATGGTGGCAGGGGTAACCGCTCTCACCAGCCCTTCTCGAACATCCGGGCCACTTCGGCGATCCGGATCTCGTCGCGCCGGTAGTAGACGCGGTACCGGATGCGCTTGGTGCGCAGCAGGCCGAGACGGGCCAGCAGGCCCAGATGGGCGCCGGCGACCTTGCGGGAGACCCCGAGTTTGGCGGCGACGGCCCGGACGGTGACGCCGTCCTCGGCGAGGTCGGCGTGGCGCTGGGGCGGGAAGTGGGCCGCCGGATCCTTGAGCCAGTCCAGAATCTCCAGGCGGCTTGCGCGCGTGGCGTTCCTCAGCATCCGACCGGCCTCCGTCCCTGCCTCCTCGCAGTGTGTGTTCCCACTGTCCCGCAGCCGAAGCCCCCACGTGAGGGGGTCGGGGCGCGTTGTCCGAGATCGAACGGCCATCCGAGGTCGGCCGGTCGGGGGCTTGCCCGTGGAGCATGTCCGGGACAGGGCGGAGGGGCCCGACCGTCCCCTTACGGCCGGGCCCCGGTCAGTGGTGGTTCAGCGGTGGCTGAACCACGCCATGGAGGACAGCGCCTTGTCGTCGTAGCCGAACAGGGCCTGGTTCTCCCAGCCGTTGCCGGAGGAGGCGTCGGTCGGGTCCCAGCCGTTGCCGGTGACGGCGGTCCAGGTCGCCTCCCAGTAGAAGACGCCGAGGCCGCGGCCGTTCGGGACGGCCTCGACGATGTTCGCGACGGAGTTCATCCAGGCCAGCTGGCCCGCGGCGGTGGCCGGGTAGCCGGTGACCAGTTCGCTGCTGGTGTCGATCTGGTTCTCCAGCGAGTCGTCCTGGGCAAGGGTGAACGGGTAGGCGGTCTCGGCGATGAAGACCGGCTTGGAGTAGCGGGAGGCCACGTCGTCCAGGGTGGTCTGCGCGGCGGCCAGTGAGCCGTGCCAGTAGCCGTAGTACGACAGCCCGATCACGTCGTAGTTGATGCCGTAGGTCTTGGCGTTGTCGAACCACCAGCGGACCGTGGCGTCGTCGCCCGCGTTGGCCAGGTGCAGGGCGACCTGGGTGGAGGAGGAGACCGCCTTGGCCGCGCTGTAGCCGGAGTTGATGAGGCCGGCGAGCTGGGACCAGTTGCTCGTGGAGCCCTCGGACCAGAGCATGCCGCCGTTGATCTCGTTGCCGATCTGGACCATGTCGGCGGTGGTGCCCTGGGCCTTCAGCGCGTTGAGGACGTCGTACGTGTGGTTGTACACGTCGGTCTTGAGCCGGCTGTAGGAGTCGTTGGCCCAGGCGGCGGGCTTGGTCTGGGCGCCGGGGTCGGCCCAGGTGTCCGAGTAGTGGAAGTCGACCAGCAGCTTCATGCCGGCGGCCTTGATGCGCTTGGCCATGACCAGGACGTGCGCCTTGTCGTTGTAGCCGTCAGCCGGGTTGACCCAGACCTTCAGGCGCGCGTAGTTCATCCCGGCGTTCTTGAGGATGGTGACCGCGTCCCCTGTGGTGCCGGAACTGGTCTTGTAGACCCCGCCCTTGGCCTCGCTCTTGGCCAGTGACGAGATGTCGGCGCCCTTGATGGACAGGCCGGTCGAGCCGGACGCGAAGGTCAGGTCGTCGACGTTGATCCAGTTGCCCGCGTTGGCGTCCGAGTAGATGCTGATGGTGCACTGGTTGTTGGTGACCGCGATCGAGGTGACGATCCGTACCCAGCTGCTGGTGGAGACAGGCAGGTCGGTCCTCTGGTCCGAACTGCCGCAGTTCTTCAGGGATATGTAGGCGGAGTTCTGCCCCCCGCTGGAGCGGACCCAGGCGGTGAGGGTGTAGGTCCCGTTGGTCAGCCCCGACAGGTACTGGTAGGTCTCCACCTTGTAGGCGGCGGCCGAGTAGTGGCTGAGGCGGTAACTGCCGCTGTGGCCGCCGGACTCGGTGTACGAGGCGCCCGTGTCGCCGTACTCCGACCAGCCGGTGGGCGTGGCCACACCCGCACCGTCCGACTCGAAGCCGCCGTTGGTGAGGGTGCTCGCCGCCTGGGCGGTCTGCGCCGGGAGGGCGGTGAGGGCGAGCCCGGCCAGGAGCGGCAGCAGCAGGGCTCTGAGGGTGCGTCTGGGATGGAACATCATCGTCCGTCGTCCCTTCGACGTGACTGGGGTGGGGTGTCCTCCGGCGGGGCCGGAGGAGGCCCCTCCGCCCGCGGCTCTCGTGGCACTCGCGGACGGAGGGGAGTCTCGGCGGGTCCGGGCCGGCGGCTCCGCCCGGCCCGGCGGACGGGCTCAGCCGTCGAGTCGTACGACCCGGACGGTGCCCCCGGGGACCGCGAGGCGGCCTGCGGCGCGTTCGCCCGTCAGCAGTTCGGTGCCGTGTGCCTCCAGCGGCACCTTGGCGTCGGTGGCGGTGTGGTTGATCGCGAAGAGGAAGCTCCCGGACTCGCCGGTGCGGCGGACCACCTCGACGTCGCGGGGCAGTTCGGCACGGGGCGCGATCCGGGCGTCCTCGGCGGCCCGGCCGAGGAGGGCGTCGAGGCCGTGCGCGTCCAGGCGCGTCGAGACGTACCAGGCGGTGCCCTCCCCCAGCTGGTGCCGGGTGACCGCCGGGCGGCCGGCGGTGAGGCCGTCGGCGTAGCTCCAGACGGTCTCGGCGCCGCCCGGGACGACGAACTCGGTCCACACGTCGCCGGTCAGCTCGGAGCCGTCGGGGCCGGTCAGCCGCACCCGCTGGTCCTTCAGGAGCGGGGAGAACTCCTCGACGGTGAGGCCGAGGGTCTCGCGCAGGGTGCCCGGGTAGGCGCCCTCGTGCACCGCGTCGTGTTCGTCGACGATCCCGGAGAAGTACGAGACGACGAGGGTGCCGCCGTTCTCGACGTACTCCCGGAGGTTGTTCCCGGCGGCCTCCGTCATCAGGTAGAGGGCCGGCACGACGACAAGGGGATAGGCCGACAAGTCGCTTTCCGGGTGGGCGAAGTCGACCGTGAGGTGGCGGTCGTAGAGGGCCTCGTAGAAGGCGTCGGCCCGCTCGCGCGGATCGTGGTCCTCACTGGGGCGCCACTGGAGGTTCTGCGCCCACCAGGACTGCCAGTCCCACAGGACGGCCACGTCGGCCCGGGTGCGGGTGCCCCTGATCTGGCTCAACGAGTCGAGGGAGGCGCCGAGTTCGACGACCTCGCGCCACACCCTGGTCTCGGTGCCGCCGTGCGGGAGCATCGCCGAGTGGAACTTCTCGGCGCCGCGCCGGGACTGCCGCCACTGGAAGAACAGCGCGCCGTCGGAGCCGCGGGCCACGTGCGCGAGGGAGTTGCGGGCCATCTGGCCGGGGGCCTTGGCGGGGTTGCGGGGCTGCCAGTTGACGCCCGACGTGGAGTGTTCGAGGAGCAGCCAGGGGGCGCCGGCGGCGACCGAGCGGGTGAGGTCGGCGGCCATGGCGAGGTTGACGTGGGTCCGGCGGCCGTCGGTGATCAGGTAGTGGTCGTTGGTGACCAGGTCGACCTCGCGGCCCCAGGCCCAGTAGTCCATGGAGTCGCACTGGCTCAGGGCGGTCATGAAGTTGGTGGTCACCGGGACGCCGGGCGAGAGGCGGTGCAGGATGTCCCGCTCCATGCGGAAGTTCTCGCGGATGGTGGCGTCGGCGAACCGCTTGTAGTCGAGGGTCTGGCCCGGGTTGCCGACGGTCGGGGTGATCCGCGGCGGGTTGATCTGCGCCAGGTCCGTGTAGTGCTGGCCCCAGAAGGCCGTGCCCCAGGCCGCGTTGACCGCGTCGACGGTGCCGTACGCGCCGGTGAGCCAGCGGCGGAAGTGGGCGGCGCAGGAGTCGCAGTAGCAGGCCGAGACCGGGACGCCGTACTCGTTGTGGACGTGCCACAGCGCGAGGGCCGGGTGGTGGCCGTAGCGCTCGCCGAGGCGGGCCGTGATGTTCGCCGCGGCCGCGCGGTAGTCGGCGTTGGAGTGGCAGATGGCGCCGCGCGAGCCGAACTCGTAGCGCACGCCCTCCGCGGTCACCGGCAGCGCCTCGGGGTGCGCGCGGTAGAACCAGGCGGGCGGCGCCACGGTCGGGGTGCCGAGGTCGACGCGGATGCCGTTCTCGTGGAGCAGGTCGAGGACCCGGTCGAGCCAGCCGAAGTCGTACTCCCCCGGCGCCGGCTCCAGCAGGGCCCAGGAGAAGATCCCGACGCTCACCATCGTGACCCCGGCCTCGCGCATCAGCCGGACGTCCTCGTCCCAGACGCTTTCCGGCCACTGCTCGGGGTTGTAGTCCCCACCGAAGGCGAGCCTGGTCAGGCCCCTGGGGGTGGTGTCCGGCATGGATCTCTCCCGTTTAATTGATCATTTGGGAACGTTCACACACAACGATCGTGGCGTGAGCCCAACATAACCGCACAGCAACAACCATTGACAAGTGTCCGGGATGTTTCTCTACTGTGAACGCTCACAGAGCAGGACGCGGACTCGCGACGGGCGATGATCCGGGTCTGAGAACGCTCACACATCTGCATGGCAGGTTCCCGCGACGTGCGGGGGCCCAGGTCAGGGGAGAGATCCATGCCGCACACGAAGCGCCGCCGCCTCGTGACAACCGCCGTCGCCATCTCGCTCGGCGCCACCGCCCTCGCCGCCTGCGGCTCGTCCGACGACGACAGCAAGGCCGACTCCGGACCGGTCTCGCTCACGTACTGGGCCTGGGCGCCCGGTATGGACAAGGTCGTGGACCTGTGGAACAAGGGCGAGGGCAAGAAGGAGCAGATCACCGTCACGGTGAAGAAGCAGGCGTCCGGCGACACGCTGGTCACCAAGATCCTCACCGCGCACAAGGCGAAGAACGGCCCCGACCTGGTGCAGGCCGAGTACCAGGCGCTGCCGACACTGGTCAGCAACGACGCGGTCGCCGACATATCGAAGAGCGTCGGCGACGCCAAGAGCAAGTTCGCCGACGGGGTGTGGCAGCAGGTCACCCTGGGCACGGACGCGGTGTACGCGGTGCCGCAGGACATCGGCCCGATGATGTTCTACTACCGCGCGGACCTCTTCAAGAAGTACGGCCTCAAGGTGCCGACCACCTGGGACGAGTTCGCCCAGGACGCCCGTCAGCTGAAGAAGAAGGCACCCGGCCTCGACCTGACCACGTTCTCCGCCAACGACTCCGGGCTGTTCGCGGGCCTCGCCCAGCAGGCCGGTGCCAAGTGGTGGACCACCTCCGGTGACAAGTGGAAGGTCGCCATCGACGACGCGGCCACCCAGAAGGTCGCCTCGTTCTGGGGCGGCCTGGTCAAGGAGGGCGTCATCGACAACCAGCCGATGTACACCCCGGCCTGGAACAAGGCGCTGGACACCGGCAAGCAGATCGCCTGGGTCTCCGCCGTGTGGGCGCCGGGCACGCTGACCACGGCCGCGCCCGACACCAAGGGCAAGTGGGCGATGGCCCCGCTCCCCCAGTGGTCCAAGTCCGAGAATGTCACGGGCAGTTGGGGCGGTTCCTCGACCGCCGTCACCACCGACTCCAAGCACCGGGCGGCCGCCGCCAAGTTCGCGGCCTGGCTGAACACCGACGGCGAGGCGCTCAACGCGCTGGCCAAGGAGAGCGGCATCTACCCGGCCGCCACGAACGCGCAGACCAGCGGCGCCTTCGCCGCCTCGCCCGACTACTTCTCGAACCAGTCGGACTTCTACACCAAGGCCGCCGAGATCGCGAAGACCACGGCGCCCTCCGCCTGGGGCCCGAACGTGAACGTCGCCTACTCGTCGTTCAACGACGCGTTCGGCGCCGCCGCGAAGAACAAGTCGGACTTCACCGCCGCCCTGCAGAAGATGCAGGACGACACCGTCGCCGACATGAAGAAGCAGGGCTTCGAGGTCTCTCAGTGACCAGCCCCACCGTCCGGAGGTCGTACGGGGTCAAGGGGGCCCCGTACGCCCACCCGTCTCCCACCACCACCCTCAAACGAGCGCGGAGCGCCCCCTACTTTTTCCTTCTCCCCGCCGCGCTCCTCTTCGCGCTGTTCTTCGCGCTGCCCATCGGGTACGCGGTCTGGCTCAGCTTCCGCAAGGTGCACGTCTCGGGGCTCGGCCTGGGCGCCGGCGCCCGCACCGAGGTCTGGGCCGGCCTGGAGAACTACAAGGACGCCCTCACCGACAACGAGTTCTACGACGGTGCGCTGCGCGTCCTCGGCTACGGCTGCATCGTCGTCCCGGTGATGCTGGGCCTCGCCCTCCTGTTCGCCCTGATGCTCGACTCCGAGCGGGTCCGCCTCGCCCCGTTCACCCGGCTCGCGATCTTCCTGCCGTACGCCATCCCCGGCGTGGTGGCCGCGCTGCTGTGGGGCTTCCTGTACCTGCCGGACGTCAGCCCCTTCTACTACGTGCTCGAGAAGCTGCACCTGCCGCAGCCCGACCTGCTGGACGGCGGGCCGCTGTACCTGGCCCTGTCCAACATCGCGGTGTGGGGCGGCACCGGCTTCAACATGATCGTCATCTACACCTCGCTCAGGTCCATCCCGGCCGAGGTGTACGAGGCGGCGAAGCTGGACGGCGCCACCCCGCGGCAGATCGCCCTGCGGATCAAGATCCCGATGGTGGCGCCCTCGCTGGTGCTGACCTTCTTCTTCTCGATCATCGCGACGCTCCAGGTCTTCAACGAGCCGATGACCATCAAGCCGTTCACCAACTCCGTCAACCTGAGCTGGAGCCCGCTGATGAAGGTGTACCAGGACGCCTTCCGCCGGGGTGACATCTACTCGGCGGCCGCCGAGGCGACCCTGATCGCCATCGCCACGCTGGTGCTGTCGTTCGGGTTCCTGCGGGCCGCGAACCGCCGCAACAAGCAGGAGGCAGCACCATGAGTTCTCTTGCCGTCCGCAAGGCCGCCCCGGCGGCCGGTACGACGCCCGGAACCGCGCAGGGACCGCCGCTGCGCCGCCGGATCGCCCTGATCCCGACGGCCACCCTGCTCCTCGGCGCGATCTACACGCTGCTGCCGGTGGCCTGGGTGGTGATCGCGTCCACCAAGTCCGGCAGCGAACTGTTCTCCACGTTCACCTTCCTGCCCGGCTCCGGCTTCGCCGACAACCTGAAGGACCTCGACGCCTACCGTGACGGCATCTACTGGAAGTGGATGGGCAACTCCGCCCTGTACGCCGGTCTCGGTGCCGTGGTCTCGACGGGCGTGTCGGCGTTCAGCGGCTACGCCCTGGCGACCTACCGCTTCAAGGGCCGCGAGACGATCTTCAACGTGCTGCTCGCCGGCGTGCTGATGCCCCCGGTCATCCTCGCCATCCCGCAGTACCTGCTCCTGGCCAAGGCCAACCTCACGGACTCCTACCTGTCCGTGCTGCTCCCGCAGATCCTCTCCCCGTACGGCGTCTACCTCTCCCGCATCTACGCGGCCGCCGCCGTGCCCTCCGACGTGGTGGAGGCCGGGCGGATGGACGGGGCGAGCGAGTGGCGGATCTTCACCCGGATCGCGCTGCCGATGATGATCCCCGGCATGGTGACGGTGTTCCTGTTCCAGTTCGTGGCCGTCTGGAACAACTTCCTGCTGCCGTACATCATGCTCAGCGACGACGAGAGGTTCCCGCTCACGGTCGGTCTGTACACGCTCCTGGAACAGGGCGCCAGCACCCCGGCCCTGTACACCCTGGTGATCACCGGCGCGTTCCTGGCCGTCCTGCCGCTGATCGCGCTCTTCCTGGTCATTCAGCGCTTCTGGAGCCTTGACCTGCTGTCCGGGGCCGTAAAGTCATGACCATGAGCAGTAGTGCGGGGGGCCGGCGCAAACCGCCGACGATCCATGACGTGGCGCGCGAGGCCGGTGTCTCACGGGGCACCGTCTCGCGGGTGCTCAACGGCGGGCACTACGTCAGCCCCGCCGCCGCGGAGGCGGTCAACGACGCCATCCGCAGGACGGGGTACGTCGTGAACCGGCACGCCCGTTCGCTGATCACCGGGCGTTCGGACTCGGTCGGCTTCCTGCTGACCGAACCCCAGGAGCGGTTCTTCGAGGACCCCAACTTCAATGTCCTGCTGAGCGGTTGCACGCAGGCGCTGGCGAGCCACGACATCCCGGTGCTGCTGATGCTGGCGGGCACGAAGGACGAACGGCGGCGGATCACCCGGTACATCACCGCGGGGCACGTCGACGGGGTGCTGCTGGTGTCGAGTCACTCCGGTGACCCGGTCGCGGAGGAGCTGCGCGAGGCGGGCGTGCCGCTGGTGGCCTGCGGCAAGCCGATCGGGCTCGGCTCGAAGGTCAGTTACGTGGCCGCCGACGACCGGGACGGCGCCCGCGACATGGTCCGGCACCTGCTGGACGTGGGGCGCCGCCGGATCGGCATGATCACCGGGCCGCTGGACACCCCGGGCGGTGTGGAGCGGCTGGCCGGGTACAAGGAGGTCCTCACCGAGGCGGGCATCGCAGTCGACGAGGCGCTCGTCGTGCCCGGGGACTACAGCAAGGCGAGCGGCGAGGCGGGGGCCGAGCGGCTGCTCGCGCAGGCCCCGGACCTGGACGCCGTGTTCGTGGCCTCCGACCTGATGGCGCAGGGTGTGCTGGCGGTGCTGCAGCGGGCCGGGAAGCGGGTGCCGGATGACATCGCTGTCGGCGGTTTCGACGACTCCCCTGCGGCCACCGCGGTGACCCCGCAGCTCACCACCATCCGCCAGCCCTGGGACCGGATCAGCACCGAGATGGTCCGGGTGCTGCTCGCCCAGATAGGGGGCGAGGACCCGGCGGCGGTGATCCTGCCGACGGAGCTGGTGCGACGCGAATCAACGTGAGCGGCGGGCGCGGTCCGGGGGTGTCGGGGCGCATTGTCGGGCGGGTGCGGCCGTGTGGGGGCTGGCCGCGCAGTTCCTCCCCCAGCCTTCGGCCGGGGGTGCCCCAGCGCCCCGCTGGGGCGCGCTTCAGCAAGCGGTCAGGATCGGAGAAGCCGCGGTGGGCTCCCCGGCCCTAGCGTGGGATCACCGGCCGGAAAGTGCCGGTTCCCTTATCGCGAGGAGTGAGAGCGCCATGAGCGAAGGCGTGCAGACGATCATCTACCCGGTCAAGGACGCGGCGCGGGCCAAGGCGCTGTTCAGCGCACTGCTGGGCGTCGAGCCGTATGCCGACGAGCCGTACTACATCGGGTTCAAGGCCGCCGGGCAGGACGTCGGCCTCGACCCGAACGGGCACGCCCAGGGGCTGACCGGGCCGACGCCGTTCTGGCACGTCACCGATCTGCGGGAGCGGCTGGCGGCGCTGCTGGCGGCGGGCGCGGAGCTGGTCCAGGACGCGCGGGACGTCGGCAACGGGCGGCTGGTCGCCTCGGTGAAGGACGCGGACGGCAACATGGTGGGGCTGCTCCAGGACCCGGCGGCCTGAGGGCCGGACGACTGCTTGCACCCGCACTAGTTGCGCACTCAACAATTGGCCTGATCGGTGTTACGGTGCGGGTATGGCAGTGAAGACGGCCGAGGCCCGGCTCGAGGAACAGTGGCGGGACATCCTGTCGGTGCACGCGCGCACCATGTGCGAGATCGACCGGGTGCTGCATCCGCACGGGCTGGGCGCGAGCGACTTCGAGGTGCTCGACCTGCTCGCCACCGAGACCCCGGCCGAGGGTGACCACTGCCGGGTGCAGAACCTGGTGGGCCGGGTCCACCTGAGCCAGAGCGCGCTCTCCCGGCTGATCGGGCGGCTGGAGAAGGACGGCCTCGTGGAACGGTCGGTCTGCGTCGAGGACCGGCGGGGCGTATGGGTGGCGCTCACCGCGAAGGGCCGCGCCCTGCACGCCGAGGTACGGCCGCTGCAGCGGGCGGTGCTGGAGCGGATGCTCGAAAGCGCGGACGACTAGAGCGGCACAAGGGCGAGCCGCCGCGGGCTACCGGACTCGAACCGGCTCAGACCTCGCGGTCACCATCTCGGAGACGGAAGCGGCTTTCCCAGCACGCCTTTGCCCGCGACGGCCGGTCACAGCCTACCCGCGGCCCGCACGCATGACAGGGCGAATTCCGTTGGCCGTCGCGGCACTACAGCGCGAACTCGATCCCGTCGGGGAGGACCTCGACGCCCTCCGCGGCCACCTGGGCGCGGGCCCTGGAGGCCGGGTCGACCAGGGGGTTGGTGTTGTTGAGGTGCGTGTAGATCCGGCGGGTGTGAGGGTGGTGGGCCAGGGCGGCGAGGCTGCCGCGTGCGCCGGAGACCGGGAGATGGCCCATCGCCGCCTGCCGGGGGCCGGAGCGGACGGTGCTGCCCATCTCGCCCGCGGTGAAGAAGGTGCCGTCCAGCAGGACGCAGTCGGCCTCCGCGCACAGCTCGTCCAGGACGGGGCTCCAGGAGCCGACGCAGGGGGCGTAGAGCAGCACTCCCCCGGTGGCCAGGTCCTCGACGCGGTACGCCGTGACCCAGCGCCCGTCAGCCTCGGCGAGCGCGGCCGGAACGTACGACGGGACCTTGGCGCCGACCGGGTGGGCGGTGACGACCAGGCCGCCGGCCAGCACGAACCCGCCGTCGGCCAGGCTGTCGGCCCACTCCCAGGGGGCGTAGCGGTCGAGGGCGCCCCGCGCGGGAGTCAGCACCGTCAGCACCGGCGGGGCCGCGTACACCTTGAGGTCCGGGGCGCCGCGCAGCACGGTCAGGCCGGTGACGTGGTCGGCCTCGGCGTCGGTGAGCAGTACGCCGCGGACGGGGGTGTCCCGGGGGCCCGGTCCCGGCCACAGCGCGGCCGTGGCGGTGAGCTGGGCGCGGATGTCAGGGGAGGCGTTGAGCAGCCACCAGTCCCGGCCGTTGCCGGTCAGGGCGACGCACTCCTGGGTCCGGGAGGGCAGTTTGCCGTCCCGGGCAGCGGCGCACAGCGCGCAGGCGCAGTTCCACTGCGGGAATCCGCCGCCGGCGGCGGTGCCCAGCAGGACGACCCTCACGACGATCCGCCCCTCTCGGTCTCCCCGGCCCCTGCTGGGATCTTCCCTCAGGATGCGCCGCGCTACCCGCGGACGGGGGGAACTTCCGGCCGTCCTTCGGGCGGCTGCCGGTCCACCGGGCGGAGCGGCGGGATCGGTTCCGACACGAAGTCGCGGCCGCCGGTCCACAGCGCGGGTACGGCGTCGCAGCGGCGGCACAGCTCGTAGGCGACCTCTTCGTAGTTGACCCGCCAGCCGTGGAAGTGCGGCCAGGCCTCCGCGGTGCCGCGTTCGGCCCGGAAACCGGTCTTCTCCAGCATGGTCACGGCCTCCTCGAACTCCGCGTAGGTCAGGTCGATGGGGGCGTCGGGGGCCGGGTCGGTGTCGAAGGTCGCCCGCACGGAGGCGGCGATGTCGCGCAGCGCGGTGAACCCGGCGCGCAGCACCAGCCGGGCCTCCGGCGGGGCGGAGCGGGGGGCGAGCGCGAGCTGCATGGCCGCCGCGTCCATGACGGCGATCAGGCCGACCAGCCAGCTGCGGTAGGGGCGGGGCGAGCGGAACGCCAGCAGGACCGGGTAGGTGGCGTGGCTCTCCCCCATGTCGGCGGCCAGCCGCTCCCAGGAGCGGTACAGCTCGGGCAGCGCGGTCTCGGTGTCGACCAGCCACTGCCGGGCGAGGATCTCCGGTCCCCAGGCGGGTTCGCCGGCCCGGGACTGCAGGAGGGTGACCTCCAGTTCGCGGCGGTTGTAGGCGGCGTACAGCGTGGGCAGGTAGGCGATCTGCAGCGCGATGACGACCGGGCCCGTGGCGGCGGCGACGAAGTCGAGCGCGGACAGCCGCAGCCGGGCGCCGCCGGCGAACCCGAGGGTGAACAGGCTGGAGCCCGCCTCCCGGAACGCGGTGCCCCAGGACAGCGGGGAGAAGGCGTACAGCAGCAGGCCGAAGCCGAGGAACGCCCCGCCGAGCCAGGCGGCGAGCATGCCGACCAGCATGAGCGGGGCGAGCCAGGTCTGTGCGCGGTCGATGGCCCGGTAGCCGCCCCGGTGCGCGGTGAAGCAGAGCACGCGGCGCAGGCCCCACCACAGCCGGTACACCAGTACGGAGTACAGGCCCCGGGGGACCACGAGCGTGCGCAGGATGCTGCGCAGGACCAGGATCAGTACCAGTCCCCCGGCCACCCCGGAGATCCATTCCATGGCGCCATTCTGGCCCGCACGGCGGCCTCCTGGTGACCGGAGTGCCTTGTTCAGCCCGCCGGCCGGGCCAGCAGGGTGCGTACGCCCTCCGAGGTGAGCGTCAGGGCGTGCGCGGAGCTGCCGTCTATGGCGAGCGAGAGGTTGTCCTCGGGCCACTGCGAGGCGAGCGCGCCGAGCGGCACCACGCGATAGCGCGAGACCGTCGGCAGCAGGCCGGTCAGCTCCCCTTCCGAGGTGAACACGGGGACGACGGGGTCGCCGTCGGGGCGTTCCAGGACGGGGAGGGCGATCATCGCGGGGTCGGCCGCCTCCGCGGCGTCGTCCGGGACCGGGACCAGCACGTCGCTGTGTGCGAGCGTGTCCAGGGCGGTGCTGTCCTCGGCGTTCACGGCCAGCGTGTCGAGCGCCCGCTGGGCCGGCGTCGGGAAGTCGTCGTGTGCGGGTGTCTCCATGGCAGATCCCCAGGTAGCGGTGGTGGTACAGGCCGCACGTCCGGCAGGGCACCGGGCGGCCACGGCACGCGTACCCGGTCGGGGCCTGGGCATGCACCGCGGACCACCAGGGCTTTCGCCGCGCCCCGGAACGGCGCGCCCGGGATCCGCGATCGCAAGGGCTCACGGCCGGGAACCGAGTGGCTCGCGACCGGAAACCGGGGGCCGGGGGTGGCCGGGCGGAGTGAGGGGTGGTGCGGGGGGTGGTGCGAGGGCAGTTCCCGGTGGCACGTGCCTCGCGCTCCGTCCCCCCGGCACCACTCGGGGCACGGGCGCGGGGGTAGGGGTAGCCGCGGAAGGTGACGGTCCGGATGCGATCCGTCACCACTGCGACACGAGAGAAGGACAGCGATGTCGGTCGAGACCGGTACGACGCCCGCGGCGGACGCCGAGGAGCGGGAGCAGCAGAGCCTCGGTACCGCCGCGGCACGGAACCTGACCACGACGACCAAGTCCGCCCCCCAGATGCAGGAGATCAGCTCACGGTGGCTGACGCGGGCGCTGCCGTGGGTGGACGTGCCCGGCGGTACCTACCGCGTCAACCGCAGACTGTCGTACCGGGTCGGCGACGGCCGGGTGACCTTCGTGCAGACCGGCGCGCAGGTCACGGTGATCCCCGCCGAACTGGGCGAACTGCCGTTGCTGCGCGGCTTCGAGGACGGCACCGCGCTGCGGGCCCTGGCGGCGCGGTTCGAGCAGCGGGAGTACGCGCCGGGGCAGGTGATCGCGGCGGCCGGCCGGCCTGCCGACCATGTGTACCTGGTCGCGCACGGCAAGGTGGAGCAGATCGGGGAGGGACCCTACGGCGACG
The DNA here is from genome assembly GCF_042892755.1 of Streptomyces sp. NPDC001714. NCBI lineage: Bacteria > Bacillati > Actinomycetota > Actinomycetes > Kitasatosporales > Streptomycetaceae > Streptomyces > Streptomyces sp. NPDC001714. The sequence goes on from NZ_JBIAUL010000010.1 coordinate 75,026, forward strand.
AGGCGGTCGTCGGGCTCCTCGCGGACGGTGACACCTTCGGCGGCCACGTGCTCGCCGGACTCGACGGCGCCTGGGAGTTCACGGCCCGCGCGGCGACGGCCACCACCGTGCTGGCGTTGCCGCACACGGCGTACCGGGAGGTGGCGGACCGGCACGCCGAGCTGCGGGCGCACGTGGAACTGGCCGGGCTGGACGGGCACCGGGAGACGAACACCTTCGGCGAGGCGGAGATCGCGCTCAGCGCGGGTCATGTCGGCGAGCCGGACATCCCGCACACCTTCGTGGACTACGAGCCCGCGCCACGCGAGTACGAACTGAGCGTCGCCCAGACCGTGTTGCGTGTCCACACCCGGGTGGCCGACCTCTACAGCCGGCCGATGGACCAGACCGAGCAGCAACTGAGGCTCACCGTGCAGGTGTTGCGGGAGCGTCAGGAGTACGAGCTGGTCAACAACCGGGACTTCGGCCTGCTGCACAACGCCGACCACGGCCAGCGGATCTCCACCCATTCGGGCCCGCCCACCCCCGACGACCTCGACGAACTCCTCGCCATGCGGCGCGACACCACGCACCTGTTCGCCCACCCCCGGGCGATCGCCGCGTTCGGCCGGGAGTGCAACAAGCGCGGCCTGTACTTCGGCGGCGTCGAGATCGGCGGCCACCACCTGCCGGCCTGGCGGGGCGTCCCGCTGCTGCCCTGCGGCAAGATCCCGGTCACCGGGGCCCGTACCTCCGCCGTCATCGCGCTGCGGGCCGGCGAGCAGAACCAGGGCGTGATCGGCCTCCTCCAGACGGGCCTGCCGGACGAGACGGAGCCGGGCCTGACCGTCCGTTTCATGGGCATCAACGAACAGGCGGTCGCCTCCTACCTGGTCACCACCTACTACTCGGCCGCCGTCCTGGTCCCGGACGCGCTCGGCATCCTGGAGAACGTGGAGGTGTCCCGCCGGGACTAGGCAAGCAGTTCGGCGGTGGTCGTCACCCGGATCAGCGGGCGGTACAGGTCGAGGAGGTGCAGCGCCTTCGCGTGGGAGTCGTCGTCCGCGCCCGCGCAGGCGTCCGCGACGACCAGGACCTCGATCCCGGCGTCGGCCGCCGGCAGGGCGGTGGACAGGACGCAGCAGTCGGTGCTGACGCCGGCCAGGACCAGGCGGCCGTGCGGGGCGGCCAGGGCTGCGAGTTCGGGCGTCCACTTGCCGAACGTCGGTGCGTCCAGGACGACTTCGGCCTGTTGCTCGAACTCGTCCGTCAGGCGCCAGAGTTCGGCGTCCGGAGGCTGCACGGCGAACGGCCACCGGTCGTAGTAGGCCTGCCAGGCTCCGGTGGGGTGGGCGGGGGCGACGAAGCGGGTGAAGACCGTGCGGTTGCCGAACGCCGGGAGCAGGCGTCGTACGCCCGCCGCCGCCTCGGCGTAGCGCGGGGCGGCCCAGGGGCCGGCGGGGTCGGCGAAGACGTGCTGCATGTCGATGACGGCCAGGAGGCCGGGAGGGGTGGTCATACGGTCGTCGCCGGGGTGCTCGCGGGCAGGCTCTCCTGGTCCCGGACCCGGGCGCGGCCGAGGGCCAGGGTGCCGAGGAAGCCGAGCGCCAGGGCGGCAAGGACGCCCAGGTTGGCGTACGCCCAGGCACCGGACCTGCCGCCGAGGCCGAGCGGGCCCAGCAGGTAGCCCTGCCAGGTCAGCCAGCTCGCGGCGGTGTTGGTGACCAGGCCCCAGCCGAGGGCGGTGGCGGCCAGGGTGAGGAGCAGCGGCAGGAGCGGTATGTCGCCGTAGCGGCCGGCGGGGCGGTAGAGGTCGGTCTCGTCGTAGTCGCGGCGGCGCAGCGCCAGGTCGGCGAGCATGATCCCGCACCAGGCGGCGATCGGCACGCCGAGGGTGGTGAGGAAGCCCATGAACTGACCGAGGAAGTCGTCGGCGAAGAAGACGATGTAGACCGAGCCGGCGATCATCAGGACGCCGTCGACCAGGGCGGCGAGGTAGCGGGGCACGGGCAGACCCGCGGAGAGGAGGGCCAGCCCGGAGGAGTAGATGTCCAGGACCGCGCCGCCGACCAGGCCGAGCACGGCGACGACGGCGAAGGGGACCAGGAACCAGGTGGGGAGGATGGTGGTCAGCGCGCCGATGGGGTCGGCGGCGATCGCCTTGTTCAGGGTCTCGGAGGAGCCCGCGAGCAGCAGGCCGAAGACCAGCAGGAGGAGCGGCGCGACGGAGCCGCCGAAGGCGGTCCAGCCGATCACGCCCCGGCTGGAGGATCCGCGCGGGAGGTAACGGGAGTAGTCGGCGGCCGCGTTGACCCAGCCGAGGCCGAAGCCGGTCATCATGAACACCAGGGCGCCGATGAACTCCTGGGCCGAGCCGGACGGGATCGCGCTCACCGTCGCCCAGTGGATGTGGTCGGCGACGAGGACGACGTAGACGACGGTGAGGACGCCCGTCACCACCGTGATCACGGTCTGCAACCGCATGATCAGGTCGAAGCCCATCACACCGCCGAGGACGGTCAGCGCGCAGACCACGATCAGCGCGACCACCTCGGTCCCGTTGCCGCCGCCCCAGCCGAGCCGGGTGAAGACGGTCGCGGTGGCCATGGTGGCGAGGGCGATCAGGACGGTCTCCCAGCCGACGGTGAGCACCCAGGAGACGACCGACGGCAGCCGGTTGCCCCGGACGCCGTACGCGGCCCGGCTGAGCACCATGGTCGGTGCCGAGCCCCGCTTGCCCGCGACGGCGACGAAGCCGCAGAGCAGGAAGGAGGCGACGACGCCGAGGACGCCGGCGGTCAGCGCCTGCCAGAAGGAGATGCCGAAGCCGAGCGCGAAGGCGCCGTAGCTCATGCCGAGGACGGAGACGTTCGCGCCGAACCAGGGCCAGAACAGGGTGCGCGGGGTGCCCTTGCGGTCGGCGTCGCCGATCACGTCGAGCCCGTGCGTCTCGACCTGGAGCTGTCTGCCGGGTTCCCGTGTGTCCGCCATCGTCGGCCCATCTGTCCAGGTGTGTTGGCTGGAGGCTAGGTCGGCCCGGTGACAGGGGTCAAGGACGAATGATCGGACCCGACCGGGGCGGCGGGGCCGGCAACGGTGCCGTCGCCCACTCCGCCGGACCTGCGGCTACGTCAACCGCGCGGGCATGCGACCCGGTTGGACCACCCCGATTTGACACTGCCCACGCCCCCCTCCAATCTGTGGTCATGAAATCCATTTTCAACAGGAGGGGAGTCAGCGATGCGTGTGGCTTTCGTCGGCAAGGGCGGCAGCGGCAAGACGACGCTGTCGGCCCTCTTCACCCGTCACCTGGCACGGTCCGGCGCGCCGGTCGTGGCGATCGACGGTGACATCAACCAGCACCTGGCCCACGCCCTCGGCCTCGACGAGGACGAACCCTTCGCGGCGCCGCCGCTGAGCGCACGGACCGGTGAGATCAAGGACTACCTGCGCGGCACCAACCCCCGCATCACGTCCCGGGATGCCATGGTCAAGACGACACCGCCGGGGCACGGCTCACGGCTGCTGCGGCTGCTGGGCGACGACGAGGTGCACTCCCGGCACGTCCAGGAGATCGGCGGGGTACCGCTGATGGTCACCGGGGCGTTCGCCGAGGGCGACCTCGGAGTGGCCTGCTACCACTCCAAGCTCGGCGCGGTGGAGCTCTACCTCAACCATCTGGTGGACGGCCCCGGCGAGTACGTGGTCGTCGACATGACGGCGGGCGCCGACGCCTTCGCCTCCGGTCTGTTCACCCGTTTCGACATGACCTTCCTGGTGGTCGAACCGACCGTCAAGAGCCTGTCCGTGTACCGCCAGTACCGGGACCACGCCGCCGAGTTCGGGATCCCGGTCGCCGTGGTCGGCAACAAGGTCACCGGTGCGGACGACCTCGCCTTCCTGCGCGAGCGGGTGGGCGGCGACCTGCTGGCCCACTGCGAGCTGTCGCCGTACGTCCGCGCCCAGGAACAGGGGCGCGGCAGCGGTGCGCTGGAACCGCACAACTCCCGGACCCTGGACCGGCTGCGGGCCGCCGTGGACGCGCGGGGCAAGGACTGGGAGTCCTTCCAGCGGCACGCCGTGGAATTCCATCTGCGCAATGCCGCCGCCTGGGCCGACGCGGCGACGGGCCGGGATCTGGCCGCACAGGTCGATCCGGATTTCCGGCACGGGCCGGCCGCGCTGCCCGCCTTCGCCTGAGACCTCGATTCCCCTTTTGGCGAGGCCTTCTGCACACGTCCCTTGACGCGCATTTCTGTGCGCCTGCCTGAACTCCCCTCATTCTCATGACCACTCTGAAAAGAACAGGACACCGTCACATGTCGCTCGACGTCTCCCCGCAGCTGCTCGCCGAAGCCGAGAACGGCGCGGTGCGGGAGGAGGACTTCGTGGAAACAGTCCGTACCTCACTGCCGTACGCGTACCAGCTCGTCGCCCGGCTGGCCGCCGAACTGCGCACCGGCAGTGCCGAGTTCGCCGACAACCAGACCCCGCCGCCCTCGGAGAAGGAGCGCGGGCAGCTGCTGCGGGCACTCTCCTCCGACGCGATCCGGGGCAGCCTGGAACGGCACTTCGGGGTCGCCCTCGCCTTCCAGAACTGCCACCGGGTCGCGGTGTTCCCGCCCGGGGCGCGGGGCGGTGAGACCCACACCCGCTTCACCTCGACCCGCGCGCAGATCCTCAACCAATCGCCGGAGTTCCGCGACTGCTGAGTTCCTGCTCGACCCGCAGGCTCGGGAGGGAGCGTTCCAGCAGGGCGCCGCCGGTGACGGTGCTCGGCGTGCAGGCCGTCAGCGGACCGGCGGCACCTGCTTCTCCACGGGTTCGCCGGCGTGGGCGAGGGGAACGAGGCCGACCGCGGTGGCGTGCGGCGGCACGCGCCGCCGGTGTCGCACCGGCCGCCGCGGAACTCCGCGTCGCCGCGGTTCCGGCAAGGCGCACTACGGTTCGGCAGCGCCCCTTCGGGGCGCTGGGGGTACCCCCGGCCGAAGGCTGGAGGAGGAATCGCGCGACCAGCCGCGACGGCGCCGCAGTCGACCGACGGCATATCGCGGCATTTCTGGCGGAGCGCCCAGCTAGGGCGTGTGCCGGTGTGCCGACTCGTTCTCCTGGGCCATGCGGCGCAGCGCCATCAGTGCGGGCTCCAGGAGGACGGTCAGCAGCAGGGCACGCTCGGCGGCCTCCAACGGGTCGTCGATGCCGTCGAGTTGGTCGAGGTCGAGGGTCGCGGTGCGTTCGGCGAGGCGGGCGTAGGGCAGCAGGGTGTGCCAGTCCAGCGGGACGCCAAGCGAGCGGAGCGAGGTGATGGTCTCGGCGAGGGTGGCGCGGGCGGGGGCCTCCTGGTGCACCTTCCAGCCCAACTCCTTGACCAGCGCGTCGACCTCGGCGGTCTCCCCGGCCCCCGCGGCGGTGTCGGCGGGCAGCCGGATCGCGCCCAGGGCGAGACCGAGGAGCCGGTGGGTGTCGCCGTCGTGCTCGCCGAGCGCGTCCAGGACCTCGCGGGTGGCGCTGACCGAGAGGCCGCGTACGCCGGTCAGGGCGCGGATCAGCCGGAGCCGTCGCAGGTGCTGTTCGTCGTACTCGGCCTGGGTCGCGGCGGTCTGGCGGCCCGTCGGAAGCAGTCCCTCGCGGAGGTAGTACTTGATCGTCGTGACGGAGACGCCGCTGCGGCGGCTCAGCTCGGACATGCGCATCGGGTTCGGCTCCGCTCTCGGGTCGGCATCGGCCCCGTCCCACAGGTCGGCACCTAGGCACTGGAAATCGGATACCCCCACTGTCTAACATGGATAGTAGAGGTATCCAATTTCTTCCACAGGAGAAGGCCACGCCATGCCCACCCTGCGCTGGACCACCGTCAACTCCCCCGCGCCCGACGCCGAGGCGTTTGTCATGGCGTCCCGTCTGGAGGTCCGCTCCCTCAAGGACGTGCCGCGCTTCTTCGCCAAGTCGCTGGTGGCGTGGAAGCAGGTCACCCGGGCGCCCGGCGCGTACGGCGCCTCGCTGATCGCCGAACCCCTGAAGCGCACCTTCTGGACGCTGTCCGCCTGGGAGGACAAGGACGCCCTCTACCGGTACGCGCGGACCGAACCGCACAAGTCCGTGATGACCGGCCTGCGCCCCACGATGAAGGGCTCGGTCTTCACCTTCTGGCAGGCGCCGGCGGCCGAGCTGCCCATCGACTGGACGGACGCCCGGCGCCGGCTCGCCGAGCAGGCCTGAACCCGCCGAGGCGAAGGCGCCCCGCCGGGGTGCCTCCGCGCCCCTTTCCGGGTCAGCCGGCGATGATCTCGGCGAACCGCTCCGCGCCGACGTTGCCTCCGGACAGGACGACCCCGACCCGGCGCGGCAGCGGCGCCACCCGCTGGGCCAGCAGCGCGGCCAGACCGCTGGCGCCGCTCGGCTCCAGGACGGTCTTCAGCCGCTCGAAGGCGAACCTCATCGCGTCCCTGATCTGGTCGTCGGTGACCAGCGGGATGTCGTCCACCAGGCGCCGGTTGACGGAGAAGGTCAGCTCGCCGGGGATGTCGGCCGCCTGGCCGTCGGCGATGGTCCGCGGCACCGGGATCGACACCCGGTGCCCCGCCGCCAGGGACCGCCGGGTGTCGTCGCCGGCCTCCGGCTCGACCCCGACGACCCGGATCCCGGGCAGCAGCCCCTTGGCGGCGGTGGCACTGCCCGCGATCAGCCCGCCACCCCCGACCGGCACCACCAGGGCATCCAACTCCCCCACTTCCTCGATGAGTTCGAGAGCGGCCGTGCCCTGCCCGGCGATGACGTGCGGGTGCTCGTACGGCGGGATGAGCGCGAGCCCGCGTTCGGCGGCGAGGGCCTCGCCGATCGCGACCCGGTCGCCGGTGTAGCGGTCGTACGTCACGATCTCCGCGCCGTATCCGGCGGTCGCCTCCAGCTTGGCCCGCGGGGTGTCCTCGGGCATCACGATGACGGCGGTGGTGCCGAGTTCACGGGCGGCGAGGGCGACGGCCTGGGCGTGGTTGCCGGAGGAGTAGGCGGCGATGCCCTTGGCGAGCTGGGCGGCGGACAGCCGGGACGCGGCGTTGTAGGCGCCCCGGAACTTGAACGCGCCGATGCGCTGCAGGTTCTCGCACTTCAGGAAGACCTCGGCACCGACCAGCTCGTCCAGGGTGCGCGAGCGCAGCACGGGGGTGCGGTGGGCCACTCCCTTGATCCGCGCCGCCGCGTCGTGCACGTCCTGGAGGGTGACGGGCGGGGTGTCGGGCATGTGCGTCCTCCGTTCCGGGTGCCGCCGGGCGCCGGATGAGTGTCGGCGGTCTGGAATTATTGTCTATCATCTGGACTGAAAGTCCAGACCCGATCCCGGCGGGGGCACCGATGACAGACGGACCGGCAGCAGCGAGCGGCGCGGACGCGGCACGGGCCGAGCAGGACGCGATCATCGCGGCGCTCTCCCCGGTCGTCGACGGGATCGCGGCGACCTTCGGCTCCTTCTGCGAGGTCGTCGTCCACGACTTCCGCCGCCCGGAGCACTCGGTCGTCGCCCTCGCCGGGTCGGTCACCGGCCGGGGTGTCGGCGGGTCGATGAGCGAGATCGGCATGAAGCTGCTGGCGGCCGGCGACGAGGCACGCGACGAGCTGAACTACCTGACCCGCACCCGGGACGGGAAACTGGTCAAGTCGTCCACGATGGTGCTGCGCGACTCGGACGGCACGGCGTTCGGGGCGCTGTGCGTGAACCTCGACGTCACGGCCGTACACCAGGTGCACGCGCTGGTCGGCGGCCTCGCCGGGGTCACCGCCGGACCCGAGGCGCCGCCGACCACCACGTTCGGCGACGACATCACCGCCGTCCTGGACTCGATCGTCGACGCCCGCCAGCTCCGCCGGCCCAGGCCGTGGCCCCAACTCACCCGTGAGGAACGACTGGAGCTGTTCCGGGACCTCGACCGGCAGGGCGTCTTCGCGGTGCGCGGCGCGGTCCAGCAGGTCGCCGGCCGCCTCGGCATCTCCCGGGCCTCCGCGTACACGTACCTGTCCGCCGCACGGCAGCGCCCCGAACCCGAAGAGGCGCGGGCAACTGCGCGACCAGCCGCAACGGCGCCGCAGACGGACGGCTGACGGCAGACGGCAGATCGCGGTACTTCCAGCGGAGCGCTCATCCGATCTCGACCACCCGCGCCCAGGCGGGCGGTGCGTCCGGTACGTAGTCGGAGTCGTCCTCCTGCCACGCCGTGCCGCCGTACTGCCGGGGGAACAGGCCCACCACCGTACGGCAGGCGGGCTGCGTCTTCGGCCAGGGTGTCTGCCCGTCGGTGAGGGCGACCACGACGTCCGGGGCCGGCCGCGCCCGCAGCGCCCTGGCGAAGCCCGCGCGCAGGTCCGTACCGCCACCGCCGACGAGCGCGATGCCCTCCGCGCGGCACAGCGGCTGCACGGTCCGGGCGGCCGCGTCGCAGGACAGCACGGAGACCAGGTCCCGGCGGCCGCCGACGGCGCGGGCGATCGCGGCCACCTCCAGCAGGGCGCTGCCCAGTTCGGCGTCGCTGACCGAGCCGGAGGTGTCGATGACGACCGAGACCCGGGGCGGGCGGCGGCGCAGGCTCGGGAGGACGACACCGGGCAGGCCTGCCGAGCGGCGCGACGGACGGCCGTAGCTGTAGTCGTCGCCGGCACCCGCGGCCGAGGCCGCCGAGCGGACCGCGGCACCCAGCAACTCCCGCCAGGGCTGGGGCGGATGGAAGACGTCCTCCGCCCAGCGCCGCCAGCCGTCCGGGGTGCTGCCCGGCCGGCCGGTGATGGCCTGCGCCACCCGGAACCGGACCCCGTCCCGCTCCTGCTCGCTGAGGCCGTGCGCGCCGTCCGGCCCCAGGTCCCACTCCCGGTCGCGGCCGTCGGCGCCGCTGCCGCAGTCCAGCCAGGTGAGGTCCTGCGTCAGTGGCCCGAGCCGGAACTCGCGCAGGTAGTCCTCCATCAACTGCCCCTCGGACAGCCGCAGCATGTACGGCCGGACGGCCCCGCGGGGCTGCACCAGCCCGTCGCCGTACGCGTCGTCGTTGATCTCCAGGTCCGCCGCGATGTTCATCCGCAGCCGCTCGCCGGCCCCGGTCAGCCCGCGTTCCCTGGCGACCCGGTCGCTGCGCGCGTGGTGCTCGCGCAGCAGGTGCGACACCTCGTGCACCCACACCCCGGCCAGGTCCTCCTCCGGCATCCGGTCCACGAACGCGGGCGAGACGTAGCAGCGCCAGTGCTTGTCGACGGCCATGGTCGGCACCTGGCGGTCCGCCACGACGTGCAGGGCGAACAGGGCCGTCGCGAGGTAGGGCCGGGCCCGGGCGGCCTGGAGCCGGGCGGCGTAGAGCTTGTCCAGGTCCAGCGCCCCGGACGCTTCGTGCCCCGGACCGTCGTTCATCGGCGCACCTTCGACGCGACGCGTTCGGCGGCCCGGTCGGCGCGCCGGGACACGGACACCGCACCCGCGAGCCGTTCGATCGCCGCGGGGACGTCCCAGTCGTCCCGGCGCAGCGAGGCCAGCGTGGTGGCGGGGACGACCACGAGGTCAGGGGCTCCGGTGTCCAGCGCGCGGACCAGCAGGGCCCAGGCCGCGTCCCAGCGGGCCCGGTCCGGCCGTTCGCGGACCGCAGCGACCACGCCGTCCAGCACGGCCTGGCGCAGGTCACCGCGCTCGGGCAGGTCGGCCGCGGCCGGGGCGGCGAGCAGCGTCTCGGGGTCCGGGAGCTCCATCCGGTCGACGCTCGCCAGCAGTTCGAGCCCAGGGCCGTCCCCGACCGTTCCCCTGGCGAGGAGGGAGAGCACGTCCCTGGAGGAGCCGGCGGCGTGCGCGAAGGCGACCAGGCGCAGCGCCATGTCCCAGCTGCGGGGTGACGGCCAGGCGCCGCCCCGCCGCATCTCGCCGCTCGGGAGCCGGTGGACGAGAGTGGGGCGGGTGGCGAGCAGACCGCACACCGCGCGGCGCGCGAAGTCGACGGCGGCGGGCAGCCGGTCCGGCTCCAGCCGGGGCAGGGTCGCCCGGGGCCAGACGCCACCGAGGCCGCGGACGACGACGTCGTGGTCGTGGGCCCACTGGAGGTGCACGAACCGGTTGGCCAGCGGCGGGCTCAGCTCCCAGCCGTCGGCGGCCGAGGACCGCGGGTTGGCGGCGGCGACGATCCGTACGCCGGGCGGGAGCCGGAGAGCGCCCACGCGTCGCTCGAGGACCAGCCGGAGCAGGGCGGCCTGAACGGCCGGGGGCGCGGTGGACAGTTCGTCGAGGAACAGCAGGCCCCGGCCGGCCTGCACCAGCCGGACCGCCCAGTCCGGCGGGGCCATCGGGACGCCCTGGACGGCGGGGTCGTCTCCTACGACGGGCAGCCCCGAGAAGTCGGACGGTTCGTGCACGCTGGCGATCACCGTGGTCAGCGGCAGGTCGAGCGCCTCGGCGAGCCGGCTCAGGGCGGCGGTCTTGCCGATGCCGGGCTCGCCCCACAGGAGGACGGGCAGGTCGGCGGCGACGGCGAGGGTGAGCGCCTCCAGCTGGGTGTCGGGCCGGGGTTCGGTGGTGGAGTCGCCGAGCATTCCCAACAGTGCGTCGGCTACGGACAGCGGGTCAGGGGCATGAGTGGTCATGAGTCATCACCTAGGAGTGTGAGAAGGCAAGTGGACGGGTGTCAGCGCCAGTTGGCGGGGCGCGGGCCCAGGCGCGGGTCGCGGACGGACCGGCGCCGGCGGGCGCGGACGGGCCCGTTGCGGGATCCGGCGAGGCCCGCCCGGTAGAGGCCGTAGGCGATCCGGCGTTGCGCGGCCGACTCCAGTTCGTCCTTCAACGGTCCGTCGCGCAGCACGGCTTCGGGCCCCAGCAGTCCTTCGACGACGGCGAGCGCGCCGGCGATGTCCCCGTGGTCGAGGCGTTCACGGACGCCGGTGAGGCAGTCGGGGCGGCGGTGCGCCTCGTCGATGACCCGCAGGCAGGGCAGCGGCGGGCCGCCGAGCGCCACCAGGAGTTCCTCGCGCCGCAGCTCGGCCGGGGAGTGGTCCAGCGGGGACAGCACCCCGTCGACCATGCCGATCCGGTGCCGGGCGCCCCGGCAGTCCACGAGGCGCCACCGCCGGTCCGGGTCCTGGAGCGGTGCCCGGGCGGCCGCCTCCTGCCCGGGGACGAGCGCCGCGGCCACCAGCGGATGCAGCCCGCCGGCGTCGACCAACCCGGCCCGCAACAGCTCCAGATCGGGGAGCGTCCAGGTCGCCGCGTCCGGCAGGACGGGTCGCGCGCGGTCACGGGCGTCCCGGGCGGCGGTGTCCCGGCCCGTGGTCACCCTCCCGTCGGCCGCGAGGTGCAGCGCGAGCCGCTGCCGGCCGCCCAGGCGTACGACGACGGTCCCGCTGTCCCGCCCCTCGGCACCCAGCACGATCCGCGCCTCGTCCGCCCATCGCTCCGTGGCGCACAGCTCCTGCTCAAAGAAGGAGAGTTGGGAGCCGAACGAGAGCCGTTCACCGCCCGTCCGCCGGTCGGCGCCCGACCGAGTCCGCAGCTCGCCGGCGGCACCCGCGTCCCACAGGTGCCGGTGCAGGTCGAAGCGGAACCGCCGGCTGGGACGCGGATGGGGATGCCCCCGGGCGGTGGGCTCGCCCAGTGTGCCGTCCCACAGCGCGAGGCTGATGCGCTGCCCGGCGTCCGCCCAGGCGGGCGGTGTCCGGACCACGAGGCACAGGGAGCCCTCCCCGGCGTCGTAGCGGGCGAGCGGCATGGTCAGCCCCGGCCGCAGCAACCCGTCGGGGGCGACCCGCGGCAGATGCCAGCGGAGCAGGTCGGGCGCCAGCAGGCGCAGGTCGGCACGGACCCGTTCCCGGACGTCCCGGCCCCACGCACGGGCCAGTGCGCGCAGGTCGAGGTCGAGGTCGAAACCGGCGGCGGCACAGGCGCCCGCCCAGTCCCCGGCGGCGCGGCGGACGGTCGCGGTCTCGATCATGGCCGGCGGCACGGCGAACTCGCGCACGCGCCGCCACAGGGAGAGACGGGTGTCCCCGTCCGTGAGGTGAGTGGCCATCAGCACTCACCTGACGCGGACGGGACCCCCAATCTGACAGCAGAGTGAGTGGTCATCGCCGGGAGCATACGGCGGCCCCGCCCCGGTCCGCCACGCAATTACGGACCCGGCCCGCACGTGGCGCGGATCACCCCGGCCCGGTGCAGCGTTCTGCCGCCCCCAGGGCCTTCTCCCAGGTGTAGGCAGCCTGGGAGAGCGGGGACCGTGGGAATGGAGCAGGCTCGGGCCGGTGAGTACGACGAGTTCGTGGCGGCCCGCTGGTCGGGGTTGTTCCACCTGGCCCGCCTGCTCACCGGTGGCGATCGGCATCGGGCCGAGGATCTGTTGCAGGAGTCCTTGGTCCGGCTGTGGTTCGCCCAAGATCGCCGACGAGGCGCCGGAGGCGTACGTCCGGAAGGTCCTGGCACGGGCGGCGGCCCGCTCGGCGCGGCGCCGGTGGTGGGGCGAGCGCCCTGTGGAGGAGCTGCCCGAGGTCGCGGCGGCCGGCGACATGCCGGCGATCGTCGCCGAGCGGTCCCGGCTGGAGGCCGCGCCGGCGCTGCTGACCCCGCGCCAGCGGGCCGCGGTCGTCCTGCGCTACGTGCCCCGGACAGCGCCTGCGCGACTCCGCCCGCCGCTACGGCCCGGTCCTCGCGATGTACGGCGTCCTGAAGCTCGTCGGCTTCGGCTCCTTCATGTATCTGCTGGACTCGGCGGGCGACTTCCGCCGGAAGCATCCGCGGTTCGGCGGCGGCGCGCACACCTGGGACGTGCTGGGCACCTGGGACGGCTGGTGGTACCAGCAGATCGCCCTGCACGGCTACCACCCCGCGCTGGTCCCGGTCCCCGGCGCCACCGGCCTGATCACCCTCCAGGGCAACTCGGCCGCGTTCTTCCCGCTCTACCCGGCGCTGATGCGGGTGGCGATGGAGGTCACCGGTCTCGGTCCGTTCGGCGCCGGACTGCTGGTGTCGGTCGTGGCGTCGTTCGCCGCGGCGCTGGGGATCTCCGCCGTCGCCGTCCGGTTCGGCGGCCGGCGGGCGGGGCCGGCGGCGGCCGGTCTGTGGGCCGTGTGGCCGGGCTCCGGCGTGGAGTGGGCGGTCTACTCGGACTCGCTGTACGTGGCCCTGGCCGCCTGGGCCCTGTACGCCGTGCTGACCCGCCGCTGGCTGACGGCCGGGGTGCTGACCTTCACGGCCGGCCTCAACCGGCCCACCGCCGCCGCCCTGGTCGCCGCGCTCGCCCTGGCCGCGCTCGTCGCGCTGCGCCGCCGCGAGGACGGCGTCGCCCGTCCGCTGACCGCGATGCTCGTGGCCCCGCTGGGTCTGCTCGGTTATCTGGGCTGGGTGGGCCACCGCATGGGCGACCACGGCGGCTACTTCGAGCTCCAGTCGGACGCGTGGGGGCACGAGTTCGACTACTGCAGGCAGCCCCTGGATGTCCTGGCCTCCGTCCCCGTGGGCCACTTCGGCTATCTCTTCGCGCTCCCCTTCGCGGACGTCATCGGGGTCGGGGTGGTCCTGCTGGACCTGGCCCTGCTGACACTGCTGTTCCGGCTGCGGCCGCCGGCCGTGCTGGTCGTCCACACGGTGCTCACCCTCGCCCTGGTGCTGGGGAGCCAGCAGTACTTCGCCAACGTCTCGCGCTATCTGCTGCCCGCCTTCCCGCTGTTCGTCCCGCTTGCGGTCGCGCTCCGCCGCATCAGCCTGCCCTGCCTGTGCGTCCTGCTGGGCATCGCCGCGCTGGCCTCCGGCTCGTACGCGGGCTATGCACTGTTCGAGCTCGGAGTGCCCTGACGGCGGCGCGATCCGCCCGACGGCTGCTCAGGGCTTCCCGACGGCTGCTCAGGCCTTCTTGAGGGCCACTCCGCCGTAGAAGCCGATCTCCTCGGAGCCGGCCGGCGGGGTGGCGTCCGGGCGCCAGAACGGGACCTGGGCCACGCCGGGCTCGACCAGCTCGAACCCGTCGAAGAACCGCTCGATCCGGGCCCGGGGGCGCAGGTTCATCGAGGCGGTCGCGTTGTTGTAGACGGCCTGGGCATCGCTGCGGTCGTCGGCGAAGTCGTCGGTGGCGTGCGAGAGCACGAGGAAGCTGCCGGCCGGGAGCGCGTCGCGCAGGGTGGCCACGATGCGCTCGGGCTCCTCCTCGTCGCGGATGAAGTGGAGGATGGCGACGAGGAACAGGGCGACGGGCTCGCCGAAGTCGATGATCCGGCGGACCTCGGGGTGGTCGATGACGGCCTGCGGGTCGCGCAGGTCGGCGAGGACGATGCTGGTGGTGCCGGCCCGGCTGAGCAGCGCGTCGCCGTGGGCCTTCACGATCGGGTCGTTGTCGACGTAGGCGACGCGGACGTCCGGCGCCAGCTCCTGGGCTATCTCGTGCACGTTCGGCGAGGTGGGCAGCCCGGTGCCGATGTCGAGGATCTGCCGGACGCCGCTGTCGATGACGTGCCGGACCGCGCGCTGCAGGAAGCCGCGGTTGGCCCGCACGGATATCCACACCTCGGGCGCGACGGAGGCGAGCTGGTCACCGGCCTTGCGGTCCACCTCGTAGTTGTCCTTGCCGCCCAGCAGGTAGTCGTAGATCCGCGCGGGATGCGGCTTGCTGGTGTCGATCTCCACGGACCCGATGCCGTCCTGCGTCACGTGCGCTCCTCTCAACGACCGTCCCGGCCCCCCTTGGCCCACCGACGGCTGGCGACAGCTTTCCATATCAACTTCTTTGCCGACGCACCGAGTTCCCCCCTCCGTCCTCCGTCCGCAAGCGCGCCCGCGGTACGGCCGGTGGGCCAGGTCGACCGACCGGGCCGGACGTGACTACCATCGGGCCCAGGTGTCCGGGCAGGTGGCCCGGTTTGGTTGGTTGGGGGTTTGTCATGGTCAGTGGTCGTGTGGTGCGGTTCGACAGCTCGCGCGGTTACGGGTTCATCGCTCCGGACGGTGGTGGCGAGGACGTCTTCCTGCACGTGAACGACATGCAGATGTCGGAGTCGTACGTCCGCCCGGGCGTGGCGGTGGAGTTCGAGATCGAGGCCGGCGAACGCGGTCCGAAGGCGTCCGGCGTCCGGCTCGCCCGGGGGGCCGACGTCCGCACGCTCGGTCCGGACGACGACTCGCTGTGCGATCTGCTCAGCGCGGACGAGTTCACCCGCGAGGTCACCGAGACGCTGCTGGCGTCGGCGCCCACGCTCACCGCCGAGGAGATCGTGCGGGTCCGGGGTGCGCTGGCCCAGTTCGCGAAGAGCCACGGCTGGATCGAGGGCTGACCCGCCCGCGGCGGGCGGCCGGCTCACGCGTCGCGCGAGCGGAGGAGCCGGCCGCCCGCCGTGAGGGCGGCACCCGCCCAGAGGGCCAGGACGCCCAGTCCCTGCCAGGGGCCGACGGGCAGCCGGTCGGTGCCGACGGTCCTCTGGACGGCCAGGCCGGCGGTCATCGGCGCGGACTGCTGGAGGTGGCGCTGCCAGTCCGGGTCGGCCACGACGCGGGCGAGGATCGGGAAGACGAACAGCAGGGCCAGCACGATGCCGATCGCGGTGGCCGAGTCGCGTACGGCGAGGGCCAGGCCCAGGCTCAGCAGGCCGATCAGGGCCAGATAGAGCACGGATCCGGCCGCGGCCACGCCGGGTGCCCGCTACGCGGGTGAGGCGGTGTTCGTCCCGGCGGCGGACGGCCGGAGCGAGGACGAGGGCTGGCTGCTGTCGCTGGTCTCCGACGACGACGGCAAGGCCGGGGAGCTGCTCGTCCTCGACGCCACGGACCTCTCCGAACAGGCGGTGGTGGAACTCCCCTACGCTGTCCCGGCGGGCTTCCACGGCAGCCGGCTGCCGGAACTCGGCGACGACGAGGACCAGGACCGGCCGAGGCCCGCGAGAGCAGAAGGGCCGGGATGACGAGCCGGGAGACGTCCGAGGCCGCGCGCATCGAGGACGCGGTGCTCACCCGGGCCGCGCAGGCGGGCGAGGTCGCCGCCCTCGGGCTGCTGCCCGAACGCCACCGCGCGGGTATGCGGTCGCGTCAACCCTCAAGTCATAGCGCCGTGTTCAGCGGCACGGGCCCAGCCCGCAGGCTCAGCGCACCGGCGAGACGATGCGCTGGAGGATGCGCTCGGCGCCCTGGCCGAGCCGGCGCAGGCGCTCGGCGGACAGGTTGCCCACGACGAGGTGACGGACGTTCGCCGTGTGGCCCGGGGCGGCCGACTCCAGCTTGGCCGTACCGTCGGACAGGAGGACGGCGTTGGTGAACCGCCCGTCCTCGGGGTCCGGTTCGCGCCGGACGTGGCCGCGCTTCTCCCACGGCACCGGCGGCCCGGTCAGGACACGGCCGGTCCGGTCAGGTACCGGCCCTTCTCGTCGTACGGCCAGACGTTGGGCAGGCAGCCGTGCATGCCCTTGATCTGCTGCATCATCACCGGGGCCGGCTGCCCGGGACCGGGGCAGCCGACGTGCCCGTGGCCGAGGAAGTGGCCGACCTCGTGGTTGATGATCAGCGCCCGGTAGTCCTTGACGTGCCGGGCGTAGACGGGGGTCGCGAGCAGCCAGCGCTTGAGATTCACCATGACCTGCTCGCCCACGTCGCAGTTGACCTCTCCCCCGGTGTCCAGCCCGTACTCCCCGCAGATCCTGTCCACCGTCCCGGGCGTCGCGACCCTGACGACGAAGTCGGTCGGACCGCTCGACACCCGCTGGAACGCCGAGCGGCCGTCGGCGGTCCAGCCGCGCGGGTCGGCCAGGATCCGCTCGACCTGCCGGGCGACGTCCGCCGCGGAGAGGTCGATGCCGTTCTCGACGTCGACCCGGTAGCGCAGGAGCCTGCCGGAGCCGACCCTGGTGCTGCCGCCGGCCGCGGTGCCGAACGTGCCCGGCCCGGTGGCCGGGATCTCCGGCGTGGCCGAGGCGCCGGCTCGCGGGGAGGCGGAGGCGGTGGCCGGACCGGGCGACGGGGACCGGGAGCCGTGCGCCGGGCCGGTGGCGCCGACGCGCCCGGACCGGGCCCGCTCGGTGGACCGGCCCTTGTCGCCGGCGTGGGTTGCTTCCGTACCGGACGCACCCCCGTCGACCGCCGCGAACCCGGCGGCGCCCAGGACGGCCAGCGCGGCCACGGCCGCCAGGACCGGTCCTCTCCCCTTCCGCCCGCGTCGGACGGCGTGGGAGGGGACGCTCCGGCGATTGCCGCGGGGGGAACGTGCTGTGCGCGTGGTCATGACCGTCAGGCTGTGATCGGAATGTGATCGGACCTGGCACAGGCGATAACGAAAAGATAACGGACACGGCGGTGCGGGTTTATATGATCATCCCGTAACAATCGGACGGCTGTGCGGATCTCATGCGGATACTGAGCGCATGCCACGCGTTCTGCTGATCGAAGACGACCGTGCCGTGCGGGAGGGGGTGGCCCTCGCCCTGCGCCGCCAGGGCCACGAGGTCGCCGCCGTCGCGACCGGGGAGGACGGGCTGGAACGGGTGCGGTCCTTCCGGCCGGACGTCGTGGTGCTGGACCTCATGCTGCCCGGGATGCCCGGACTCGACGTGTGCCGCCGGATCCGCGGCCTCGACCAGACCCTGCCGATCGTCATGGCGACCGCGCGCGGCGAGGACGAGGACATCGTCGTGGGCCTGGAGGCGGGCGCCGACGACTACGTGGTCAAGCCCGTGCAGGCGCGCGTGCTGGAGGCCCGTATCCGTGCGGTGCTGCGCCGGGCCGGCGGCGCGCCCGCCGACGGCGGCATACCGAAGATCGACACGTACGGGGACCTGTCCGTCGACCGGGCCGGGCTCTCGGTCACCCGCGACGGGGTGCCGATCCCGCTCGCCCCCTCCGAACTCAGGCTGCTGCTCACCCTGTCCGCCTCGCCAGGTCAGGTGTTCAGCCGGCAGCAGCTGCTCGAAGCGGTGTGGGAGCACAGTTACCACGGGGACGCGCGGCTGGTGGACGCGTGCGTGCGGCGGCTGCGCGCCAAGATGGGCGAGCCGCCGCGCGAGCCGCGCCACATCCAGACCGTGCGCGGCTTCGGCTACCGGTTCGCGGCCCGGTGAGGCGCCCGCGCCTCCCGCAGCTGCGCGGTCTGCGGATCCGCCTGGTGCTCGCCTTCACGCTGGTCGCCGCCGTCACCGCCGCCACCACCGGCGCCCTGACCTTCCGCGAGGCGCGCACCGGCGTGCTCCAGCAGAGCCAGGACGCCGTGATCCAGCAACTGCGCACCCAGGTCGGCCGCCTCGCCCCGGACCTCGCCTTCCCGCCGGACCAGGCCGCGCTGGCGCGGTTCGCGGCGGACGTGGCCCGCTCCGAACCCTCCGGGACCTGGCGGGTGCTGGCCACCTACGGCGGTCTGAGCGCCACCTCCGCCCCCGGCGACCGCTTCGCGGAACTGACCCCGGCCGTCCGCGAGGCCGTCGGCTCCAGCATGGCCACCGTCTTCCAGCGGGTGGCCGTCGGCGACCGCACCGCGCTCGTCGTCGGCATGTCGGTCACCTTCGCCGAGGCGCCCGCAAAGGGGGTGTACACCTCCGGGGTGCATGTCTTCCTGACGGTGCCGCAGACCACCGAACTCGCCTACGTCGACGCCCTGGTGACCGCCGCCGAACGCGCCGCCGTGCCCGCGCTGACGCTCGCGGTGCTGCTGGCGCTGCTCGCCGCCCGCGGGGTGCTGCGCCCGGTACGGGCACTGCGGCGCGCCACCCGCAGCATCGCCGAGGGCCACCTGGACACCCGGCTCGCCGTCGACGGATCCGACGAACTCGCCGATCTCTCCCACACGTTCAACGAGACGGCCGCCGCGCTGGAGAAGTCGGTGGCCGAGCTGCGCGGCATGGAGGCCCGGGCCCGCCGGTTCGCCGCGGACGTGTCGCACGAACTGCGCACCCCGCTCGCCGCCATGTCGGCCGTCACCGACGTCCTCGACGAGGACGCCGCCCGCCTGGACCCGGACACCGCCACCGCGGTCCGTCTGATCAGCGAGGAGACCGTGAAACTGGCCCGGCTGGTGGACGACCTGATGGAGATCTCCCGTTTCGACGCGGGCGCCGCGGTGCTGCACCTGGACGAGATCGACCTCGCCGAGTCCCTGCGGCGCACCCTCGACGCCCGCGCCTGGACCGGCCTGGTGGACTGCGACCTGCCGCCGCCCGGCACCCTGCGCGGCCGCGTCGACCCGCGCCGCCTCGACGTCGTCGTGGCCAACCTGGTCGGCAACGCGCTGCGGCACGGCGCCCGGCCCGTGGCACTGCGTCTGTACGACGGCGGGGACCCCGGCGGGGCACGGCTCGCGGTGATCGAGGTGCTGGACAGCGGGCCCGGCATCCCGGACGACGTGCTGCCGCACGTCTTCGAGCGGTTCTACAAGTCGGACGCCGCCCGCACCCGCACCGAGGGCAGCGGCCTGGGTCTCGCGATCACGGCGGAGAACGTCCGGGTGCACGGCGGCACGGTCCGCGCCGCCAACCGGCCCGAGGGCGGCGCCGTCTTCACCGTACGGCTGCCGCTGCCGGCCGACGAGCCCGTCCGGGAGGACCCGTGGTGACCCTCCGGCGCCGAGCGCCTCTCGCCCTCCTGGTCCCCGCGGCGGTGTGCGTCCTGGCCTCCTGCGGCATCCCCACCACCGGTGTGGTGCAGGCGGGCGGCCCCGCCGTCGGCGTCGTGCCGAAAGCGCGCCTGTACTTCGTACGGGACGGCGCCCTGTTCGCCGTCCGGCGCCCGACCGACGCGCCCGGCGATGTCGAGTCGGCGGTGCGGGATCTGCTCCAGGGCCCGACCGACGCGGAGCGGAGCAAGGGCGTGACGACGGGGCTGCCCCAGCCCACGGGCTTGCCGACGGCCGTCCCGGCATACGGCGGCGCCACCGTCGTACCGGAGATGCCGTCCTGGGCCGACCTCGTGAAGGTGACGGCGGGCGACCACCGGATCTCCGTCCGGCTGTCTGCCGCGGCGGGCGAGCCGGGCGATCCCGGCCTCGCGGCCGCACAGATCGCCTGCACGGCCGACGCGGCGCAGCGCGTGGCCGCCCCCGGTGCCGAACCCGAGCCGGTGACCGTGACGTTCCGGGACGGCCGGCGCTTTGCGGGAGCCGCCACCAGGTGCCCCGTCGGCTGACCCGGTCTCACCGCCCGGCCGGCGGCACGATCTCCTTCTTGAGGATCTTGCCGGTGGGCCCCTTGGGCAGGGAGTCCGCGATCCACACCTTCCGCGGGTACTTGTAGGCGGCGACCTGGCCCTTGACGTACGCACGCAGGTCCTCGGCCGTCGCGTGGGCCCCCGGCCGGAGCACGACCGCCGCTCCGACCTCCTCGCCCAGGTCGGGGTCGGGGATGCCGACGACCGCGGCGTCGGCGACGGCCGGGTGCCCGTAGAGCACGTCCTCGACCTCACGGGGGTACACGTTGTAGCCGCCCCGGATGATCACGTCCTTCTTCCGGCCGACGATCCAGAGATACCCGTCCTGGTCCAGCCGTCCGAGGTCCCCGGTGTACAGCCAGCCGTCCCGGATCGTGGCGGCGGTCTCCTCGGGGCGCTGCCAGTACCCCTTCATCACGTTGTGCCCACGGACCGCGATCTCGCCCGTCTCCCCCGGCGGTACCTCCCTGCCGTCGTCGACCACCCGCACCCGCACACCCGGGATCGGGATGCCGACCGAGCCGGGCCTGGGGCCGGCCTGCTGGGTGTTGACGCAGACCACGGGCGAGGTCTCCGACAGTCCGTAGCCCTCGAGCACGACACAGCCGAACGCGGTCTGGAAGTCGTACAGGACCTGGACCGGCAGCTCCGCGCCGCCGGCGAGGCACACGCGCAGCCGGGAGGTGTCGTACTCCTCCTTGCCGGGCTGCCGCAGGAGCCTGCCGTACACCGTCGGCACCCCGGCGAAGACGGTCACCCCGTGGGCGTCGAGGATGCCGAGGGCCTGCGCCGCGTCGAAGCGCGGCACCAGGGTGAGGCACGCGCCCGAGGCCACGGCGGCGTTGAGGGTGCAGGTCTGCCCGAAGGCGTGGAACAGGGGCAGTCCGCCGAAGATCACGTCGTCGGCCGTGAGCCGGAACAGCCCGCCGACCGCGATGTCGCAGTTCCGGGCCAGGTTGGCGTGGGTCAGTTCGGCGCCCTTCGGCTGTCCGGTCGTCCCCGAGGTGTAGAGAACCACGGCCGTGTCGTCGTCATGACGGTCCGTCGGCTCGTCGAGGGGCGACGCGGATTCCAGCAGTTCGTCAAAGGCCCCGGGACGGACGACGGTTGCCTCCGCGCCCGCCTGCCCCGCACCGGCGGACGCCTGGTCGGCGAAGTCGTGCCAGGCGAACAGGGACCGGGCTCCGGAGTCGCGGAGGTAGTAGAGCACCTCACGGGACTTGAGCAGGGGGTTCATCGGGACGACGATGCCGCCGGCCCGGAGTACGCCGTAGTAGACGACGGCGAACTCGGGCACGTTGGGCAGCATGAGCGCGACCCGGTCGCCGGGCTTCACACCACGGTCACGGAGCAGACCGGCCATCCGGGCGCTGTCACGGTCCAGCGCGCGATAGGAGACGGTGGTGTCCTCGATGCGGAGCGCGGGGCGGTCCGGGTACGTCCGGGCGCTGTCGGGCACGTGGTGGGCGAGGTTCATGTCGCGTCCTTCCCCAGCGCTTCTCGGGGCTCGAATGAGCAGAGGCTAGGCGCGAAACGCAGGGAAGACACTGGGCCCGCGACACGACCCCCGGGTCCGAATTGGTGCTGTTGGACCATTCTGCGGTTAGCTTTGAGGCATGGCTGCGGAGCACCCGGAAGCCGCAAAGCAACTGTCCGTGGTCGCGGAGAACGTAGGGTCACATCTTCCGGAGGTCGGCCGCGACATCGGGGACTACGTCCTTGCCGAGATACCGGAACTCAGGGGCGACGCGACCATCGTCAAAATCCTCCGGGCGAGTATCACGGAGAACGCCGGCACGTTGCTGCACGTGTTCGAGAACGACATACCCCTGGAGAAGGTCGAAGGGCCCGCAGCCGCCCTCGAATACGCCAGAAGACTGGCCCAGCGGGGCATTCCCCTGAGCGCGCTGATCAGGGCCTACCGGCTCGGGCACTGGCGTTTCCTGCAGTGGTGCCTGGACGAACTCGACCGGCAGAACGCCGCCGAGGACCTGGCCGTCGCGACCAACCGGCGCATGCTGCGCTCGAGCTTCGGCTACATCGACCGGGTCACCGAACATGTCATCGCGGTCTACCAGCACGAACGCGACAACTGGCTGCTCAGCCAGACCGCGGCGCGCGCCGCCCGGGTGCGCGACATCCTCGCCGCGGGCGTCCTCGACCTCAACCGGGTCGAACCGGCCCTCGGTTACCGGCTCCGGCAGCATCATCTCGGGCTGGTGGCGTGGCTGCCCACGCCCACGGACGGCGGCGAGGGGCTCTCCCGACTGCACCGGATCACCGACGAGATCGCCCAGCGGCTCGGCTGCTGCGCGCGCCCGCTGTTCGTCCCCCGGGACGCGATCGTGTCCTGGGCCTGGGTGCCGCTGGGCCCGAACAGCGACGTCTCCTGGGACAAGGTGTCGGCCGTGCTGGAACGCGGCGATCCTTCCGTCCACCTGTGCGCCGGGGGCGTCGGCTACGACGTCGAGGGATTCCGCGCCACCCACCGGCAGGCACTGCGTGTGCAGGAACTCGCGGCGGTGGCCGATCCGGTCCCCCGGTTCACGCAGTTCTCCACGGTGGCTCCCATCGCCCTGATGGCGACGAACGTCGACGACATACGCTCCTGGGTGTGGGGCGTCCTCGGTCCGCTGGCCGTCGACGACGAGAACAGCGCGCGCCTTCGCGAGACCGCCCAGATTTTCCTGGACAACGGCTGCAGCTACACCGCCACCGCGAGCGCCCAGATCCTGCACAAGAACACCGTGCAGTACCGCATCCGCAAAGCCGAGGAGATGATGGGGCACCCGATCCAGAGGGAACACACCGATCTGGAGATCGCTTTGCGTGCCGTCCAGTACCTCGGCTCCACGCTGCTGCGCACGCATGCCGAGTGAAAGCCGCGGCTCGGGTCAGCGGTCTCGGGTCAGCGGCCCTCCCAGTGCGGCCGGCGCCGCTCCGCGAAGGCGTGGGCGCCCTCCTGGGCGTCCTGGGACGCCAGCACCGGCTCGGCTATGAGGTCCTGGTCGGCGAAGGCGTCCTCGTCGCTGAAGGCCCGCCGCTCGTTGACGACACGTTTCACGGCCGCCACGGCCAGCGGCGCGTTGAGCGCGATGCTGCGGGCCAGTTCGAGGGCCCGCTGCAGCGCCTGGCCCGGTTCCGTGAGCTCGTTGACCAGGCCGAAGCGCTCGGCACGCTCCGCGGGCAGCGTCTCGCCGGTGAGCAGCAGTTCCAGTGCGATGTTGTGCGGGATGCGCTCGGGCAGGCGGACCATGCCGCCCTCGGGCGGCACGATGCCGTAGCGGACCTCGGTCTGGCCGAAGGTCGCGTTCCGGGCGGCCACGACCATGTCGCAGGCGAGCGCCATCTCGGTGCCGCCGCCCAGTGCGTACCCCTCCACGGCGGCGATGAGCGGGGTGCTGATCCGGGCGCGGGTGATCCCCGCGAAGCCCCGGCCGCTCACGATGGGTTTGTCGCCGGCCGCGAAGGCCTTGAGGTCCATGCCCGCGCTGAAGACGCCGCCGGCCCCGGTGAGGATGCCGACCCTGAGGTCGTCGCGGGCCTCCAGCTGGTCGAGGGCGGCGGCGAGGGCGCGTGCGGTGGCGCCGTCGACGGCGTTGCGGGCCGTGGGCCGGTCGATCGTGATCACGAAGATGCCGTCGATCTCCTCGGTGCGTACGGTCGGTGCGTTCGTGGCCGTGGTCATGACGTGCTTCCCTTCTGGCCTCAGGCGACCGTCCGGGCCCTGCGCAGTTCCTCGATCCCGGTGGCGTCGTAGCCGAGGTCGTGGAGCACGGACTCGGTGTGTTCACCCAGGTCGGGCGCCGGGCGCGGGCGGACCTTGGGCTCCTGGTCGAGCCGCACGGGACTGTCGATCGTCAGGTGCTGCTCCGCGTTGCCGTCGTCGATCGGCACGAGGATCCCGTTGGCCACGAGCTGGGGGTCGTGGGCGAACTCCTCGATCGTCTGCGCGACGCCGTAGGTGAGACCCGCGGCGTCGAGCGCCTGGCGCCACTCGGCCAGCGGACGGGCCGCGAACGTCTTGTCCAGCACGCCGGCGATCTCGGCGGCGTGGGCGCGGCGGCTCTGGGAGTCGGCGTAGTGCGGGTTCTCGGCGGCCTCGGGGTGGCCGATGGCCTGCAGGAAGAGGGGGACCTGCTTGTCCTCGTTGGCGAAGGCCAGCAGCAGCCAGCGGTCGTCCGCGGTGCGGTAGGCGTTGGCGAGCGCGTTCGGCGGGTCGGTTCTGTCGATGGGGCGGGGGGCCTTCCCGCCGACCAGTACGGCCTGCAGCCACATGCCGGCCGCCCAGGCGCCCTCGGCGACCAGCGACGCGGTGACACGTGCGCCTTCGCCGGTCTTCTCCCGCCGGTACAGGGCGGTCATGATCCCGGCGAACAGACTGATCGCCGTCGGGTGGTCGCCCGATCCGAACGCGTTGATCGCCGGCGGCGCGTCGTGCTGGCGTGTGACGTCCATCAGGCCGCTGCGGGCCCAGAACGCGGTCACGTCGAACCCGGGCAGGTGCGCGTCCGGGCCCTCCTCACCGAAGCCGGTGACATCGGCGTAGATCAGCCGGGCGTTGAGCGGTGCCAGGTCGTCGTACTCCAGTCCCAGCTTGGCCCGGGTGTGGGGCGGGAAGTTGGTCACCAGCACGTCGGCCCAGCTCACCAGCCGTTCCAGCACGGCCCGGGCGCCGGGCGACTTCAGGTTGAGGGCGATGCTGCGCTTGTTGCGGTTGTCCAGCTGCCAGGGGTAGTTGACCCCCTCGACCCGGGGGTTCGGTGGCATGCGGCTGAGCGAACGGTACGCGTCGCCCGCCCCCGGCGGTTCCACCTTGACGACGTCGGCGCCGAAGTCGCCGAGGATGGTGGCCGCGGCGGGCCCGGCGATGAAGCTCGCCAGATCGACGACGTGCAGTCCCTCCAGGAGGGGCGGGTTGCTCATGACGACTCCTTGTCCTGGACGGCCCGCGCGCGGCGCCCGGGCGGGGTGATCCGCCGTGACGACGGGGCGCCGCGGCACGCGTCGGGTCAGTGGTGGCTGGGTGCCACGGGCGCGAAGGCGCTGTAGCCGGTGATGTCACGGCCGACGATGAGCGCCTGCACGGTGTCGGTGCCCTCGTAGGTGTCGATCGCCTCGATGTCGCAGAGGTGCCGGGCCACGTGGTAGTCGAGGACGATCCCGTTGCCGCCGAGCATGTCGCGGGCGTCGGCGAGGATGGCCCGGGCCCGTTCGGTGTAGTGCATCTTGGCCAGCGCGACCCGGGGCATCGAGTACTCGCCCTCGTCCAGGAGCTGGCTCAGCCGGAACTGCATGCACAGCATGTCGGTGATGTCCGCGAGCATCCGGGAGAGCCGGTACTGGACGAGCTGGAAGGCGGCCAGGGGCATCCCGAACTGCCTGCGCTGCTTGGCGTAGGCCAGAGCGGTCTCGTAGCCGGCGACGGCGGCGCCGATCGACTCCCAGGCGACGCAGAACCGCGAGGCCAGCAGGACCTTCTCGGTGTCGCGGAAGGTGTGGACGTTCGCCAGCCGGTTCTCGGCCGGCACCCGGACGTCGGTGAGGGAGATCTGCGCGTTCTGCACGCAGCGCAGCGCCGTCTTGCCCTTGATGACCTCGGATTCGAACCCGGGCGTCCCCTTCTCCACGACGTAGCCGCCGACGTGTCCGTCGTCGCCGCGGGCCCAGATGATCGAGTAGTCGGCGAAGGAGGCGTTGCCGATCCACCTCTTGTGGCCGTTGAGGACGTACGAGTCGCCGTCCGTGCGTGCGGTCGTCTCCAGTTTGACCACGTCCGAGCCGTGCGTGGGCTCGGTGAGGCCGAAGGCTCCGAGCTTCTCCAGCCGCGCCATCGGTGGCAGGAAGCGCTGTTTCTGCTCCTCCGAGCCGAGCAGCGCGATCGACATCATGGCCAGGGCCGAGTGGACCCCGGTGAACGTCGAGACGCTCAGGTCGCCCCGGGCCAGTTCGAGGATCACCAGACCGGCCGTCACATTGCTCATCCCCGGGCAGCCGTATCCCGAGATCTGGAAGCCCGCGATGTCCAGCTGCGCCAGCTTGGGCACCAGTTCGAAGGGGAACTCCGCCCGCTCCCAGTAGGGGTTGATGATCGGGATGACCTCCTGGTCCATGAACTCGCGGACCTTCTTCTTGAGCGCCCGCTGCTCGTCGGTGAGCAGGTTGTCCAGAAGGAAGTAGTCGGAGAACTCCGGCCCGCCCAGGACGGGCGGCTCCACCCCGGACGAGTTCCCGTCGGGGCTCGCCGGAACGTGCCCCTGAGCGGCTGCCGCGCCGTGTGCCGTCTTCATCTGCCGTTCCTTCCGGTCGGGAATCCGATGGGGTCGATGCGAACGACGCTAGGAGGCGGCGGTGCCACAGCCACTGGGCGCGGAACACCAGATTGCCGACCGTTTTGGTGCTCTTATACCAATTCGCCCGACAGGCTTCTTCCCTCCGGGACACCCCGCAGGTCGGGCCCGATCTCCGTGCGGGAGAGGCCGCGGCGTTCGTACCCACCGCCCGACGCGGTGCACGGACGAGGCGGCGAACACGGGGCCCGGCCGCCGCAGTTGGCGCCGGAACGGCCGCCCGGACGGCATCCGGGCGCCGCCGTGGCCCGCTGCCCGAAGGGCCCTGTACCGCGGGACCAAGAACCCGCCCGAATCCTGGGCGCGCAGCCCGATGCGCCGGCGTTCCCCCGGGCCGAGGGTGGTCCCGTGGCCGCCGCACGGCGCCTCCACCGCACCCCCGTGGCCGACGATCAGGAGCAGTGATCAGCCATGACATCGCACAGGCCCGTCCACCGCGTGGCGATCGTCGGGACCGGCACCATCGGTGCCAGCTGGGCGACGCACTATCTCGTCCGTGGCTTCGACGTCACGGCGACCGACCCCGCGCCCACCGCGGAACCGGCCCTGCGGTCGTACGTGGCGGGCGCCTGGGACGTGGCCGCCGCCATCGGGATCGCCCCCGGCGCGTCGCCCGACCGCCTCGGTTTCACCTCGGACATGCGGCAGGCCGTCGCGGACGCCGACTTCGTCCAGGAGAACGCGCCCGAGCGGCCGGAGCTCAAGGTCAAGCTGTTCGCCGACCTCGACGACGCCACGCCACCGGACTCGATCATCGCGTCGAGTTCGTCGGGCATCACGATGAGCGCCATCCAGGCCGACTGCCGGCACCCGGAGCGGACCGTCATCGGCCATCCCTTCAACCCGCCGCACGTCGTCCCCCTGGTGGAGGTCGTCGGCGGCACGAGGACCGCCCCGGAGACGGTCCGGGACACCATGGCGTTCTACGCCGCGATCGGCAAGAGACCGATCCACCTGAAGAAGGAGCTCCCCGGCCACGTCGCCAACCGCATCCAGGTCGCGCTGTACCGCGAGGTCGTGTACCTGATCCAGGAGGGCGTGCTCGACGTGGCCGACGCCGACGACGCGGTGTCCTGGGGGCCGGGGCTGCGCTGGGGCGTCATGGGCCCGTCCCTGCTGTGGCACCTGGGCGGCGGAGAGGGCGGCATCCAGCACTTCATGGACACCCTCATGCCGCGCATGGCCGCGTCCTGGGACCAGCTGGGCACCCCCGAGTTCACACCCGAGCTCAGGGACACCATCGTGAGCGGCGTCCTCAAGGAGGCCGACGGACACTCGGTCGACGAACTGTCCGCCCGCCGTGACGCCATGCTCGCGGCCCTGCTGGCCGTGCGCGCGCGGCACGACCCGTCCGGGCCGCCGGCCGGGACCGGGACCGGGCCGGGCCCGAAGGAGGGACCGTGATGGGAGGCCGGGAGAGATTGTTCGTGCTGGAGGCCAGCGGCGGTGGCCGCCTGTTCTCGGTGCGTCCCGACGGCTCGGACAAGACGGTCCTCGTCACCGGCTGCCGGATCCCCGACGGCGTCGCCGTGGACGTCGGCGCCGGGCACGTCTACTGGACGAACATGGGCGTCCCGACGGAGAACGACGGCTCCGTCGAGCGCGCGGACCTGGACGGCGGCAACCGGACGACGGTCGTCCCCGAGGGCGGTACGCACACGCCGAAGCAGATCCACCTCGAGACAACCGACGGGAAGCTGTACTGGGGCGACCGCGAGGGCATGCGCGTGATGCGCTGCGACCTCGACGGCTCGAACGTCGAGACGCTCGTCCAGACCGGCGAGGGCGAGGACGACCGCCGGGACGAGACCAGGTGGTGCGTGGGGGTCGCCGTCGACCCCGTCGGCGGACACCTGTACTGGTCCCAGAAGGGTCCGAGCGACGCGGGCCTCGGCAGGATCCTGCGGGCCGGCACCACCCTGCCCGCCGGGCAGCCCCCGGACCGGCGCGGCGACATCGAGGTGCTGTTCGAAGGGCTGCCGGAACCGATCGACCTCGAAGTCGACCTCAAGGCACGGGCGTTGTACTGGACGGACCGCGGGGACCCGCCGAGGGGAAACAGCGTCAGCCGGGCCCCGCTGGACCAGCCGGACGGCCGGTGGACGTCCGAGATCCTCGTGACGCACCTCATGGAGGGCATCGGTATCGCCCTCGACCCGGACAGCGGCCACATGTACGTGACCGACCTGGGCGGATCCGTCTACGCGGCCGGCCTCGACGGATCGGACCGGCGGGAGATCCTCGTCGCCCAGGGCAACCTCACGGGCATCGCCCACGCCGTGCTGCAGACAGTGTGACCACGTCAGGAAAGGGTGCCGCCGGACTGAGCGGGTCCGGCGAAGTCCGCTGCGGTTCGGCAGCGCCCCCGAGGGGCGCGGGGCTGTCTCCCGGAAGGCCTGGGCTACGTCGAACGCAGACCCGGCCCCGCGGACCGCCGCGCCGAACCGGTCTGCCCCACCGAGCGTGGCCTGCTGCAGATGACGGCCGCCGCCATCATGCGCTCGATCGGGGAACGCCACGCGACCGCACCGGGTGAGCAGGAGTACGCCACCTTCAAGGCGGCGCCGCGCAGCGTGGCCGCACTCGGACGCGAGTCCCCGCACGACACCCCGCCACCGGGGCCCTGACAGCTCCCGCGGCCCCGCCCGGCGTCACGCACCGTGCGGGATCCGCGCCGCCGTCCGCAGTTGCGGGCCCTTGATGGACAGCCGGCCGCCGAACTGGGTGATCTGGGAGGCGGTCGCCGCGGCGAGCGTGATGGTCCGGGTGCGGGTGGACGGGTGCGAGAGCCAGCGGGGTACCGCGTCCGGGGTGACGGAGACGGTGCGGTCGGCCGGGAGCGGGCCGCCGCCGAGGCCCGTGACCCTGCCGGTCAGTCTGCGGACGTAGAGGGTCGCCACCCCGCCGGCACCCTGCCCCTTGAGCGTGGAGGTGGTGGCCGGCCTCGCCCGCAGGCGCATCGCCGCGCGGCCCCGGCCCGTGGTCAGGCTGAGGTTGACGGCGTCCAGCGACCGTACGGTGAACTTCAGGGCCCGGACGCTCCCGGCCCCGGTGCGCACCGAGACCACCCCGCGGAACCTCGCGCCGCGGAGTACGAGCCGGTCGGCACGGAGCACACAGGGGCCCTTCGCGGGGCGGACCGGAGGCGACGAACCGAGCCGTGCACCGGAAACGCTGCCGGGCACCTGCGGTACGTCGAGGTGCAGGAGCAGGGCCACGCCGACCACGGCCAGCGCACCCGCGAGGGGCCGGGCCGCACGACCGAGCACGAGACCGGCCGTACCGGTGCGCGGGTCAGGTGCCACTGCGTCCCTCCCCCGGCGTAGCCGTCACGGGCGTCATATCCGTCGGATCCGTCGCATCCGTCGCGGCCCGCCGGTCGTCCGGCGCATCCGTCGCAGCCGTCGCAGCCCGCCCGTCGTCCGATGCCGTCGCAGCCGTCGCAGCCCGCCGGTCGTCCGGCGCATCCGTCGCAGCCGTCGCAGCCCACCCGTCGTCCGGCGCCATCGCATCCGTCGAATCCGTCGCGGCCCGCCCGTCGTTCGGCTCCGTCGGCGGCTCGTCGGCCGGGGGCGGCAGCCAGGCGCAGGCCAGCGAACCGCCGACCAGGCCGAAGGCCACGCCGAGGAAGAGGCCGCCGAAGTTCGCGACGGGGAAGGAGACGACGGCGAGCAGGAGGGTGGCGATCCCGGCGAACACGCGGAGATGGGGGCGGCAGCACAGTGCGATGCCCAAGGCCAGGAGCAGGGCTCCGATCATCAGGGACCCGGCCCCGGAGGTGGTCGACAGGGCGAGCGGAATCCCGCCCAGGTTCAGGTTCGCGTAGGGCCAGTAGAGGATGGGCAGACCGGCGGCGAAGGTGAACAACCCGGCCCAGAAAGGCCGTTCGCCACGCCAGGTGCGGAACCTGCGCCGGAACTCCGGTGCCCTGAAGAGCAGTTCACGTCCTCTGGCGACTGGGTTGGTGATCACGCGTCCTGTCCTGATGAGTGGGGTTCTGGTCCCGTGCGGAGGAGTCGGGTCCCGGGCGGCGGCCCCTGTGCGCGGCAGCCGGCGGGGTCAGAAGCACGCGTGGTCTCCCTGCTGGAGCCGCACGCGCAGGCCCGGAACGCTGAAGGTGCCGGCGGAGAGCGCGACCGCGCTCACCCGCACGTCGTTCAGCGTGGTCGACACCGCCTGCTGGCCGACGCCGTCCGGATCGAAGAACTGCGAGTTCCGGTCCCCGGACCTGACCGGGCCCTTGGTGAGGGCTCCCTGGGCGACGCCGATGTCGAGGCCGCTGAAGTTCGCCTCGCCGACCGACTCGGCCGTCGCGTCGATGAAGAAGTCCGAGGTCCTGACCGGCCGGCCGGCACCGCCGGTGAGCCGCAGGGTCTGCGTGCCCAGCACCGGGACGTCGACGACGACGGACTGGCACAGCCCCTCGATCGTGGCATGCCGGAAACCGGTGACCACGACGGGTACGAGTTCGTGCTTCCTCGTCACGTCGATCATGCCGTAGAGGCTGAACCCGCGGGCGGTCAGCGTGTCGGCGGCGAGCTGGAACTTCTGGCCGGAGATGAAGAACGAGGCGGCGAGCACCCCCTGCCCCATGGCCACGCCGACGGTCGCACAGGCTGCGACGCCGGGTACCAGGACCACCGCGAAGCGTCTCCAGCGGGTTCTACCGGCGCGGTGCGACATCCGGTCTCCTTCGGTCGTGAGGTGGACCCGCCCATGCCGACACGGCAGCAGATGCCCCGTTTGTCCGGTGATGGATCCTAGGCTCCCGGCTACGCCGATCGACTGCACGCCAGGCCCGCCGGACGAGTGACGCAAGTTCTGCTGCTCTCTTCGGGCGACCGGACCGGTGCGGCCCTCAGGAGGTGAACGGCACCTGCGCCGCCGCAACCGCGCCCTTCCCGGCCGGGTGCCGCCATACTCCCTCCGCGGCCAGCCGGGGCAGCACCCCTTCGCCGAACCAGTACGCCTCCTCCAGATGCGGATACCCGGACAGCACGAACTCCTCGATGCCCAGCGCCGCGTACTCCCTGATCCGGTCGGCGACCTCGTCGTGGGAGCCGACCAGGGCGGTGCCGGCGCCGCCCCGTACCAGCCCGATGCCCGCCCACAGGTTGGGGTGGATCTCCAGCGCGTCCCGCCGGCCGCCGTGCAGCGCCAGCATCCGCTGCTGCCCCTCGGACTCGCTGCGGGCGAGCCCCGACTGCACCGACCGCACGGTCTCCGGGTCGAACCCGTCCAGCAGGCGGCCGGCCTCGGCCCACGCCTGCTCGGACGTGTCCCGGGTGATGACATGCAGCCGGATCCCGAACCGCACGGTGCGCCCCCGTGCCGCCGCGAGCCCCCTGATCCAGGCGATCTTCTCGGCGACCTGGGCCGGTGGCTCCCCCCAGGTCAGGTACACGTCGACGTACCGGGCCGCGACCTCCCCGGCGACCGGCGAGGACCCCCCGAAGTACACCTCGGGCACCGGCTCCGGCACCCGGGCCAGTCTCGCGTCCTCGACCCGGAGGTGCTCCCCGTCCAGATCGACCGTCCTGCCCTCCCACAGCCCCCGCACGACCTCCAGGAACTCGCCGGTACGGCGGTACCGGGCGTCCTTGTCGAGAAAGTCCCCGTAGGCCCGCTGCTCGTGGCTCTCGCCCCCGGTCACCACGTTGAGCAGCAGCCGTCCGCCGGTCTGCCGCTGGAAGGTGGAGGCCATCTGCGCGGCGAGCGTCGGCGAGACGAACCCCGGCCGGAAGGCGACCAGGAACTTCAGCCGCTCGGTGTGCTGGCTGACCATCGCCGTGGTCAGCCACGCGTCCTCGCACCAGGCGCCGGTCGGCGTGAGCGCCCCCACGAAACCGAGGTCCTCCGCGGCCCGGGCGATCTGGCTCAGATAGGCGACCGTCGGCGGCCGGTCCCGTCCGGAGACCGTCGCCGGGGTGCCGTGACCGCCGCCGACGACATGCCGGCTGTCCCCGTTCGTGGGCAGGAACCAGTGGAAGGTGAGGGACACGGGTGTCTCCGATCGAAGGGGGCGTGCGGGGTCACAGCAGGCCGTGGCGGGGTGGCCGGGTGCCGTTGAGGACGTACCGGCCGATGTGCTGGATCTTCCAGCGGGTCGGATCGTGCAGGGTGTGGGTCCGGGCGTCCCGCCAGTGCCGGTGCAGATTCAGGGAGTTGAGGGCCGAGCGGGTTCCGGACACCTCGAAGAGCGCACCTGCGACGGTCACGGCCGTGTCGGCCGCCTGCACCTTCGCGGCGGCAACGGCGACGGACGCCTCGGCGGCCGACGCGTCGGTGAGGTCGGCACCGGCCGTGTCGACCGCACGGGCGGCCTCCCGCAGCAGCGCCTCGGACGCCCGTACCCGGACGGCGAGTTCACCGAACCGCTGGATCAGCAGTGGGTCCTCGGTGGCGGACTCGAACCCGCTCTCGAACCAGGGCCTGCTCCTGGTCCGTACGAACTCCGCCGCCTCGGCCAGCGCGCCCCCGGCGATCCCCACGTCGATGGCTGCGTGCAGCAACTGGGCGACCGCGCCATGGAGTTGGGGCCCCTGGAAGGTCAGATGGTGTGGCAGCACACGGTCGGCGGGTACCGTCACGCCGTCCAGCCGGACGGTCCCGCTGGCGGTCGTACGCTGCCCCATGCCGTCCCAGTCGTCGACGACGGTGAGTCCGGGCGCGTCCCGGGGGATGTACGCCACGTGCAGGTTGTCGTCCTCGCCGCGGGCAAGGACCGGGATCCAGTCGGCGAAGAGGGCACCGGTGGAGTAGTGCTTGACTCCCGTCAGCACATGGGAGCCGTCGCCCTGGCGGGCCAGCCGGGTCCGGATGTCCTGGACGTGTTTCGTCCCCGCCTCGGACTGGGCGTTGCCGAGACGGCGGCCGGCGAGCAGCTCCGCGAAGAAGAACTTCCGCTGTTCCTCGGTGCCCTGACGGCGGATCACGTTGACGTACACGAAGTGGCTCTGCGGGATCTGGGCGAGACTGCCGTCGGCCGAGCCGAGGATGCGGAAGATCTCAGCCAGGGTCAGGGCGCCGACGTCGGCGCCGCCGTGCTCGGCGGGCACGGTGACGCCCAGCAGGCCCGAGGCCGACAGCCGGTCCAGCTCGGCGCGGGGCAGCCTGCGTTCGGCGTCCCGCTCGGCGGCCCCGGCCCGGAACGCGTCGGCCAGGGCCGTCGCCACGGCGAGGGCCTCGGTGTCGTCGGCGATGACGTGGGCGGTCATCGGGTCAGCTCGCCGCGGCGAGGACGGGCGTGCGGCCGAGGAGCGCGGCCGAGAACCGGTCGACGACCGGGACGAGCGCCTCGGCGGCGGCCGGCGCGAGGGCCAGGGTGCCGTCCTCCCGCACGGTGATGTCCTTGTCGAGGGTGAACCAGCCCTGGACTATGTGGGCGGCACCCATGGAGTTGAGGACCGGGCGCAGTGCGTAGTCGATGGCGAGGACGTGCGCGACGGAGCCGCCGGTGGCCAGCGGCAGCACGGTCTTGCCGGTGAGCGCGTACTGCGGGAGCAGGTCGAGGAGTGCTTTGAGGACGCCGGAGTACGAGGCCTTGTAGACCGGAGTGCCGACCACCACGCCGTCCGCGCGGGCGAACAGCTCGGTCGCCTCGACGATCGCCGGGTGCCGGAAGTCGGCGCCGAGCAGGGCCTCGGCGGGGATGGTCCGGACGTCGAGCGGGACGACCTCGTGGCCCTGGGCGGTCAGCCGCTGGTCCAGGTGGCGCAGCAGGCGGCCGGTGCGGGAGGAGGCGGAGGGACTGCCGGAGACGGAGAGGACGGTGGCCATGGAGCTGCCTCTTTCTGTGGCCGGGGCGCGAGACGCCTGGTTGACGGGGGAGGGTCAGGCGTGTGCCGGGACCGGGCCGGGCTCGCCGTCCGGGAGCCCGGCTTCCAGTTCGCGTACGAGGGGCAGCACGCGGCGGCCGAAGTACGCGACCTCCTCGTGGTAGTGCAGGAAGCCGAGCAGGAAGAGGTCCACGCCGAGCTTCTTGTAGGCGACGATCCGTTCGGCGATCTGTTCCGGGGTGCCGACGAGGCCGGTGCGGAAGCCGTCGTTGTACTGGACGAGGTCCTCGAAGGTGGAGTCCTGCCACATGCCCTTGCCGTCGGCGGCGGACTGCCCGGCCTGCTTGACGGCGGCGCCGAAGCCTTCGACGGCCTCGCCGTCGGCCTTGGCGATGATCTCGCGGAGGGTGTCACGGGCCTCGGCCTCGGTGTCGCGGGCGATCAGGAAGCCGTTGAGGCCGAACTTCGGGGCCTTGCGCCCCGCTTCGGCGGCGTACTTGCGGACGTCGTCGATCTGCTCGACGACGCCGTCGAAGTCCTTGCCGTTGGAGAAGTACCAGTCGGAGACACGGCCCGCCATGGCGCGGGCGGCGGTGGAGTTGCCGCCCTGGAAGATCTCGGGGTGCGGGCGCTCGGGGGTGTTCAGCGGCTTGGGCTTGAGGGAGAAGTCCCGCAACCGGTAGAAGTCACCGGCGAGTTCGGTGTGGTCCTCGGTCCAGATCTGGCGCAGCGCGCGGATGAACTCCTCGGCGCGGCGGTAGCGCTCGTCGTGCTCCAGCCAGGGCTCGCCGAGCGCGGTGAACTCGCCCTTGAACCAGCCGGAGACGACGTTCACGGCAAACCGGCCGTTCGAGAGGTGGTCGGCGGTGGCGCCGAGCTTGGCGAGGACACCGGGGTGCCACAGGCCGGGGTGGACGGCGGCGATCACCTTCAGGCGCTCGGTGGCGAGCAGCAGGGCGAGGCTGAAGCTGGTCGACTCGTGCTGGTACTCGGCGCCGTAGCTGGCCATGTAGCGGACCTGGCTGAGCGCGTACTCGAAGCCGTTGTTCTCCGCGAGGACGGCGAGTTCACGGTTGTAGTCGTATCCCCAGTCGGTGCGTTGCTCGATCGTGCTGGTGACGAGGCCTCCGCTGACGTTGGGGACCCAGTAGGCGAATTTCACGGGCGCGGCGGGCATGCGGAACTCCTGTTGCGAGTTTTCGGGCACGCCGGAATTCGGCGCCGCCCGCACGGGCGCGCGGGTGGGCACGGTGAATTCAGGCGGGAAAAGGAGAGGAAGAGAACGCGGCGGATCTTGGTGGGGTGATCAGGCCGCGGCGCAACAGGAGGCGCTGGAGACGCGCGCGAGGTCGACGTGGCGTCGCCGCGTGAGGTCCAGTCGCATCTTCATGCCGTCGATGGTCGCAGTCCGCGGCGAGGACCGTCAAGGAAAACCCGACCGTTCTCGCATCGCGGACCATTGAATTTCACGAACGTGTGACAGGGAAACCCTTGAACACGCCCCGAATACCGGCGCATTCTGCCGGGGTGCGGACCGAACAGCTGGAATACATAGCGGCCGTGACCCGGCTCGGCTCGCTGCGCCGGGCGGCCGACGAACTGCGCCTGTCCCAGCCCGCGTTGAGCGAGACCGTGCGGAACCTGGAGCGGGAGCTGGGCATCGACCTGCTGGAGCGCAAGCGCACCGGCGCGACGATGAGCGCGGCCGGGCAGGAGCTGATGCCGCACATCGTCCAGGTGCTGGAGGCGGTGGACCGGCTGCGGGTGGCGGCGGGCGAGCAGCACCGGATCAGCCGGATGGTGCGTGTCGGCACGGTCAACGCGGCGACCGTGCCGCTGCTCATCCCGGTGCTGCGGGACTTCCGGGCCACGCATCCGGTCACCCAGGTCGAGGTGGTGGGCGCGCAGCAGACCGAGATCCACCGGGGGTTGGCCGAGGGGGGTTTCGACCTGGGGCTGGTGAACCATCTCGACGGAGACGACGTGCCCGCCGGTTTCGAGGCCACCGAACTGCTGCGCGGCCGGCCGGTGGTGTGCGTACGGCCTGACAGTCCGCTCGCCGGCCTGGCCGAGGTGTCGGCCGACGATCTGCTCACGGTGCCGCTGATCGCCATGCGCACCGGCTATGTGATGCACCGCTATGTGCACCGGCTGCTTTCGGACCGCACCCCGGTCTTCTCGTACTCGACGGACGGGGCGGAGATGGGCAAGCTGATGGTCGCGGAGGGGCTGGGCGCGACCGTGCTGCCGGACTTCAGCGTGGTCGGGGACCCGCTGGAGCGCGGCGGGACGCTCGTGTGCCGGCCGCTGGCCGGGGACACCACCGAGGTGGTGCTGATGCTCCAGCGCCGGCGGGCCGAGTCGGTGCCGCAGGCCGCACGGGACCTGTACGAGACGTTCGTGCGCCGGGCGGCCGAACTCTGAGCGGCTGCAGCGCCCCAAAAGGGGCGCTGGGGGTACCCCCGGCCGAAGGCTCGGGAGGAACTGCGCGACCGGCCACGACGGCGCCGCGGACGGCAGACGGCAGCACTTCGAGCGAAGTGGTCAGCGGGCCTCAGGTGTCCATCGCGGTCAGGTGCTTCCGCAGCGCCGCGGTGATCTCTTCCGCCGCGGCGAGCTGGTCCGGGGTGAGTGCGGCCAGGAACAGCTCCCGCACGGCGCGCAGATGCGGCAGGGACGCGTTCCGGAACGCCTCCGCGCCCTCCGGTGTGAGCACCACCTCGGCGCCCCGGCTGTCGGTGACGCACTCCTCGCGCCGGATCAGCCCGCGCCGCTCCATGCGGCCGATCCGGTGCGAGAGCCGGCTGCGTTCCCAGCCGACGCGGGCCGCCAGTTCCGAGGACCGCAGCCGCCGCCCGTCCGCCTCGCGCAGGGCGAGGAGCACGGCGTAGTCGCCCGGTGAGAGGGAGCTCTCCCGCTGCAGGCGGGACGAGAGCCCGGAGCGAAGCGCTTCCGTCGTCTCGATGAAGTCCCGCCAGATCCGCAGTTCTTCAGGGGTGGGGAATTCCCTCCGTCGCGCTGCCATCGTGCCGCCGATCCTCTTGTTGACACGTCAATCATATGCGAGTGATGATTGACGCGTCAACCACTCGAAGGAGCCCTCCCATGTCCGACCCGGTCCCCGTGCCCGACCTCGTCTTCGGTCTCGACACCTTCGGCGACGTGCCGCAGGACGACTCGGGAGCCCTGGTGTCCGGTGCGCGGGCCATCCGCCAGGTCGTCGACGAGGCCGTGCTCGCGGAGGAGACCGGCGTCGACGTCATCGCCCTCGGCGAGCACCACCGCCCGGAGTACGCGATCTCGACCCCGGAGACCGTCCTCGCCGGCATCGCCACGCGCACCCACCGCATCCGGCTGGCCTCCGGCGTGACCGTGCTGAGCTCCGACGACCCGGTCCGGGTCTTCCAGCGCTTCGCCACCGTGGACGCGCTCTCCGAAGGGAGGGCCGAGGTCATCCTCGGGCGCGGCTCCTTCACCGAGTCGTTCCCCCTCTTCGGCTACGACCTGAGCGACTACGACGTGCTGTTCGAGGAGAAGATCGAGCTGTTCGCCAAGCTCCTGGAGGAGAAGCCCGTCACCTGGAGCGGCACCAAGCGGGCGCCGCTCGAAGCCGCCGACGTCTTCCCCAAGACCGAGTCGGGGCACCTGAGCACCTGGGTCGGGGTCGGGGGCACCCCGCAGTCGGTCATCCGCACCGCCCGCTACGGCTTCCCGCTCATGATCGCCATCATCGGCGGCTCCCCGGAGCGCTTCGCGCCGTACATCGACCTCTACCGGCGCGCCGCAGACCAGTTCGGTACGACCGCACACCCGGTCGGGATGCACTCGCCGGGGTTCGTCGCCGACACGGACGAGGCGGCCCGGGAGCAGCACTGGCCGCACTACCGGATCATCCGTGACCGCATCGGCGCACTGCGGGGCTGGCCGCCGATCCGCAGGGAGGAGTACGAGGCCGAGATCGAGCACGGCTCCCTCTACATCGGCTCCCCGGAGACGGTCGCCCGCAAGATGGCCCGCGCGGTCAAGGCGCTCGGCGTCGGCCGGTTCGACCTCATCTACACCGGTGGGGCACAACCGGTCAGCGCCCGCCTGCGCGCCGTCGAGCTGTACGGCACGAAGGTGATCCCGATGGTCCGCGACCTCCTCGCCGGCTGACGCCGTGGCCGGAGCAGAGCGGGCGGCCGGCGGCGTGCGCACGGTCGGGATCCTGGGCGCCGGGAAGGTGGGCACCGTACTGGCACGGCTGGCGCTGGCGGCGGGCTACCGCGTACTGATCGCCGGATCCGGCGACCCCGCCTCGATCGCCCTCACCGTCGAGGTCCTCACCCCCGGTGCCGTCCCGGTCTTCGCCGCGCAGGCCGCGGCGGACGCGGACGTGGTCGTCCTGGCCCTGCCGCTCGGCAAGTACCGCGGCATTCCCGCCGAAGCGCTGCGGGGCAAGCTCGTCGTCGACGCGATGAACTACTGGTGGGAGGTGGACGGCGTCCGCGAGGACCTCACCGACCCGCTGACCTCCTCCAGCCAGACCGTGCAGGCGTATCTGCCCGGAGCGCGGGTGATCAAGGCGTTCAACCACATGGGCTACCACGACCTCGAGGACGGGGCACGACCCCCCGAAACGCCGGGACGCAAGGCCATCGCGATCGCAGGCGACGATCCGGGCGGTCTCGCCACCGTCGCGGACCTCGTCGACGCGCTCGGCTTCGACCCCGTCGTGGCGGGCCCGCTCGCCGAGGGGGTGCGGCTGGAGCCCGGCACCGAGCCCTTCGGCGCCGACGTAGGCGCCGAGGAACTGCGTGCGATGCTCGACCGTTTCCCGGAGTCCGACCGCGGACGCGCCGTGACCGCCGCACGGGCGGCCGCCAGGGCGCCGGCCGAACCCGCTGCCTGAACACACGTGCGGGGAGAGGGGCTTGCGCCCAAGGGCGCATCGTCCCGATCGTGCGGTGCGTGCATGATTCGTCCGTTTCACCCCCGGTGTTTCGGTACGGTGGGAGCCGCTCCACGGACGGGGTCCCGGTCCGGTTCCCCGAGCGTTGACACGGCTTCCGGCCCGCGCAAGGAGACAGCATGCTCTCGGACTCGATCGTCTTCGGCGCCGGGGGCTTCATCGGCCGCTCCCTGGTGGCCGAACTCCTGCGCCGGGGCCACCGGGTGGCGGCCGCCGTGCGCGGTTCCGGTGGCGGCCTGACGGCGTGGCTCGACGGGCAGGGGGTCGACCGCAGCGCTCTGACGGTGGTCCGGGCCGACATCACCGCCCCCGGCATGGGGCTGCCCGAGGACGGGCTGTCCGGGGTCCGCGACGTCTACAACACCGCCGCGCGCTTCGCGTTCGGCATCGCGGTGGAGGAGGCGCGGGCGGTCAACGTGACGGGCGCCGTGCATGTGGTGGCATGGGCGGCGGCCCTGCCGAAGCTGCGCCGGGTGGTCCACATCAGCGGCTACCGCATGGCCGCCGCGGACGGACGGCCGCCGGACTACCGCCGACTGGGCGCGTACGAGGCCTCGAAGCAGGAGGGCGACGCCGCGGTACGGGCCCGCGCCCGTGAGCTGGGGGTCCCGCTGAGCATCGCCAATCCCAGTACGGTCATCGGGCCGGGGCAGTATCACGGCCTGGCCGAGGTGGTCTCCGGGCTGTGGGAGGGCCGGCTGCGGGCCCTGCCCGGCGGTCCCGACGTCTTCCTCCCGGTAGTGACCCTGGACCACTTCGTCCGGTTCCTCGCCGCCCTTCCGCAGGACCCCGAGAGCGCGGGCCGCACCTACTGGGTGCTGGACGACTCCACCCCCGAACTGCCCGCGCTGGTCCGCCTGCTCGCCGAGCACATGGGGGTGCGCTCCCCCAGCCGCTCGATCCCCGTGGGTCTGCTGCGCAGGCTGCCGCGAGCGATCACCCGGGCGGATCCCGAGACCCTGTCGTTCCTGTCCACCGACCGCTACGACACGGCCCCCGCCCGCGCCCTGTCCGCGGCACACGGACTGCCCATGGCGCCCGTGCGGGCGGCGCTGCGTCAGTGGGCCGACGACCTGGTCGCCACCCGGTTCGGCCGCTCCGGGCCGTGCCGCCGCCCCTACGGTTTCCACAGTGTGGCGGGCACCCGCACCTGGGTGACCGGAGAGCGGCGGCGCCCCGGATACGTGCTGTTGCACGGCCTCCTGCTGAGCGCCGACGCCTGGGCGGGGACGGCGGACCGCTTGGACGCGCCCGCCCTCGCGGCCGACCTGCCCGGCTTCGGCAGGTCGGGAGCGAGCGCAGGAACCCTCGACGACTGGCTCGCCGACCTGCTGCGCCCGGTGGAGACCCGGCCGGTGCTGGTGGCGCACTCGCTCGCGTGCGGCCCCGCGCTGCGCTATGCCGCGGCCCGCCCCGACCGGCTCGCTGCGCTCGTGCTGGTCGCGCCGGCCTTCCTCCAGCGACCGTCCGCCGCGGTGCTGCGCTCGCCCCTGGCCGTACCACTGCTGCGCGCGGCTCCCGCCGCCCGCCTGGCCCGTTCCCTCGGTCCGTCCGAGGGCCCCGGCGTCGACGCTCTCGCGCTGGACCTGCGGCGTGCCGGGACATCGCGCCGGGTGGTCGCCGCCCTGCGCGAGGCCCACCGGCAACGCGCGGAACTACGCCGTGTGCTGCGGGAGCTGCGGCTGCCCCTGCACATCGTCGTCGGGTCGGCGGATCCGCTGGCGGAACCCGTGGGCACGCCGGTGACGGTGATCGAGGGGGCGGGGCACTGTCCCCAGCTCACCCGTCCGGCGGCCGTCGCGGACCTGCTGGCGTCCTGCCGGGACCGGGCCGCCGCCCCGGGAACTACCTCGTGAACGCGAGGACCACGTTGTGTCCCCCGAACCCGAAGGACGTGGACAGGGCCGCCCGGACGGGTGCCCGTCGCGGTCCGCCGGAGACCAGGTCCAGCTCGATCCCGTCCGACGCCTTGTCCAGGTTGCGGACCGGCGGGATCAGGCCCTGCACGAGGGTGAGGACGGTGAAGACGGCCTCGACCGCGCCGGAGGCACCCAGCAGGTGACCGGTGGCCGACTTGCAGGCGGTGACCGCCGGATGCGGACCCACGGCCTCCCGCACGGCCCTGGCCTCGGTGACGTCACCCACCGGGGTACCGGTGGCATGCGCGTTCACATGGTCGATGTCGGCGCCGGTGAGACCGGCGTCCCGCAACGCCGCCCCGATGGCCCGCGTCTGGCCCTCGGCGGCGGGGAGCGTCACGTCGTACGCGTCGGAGGTGACACCCGCACCCGACAGGATCGCGTGCACGTGCGCACCACGCGCCCGCGCGAAGTCGGCGCGCTCCAGTACGACCATGCCCGCGCCCTCGGACATGACGAACCCGTCGCGCTCCTGGTCGAAGGGCCGGGACGCCAGGTCGGGGGCGTCGTTGCGCAGCGAGAGGGCGCGCATCCGGGCGAACGCGCCGAGCGCCAGCGGATGCAGACAGGCGTCCGTTCCGCCCGCGACGACCACGTCCGCCCGGCCTGAGCGGATCAGCAGCGTGCCGACCGCCAGCGCCTCCGCACCGGACGCACAGGCGCTGGTCGGGGCGTGCGTACCCGCCCGGGCCCCCAGCAGGAGGCCGACCGCGGCGGCGCTGCCGTTGGGCATCAGCATGGGCACCGTGTGCGGCGAAATGGCGCGTGGGCCCCGTTCCTCCAGCCGGTCGTCCTGTTCGAGGAGGGTGAGCCCGCCGCCGATGCCGGTCCCCACGACCACCGCGAGCCGCTCGGCCTCGACCTCCGGCGCGCCGGCGTCCGTCCACGCCTCGCCGGCCGCCACGACCGCGGCCGCCTGACTGCGGTCGAGGCGCCGCCGCCGGATCCGGTCCAGCCGGAGGGCGGGGTCCTCGCACATGCCTCCCGCGATACGGACGGGCAGCTGCTCGGCCCAGGCGGTGTCCAGCCGGGTCACGCCGGAGCGGCCGGACAGCAGCGCCGCCCAGCTGGACGGCACGTCACCGCCGAGCGGGGTGGTCGCTCCGAGACCCGTCACCAGCACATCGGCACTCGGGGGTGTACGCGGGCCGGCGTGGGGCCGGTGGGCTTCAGTGGTCGCGGGCAGCATGACGGGTTCCTTCCGCGCGGTGTTCCTGTCTCTTGCCTTGCGTCGCCGGCGAGGGGTCCCCCGGCGTCTCCCAGGACGCCGGGGGGAGCCCGGCCGTCACCAGCGCCATGATGGCGATCAGTAATTCCCCGGAGGTGAGAATGTCTTCGGCCCTTTCCATGCCTTTCCCGGAGTCCTCGAATATCGGCCTTTACTTCGGCACACCTGCTCGGAGAAATCTACTCGCCCGGAACGACCCGGCGCTTCACTCCTTTTCACGAGATCGGGGCAGGCCCGGGAGGCCACACAAAGGACCATTAGAACTATTAAAGACCCGCAACCTGTCCTATTTTATGCAGATAACCCGACGGCATCCCGCCTAATGCACTTGTTGCAGCGACGCTTGGCCACCCTGCATAGTGAGGTAGTAATGCTGCAGGGGGAACGAAACCTACAGCACCTTGCATTATTCCATCCACCCGAAAGGAGAAGTCAATTCGTGCCTCAATACAGTGAGGGGCAGTTATTCTCAGCCACCCAGGACGTACGTGTCCTCCGCTGGCCGGTCGAGGTGCAGGAACTGGAACAGTTGCGGCGCCAGGGAATCCTCCGGCTCCTCGTGGTGGAGAACGGCGCGACGCCGCCGGTGCCGAGCGACTCACGGGAGGACTGGATCCGGGCGCCGGTCAGCAGGGCCGACTTCGCCGCCCGGGTCGCGGCGCTCCGGGCCAGAGCCGGCACGCACCGGATCCCCGCCCTCGACCAGGACGGGCTGCTCCGCTACGGCACCCGGATGGTGCCCGTCTCCCCGACCCAGATGAACCTGCTGCAACCACTTGTCGAGCGGTACGGCACCCTCGTGGCCCGGCACGAACTGATCGCCCTGCTCCGCGACCGGCGCGGCACGGCCAGCCAGAACGCCCTGGACCTGCACATCATGAGAATCCGGCGCAAGGTGGTCTCCCTCGGACTGCGCGTCCGGACCGCCAGCGGACGCGGATATCTCCTCGAATCGTGCGACTGACCTTCACAACAGCCAACGAAACGAGCCCTGT
This sequence comes from Streptomyces sp. NPDC001714, assembly GCF_042892755.1. Classification (NCBI taxonomy): domain Bacteria; kingdom Bacillati; phylum Actinomycetota; class Actinomycetes; order Kitasatosporales; family Streptomycetaceae; genus Streptomyces; species Streptomyces sp. NPDC001714. Next base: position 118,327 of record NZ_JBIAUL010000010.1, read on the forward strand.
TGAGCGCCGTGCGCTCAACAGGGCTCGCGCGGAGCGCCGCAGGCTCACTGGAGCGCCCCCGGAGCGCGGGAGCCGGTCCACCGGCGGACGGGCTCCGGGCAGGGCGGCGCCAGCAGGCCCGTCCGATAGGCGTGGATGACCGCGTGCACCCGGTTGCGCAGGCTCAGCTTTTCCAGCAGCCGTTGCACATGGGATTTCACGGTGTTTTCGCTCAGCACCAGCATCGCGGAGATCTCCGTATTGCTCAGTCCCTGGGCGAGCAGCAGGAACACCTCCCGCTCCCGCCGGGTCAGCGACTGGAATCCCGCCGCCCCCGCCGCCGGTCGGCCGGGGAATTCCATGGCCTCGGGAAACCCGCCGTCGCCGCCCGCCGGAGGATCCCGGTCGTCGCAGAAGATCCGGTAACCGGCTGCCACGACGTGAATCGCCGACAGCAACTCTTCCGGGGTGACGCGGTGGAGCACGACTCCGAGCACTCCGGCCCGGAGCGCGAGCCGCGCATCAGGGTCGCCCTCGTGGGCCATGAGCAGGACGCCGGGCCCTTCGGCGCCGCAGCACGCGGACAGTTCGCCGACCAGTTTCACGGCATCGGCGGGGCCCGGGAGGCCGCCGGCGAGCAGCAGCCGCGGTCGGAGTTCACGGGCCTTTCCCACCGCACTCGCACGGTCGGACACCTCGCCGACCACCTCGATACCACCGTCCTCCTCGAGAACGGACCGGATCCCGGCGCGGGCGATGGACCGGTCGTCCACCAGCAGGACCCGGATCGGTGAGCTCATCGCTGTCCCCTCCCGGCCCCTCCGGCCGGACATGCCGATGGCGGGCATGTCGTCACACCAGGTCGCCCACGCACCCCGGCGCGGCCGGTCCGGGGTCGGCGGAACGGCCGTCGCGGGGGCGCCGCGGAACCAGCAGGACCGCCAGGGCTCCGCAGGCGATCAGGGCGACGCCGGTCCACACCGCCGGAACCATGCCGTCCGTGAACCGGTCCGCCGTGCTGAGGTCCCCGTGCGCGGAGAACACCGAGGCGAGGACCGCGATGCCGAGCACACCGCCGAGTTCGCGCAGCGCGCTGATCGACCCGGATGCCATGCCGCGCTCCCCGGCGTCGACCGCGCTCATCACCATGTTCGCGGTGGGCGTGAAGTAGCAGGTCATGCCGAGGCCGCACAGGACCAGGGCGGGAACCAGCGACGGATAGGGGACCTCGGGCGAGACCCGGGCGGCGATCCACCCCAGTCCGAGGGCCTGCAGGGCCAGGCCGAGCGCGACGATGGTCCGGCCGCCGACGCGGTCGGAGACCAGCCCCACCAGGGGCGCCACGAAGATGGGCACCGCGGTCCACGGCAGGATCCGCAGGCCCGCCTCCAGGGGCGTGTAGCCGCGCGGTCCCTGGAGGAACTGGGTGAGCAGGAAGACCGAGCCGAACATGCCGGCGAACATCAGCAGGCCGGCGCCGTTCATGGCGCTGAAGGTCCGGTGGCGGAACAACTTCGTGGGGAACATGGGGTGTTCGACGCGCAGCTCCCAGCGGACGAAGGCGAGCAGGACGGCCGTGCCACCGGCCAGCGACAGCAGGACCCGCGCACTGGTCCAGTGGTCCGCGTGGCCGTTGATGATGCCGAACACGATCCCGAAGAGCCCGGCGCTGGCCAGGACCGTGCCCACCAGGTCCAGGCGCGGGCTGGGGCCGTGGCTCTCGGTGAGCTTCCACCGGGCGACGGGCAGCACCAGCGCGCCGATCGGCACGTTGATCCAGAAGATCCACTGCCAGCTCAGGTGCTCCACCACCGCACCGCCGAGGAGCGGGCCCATGGCGATCGCGACGCCCTCCACGGCACTCATCGCGCCCAGCAGGGCACCGCGCCGCCGCTGGGGCGCCGCTTCCGTGAGGATCGTCAGGTTCAGCGGCATCAGCAGCGCGGCGCCCAGCCCCTGGACGGCGCGGGCGGCGATCAGGGCGCCGATGCCGGGGGCCAGCGCGGCCCCGGCCGACGCGACGACGAAGACGCCCAGCCCGATGCCGAACATCCGCCGCCGGCCGAACCGGTCCCCGAGAGCCGCGCCGGTCAGCATGAGCACCGAGTAGGTGAGGGTGTAGGCGTTGACGGTCCACTCGAGTTGCTGGATGCTCCCGCCGAGGTCCTCGCGGATCGACGGCAGGGCCGTGATGACGACGAGGTTGTCGAGCGAGACCATGGCCACGCCCAGGCCACAGCAGAAGAACGTCCACAGCACGTTGCCTTGCCGAACACTCATGTACACCTCCGTGGTCGCGATGGCTGCGCGGGCGCCGGCGGCACGGCCTCGCCCGGCCTGCGTCATGAGGCCGCGCGTTCGCATCCGGTTCGTCGCCGGTGAACGCGCGGCCTGGGGTCGGTGCTTCGGGCCGGGGGTCAGGAAACGTCGCGGTCCACCGCGGCCAGGGGTGCCCGGCCCGTGCCGGGACGGCGGGCCAGCCGCAGCAACTCCGGAAGCAGCGCCCCCAGTTCCACCGGCCACCGCGCCCGGCTGCGCCACCGCTCCCCGAGCGGCCTGGCCTGCTGGTGCACGTCGAGCCGGACCTCGGGCCGCACCCGCTGCCCGGCCAGCAGCCGCACCACCATGTGGGAGCTGATCACGCCGAACGCCATGGCCGTGTAGGCGACCTGCGGAAAGCTGTAGTCGGTCCGGGCGTGGTTGGCCCGGATCTCGGCCAGCATGTCGGTCGGCACGTGCCGCAGCGGTACGGCCCGGCGCAGCAGGTCCCACATGTCGTAGCGGTCCGCGTCGTGCGGGCCGAGGGCTCCCGCGAACGGTTCGCGGATGCGGCGGTAGTCGTAGCAGCGGACGTACTGGGTGCCCGCCATGTCCCAGCCGGTGATCAGGGGCAGTCGCCGCCGTACGGCGTGGTGGTGCAGCAGGAGTTTGGCCCGCCAGCCCTCGGGGGTCGTGACGTCCACCCCGTCGATGACCACCTGGCAGGAGGCCGTCAGCTTCTCGACGGTCCGCCCGGTGACTCCTTCGGTGAACACCTCGACCGAGGCGTGCGGGTTGATCGCCCGCACCCGGTCCCCGGCCAGCGCGGCCTTGTTCCGGTCGAGGTCGGCGACGGTCGCCGACTGCCGGTTGAGATTGTTGAGTTCGTACGTCCCCGGGTCGGCGAGGACGAATTTCTGCAGGCCGAGCCGGGCCAGTGGTTCGACGGCGGCGCCGCCGATCGAACCGCAGCCGGCCACCAGGACGGTGGCCGTGCGCAGCGCCCACTGATCGGCCTGGGGCACCACACCGGCGTTCCGGGCGGTCAGCTCGGCGTAGAACCGGGCTTTCGCGGTAGGGCCTCCGGCCGTCTCGGGCATCCGTTCCCCGTCGCCGTCCGTCACCTGCCGGCCCCTTCTCGTGCGGGATCGGGACGGTGTCCCGTACTCGTCCTGCGTGCGGCGAGGGTGGTGATCACGGCCTGCCACGACGCCAGGTCGCTCGTCCCGTCGAGATAGGAGCGGACCACGTCCCGGTACCAGGCGATGTCGGCGGGCACCGGGGCGGCGAACGGCTTGGCCACGACCGTCTGCCGGTAGATCGGCGCCATGGGATCCGAGGGGCACAGGTACGGCGAGGTGCCCTCGACGACGTGCAGGTCGAAGCCGACCAGCCGCAGATGGCGCAGGGCGACGTGCTCCTTGGCGTCGCCGAGCACGACGCGTACGCCGTCGCCCAGTGCGAGCAGCGCCTCGCCGATGCCGAGCATGAGGTGCCAGGGGACGCGGGTGTACTGCTCGTCCCGTGGCATCGTCTGGTCCCGCAGGAACCGCTTGAACTCGAAGGCCTGGTGGGTGCCCAGGCCGGGCCGTGCGTACCTCCCGAGCAGGTCGATGCCGTGGGCCGCTTCCGTGGGGAACGGCGTACGGCCGGCTGAGTCCAGGGGCAGGCTCTCGGGGTCCGCCGAGCAGGCAAGGCCCACGTAGCCGCGGATCTTCCCGGAGCGCGCACACAGCGTGACCGTGTGGATGTTCTCCACGGACGAGTGCGACAGCGGTTCGTGGAAGGCCGCGGTGCGGTGGACCGCGTCGGCGGAGATCCAGTTCAGCCGGAGGTACTGGGCGAGGCGGAACCCCAGCATCCCCTTGAGGTAGCGGGAGGGGAACTGGCTGTCGCGGCCCGTGACGGTGATCAGTGCGCCGTCGGGGTCCTCGACGAGGGAGAGCGGGTCGCCCCTGAACTCCAGGGGCAGCCGACGGTAGCTGAGCCGCTCGTGGAGGCGGATGATGTCCCGGGCGTAGCGCCCGGCGCGGGGGTCCCGGGTACCGGCGGCCTCCGGGGCCGAGGTACCGCGTAAGGCGGGGCCGGCGGCTCGGCCTGCGGCGCTCACCACTCGTCCCGCTCGGCGTAGAGGCTCTCGGTGACGGCGAGTGCCAGGACCTCGGGGGTGCCCTCGTAGATCCGGGTGCCCAGCGCGTCCCGCATCGTCTTCTCCACGCCGTAGGAGCGCAGGTAGCCGCGTGCGCCGAGCAGGGAGAGGGCGGTCTCCGCCACGTCGATCGCGGTCCGGTCCGCGAACAGCTTGGCCGCGGCCGGTTCGTAGACCGGTGGCGGCAGTTCGTTGTCGACCTTGTCCGCCGCCCGCAGGTACAGCATGCGGGCGGCGTCGACCCTGGCCGCCATGCCGGCCAGCTTCGCCGCCGTGAACTGCTGGTCCTTGAGGGGGCGCCCGCCCTGGATCCGCTCACCGCACCAGGCGATCGCCTGTTCCAGGGCGCTGCGGGCCACACCCGTGGAGATGCCGGCCACCGCGGCGCGCGCCATGTTGCTCTGCGCCATGTTGATGGCCATGCCCTCGCCCTCCGCGCCGATCATGTATTCGGCGGGCACCCGGACGTCGTGGAACTCCAGCTCGCTGCCCAGGCAGGCGCGGTATCCCATCTTGTCCGCCACGGGCCCGCGGACCACGCCGGGCAGGTCGAGGGGAACGATGAAGGAGGTGAGTCCGGTCGCCCCCCGGCTGCCCTCCATGGTGGCGAACACGGAGGCGAACGCGGCGACCCTCGCGTTGGTGATGAACCGCTTGCGGCCCGTCAGCACGTAGTCGTCGCCGTCCCGGCGCGCGGTGGTGACGTTGCGCGCGTGCTCGGCCTGGGAGGGGATGATGAGGTCGCAGCCGGCGTCCTCCTCGGTGACCGCGTTGCAGGCGAGGACCGGTTCGTCGCCCGAGAACAGCGGCAGGAAGCGGGCCTGCAGCCGCGGATCGCCGGACAGCAGGATCGGCGCCTGGCCGAGCAGGGTGGCGCCGAAGATCAGTGCCGTGCCCGGGCAGACCGCGGCCACCTCCTCCAGCGCGGTGGCGACGCCCAGCATCCCCACCCCCAGGCCGCCGTATTCCTTCGGGACCGCCGCGCGGGTGAGACCGATCCGGTGGCCGTGACCGACGAGGTCCCAGTCGAAATGCGCCGCCGGTTTCTGGTCCAGGTCCAGGACACGGGGTTTGACGACGTTCCGGGCGAATTCCTTCACGGCCTCCCGGAACTGCTCGACATCGTCCGGCAGTACGTCGAAGTTGAGCGCCGTCTCGGACACGGATTCGGAGAGAGCGGTGTTCACGCGGTGTCACTCCTTTGCGTCGGTTCGGTCTTCGGGACGGGGCGCCCCGCTGCGGCTCACGCGCCGATGCCGGCGGCGGCCGCGATGTCGGGGTACCGGTCGAACGCGGGCCGCAGCATGGGCACCAGTTCCAGCACCTTGGCGACCCGGCCGCGGATCCGGAGCCGGCCCGTGGCGATGGCGACGGGCACCAGCAGCCGCCCCATCCACAGCGCGTGGGCCGTGTCGCAGGACATCCGGAGGGTGATCGCCGCCGGCCCCGTCTGCTCGTCGCCGACGCGGACACCGCCCTGTGGTGACACGAAGATCTCGCAGTCCGGCTTGGTGTGGACGAGCCGGACGGACAGCCCCTCCTGCCGGGCCCGCGCCACGAAATCGTCGTCCTCCAGCAATACGGTGAACAAAGTGCTGAAGACCTTCACGGCCATTTCACTGGACGGAAAAACGGACATGTTCCCCCTTCGCTCTTCTCTCGCTTCTCCTGCATCTCCTGCACGAAAGCGCCCGTGAAAGAACGTTAGGGGTCGTCCCGACCGGCTTCCACCGTGCCAACATAAGGCCGAAGGGAAGCAGAAAGGACACGGAAAGAAGGCGCGGAAACCGGGCGACGGAAAACAGATACCGGAAAGGAGAACGCTCAGGGAGACCCGGGCTGTCTGATCCAGCCCAGCGACCGTTCGACGGCCCGCTGCCAGTTGTCGTACTCCGACTCCCGGTGGCCGGGGTCCATTCCCGGCAGCCACCGGGCGGCCGGGTGCCAGTTGCGGCGCAGGACCTCGAGGTCCGGCCAGTAGCCCGCGGCGAGCCCGGCGGCGTAGCCCGCCCCCAGGGAGACCGTCTCGGAGACCATGGGCCGTACGACGGGCACGTCGAGCACGTCGGCGACGAACTGCATGAGCAGGTTGTCCGCCGTCATGCCCCCGTCCACCTTCAGCTCCTTCAGGGCCACGGCGGAGTCTGCGTTCATGGCGTCGACGACCTCACGCGTCTGCCAGCCGGTGGCCTCCAGGACGGCCCGGGCCAGGTGCCCGCTGGTGATGTAGGAGGTGAGCCCGACGATGACGCCGCGCGCGTCGCTGCGCCAGCGGGGCGCGAAGAGACCGGAGAAGGCGGGGACGATGTAGCAGCCGCCGTTGTCCTCGACGCTCCGCGCGAGTGTCTCGATCTCCGGCGCACTGTTGATCAGTCCCAGCCGGTCGCGGAACCACTGGACCAGTGCGCCGGTGACGGCTATCGACCCTTCCAGGGCGTAGGCCGGCGGCCGGTCGCCGATCTTGTAGGCGACCGTCGTGAGCAGTCCGTGCCGGGACCGTACGACATCGGTACCGGTGTTCAGCAGCAGAAAGCTGCCCGTTCCGTACGTGCACTTGGCCTCGCCCGGGGAGAAGCAGGTCTGGCCGAAGAGCGCGGCCTGCTGGTCGCCGAGCGCGGCCGTGATGGGAACGCCGGGAAGCTGCGCGCTGGCCTCGCCGTAGGTCTCCGCGGAGGACCGGATCTCCGGCAGCATCGGACGGGGGACGCCGAAGAACGTCAGGAGTTCCTCGTCCCAGGTGAGCGTGTGGATGTTCATCAGCATGGTGCGGCTGGCGTTGGTGGCGTCGGTGATGTGCAGACCGCCGTCGGCGCCGCCGGTGAGGTTCCAGATCAGCCAGCTCTCCATCGTGCCGAACAGCACCTCGCCGTCCTTCGCGCGCTGTTCCAGGCCTTTGACGTGGTCGAACAGCCAGCGGATGCGCAGCGCGGAGAAGTAGGTGGAGGGCGGCAGGCCGCACCGGTCGAGGAAGAACTCCTCCCCGGGCCGGATCCTGAGTTCCTCGACCAGCGGAGCCGTGCGCATGTCCTGCCAGACGAGCGCGCGGCCCACCGGGGTGCCCGTACGCCGGTCCCAGAGCACGGTCGTCTCCCGCTGGTTGGCCAGGCCGATGGCGGCGACCTGGCTCGCGTCGACGGCCGTACCGGCGCCGGTCAGGACCTCGGACATCACCCGTCGCAGGTTGTGCCAGATCTCGACGGCGTCGTGCTCGACCCAGCCGGGCCTGGGGAAGTGCTGCTGGTGCTCCCGCTGCGCGACCGACACCAGCCGCCCGCCCTGGTCGAACAGGATGCATCGCGTGGAATTGGTGCCCTGATCGATGGACATCACATACCGTTCCACCATGATCGGGTCCGCCTTCCGAAGGGTCGCGGAGTGGGCGCGGGGGCGAGGGGGGATCACCAGCGGGCGGCTCCCAGGTCTCGGGAGATCGCTCTCGCGGCCTCCCGGATCAGTGTGATCAGGGCGGGCCGGGGCCGGCCCTGGCTGTCACAGATCCTCTCGACGGGACCGGACAGCCCGATGGCGCCGACGACGAGACCGCCGTGTCCCCGGATCGGCACGGCGAGCCCGGCCTCGCCCATGCTCATTTCCTGTACCTCGGTGGCCCAGCCCGCTTCCCGGACCTCGGCGAGCGCCCGGGAGAGCTGCTCCCGGGTGACCAGGGTGTGCCGGGTGTACGCGTCCAGCCCCGATTCCTCGGCGGAGTCGAGGGTCGCGGTCCCGTAGGCCAGCAGCACCTTGCCCAGCGAGGAGGCGTGCAGGGGCAGCAGCGCGCCCACGTCCAGGGTCTGGAGGGTGTCGTCCGGCCGGAACACGTGGTGGACGACCAGGACCATGCCTTCCAGCGGGGTGCCCAGGCGCACCGCCTCCCCGCTACGGGCGGCCAGGGCGTCCGCCCAGTTGATGGACCGGGACCGCAACTCGTTGACGTCGAGATAACTCGTGCCGAGGTGCAGCAGGGCGGCTCCGAGCTGGTACTTGCCGGTGGTCGCGTCCTGCTCCACGAAATCCACGTGCTGGAGCGTGCGCAGAATGCCGTGGGCGGTTCCCTTGGCCAGCCCGAGGGAGGCCGCCACCTCGCCGAGTCCGAGTCGGCGGGGCCCACCGGCGAGCAGGCGCAGAATCGCGGCCGCCCGTTCGATCGACTGGACCGGACCGGTCATGAAGCGAGCTTATTACCGTCTCGGCAGGTCTGCCGTGCGTGTGGAGGGCTGCGGCGGCACCCGGGTGAGGGGGGTCGTTCGGTAATGCCGACCCCCGTTCATTGACCCGACCCGGTGTGTCTCTTTAGCGTGCTTTGAGGCCTGCCAACGTGCCGAGGTGCGTGAGGCGGGGCCCATGGCACTGACCCCTGGAGACACGAGATGGCGGTACAGCTCAACACGCGGGTGCGGGAGGCAAGCGAATACGTCTTCCCGACGCCGCCCGTCGCCGGTGCCGTTCCGGACGTACGTCGACGGGCCGGCGCGGTCCTGGCCGCCTGGAAGGTGTCCCCGGACGTCGTCGAGGACGCGCTTCTGGTGGTATCGGAACTGCTGACCAACGCGATCGTGCACGCACTGCCCCCGGCGGTGCTGCGGCTGTCGTGGATGCGCGACGCCGGACTCGGCACCCTGCGCATCGAGGTCACCGACGCGGGTCCCGCGCGTACGGCGGGACAGCCGCCCGCGGGGATAGACCCGGACGAGCACGGCCGGGGCGAGGAGATCGTCCATGCGCTGGCCACCCGGTACGGCATCGAGAAGCGTCCGGGTGCGGTCACCCGATGGGCTGATCTCGTCGCGGTGTGAGAGGACGGGTGCCGATCTGGGCGCCCCTCCCGTCAGCGACCGGGTCCCGACGAGAACTCAGCGACCGGGTCCCGACGAGAACACGGCGGCCGCCCGCCTTCCCCTGTCCGGGCCGGCGGCGGACCGGGTGTGCGACATCACCGGGAGGAACTCGTAGCCGTCACGGCCATCCGGTTCCGTGACGGCCGTTCCCCGTGCCTCCGATGCGGACGGGACCGGCTCCGCCATGCCCTGCATGCACAGCAGGAGCAGTGCCGCGTCGTCGTGCAGCCGGCCGCCCACATGTGCCAGCAGTTCTTCGTGGACCGCGGTGAGGGTGTGTTCCGGCTCGCCGGACACGTGGTGGGCCAGCCTTTCGGCCAGCGGGTAGAACTCACGGGCCCGGTCGCGGGCCTCGATGACCCCGTCCGTGTAGAGCAGCAGCTGGTCGCCCTCGCCGAACGGCAGGATCTCCAGACAGGGGGGCTCGTCGACGAGGACCTGCAGCCCGAGCGGCGGAGCCGGGCGGGTGGCCTCGACCGCGGTCACGCCCCCTGACGCGGGTATCAGCAGCGGAGGCGCGTGTCCGCAGTTGACCACCTCGAGCTGCCCGGCACGCGGGTGTCCCACGACGATCGCGGTGACGAAGTCGTCGGGGCCGAGGTTGCGCGCCAGGCTCCGTTCGATCCTGCCGACGACGGCGAGGAGATCCGGCTCGTCGTAGGCGGCCTCGCGGAAGACCCCGAGGACGAGTGCCGCGATCTCCACGGCCGGCAGCCCCTTGCCGCGTACGTCGCCGACGATCAGCCTGACCCCGTGCGGGGTGGGCACCAGGGCGTAGAGATCACCGCCGATGCGGGCCTCCGCCGCCGCCGCGCTGTAGCGGACCGCCACCCGGAACGGGCCGACGGTCTCCGGGATGGGCTTGAGAACGGCGTGCTGGGCGGCCTCCGCGACCGAGCGGACGGCGGCGAGCACCCGCTCCCGGCGCCCGCGCAGTGCGCTGGCCAGGGCGCTCGCCAGGGTGACGGCCAGCAGTGCCGAGAGCACGGCCGCCAGCTCGTGCCCCGGACCCGCCTCCCTGACACCCAGGGCCGCGCCGAGCACCGCGGCGAGGAACCCCACGCACAGGACGCCTCGGGGACCGTTGGTGCTGGCGGCCAGCGCCGGGCCGGCCGCCAACAGCGGCAGCCAGAACATCCCGGACCCGCCGAAGAGGTCGAAGAGCGCGATGCCGGAGACGATCAGAACCGGCGCCACGGGCATCCCGGCGGCCAGCTGTGTGGCGGCCCGCCTGGGGACCGGTGCTCCAGGGCCGGCCACCGGTCTCCTGAGCGGCCGCAACGGCCAGTGGTTGCCACCATGGTCTCGCGCCTGCCTCATGTCTCCGTCCGCAATCCTCACCCAAGCGGGCCTTAAGCCCGACTTATCCGTTTCATCCAGGAAAAGGGGTACGGTCGGCGGGCCACAAGGCGAGGGATTTCAGATAGTGAGCGAGAGGCCCCGGGTCACGCGGTCCGCGATCGGGATCAGCCGGGCCCTGACCTCGGGGAGCCGGGAGAGCCGCTCCGCCGGGAGGGAGACGCCGAGCGAGCCGAGGACGTCACCGCGGTAGATGGGCACGGCGACGCACACCGTGCCCAGCGCGTACTCCTCGAGGTCCGTGACGGCCGGTGCCAGGGGGGAGGCGTCGATGTTCCGGAGCAGTTCCGGGAGGGTGGTGATGGTCCGTGGCGTCAGGTCGGCGAGATCGTGCCGGGAGAGGTAGTCACGGCGGGACTCCTCGTCCAGTTCGCGCAGTACGGACTTGCCCAGCGCGGTGGCGTGCCCCGCGTCCTCGAACCCCACCCAGAGGTCGACCCGGGGCGTGCGGGGGCCGTCGACGATCTCGGCGACACTGATCTCGCCCCCCTCGTAGAACGTGAGGTAGGTGGCGGTGCCCAGCTCGTCCCGCAGCGCGGCGAGCGTCGGCCGCACCCGGCTGAGCAGTGCCTGACTGTGCCCCGTGGTGTGCAGGGTCCCCAGCTTGTCACCGAGGACGAAGCCACCGTCGGCCAGCTTCCGCAGGTACCCGTCGTGGACCATCGTCCGCAGCAGGTGGTAGGCGGTGGCCAGGGGCAGGCCGGTCTCGCGTGCGAGCTGCTTCGCGGGCGCACCGTTCTCGTGTGCGCTCACCGCCTCCAGCAGACGGAAGGCACGCTGCACCGACATGATGAGCGTGGGCTCGTGAACGCTCATGCCACCAGCGTGCCCCCGACACCCGGCACGAGCAAGACGCGAGGCTCCCGCGACGGTCCGGGGTCGGGGACGCGAGGAGCCGGGCCGCGAGCGCGGTGCGGGCCGGGACCATGATCCAGCGGGCCACCGTGGTGAAGCAGCCGCCGAGGACGATCACGTCGGGGTCGAACAGCGCCGCGATTTTGACGCAGCCGGTGCCGACGTGCTCCGCGAGCCGGGCCAGTACGCTCAGCACCGTCCCGTCGCCCTGCCCGGCGCTGGACACCGCCCCCGGCACCACCGCGCTCCGGCCCACCCGCGAACTCCTGCGCCGCTACCACCCCGACACCCCCGGGACCGACGCCCCCCCGAGGGCTTCGGCACCCCGTACTCCCCGAGCCGCAGGCACGAACTCCTCGGCTTCACCGCCGAGCAGCAGCGGCGGGAGCACCTGACTCAGAAGGGACCAGCACACCATGACGGAGCAATCCGGGACGACACCCAAACACGCCCTGGTGGTACGCGGCGGCTGGGACGGCCACGTGCCGGTCCCGGCCGGCGACCGCTGTGCCGCCGCGCTCAAGGAGGACGGTTACGCCGTCACCGTCTCCGACACCCTGGACAGCTATCTCGACGCCGGGTTGCTGGCCGGTACCGATCTGATCGTGCAGTGCTGGACGATGGGCTCGATCACCGGCGAGCAGTCCGCCGGCCTCGCGGCCGCCGTACGGGCGGGCACCGGGCTCGCCGGATGGCACGGGGGGATCGTGGACGCGTTCCGCTCGGACACCCGGTACCAGCTCATGACGGGCGGTCAGTTCGTGCACCATCCACGGCAGTTCAGCACGTACGAGGTCCGGCCGCGGCCGGAGCACGCCGGGCACCCGGTGCTGGCCGGGATCGAGCCGTTCACCGTCACCACCGAGCAGTACTACCTCCACATGGACCCGGCCGTGGAGGTCCTCGCCGACTCCGTGTACGAGCCGGACCCGGACCACCCCGAACTCGACGGGACCGTGGTCCCGGTCGCCTGGACCCGTGGCTGGGGCGCGGGCCGGGTCTTCGTCATCACCGTCGGACACAACCTCGCCGACCTCGACGTACCCGAGGTCGACACCATGCTGAAGAGGGGCATGCGATGGGCGACCCGCTGAACCACCGTGCCAGCCGCCCGCTGCGGATCGGCCTGGTGGGCGCCGGCCAGATCAGCGGCGCTTACCTCAGGACCTTTCCCCAGCTGGGGAACCTGCGGCTCACCGCCGTCGCCGACCTCGACCTCGAGCGTGCCAAGGCCGCCGCGGCCGACGTCCCCGGCGCCCGGGCGCTGGCGCTGCCGGAGCTCTACGCGGCGGACGACGTCGACCTGGTGCTCAACCTCACCGTCCCGGCCGCCCATGCCGAGGTCGCCCATGCGGCGATCGCCGCCGGCAAGCACGTCTACGGGGAGAAGCCGCTGGCCGCCACCACGGCCGAGGCGCGCGCCCTGCTCCGGGCGGCCGAGCAGGCGGGGGTACGGGTCGGCTGCGCCCCGGACACCGTACTGGGCACGGGCGTCCAGACCGCACGGGCCGCCCTGGACGCCGGGGACATCGGCGCCCCGGTCGCGGCCACCGCGTTCATGACGACACCCGGCCACGAACGCTGGCACCCGGCGCCGGAGTTCTACTACCGGCCGGGCGGCGGCCCGCTGCTCGACATGGGCCCGTACTACCTCACCGCCCTGGTCACCCTCCTCGGCCCGGTCCGCAGGGTCACGGGCTTCTCCTCCACCGTCCGCGGCACCCGGACCATCGGCAGCGGCCCGCGCGCGGGCACGGACTTCCCTGTCGAGGTGGCCACGCATGTCACCGGGGTGCTGGAGCACGCGAGCGGCGCGCTCTCCACGCTGCTGATGAGCTTCGAGGTGTGGGCCGCCCAACTGCCCCGCATCGAGGTCTACGGCACCGCCGGCTCGCTGTCCGTACCCGACCCCAACGGCTTCGACGGTCCGGTGCGGCTCTTCCGCGCCGAGGCCGACGGCTGGGAGGACCTTCCCGTCCGCGGCGGATACGCCGGCGCCTCCCGCGGTTACGGCGTCTCCGACCTGGCCCGCGCCCTGTCCACCGGCACCCCGCACCGCGCGTCCGGGCAACTCGCCGAGCACGTGCTGGACGTGATGGAGTCGCTCCTCGCCGCCGGCGAGAGCGGCCACGCGGTGCGGATCACCAGCAACTGCGAGCGCCCCGCGGCCGTACCCGCGGGTGCCCGGCCCGAGGAGGCGTGAGCACATGAGTGGGACGACCCCACCCCGTCCTTCGCCGAGGCACTGCGCGTCCAGCGCGTCCTGGACGCCGTCGCCGCCGACGCCCGCACCGCCGGCGCCTGTTGGGCCGTGACCACCCCATCGACGAACACCACCAGGCGATCCTGCCCGCCCGGGTCTGGGGCGACGGAGAGGCCGGGAGAGTACGGCAGCGGGCCGCCGAGGAGATCAAGGACACCGCGCGGGCCGCGCCCGCCTTCGGCGTGCGGACCGCGGTCGGCTTCACCGGCTCCTCGATCCGGCACACCCTCGCCACGTTCCCGCCCGCCTCCGCGGAGATGATCGAGCGCGGCTGCACCGACTTCGCCGAGCGGTGGAACCCGATCCTGGACGTCTTCGACGCCGAGGGGTCCGCTTCACGCACGAAGGTGCACCCCTCGGAGATCGCCTACGGCTGCTGGACCCCGGTCGGCACCCTCGATGCGATCGGCCACCGCCCGGCCTTCGGCCTGAACTTCGCCCCCTCGCACTTCGTCTGGCAGGACCTGGAACCGGTCGGATTCCTCGACGAACCGGCCGGTCCGCGCCGCCGACGCGCCGGCCCGGGTCCGGGAGCTCACCCGGATCGAACCGCCCGGCGACTCCTTCGACTCGGCGTTCAGCCGGAAGTCCTGCCCACAGCCCCGGACAACGCCCTTCATGCCCGCCTCGGGACCACCGTGGAGGCCCGACACCGCCTCCACGGTGGCCGCACGCACTCCGTGCGGACCGAACAGGCCACCCCAGTGGACTCCGCGCTCCGAGCAGGCATCGCACAGTCGGCGCCGCGCACGCCGCCGCTGGTCAACGGGGCTGCCCGGCCGTTGATCGCTTCGACGCCGGGAACCAGCCGCAGTAAGCTGGTCGAGCAGAATGGCTCGGCAGATGGGACAAGGGGGGTTCGCCTCGCGAGCCGGGGAGCGGTCCGTGGGGCCGGGCCGAGGAGGCCATCCATGGCACAACCCGAACTCCAGCCCGGTGGCGTCGAATCCGAGAGTCATCCGTGGCACATCCGCCTCGTCGAACATCCGAAGCGGTTCGAATCAACGCACTTCCGTGCCGCCAAGGACACGGCGCACAAGATCCTCCGCCAGATGAAAGACGCCGACCTTCCCTACGGTCCCCGACCCGTCGGTCCGGGGCCGGGACCGAAAGGCTCCGAACGCTGGGAGATGCACCACGGCGGTAGCCTCTGGGTCAAGGGAGCCGACCACTGGCTGATGTTCCGTGCCAGGGTCGGCATCGAGTGGAGCATGCAGTTCTGCGCCGACCCCGCGAAGGTCGACCGGCTCCGCCAGGAGGCCGCCGAACTGCTCGCCGCCTTCCCTCTGACCCTGCCCGCCCTGACGCAACTGGGTTACGAGCAGGCCGAGGAACTGCTGCGTACGCCGATCAAGGACGCCGACGGGGTCGAGGCGTGGACCGACTCGCTGTTCAACTCGTGCGTGCCACTCAGCCACGGGAACCACCAGGGCATCCTCCCGAAGGTGCCCGGCGAACACCACTATCCCTGGCCGGTGAAGGGCGCGGACTTCGTCCGGTACGACGACTTCCAGCTGTGGGTGACACTGCCCGACGGCACCCACGGAGCCGTCGCTCCGGTGGACCGCCGCGGCTCGGGCGACGGGGCGGTCCGTCTGACCTTCGTCCCCGAGGGCAGCGAGGCCGCTCCATCGATCGCGGAGGCCGAGGACCGCAGGCTGATGGCCGTACTGCCGGCAACCAGCGACGTGGCCATGCAGGCCTTCGCCCGGCAGATACCTCCTGGCCGGCACACCGCAGCCGGTCCGCTTGCCACCGGTGCGACCCGGCGCAGCAGTCGTGCCCAAGGCTAGAACGGAGCACTGACACGCCCCGCGCGATCGTCGTCTGTCACGACGGCACGGGCTGCCCTCGGCACCGGCTCTGTCGGAACGCGAACTCCCGCTCGTCACAGCGCAGGCAACCTCCGCAGCCTCCCGCACCACCAGCCGGCATCAGATGATTCAGGAAGGCCGGCGGATCCCATGGCCGGCTGACGTGCGGGCGAACCAGGTCCGCGCCTCGTCTGCGGTCAGAACGCGAGTCGGCTCGACCGTGCCCGGGAGATGTGGGAAGAACCGGTCGGCGTTCCAACTGCCCTGGTACGTCGGCTCGTCGAGAACGAGCAGGCGACGCCCGTCGACCACGGGTATGCCGTCGGGCAGGCCCTCGTTCCAGATCCGCTCGCCATCCGGGCCGAGGAGTTCGAAGGCCCCGGTCGCCACTGTCCGGGGGCGTCCCTGGGCGGGCTCGGCCCCTGTGGCCAGGCGGACGCTCTCCCGGCTGCCGTCGCGACGGCAGCCAGTCCCGAAGGCGGACGGAGGTACGGCGTCCGCCGTGCAGTATCAGCGAGGACGTCTCCGTTGAGGTCACGCGGGCGCATCAGGCGACCTCGAGTCCGCAGAGGACCTTTCCACTCGCGTGCCGCGCCAGGGCGTCTGGCCCGAGGCTGCGAAGGCCGCACAGGGCCACCCTCGGCTTGACGTCTCCGTCAGGAAGCCATGAAATCGTTCTCGACGGCGGGGGCGATGCGGGTGAGCCAGCGCTCCGCCTCGTCCGCTCCCAGAACCCGGTCAAGGGTGAGGGTGGGGATCATGTTCTGGAAGACCCGGCCGACGCCCATGCCGTAGTGTCCGTTCGGTGGGTGCAGCACCAGCACGCGGGTACCGTCGAGCGGCTTGATGTCAGCGGGCACCCCTTCCGGGTGAACGTAGGCGCCATGGCCGTCGAAAAGGCGGAAACGCCGGAGCGCCGGATTGTCGGGGCCCAGGTACGGGTCAGCGTCCGTCGCCGCCGCGACCCACGAGCGGTCGGGGCGTTCCCCTGGAACCATGCCTTGGTCGGAGTCGCCGACAAGCCGATCCGCGAGGAGGGTGTGCAGCTGGAAGTTGTCCCCGACACCGCTCATCGTGAGGACATACCCCCTACGCGCAGGGGGGTGGAGGACGACCAGAGGCTCCTCGTCGAGGACGGCAGCCAGGTCTCTCACCCAGGCGGCGCGCTGCGACCGGTCGGCGACCGCTGCGGCGTACTCCCGCAGCTCGGCTTTGACCCGTGGGGGCACCGCCGCCCGGAAGGAACCGTGCCCCAGGACGGTGATCAGCGCCTTCAGCCAGTCCTCCATGTCGAACCAGGACATGGCGATCCGAGTCATGTCCCCTTTGTCCGGACGCCCTTCCGGTCTGGCCAGGGTGACAAGAGCCTGCACCAGCTCCGCTGTACTGCCGCTCACCGGTTCCGGCAACGGCCGCCCGGGAGCCGCTTCGGCCCAGCACCCCGGGACCAGACCGTTGAGCATCATCGCCTCCGCGGCGCGCTGCGGCAGCACGTCGGCCAACGCCATGGGGGAACCGCCCCACTCGACGCACGCCCCCGCCAGGACGGCCGTCTTGGCGAAGTCGCCCGCCAGACCCGGCAGCCACGGCGCAAGAGCCTCGACCGCGGCGGTCGCACTCGCGGGACCTCCCGCACGCGCAGTGTCTCCCACGCGCGACAACGCCCTCCGGTAGCCACCACCCGAACCAGACCTCATCTGGGCGACAAGCTCGTCAACAAGGTGGGTCATCTCCGAAGGCACGGCGGCACGCTAGCAGGGCGACGATCCCCACGCCGCAGTTGATGTCCGAGCCCCGTATCAGGGCACGGTGATCAGGTGCGGTGCGAGAGTCGTTCCCCCAGCTGCCAGAGCGGCGTTCGCCGGTGCTCGGACGGTGCAGTGCCAAGCACCGCGTCCCTATCGTTGCGCCATGACGGACGAACAGCTGCCTGCGCAGGTCTTCCCGAACCGCTTTCCCGAGGCGGTGGACTCCGCGCCCGGAGTGCCGCAGGACCGCTGCCACTGCTTCAACCAGGTCCGGGTGAGTCCGCCCGGCGCGGCGACGTCCTTCCACGCCGAGATCCAGGACACCAGCGCTCCGGGCTGGCTCCGGCTGCTGGAGCTGATCGAAGAGGCGGCGGCCGACGGGCGGGAGGAGTTCCGCCCGCTGCCGCAGCTGAGCCCTGAGGAGCGGCGGCAGATCGTGACGCTGCCGGCGTCGATCGGGCGGCTGACCGCGGTGCGCACCCTTGTGTTGTACGGAAGCAACCTGGTTCGGATACCTCCGGCGATCGGCGACATGACAAGCCTGGAGGAGTTCAGCCCCTACACGTCGCGACGGCTGCACTGGTTCCCGTACGAAATCACGCGCTGCGGTCGGCTGGTGAACAGCACGGTGAGCACGCGCTCGATCTTCGGCAACTACAAGTACCGGCCGCCCTTCCCGCGACTCCTCCCGCCCGGCGATACGGTCCTGGACCTCGGCAGCCTGACTCCCGCCCGCTGGGGCACCACCGCAACCCACACCTGCAGTGTCTGCACCGGGCCGATCCCGGCGACGGGCCCGCACCAGGCGTGGCTCTCCCAGGTGGTGGCGACCGACGTCCTGCCGCTCTTGGTCAACGCCTGCTCCCAGGCATGCCTCGACGCACTGCCCTCCGGGGCGAAGGGCTACATCCCGACACCTCATCGGGGCGGCGCCATCGAACAGCCTCCGCCGCGTTGACCGCCGTCACCGGGGCCCCGGGGCGGTGTGCTTCCCCCAGGAGGTCGACCTCCGTGCCGGAGTGCCGGCCTCGCCTCGGACATGCACCGGTGCCGAAGCCGGGACCGGTGGTCGAGTCACCGGTTGAGCCGAACCGCTTCCTCCGCCAGTGCCCCTGGACCGGGCGGATGTTCGTCGGTCGGCCGCGCTCGAGCGCATCTGCGGTCGGCCGGGAGCGGACGGACGAGTGTCAGTCGATGTCGATCACGACCTTGCCTTGGGCGGTGCCGTTCTCCACGGCCGCGTGGGCGTCGGCGACGGTGGCGAGCGTGAAGCGCCGGGGGTCGAGCAGGGGCCTGAGTGCCCCCGCGTCGGCGAGGGCGGCCGCCTCGCGCATGATCTCTCCATGGTGCTCCCGCCCGCGGCCGGTCAGCATGGGCAACAGGGTGAAGACACCGGAGTAGGTGGCTCCGCGGAAGGAGAGAGGGGCGATGCTGTGGGTTCCCCAGCCCAGGGCGCTCAGGACGTGGCCGGTGTAGGTGCGTGCCGCCGTGAAGGACGCGTCGAGTACCGGACCGCCGACGGTGTCGAAGATGACGTCGAAGCCCTCTCCCGCGGTGTACTTGGCGACGTACTCGTCCACGCCGGTGGTGGTGTAGTCGATCGGCGTCGCCCCCAGGCTCTTGACGACCTCCAGCCGCGCGGGCGACGCGGTGGCGAAGACCTCGGCGCCGCGGGCACGGGCGATCTGAACGGCCACGTGGCCGATTCCGCCGGCACCGCCGTGGATGAGGACCTTCTGCGCCGCATGGACCTGCGCCCGGTCGACCAGGCCCTCCCAGGCCGTGATGACGACCAGAGGCAGGGCCGCGGCCTCGCGCATGGTGAGCGAGGCGGGCTTGCGGGCGAGCAGACGGGCATCGACGGACGCGTACTCGGCGAGCGAGCCCTGCAGATCGCCGACGCCGCCGGTCATGCCGTAGACCTCGTCGCCGGGAGCGAAGTCGGTGACACCCGCACCGACTTCCTCGACCACGCCGGCAAGGTCCATGCCGAGCACGGCGGGCAGCGTGCGCTTGGCGTGGGCGGCTCTGCCGGCCCGGATCTTGGTGTCCAGCGGGTTGACGCCGCTGGCCTTGACCCTGACCAGGACCTGCCCCGGGCCGGCGGTGGGCTTCTCCACCTCGCTCAGGATCAGCGGAGTGTCGAACTCTTGCAGGACCACTGCGCGCATGCCTGCGCCTCTTTCTGTCTTGTCAGGTAGGTGTGGGGGCAACACGGCAAGGACTGCCAGGAAAGCTGAGGGCCGTGTCTGCCGGCCACTGCCCCACCGCGCGTCCGCAGGCGATCACACATGGGCGGCGACCAGCAGGCGCGCCGCGGATTTCGCCTCGTCCACGACGGTGCGGTCCTGGAGCAGGCGCCCGGAGGCCAGGGCACCGTCCATCAGGAGCCCGATGTGCCGGGCCAGCGACTCGGGGGTGCCGGCGCCGGCCTTCTCGCTCAGCTCGGTCAGCCACGCCTGACGGCGTCGGGTGTGCTGCACAGTGATGGCCCGGGCCTCCGAGTCCAGGTCGGCCTCGACCGCCGCACTGACGAACGGGCATCCGAAGAAGCCGTGCCGGTCGAAGGCGTCCGTCAGCGCGTCGAACACCCCGACGAGCTGCTCGCGGGGGTCGTCCCCCGCGCGTGCGGCGGCGCCCTGCAGTTGGGCCAGCCACGAGTCGTCCGTCCTGCGCAGGTAGGCCGCGACCAGCTCTTCCTTGGTGCGAAAGTGCACATACAGCGTCGATTTCGCGACGCCTGACGCCGCGATGACCTGCTCTATCCCCACTCCGCGCAGCCCGTTCGCATAGAACAGCTCGGCCGCCGCAGCGAGGATCCTCTCCTCGGACTTCGTCTTCCTGACCTGCGTCACCATGACCTGGCCTCCTTAATCGAACAGACTAGTACGTTCGATTAAGCCGCGCAAACGCAGCCCGGGCATGGAGGACCGGCACCCTTCGTCATGTGCGCGCTGAGCCCAGCCTGCACCGGCGTCAAGGCTGGTCCGGCGCCGGCGATCCTGGTGGTGACCTACTCGGCCCCCCTTATCGACGAGTGAGGGAAAGGCCGCGGCGAGCAGTGCGCCGAAGGCGCCCTGGAGGGCGCGGGCACCGGACATCATCGCCTCGTCGGTGGCCACGCCGCCGAGCGCGGAGGCTGCGGCGAAGCCGGTCAGGGGCCGGTGACGAAGGCGTGCTTGCGGCCCACAGGTCGGCGATCCGGCCGCCGAAGAGGAGGAGCCCGCCGAAGGCGAGGGCGTAGGCGGTGACGATCCACTACCGGTTTCCGTCCGAGATGCCCAGGTCCTGCTGGGCGGAGGGCAGCGCGATGTTCACGACGGTGGCGTCGAGCACGACCATCAGCTGGGCCACCACGATGAAGGCCAGGGCCTTCCAGCGGTTGGCGTCGGGGGCTCGGGAGGTATGGCCGGGAGCCGTCGCGGCTGTTTCAGACATGGAGGTACCCGCTTCGGGGCTCAGTGACAGAAAGGGCGATGTCGAGCGGGGACGGGATTGTCGGCTGGGACGGCCGGCAAGAGCCGACAACAGCCGGAGCGGTGACCGGCGGGGCTCCGCGGGGCGATGGCTGCGCAGACAGCGATCGTGTTCAGTGGGGCAGGTGGTGGGCGCGCTGCCCACCTGCAGAGAAGGGCCCGGGCCCGACGGCGGACCGGAGGGGGTGCGTCCGGCCGCCGGACCCGGGAGGTGCGCCGATCCCGTCCCCACGGATTCGGCGCGGGGGACCGCTCCCGCTCAGGGCGGTCCCGTCCTTGAGACGGCGCGAGGCCGTCCGAATCGGCCGCGGCGGCAGGCTGCTACTTGGGCATGCCCATGACGCGAGTGATGACGCCATCGAAGGCCCGATCGGACAGCACGCGCCGCATACCGATCATGGGGCGGGCGGCGAAGCCGGTGGCGTAGCGGGTCTTCGGACGGCGGGCGGTGACGGCCTTGCCGATCGCGTCGGCGATGACCTGGGGCGGGGAGCTGCGCTTGATGTTGGCTTCGGACCGCATCCCGGCCGCGACCGCTTCGGCCTGCTTGGCGTAGGCGCCGCCGCCGGAGATCTTCTCCACGTTGTCGGCGGCGATGCCGCCCCACTCGGTCTTGATGCCGCCGGGCTCGATCACGACAATGTCGACACCGAAGGGCTTGGCCTCCAGGCGCATCGCGTCACTGAGGCCTTCGAGGGCGAACTTGGTTCCGTGGTACCAGCCGCCCAGCGGAGTGTGGATCTTCCCGCCCATGGAGGTGACGTTGAGGATCGTGCCGGAGCGCTGGGTGCGCATGTGCGGCATGACGAGCTGGGCCAGGCGCATCGCACCGAAGACGTTGACCTCGAACTGGCGGCGGGCCTCGTCCATCGGCACCTCCTCGATGGAGCCGTAGGAGCCGTAGCCGGCGTTGTTGACCAGGACATCGATACGGCCGGTCTCGGCGACGATCCGGTCGATGCCGGCGCGCATGGAGTCGTCGTCGGTGACGTCCATGGCCAGCGGGCGGATGCCATGGTTGGCGAGCTGCTGGAGGCGGTCGGTGCGCCGGGCGGCGCCGTAGACGGTGTAGCCGAGGGCGTGCAGCTTCAGTGCGGTGGCCTCACCGATGCCGGAGGATGCGCCGGTGACGAGAGCGGTCTTGGTGGTCATACCGAATCCTTGGGGAGTAAGATGAACTACGGTTCAGGATTCATCATGAACCATGGTTCATGTTAGTGCAAGCCCCACCCGCAGGAGAGCCATGCCACAGACCCGAGCGCCACGGGCGGACGCCGTCCGCAACCGCAAGAAGATCCTCGACGCCGCCCGCGAGCAGATCACCGCGCATGGACCCGACGCCGGGATGGACGAGATCGCCGCCGCGGCAGGCGTCGCCGTCGGCACCCTCTACCGCCACTTCCCCACCAAGAACGACCTGGTCAGCGCCGTCATCGCCGAGCACCTCGGACACGTCGCGGAAGTCGCCGAAGCCGCCCGCGAACGCCTCGGCTCCGGCGCGCGCGCCATGGACGAGATCACCGACTTCCTCGCCTACGTCATCGAGGAGACCGCCACCAACCGCGCCGTGAAGGCGGCCGCCCGCACCCTCGGAGCGGATCCGGCCCCCGGGGACGCCGAAGCCCGCGCCGGTGCGGCGCTGGCCACCCTGATCCAGGCCGGACAGGCCGACGGGGACATCCACGAGGACGTCACCGTCGACGACATCTACCTGCTCTTCAACACCGCGCCCACCGACCAGCCACCCGCCACCCGCACCCGCTGGCTCGCCCTGGTCCTCACCGGCCTGACCACCCACACCCGCAGCACGTAGACATACTTGTCCGCTACAACCGGGACACTTGTCCCGTTTACCTGCCGAGCCGGAAGGCGCCTCATGCGTGCGGACGCCCAGCGCCAGCGCGTCCTGGAGGCTGCTCTGGCCACGGATCTCTGAGGTGGAGGCCGCCGTTGGGTCCGCAGCACCGCACTGAGCGGCACCGACGCTATGCGGACTCGCCCAGGTCGGCATGAGCCTTTCGCCAAGATCCACCGAAGCCGGTACGCGCACGCCTGCATGGATCGGAGGAGCCGACTCCAGGCGAATACCACCTGGCACTTCGGTTCTGTTCCCCACCCGACTCCGCTTGCGACTCTGAGAGAGGTTGGTGCTGCACGCCGCCCGGCGAAGACGCCTTCTGTATCACCGTCGATGGTGCCGAGTAAGGGCCATGACGCGCTGGTCGGGAACGACGCCCAGGATGACTGGGACACCGGCCGCGGACGTACTCGCGATTGGCGGTGGGTTCGCAGGGGTGACCGCGGCACGGGCACTGTCGGCCGCCGGCTACTTCGTTCACCTCGTCGAGGCGAGGGACCGCCTGTGTCCGACCAGCACGGTACGGGAGGCCGCAGGTGACAACAGGTGCGCCAACGGGGCAATCTCCACAGCCTCCTGCACCACCAGCCGGCACCAAAGCATGGGCTCACACCACATGGGGCGGCGTTGCGGCGATTCCTAGCCCGGGCAGCACCCAAAGCACCCCCGTCCCCGCCCGGAAGTGACCCGATACGACCGCACCCGCAGCCCCCACCCCCACACGTCGCGAGATGCGGAAGGTCGTCACGGCAAGCCTCATCGGCACCACCATCGAGTGGTACGACCACTCGTTCGATCGGAGCCAGGACCTGCGTTTTGACTGATCTTGGGCGTTCGAGTCAGCACCGGACCGGCACCGGGATCTCCCTGTGGCGGTAGAGGCTCTGTGGGGGGTTGTTCCAGGACAGGCCTTGTGATCCTCCAGCTGGGCTCGATGTGGACAACCCGGTGGACATCACCGGCGACAAGGCCGCCCGGACCAAGCCGTTCACGTCGCGAAGAAGCATGTCAACAAGCCGATCGCGTCCGTCCGCGCGGTCTGTGAGCACGCCTTTGGCCCACCGGAAGAACTGGCGTGTCCTCACCAAGCTTCGCCTGTCGGCCCGTTACGCGACGACGCTGCTGCGGGCGCGGCTCCTGCCGACCCCCACCGAGGTCGCCCGCCGACTGACGATCCAGTGACTCAAGCCGGTCGAAGAACAGTCTGCCGAACTCGCCAGCTCCGCTCATCCGACGGAGCCGGGCGAACTGAACCGAGGCACGCTTGCCGTGAAGTGATGCAAAGGTCACAAGGTGGCATCCTGCCGGGGGAAGTTGGGCAGATAACTCGGCCGTATCAACCCTGACATGAGGAGCGTCAAGGCCGTGACCGCCTCACCCGGCACACCTGACCCCGTCCCGACCGCGCCTGGCGGGCTCCCGCTGATCGGGCACGCCCATCATCTGGCACGGACCCCGCTTCCGTTCATCACCTCGCTTCGCGAACACGGCAGCGTAGTCCGCATACGTCTGGGCCCGACCTCCGCATACGTGGTCACCGATCCTGTGCTCACCCGCACCGTACTGGTCACCGAGGCAGCGCACTTCGCCAAGGGCGGAAGGATCTTCGACGTCCTGCGGGGTGTCTTCGGCGACGGTCTGGCCACTGTCGCCGACGGCGACACCCACCTGCGCAACCGCCGCCTGATGCAGCCCATGTTCAACAAGGTCCATATCGCCACCCGCGGCAACGCCATGATCGACCAGGTCAGGTCCATGGTCGGTGCATGGGAGGAGGATCAACTCCGCGACATGTTCGCGGACATGAACGACGTCACCCTCGCCGCCTTCCTCGTCGCTCTCTTCGGCATGGATCTACCCGCGAACCTGCAAAGGGAGTTCACCGTCATCATGCCCGTGATCATGAAGGAGGCGATCCGGCAGACCATCCTGCCCCCCTGGGTGACCCGGCTCCCGCTGCCCGCGAACCGCGCCCACACCCACCGTGTCGCCCGCCTGCGCGCCCTCATCGACCAGGCCATCGACCACCACTCCGGCCGCTCGGCGGGCACGTCCCCCGCCACCGCCCATGATCCGGCCGAAGCCGCAGGATGCCCCCACAAGGCCGCCGCCAACGAGCAGGCCGGGTTGTTCGAGACCCTGTTGGCAGCCGGGGATCAGTTCACCCGCCGGCAACTCCAGGACGAAGCCATCACCCTGATGAACGCGGCGATCGAGACCACGGCCACCGCCCTCGCCTGGACCTTGTACGAGCTCACCCAACACCCCGAGATAGAACAGCGTCTGCGCGCCGAACTCGACGCCGTCTGCACCGGCCGACCCTTGCGTCAAGAGGACCTCGACCGGCTCCCCTACGCCCGGCAGGTACTGCAGGAGGCCCTCCGCAAATACGGGCCGGCCTGGATGGTGACCCGAGTCGCCACTCGGGACATCGACCTCGGCGGACACCACATCCCCCAGGGCGCCGACATCGTGTGGAGCCCTTACCTCCTCCAGAACGACCCCGCCCACTTCCCCGAACCGGCCTCCTTCGACCCCGACCGCTGGCCCCCCGATCGCGTACCCACGACCCGCGATTCCCTCTTCGCCTTCGGAGACGGCCGCCGCAAGTGCATCGGAGAGAACTTCGCCTGGACCGAAATGCAGATCATCCTGGCAACCGTCCTGCAGACCTGGCCCCGTCTCCGCCTCGTCTCCCGCCCTCCCCGCCCTCAGACAGCCATCACCGTCAAGCCAGACCAACTCGCCATGGTCTTCGGAACCTCTTGATCGGGCCCGACCCGCTCCCGAAAACCCAAGATCCGAGGTGCCTGCGGGCCCACTAGCTTGATCTTTAACCCTTGCGGCGGGGTCAGAAGGCGCGTTGCGAGTGGAGCACCGTCCACAGGTTGAACACCTGCGCCGATTCCGCAACTGGGCGCCCCGATAAGCAGACTTCGACGCAACCCTGTGCGAACGTGCGGAGGCCGTCCGAGACCTCGAAGCCTGACGGCAAAGCGCCACGCCACGACCACGTGGGGCTGCCGGCCCCCCCCTGGCGGGAAGGCCCATCACCCATCGATGACGTGAGAGCGCGGGCCCGCCGCACCTGGCGTCCGCCCCGGCGGAGGGCATGCGCCAAGCCGCCGACCGGGATGCCCCACAGGCCCGTTGCTCCGTCCCTCACGCCGAATTCATGGGGCGGTCCGCCGCCGTCCCCCGGACGCGCGGTGGCCGACGACGCCGCCTGCTCGCGGCGCAACTGTGCCATGGCGCAAGAGCGACATGTGCGACCCCTTGAACGACGGCGGGGGAGGCCAGAAGATCCAGTGATCTTTCGCTCTTCGCCGCGTCTCAGGAGTCTTCTTTGCCCAAGGTTCCCATCCCCCGGCCCGGGCCGATCGCCCTCGCCGTGGCGGCCGCGCTCACACTCGGCGTCATACCGGCGACTGCCGCTGTGTCCGCGTACTCCGCCGGTGAGGTGTCACACAACGACGCCGGACACCAAATCCCAGGCGATGCCGGCACGCACACCGTCACCCTGATCACGGGTGACAAGGTCACCATCGGGACCGCCGCCGACGGCACCGTCGTGCGCTCCTTCCAGGCCGCGAGCGGAGCCACCACCGGCTTCCACCGCGTTGTGGTGGACGGCGCCACCTACGTCTACCCCGACGCCGCCCTGCCGTACGTGAGCGCCGGCAAACTCGACAAGCAGCTCTTCAACGTGACGCGGCTGATCACCGAGGGCTACGACGACGCGCACAGCTCCCGGCTGCCGCTGATCGTGCGCTACACCGGAGCCGCCGCCAAGGCCCGCGCCCGGACGAAGATGGCCGGCTCGACCGACGTCCGCCGCCTGGACAGCATCCAGGGCGCGGCCCTCGCCCAGAACCACAAGCAGGCACCGGAGTTCTGGTCCTCGCTCACCGGGGGTTCCGGCGCGGCGGCCCGGTCCGCGAAGCCGTCCTTCGCGGGCGGCGTCGCCCACGTGTGGCTCGACGGCAAGGTGAAGGCCGACCTGGCCGACTCCACCGCCCAGATCGGCGCGCAGAAGGTATGGGCGGAGGGCGACACCGGCCAGGGCGTGAAGGTCGCGATGCTCGACAGCGGCGCGGACACCGAACACCCGGACCTGGTCGGGCAGGTGTCCGACAGCGCCAGCTTCGTCCCCGGCGAGGACGACATCGCCGACTACAACGGCCACGGCACGCACGTCGCCTCCACCATCGTCGGCACGGGCAGTGCCTCCGACGGCAAGGAGCGGGGTGTCGCCTCCGGCGCCCGGCTGGCCGTCGGCAAGGTGCTCAACTCCGAGGGCAGCGGTCAGGAATCCTGGATCATCGCGGGCATGGAGTGGGCCGCCCGCGACCAGAAGGCCAGGATCATCAGCATGAGTCTGGGCGGCGACGGTGACAAGACCGACCCGATGAGCCAGGCCGTCGACGAACTCAGCCACGACACAGGCGCGTTGTTCGTGATCGCGGCGGGCAACGGCGGCCCGCACTCCATCAGCAGCCCCGGTGCCGCGGACTCCGCGCTGACCGTCGGCGCCGTCGACTCCACCGACACGCTCGCCGACTTCTCCAGCCAGGGCCCGCGTGACGGCGACGGCGGGCTGAAGCCGGAGATCACCGCGCCCGGCGTCGACATCGTCGCGGCGCGCTCGCACTACAAGCGCGGCTCCGGCTACTACACCACGATGAGCGGCACGTCGATGGCGACGCCGCACGTCGCCGGTGCCGCCGCACTCCTCGCCTCCGAGCACCCCGACTGGACGGGCACCCAGCTCAAGGAGGCGCTGGTCAGCAGCGCCAAGGCAACCACGGCGTACACCCCGTACCAGGCGGGTGCCGGCCGGCTCGACGCGCTGGCGGCCGTGCACACCACGGTCTTCGCCACCACGACCGCCTACTCCGGCTTCCACACGTGGCCCCCGAAGCCCGGAGAGACCGACGTCCAGACGGTGACGTACACCAACGTCGGCGACGCCCCGGCCGGCCTCAGCCTGGCGGTCAACGGCACCGTCCCGGCCGGGTTGTTCAGCCTCTCCGAGGACCATGTCACCGTGCCCGCGCACGGCACCGCCGCGGTCACGCTGACCGCGGCTCTGGACAAGCTGGCGGGCGACCAGTCGGTCAGCGCCATGATCACCGGGACGGACGGCGCCGGGACGGTCCGCGCCCGGACCCTGATCGGCGCGGCCCGCGAGGGCCAGCGGCAGAATCTGACCGTGGTCGCCAAGGACCGTTCGGGCAAGCCGCTGGAGGGCCGGGTCGTCCTGACCGCCGAGCACCTCTTCACGGTGCTGGACCTCGACGCGTCCGGCACCGGCACGGCGCGGCTGCCCGTCGGCAGCTACAGCGGCTGGCTCACCGGTGACGTGCAGGGCGCCGAAGGCCCGCACTCGCGCGGCATGGTGCTGCTCGCCTTCAACGACGTGAAGCTGGACCAGGACCGTACCGTCATCCTGGACGGCCGCAAGGCACGCCGGATCCTGGCGCGCGTGCCGCAGCAGACCACCGCCGTCGCGCCGCGCCTGGATGCCCACCGGTCCTTCGCCGACAGCCTGGTGGAGACGTCGATGCTGCCGGACCCGTCGTACGACAGCATCTGGGCGCTCCCGACCGACAAGAAGGTCACCGACGGCGAGTTCGAGACCGGCGCCCGCTTCCGCCTCGAACAGCCTGCGCTGACCGTGAGCACGAAGTCGACGACCTTCAACGACCCGCTGGTCAAGCGCGCTGCCACGCCGCTGCCCGCCGGTACCCGGAACCTGACGGCGGTCTTCGCCGGTGACGGCACGGCCGAGGAGTTCGCGCGGCAGAACGTGCGCGGCAAGGCCGTCGTGGTGCGCGGCGCCGGCACGGCAGGGATCAAGGCCCAGGCGGAGGTCGCCGCGGCCGCCGGCGCCCGGCTGCTACTGGTCGTCAACGACGGCGTCGGCCGCCTGCAGCCCTGGGACGAGAACCCCTGGAGCCCGGAGAGCCCGGCCCCGGTGACGGTGGCGACGCTCAACGCCGACCAGGGCGCCGACCTGCTCGGCCGACTTCGGCACGGCACGGTCTCGCTGAAGGTCACCTCGCACCCCACGACCGACTACGTCTACGACGTCGTGCACCACTGGAAGGGCGCAGTTCCGGCGGACCCGACCTGGCGTGAGAAGTCCAAGGACCTCGGCCGGGTGAACGTCTCCTTCCGGAACTACCGGCAGGGCAAGGCGATGGAGTTCCGCCCGGACGTCTGGCGCGGCTGGGCCGTCGGCAACCAGCTCACCGCGCCCGCCCAGGGCGAGCGCACCGACTGGGTCACCGCCGGCACCACATGGCTGGACGACGCCTTCATCCAGGGCGAGACCGGGCAGCACTCGATCGAGCCGCTGACCTACCCGGCGCGCAAGACCGGCAAGGTCAGCTGGTTCGGCCCGATCCAGCGGCCCCGCATGGGGCCGATCAACTACCAGCCGGTGCGCTACCTCGACACCATGTACATCACGGCGCCCGGCTGGGGTGACTCGGGGTCCGGCCACGTCGGCGAGGCCGGCGCGAACTTCGACGTCAGGGACTGGATGTCGCTCTACCAGGGCGACCAGCAGCTCGACTGGGGCAACGCCGAGTACCTGCAGGTTCCCGGCCTCGGCGCCGAGCGCCTGCCCTACCGGCTGGTCCTCGACAACGACCGCGGCACCTGGGCCGACCCGTACTCGACGCACACGCTGACCGAGTGGGACTTCACCTCCGCGGTCACCGGCAGCGATGCGGCGGTGTCCCTGCCGCTCATCCAGCTCGACTACGGCGTGGACACCGACAAGTCCGGCCGTGCCGACCGGCACGCCGGCCTGACGGTGACCGCCTCGCACCTGCCGGGCACCACCACCACCATCGGGAAGCCGACCGTCGAGGTGTCGTACGACGACGGTGCGACCTGGCAGCGGACCGACCTGAGCCGGTGCGACGACGGATGGCGGACGAACCTGCGCGCGCCGCGGTCCGCCGACTTCGTCACCCTCCGGGTCGGCGCCCGGGACAGCGCGGGCAACACCGTCTCGCAGACGATCACCCGGGCCTTCGGCCTGCGCTGACGTCACCCCCGGGAGGTCACCCGGGACAGCACCGCGTGGGTGGGACCGCAGCCGGCGGCCCCGCCCACGCGGCGTTCCCAGGTGTCAGAGGATCTATGAGGACGCCTCGTCGCGGAACGGCAAGCGAGTGCTCGTGGACCGCCTGTGGCCCCGCGGAATGCGCAAAGAATGGGGCCCACCCGGACGAATGGCTCCGCGACGTGACGCCGTCGGCGGACCTGCGCCACTGGCACCACCACAACCAGGAGCGCTTCGCGAGTTCGGGGATCGCTACATCGGCGAACTGGAGGACGCCGATCACCGGCCGGCCGTGCAGCACCTGCGTGATCTCGCCGCCCGAGACAAGGTCACCTTGCACACCGCCACCAAGGACGTCGGCCCCAGTGAGGCCGCCGTGCTCGCCCAGCGGCTCGGCGCCGCCGGCACAGCGGGCCGCCAGATCCGTCGCTCCGTCATCCGGCGGACCTGGCGGACTGCGCGGCAGCAGGTTCTTACCCGGAGGACTTTCGCCTTCCCCGGTGTCGACGCGGGCGGCGCGCGGCTGATCTTCGAGCTGCCCCCGCAGAGATCGCCGTACACCCCACCGAGGACGCCCCCCTGCACGAGTTCTGTCTGACGTGCGACGACCTCGACACCCAGCTCGGGGAACTGCGTGCGGGGCGTCGAGATCACCCGTCCGGTCGGCGAACAGCGCTGGGGCAGGCTGACGGCGGTGCGTCTGCCCAGTGGCGCCGAAATGCCGCTGTACGAACCTCGCCACCCCATGGCCCACAGTCTGTGGCACTCGAGCGGCCCCGCCCGGGGTCCATCGGATGCTGACGGCACCTCCCCGTCACGGTGAATCGGATCGCCGGCGGCAACCGTCGTGGTGCCTGGTCGCAGGGGCTGGCGGAATCATCCGCCGGGACGACTGCGTTCCCCCTGCGGAAACCCGGGTGGAGGCGGCCCGGATACTGAGAAAGGCGCGACATGCTGGAGACGGTGGGCCTGACGGCCGACGAGAGTGAGGTGTACCGCCTTCTGGTCGCCACCGGGACTGCGTGCGCTCAGGACATCTCCGGCCGCTCGGACCTCGACGTCGTGACCGCGAGGCTGCTGCTGCGCGCGCTGGAGCACAAGGGCCTGGCGTCGGCGGTCGAGGACAGTCCCGAATGGTTCACGGCCGTGCCGCCGCAGGTGGCCCTCATGCCCCGGCTCCAACGCCACTTCGACGCCCTGGAACAGACCCGGGCCGCCGTCTACGAACTGGCGGAGACACACCGCCGCAGCGCATGGGCCCGGAGCACGGGCGAGGCCGTCGAGATCATCACTGGCGCGGCGGCACTGCGCCAGCATCTGCGCCAGCTCCAGCACGGCACCGACCGCGAGATGATGTGGTTCGTGAAGGCCCAGTACGTGGCCATGTCCCCGGAGAGCAACCAGGAGGAGTTCGAGGCGCTGGACCGGGGCGTGCTCTACCGGGCCCTGTACGAGCAGGCGTACTTCGACTGCCCCGACGCGGTGGACTACGTCGTCAAGGGCGTGCGCGCCGGAGAGGTCGCCCGGGCGGTGCCTCTGCTGCCGCTGCGGATGGCGATCGCCGACCGCTCGGTGGCCATCCTGCCGCTGGCCGCCTCGGGCACATCCCGCAACCCCCGGGAACTACGGGCCGCGGTGGTGCGGGAGAGCAGCCTGCTGGACGCGCTCATCGCCCTGTTCGAACACCACTGGGAGATCGGTGCCCCGCTCCGGGTGACAGAGGAGGGCCGGATCGGCGGCGCCGGCACCACGGATGCCGCCTCGCCGGCCGGGGAGGACCGGCACCTGCTCTCCCTGATGGTCGCCGGCATGACGGACGAGGCGATAGCCGGACAGCTGCGGGTCAGCAAGCGCACCGTCCAGCGGCGCATCCAGGGCCTGATGAGCCTGGCGGGCGTCGCGACCCGTATGCAGCTGGGCTGGCATGCGGCCCGCCGCGACTGGCTCTGAGTACGGCGGACGCCGCACCGCACACGGACAGGGCCCACCGGATGTGTCCGGCGGGCCCTGTCCTCGACCGTCCGGCCGCTGCGGCCGGGCTGCACTGCTCGCGGAAGCGGCTGCTCGAGGAAGTGGCTGCTCCGCGAAGGCGGCTACTTGAGCAGGTAGCCCTTGATGACGGTCTCCTTGAAGGAGTTGCCCGCCGCGTCCTCGACGTGGACGCGCAGGCTGACCGAGCCGCCCGCGGCGCCGCGCGGGTGCTCCACGGTCACGGTGCGCTCCATGCCGGAGCCCTTGATCCGCGCCGACTGCCAGGTCTTCCCCTCGTCGAAGGAGACCTCGGTGGTGAAGACGCGGACGGGCGAAACCGGGGCGCCGGCCGTCCGCTGGATCAGGACCGGGATGTCGAGCCTGCGGCCGGCCTCGGCCCGGTTCCACTCGTCCAGCTTCGGCGACATACGGACCGCGTACAACGGCAGCGCCTGCCGGGTCGCCGTGGTCTGCGACCGGAACCGCCATTCCGCCCGCACACTCGTGGAGACGGAGCTGGGGGCCATGTCACGGTTGTGCTCGACCGTCAGACGGTAGTCGGCGGGGGTGGCGTCGGCCGGGACGTCGCTCATGCTCCAGTCCTGGGAGACCAGCTCGCCGTTGCGTCGCAGCTCCACCTTGGGCAGCCCGGCCGTGGTGTCGGCCACCAGATCGAGGTTGCCGTTGGCGGCCGACTGGAAGGGCCGGTACATCGTGTCACCCTCGCGGAAGGCGGCCATCTGGTCCGAGAGGCCCACGGCCTGGATCCCGCCGTTCCAGCGCTCCTCGACCTGGGAGCCTGCCTTGTAGCCGTGCAGGTCGCTCAGGTAGCTCTGCCCGTGCGCGTCCGGGTCGAGGAAGCTGTTCTGGTCGAAGGCTGTCTGCCAGCGCAGGCCGTCGGCCGCCGAGAAGTAGTCGACGCGTCGCGTCGGGACCGGGATCCCCTCCATCGCCCGTCCGCTGAAGC
This sequence comes from Streptomyces sp. NPDC001714, assembly GCF_042892755.1. Taxonomy (NCBI): domain Bacteria; kingdom Bacillati; phylum Actinomycetota; class Actinomycetes; order Kitasatosporales; family Streptomycetaceae; genus Streptomyces; species Streptomyces sp. NPDC001714. The sequence continues at coordinate 150,938 of NZ_JBIAUL010000010.1, forward strand.
GGACGTCGTCGACGTACGTCCACACGAGGCGCGTGGCCGTGGTGCCGGGCGTGGTCGCGGCGAACGTGGTGTTCACCCGGGCCAGCTCCGACTTGCGGGGGTGATAGGCGGGGTCCGCCGGGATCGCGCCGTGCACCGGTCGCGTGAGGTAGTAGACCGAGGACGGATTCCCGTCGGGGCCGGCCGGGTCGCCCCAGACACTGGTGACGAGGTACGTGAACTTCGATTCCTTGTCCCGGGCCGTCGGCACCGCGTACACGCCGTCGATGTGGTCCGTGCCGATCGCGTTGTACATGGTGACCGAGAGAAGCTGGTCGGCCATGCTGATCGTGCCGATCTCGGCCGACATGATGCGCGCGGAGCGGCTCGGTGCCGACACCGTGACGGGCTTCGCCTTCCGGGCGTCGATGGTCACCTGCCGGTCGGCGCTCATCACGACCTTCGGCACACCGACGATGGTGCCCTCGGTGAAGGAGGCGTCGAAGTAGAAGCCGCTCACCGAGTAGGTGTCCTTCGGCAGTCGCACCACCGTGCTGCTCTTGCCGAGCGCCTCGACGTCGTACGCCTTGCCGTCGGCCGAGTTGACCAGCAGGTAGGCGTTGTCGGGGGCGGCGCCCGTGCGGCTCTTCATGTCGATGCGCAGGTCGTAGGACGGCTGCTCGACGTCCATGCCGAACGGGACGCGCACCGAGACCGGGCCGTCCGCCGAGGTCGCGCTCACCACGCCGCTGTAGGCGGCGTACGTGGTCGTGGCCTCCGGCGTCGCGGTGAGGGTGACGTCCGCCGTTCCGTGCGCGGGCACGGTGACCGAGCCGGCGCTGAGCCGGAACACACCGGCCGGCGCGGGCACGTCCTTCTTGCCGCTGCTCGGGTTGTCCTTCAGCTGGAGAGTGACCGGCGCGGCGCCCGCGTTGCGGTAGGTGATGGTCTTGGTCACCGGAGGCCGCTTGCCGTCCGTCCAGCGGATCTGCCCGAAGTCCAGTGCGGTGGTGTCGGCGGTGACGTCCTGGTCGACCGCCCGGGCGACGTCGACGCGTCCGGCGCCCTGGAAGTAGGCGCCGTGCTCCTTGGCGCCGGTCGCCGACTGCATCAGCTGACGCTTGACCTGCTCCGCCGTCCAGTCGGGGTGCTGCTGGAACAGGATGGCGGCGGCTCCGGTCACGTGGGGCGTGGCCATGGAGGTGCCGCTCATCGCGACATAGCCGTCGTCGGCGGTGGTGCCACCCGCCTGTGCGGCGACGACGTTGACGCCGGGGGCGATGATGTCCGGCTTGAGGCCGGAGTCGCCCACCCGCGGGCCGACCGAGCTGAAGGCGGCGAGGTCGTCGTCCTCGTCGGCCGCGCCGACGGCCAGCGCCCGGTCGTCGGAGGCGGGTGAGGAAACCTTGTCGGGACCGCTGTTGCCGGCCGCGGCCACGACCAGCGTGCCGTAGTCGCGGGACACGGTGTCGACCATGGCCTCGACGGCGTCGGTCTCCGGCGTGTCCGTGTCGCCCAGGCTGAGGTTGATCACCCTGGCGCCGTGCTGGGCGGCCCAGGCCAAGCCCTCGACGATGTTCGAGTTGTCGCAGTTGCCGTCCGCGGTGCACACCTTGCCGGACAGGATCTGGACGCCGGGTGCCACACCCTTGTACTTGCCGTCCGAGGCCGCACCGGAACCGGCGACCGTGGAGGTCACGTGGGTGCCGTGTCCGTTCAGGTCGTCGGTGTTCGGCTCGGTGGTGAAGTTCGCGGACTCGGTGACGAGGCCCTTGAGGTCCGGGTGATGGGGGTCGTAACCGGTGTCGAGCACGGCGACCTTGACGCCGGTGCCGGTGTAGCCCTTCTCCCAGGCGTGCGGGGCGCCGATGCGCGGCACCGAGCTGTCGAGCTGGATCCTGGAGTGGCCGTCCAGCCAGACCCGGCGCACACCCGCTCCGAAGGACGTGGCGTCCGCCCGGCCGGGGGCGATGCCCTTCCAGAACCCGGCGGCGTCCGCGCGGTGTTCACCGAGGGTCGCGAAGGGGGTCCCGCCGATGGGGCGGACGGCGTCGGCACCGGCGGCGGTGAGCTGTCGCCGGGCGGTGCCCGCGTCACCGGCGTACTCGACGATCAGCGGCAGGCTCGACCGCTGCGCGTACTTGCCCCGGACCAGGGCGGAGACGTTGAACAGTGCCTTGTCGAGGCGGCCCGTCGCGAGCAGCGGGAGCGTGTCGGCGGGTATGACCGTCCAGTCGCGACCGGCCTGGCGCTTGATGAACGCGACTCGTTCGCGGCCCTCGGCGGGCTCGACCGACACACTCTGCTTGCCCGAGGTGTCCGTCTCCAGCGTGACGCGGTCGCCGGTGATCAGTGTGAGCTGATGCCGGGAGATGATCGGCGACCGGGCCGCTCCGGCCTGCGCGGCGGCTTCCGTTCGCCCGGTGCCCGGGCCGAGGTCCTGAGCGGCGCCGGGGGCGGCGGTCAGTCCGGCCACGAGCGCCACGAGGGCGGCGGCTGCCACCGTGTGCCGAGGCCGGGGTGGGCGGATCCGGCGGCGCCACCTGTTGTTCATGTCTCTCATGGGAGGACAGCGTGCTGCCGTCAAGCGCCGAGGTCAGCAGTCTGCCCTGTCCACCAGGCGTCAAGTCACCTTTACGCCAACCCCAATACTGCACAAGGGGGACAAACGCGTGCAGGTCGGCGGCTCATTGATGTACCGAGCAAGCCGCTCCCGGGTGGTGTCAAGCCGCCGCCGGAGATCACGCACAGTCTTTCCTCACCGGCTCGACCGGAGACCCTTCGGCTGCCCCGGCGGCGAGTACTGTGCCGTAGCCCAGAGCCCAGAGCCCAGAGCCCTTAGAGGGTGTCCCACACGATCGGTCCGCCGAGTTGCCAGGGGGCCGCGACGAGGAGGTCCTGGTAGTCACACCAGGAGAAGCTCCTGCGGCCCACGCGGCTGTCAATGTGACCTCGGCGGCGTGGCCCTGCCGGATGCGGGACACCCACACCCGGCTCGCGGCCTCGTCCGGCAAGGGTGTGGCCACGGTCCACCGCTGCGTCCGCGAGGCCGTGAGCCTGCTGGCCACACTGGTTCCCACACTTCAACAGGCCCTCGATCGCGCGGCATCCGAGGCGTTCGTGATCCGGGACGACACCCAGCTGCCCAGTGACCGGATCGCCACCGACCGGCCCTTCCACTCGGGCAGGCACCGCAAGCACGGGTACCACGTCCAAGCCCTCGCCGACCCGCTCGGCCGCCTGCTGCGGGCCTACGCCGCACCACCCGGAACCGGGAACGACATCAAGGCGGCCCGCACTCACCGCATCATCGACGCCTTGGCCGAGGCCGGTCCGACCTGCGAGAGCAACTGGCATACAGGGAAGGAAGAGTTCACCAAACACCTCTAGTGGATCCTGCACACCGGACGTCGTGCTCGCAGGCCTCGTGATCCCCCGGTAGGGTTCTGCCCAGACGTTGATGATCACCATTGGCACGACGACATACCGTCACGTCTTCTCGGTGGTCGGCGTTCTGGGCTGGCTGTGGGGGCGTGTGATGACGTTCGGTGAGAAGTTGCGGGATCTGCGCCGGGCTTCAGGGCTGACACAGGAGGAGCTCGCCCAGGCCACCGGGCTGGCGGCCAGGTCGATCAGGGATCTGGAGCGGGGCCGCCGGAAGCGGCCGCAGCGCCGCACGCTGGAGCTGCTGGTGACGGCGTTGGGACTGACCGACACCGACGCCGTCACGCTGCTTGCCGCCGACCGTCCTGGTCGGCAGGGCGGCCCTCCGGCCGATGACGGCGCGACCGAATCAGGTCTGCGCGAACGTCGCCGTCAACTAGCGGCACTTGACCGCGCGGCCGGTGAGGCCCGGGCCGGTCGGGGTGCGGTGGTGCTGGTGCGGGCGGGCGCGGGGATGGGGAAGACCTCCCTGGTGAACGCTTGGGCCGAGGCCGAGCAGCCGCGGGGGATCAGGGTGGTGCGGGGCAGCGCGGGAGAGCTGGAGCAGGACTTCGCCTTCGCGGTACTACGGCAGTTGGCCGAGCCGCTGCTTGCTCAAGCCGGTCGGGCCGGGCGGGAACGGCTGCTCTCGGGTCCCGCGGAGTCGGCGTCGCACGCCCTGCGTGTGGCTGGACTCGGTGACGCCGGAGCCCTGTCGTCGGAGGCGTCTCAGGGCCTGCTGCACAGCCTGTACTGGCTGATGGTGCATGTCACGGACGACGGGCCGATCGCTCTGGTGGTCGACGACGCGCACTGGGCGGACGGCCCGTCCGTACGGTGGCTGGAGTACCTGGCGCGACGTCTGCGCGGTCTGCCGTTGCTGTTGGTGCTGACGGCACGGCCCGACAGCGGGACCGGGGCCGAGCCGCTGCTGGAGCGGATCGCCGCCCAGCCGCACTGCGTGCGGGTCGGGTTGCCGGCGCTGGGCGTCGACAGCGTGGCGTGGCTGGTGCGGGCGAGTCTGGGCCACGACGCCGAACCTCGGTTCGTCGCCGCCTGCGCCGAGGCGACCCAGGGCAACCCCCTGCTGCTGCGCGAGTTGCTCCGCGCCCTGGCCGACAAGGGTGTCAGGCCTGTCGATGACCGAGCACAGCTGGTCGAGGAGTTCCGCGGCCGGATCCTGGCGGACACCGTGGTCAAGCGGCTCACCGGCCAGCCGGAGCCGACCCGGCGTCTGGCCGAGGCCCTGGTGGTGCTGGGGGACGGAACTGACTGGCATCTGGCGGCCGAACTGTCGGAGTTGGGCGAGGCGCAGGCCCGTGAGCACGGGCGCCGGTTGCGGCGGATCGGGGTACTGGCACCGGGTGAGCCGGTGCGGTTCGATCATCCCCTGGTCCGTGCTGCGATCGCCGAGACCGTCGGACCGGTGGAGCTGGCCACCGGACACGCGCGGGCGGCCGAACTGCTGCGGCGCGAGGGGGCGGCCGGTGATCTGGTGGCCGCCCACCTGCTGCTGGCCGAACCGAGCGGTGAGCCCTGGCGGGTCGACGTCCTGCGGCAGGCGGCGCGGGCCACGCGTGGCCGAGGCGCCCCTGAGGTCACCGCGGCCTATCTGCGCCGTGCCCTGCGAGAGCCGATGTCCGGCAAAGAACGCGGTCCCCTGCTGCTGGAGCTCGGCGAGGACGAGTTGCAGCTCGACATCGGCGCCGCACGGCATCACCTGACGCAGGCCGCCGCGGTGTTGCCGGACCCGTACTCTCGCGCTCAGGCGGCCTATCTGCTCGCCAACGCGCTGTTCCTCGGGCATGAGCACACGGATGCCGTCGAGGTGCTCGCCCGCGCGGTGGAGGACCTGCGGCAAGCCGACGACGGCACCGGGGCGGCCCGTGAGGTGTCATGGTTTCTGCAGGCCCAGATGCTCCTGATCGGCTATGACCAGCTGTCCACTCTCCCCGCGGCCCGGCAACTCGCAAACCGGCTGTGGGGGCACAAGCTGGCCGGTGACACCCCGGGTGAGTGCGCAGTCCTGGCCGCGTTGGCCGCCTCGGCCGTCGCCGGGGACGCCAGCGCCGAGGTCGCCAACAGCCTTCTGGACCGGGCTCTGCGCGGCGGGTTGGCGGCCATGGACCAGTCGCAGATGCTGGTGAGTCTGGCCGGGACGGTCTTCCTGACCACGGACCGTCTCGACGACGCGGCCGCCCGGTTCGAGCAGATCGCCGACATCGGTGCGCGGTGGGGCGTGTTCCTCATGGTGTCGACGGCGATGATATGGCAGCTCAGGGTCCACGCGCGCCGAGGCCAACAGCTGGCGCTCACGGCGGACTTCGGGCATCCCGCCGTCACGGACGGCGAGGGCCTGGAGCCGCGGGCACGGCTGGCGCTGATGGCCCAGGTGGGCGAATCGCTGATCGAGCGGGGCGACCTGGCCTCGGCCGCACGGCTGCTGATGCCGGACGCCGACACCGACCGGGGCGGCTGGGTGTGGCAGGGACCGATGCTCCTCGCGCGCAGCCGCGTGTACGCCGCGCGGGGCAATCGGGCCGCCGCCCTCACGGTCCTGCTGGAGTACGGTGCGCAGGAGAAGCGGACGCGGGTCACGAACCTGACCGGGGCGCCCTGGCGGTCGCGGGCGGCGCTGCTGCACCTGGCGCTCGGACAGCGGACCGACGCGCTTCAACTGGCCACCGAGGAACTGGAGCTGGCTCACCGCTGGGGCACCGAGCGGGTGATCGGCCTGGCGTCGCGCTGCCTGGGAGTCGTCATGGGCGGCCCCGAAGGGGAGGCCCACCTGCGCGAGGCCGTCGCCATACTGGAGCGGTCTCCGGCCCGCCTGGAACTGGCCCGGACCCGGTACGAGCTGGGCGTCGCGCTGTCGCGCAGAGGAGAGACCCACCAGAGCGGCCAGGTTCTCACCCAGGCGCTGGACCTTGCCGATGCCTGCGGCAGTCTCCTCCTGTCCGGCCGGGTACGCCGGGCGCTGACCGAACTGGGGGTGCGCCCGAGAGCCGCGCCGGCAGTCGCCCCGAGTCTGTCGCTGACCGAGCACCGGGTGCTGGAGCTGGTAGGCGCCGACTACAGCGACCGTCAGGTCGCCCAGGCCCTGCTGCTGACTCCGCAGGACGTGACCGGCCTGGTGGAGCGAGTGGGCCGCAGGCTGGGGGTGACCAACCGGTCGGAACTGGTACGCCTGGCGGGAGCCGGCCACGCCCGGTAGGTACCGCGGGGGTCGAGAGCCGGCTTCCCGCCACACCCCCAGTCGGCTTGCCCAGAGGCTGGATGTAACGGTCGCCGGGGAGCCTGGAACCGGACGTCGCCGGAGGTGTGCGCTTCTGGCTCACACTCCCGTTCCGCTCCGGTGGATCATCCGGTAGTCCGTCCCCTGCTTCTTCCCGGTACTCGTGTCCGTGTCGATGTTCTGCTGGTGAGGTGTCGAGCAGCCCCCTCCTCGTGGAGAACCCGAAGAGTGCCACTGGTGAAGGAACCCGGCTCCCAAGCCCCACAGGATGCCTTCCACGACCGTCATCACTCCGGACGGTGTCGGGCATGGCCGGGACAGCGTCCGTGTGGGCTCCGCCAGCCGTTCGCAGAACTCCCCCACAAGGCCCCCCAGCCTCGACCAGTCCGTCCCCACCCGCACGAACATCGCCCGACCCGATCAGCACGCCGCTGGCCTCCAGCACCGCGCCACCGCACTCGATCAGCGGGCAGCCCACGTCCCTGGCCCGCTCGGCGAGCGGCTACACGGCAACGCCGAACGCCTGCACGACCTCGCCGACGCCCACCACCGCACCCGCATCACTCTCCAGGACGGAACCGCTTGAGCCCCGCACCCGACGAACGCGACCCCATCCGCACGACCATGGACCGCATCCTGCAAGAGACGCCGCCACCAGTTGACCGTGGAGAACCGGCAACCGCGTGCAGCGCTGTCCCAATCCCGAGTCGCTGTAAGGGCATTGCCGTCCCGGCCGCCTCGCCCCGACCGGAGCCCGTGATTACCCCAAGGGCCCTCTGGGGGATCGTGGTAGGCCCAAAAGCCGCTTGTTGTTGATCTTGTGGCTCGGTCCGATGGCGTCCATCGCCCATTCGGCCGAAGGCCCTTGGTGGTGATGCCGACTGCCATGTGGCCCTGGGGTAGGACTGTGACCCGCGCCTGTCAGCTGCGAGACGACGTGGTCGCTCGTGTACCGAGTGACCGACGCGCGTGAGCGGGACCAGATCAACCGTGATGACGTCGACATCCACACCCGGGACCAGAACAGGTGAGATCGCCGGTGCCCAGACCGGCTGCGCCGAGCCGGCATCCGGTGCACCAGACCTCCTTTCTCGCCCGGTGCCTCGGTCTGCTGGACGTACGTTCAATCTGAGTGATGTGGCAGCGGAACTCCCGTGACGGTGATCGAGCCGTTCAGTGCCAGATCTTGGGAGAAGACATGGGCCCATGCGACCTTCAGGCTCCGCGCCGATGTCGGGACGGTCTGATCCAGCGTCAGCGTCTCGGAGACGGTGCCGCCGGCCGGCACGCTGATCGGTGCGAGCGGTTGTGCCGTGTAGGAGTTGCCTTGACCATCGGTGGCGGTGAAGTTGGAAAAGATCGGCAGGGTCACCGATGCGGCGGCGCCGTCGTGCACGCTGAACGTCAGACTGACGTTCCCGCCGGCGTTGACGACCTTGACGACGGTCACGGTCAGGGCGCCGTCGGCGGCGGACCACGCGCCGGTGGCCGTCGCGGCGGGGAGCGGTGTGGGGGACGTCGTCCGGCTTCCGGTCCCGGAACCGGCCGGCTGGCCGAGCCCCCGGGCGATGGGCGGTGGTGTAGGCGGCTGGTCATCGCTCTGCAACTCCCCGGCGATGCGCCCGCCCATGGAGGCGAAGCCGATCAGGAAGATGTTCAAGAAGACCAGGCCCGCCAGCATGGGCACGGTGCCCTGCTTGGCGCCCCGTTGGTCCACCACGCAGCGCATCGGGTTCCCCGCGCTGTAGCGGATCTTGACCGGATCGCCGGGGATCAGGAGTTTGTCGACCGCGCTGCGCATCGGTGAGGCGGTGATCAGCTCACCGGTCTGCGTGGTGAAGCGCACCACCGGGCGAATCGTGGTGGAGGAGGAGCTCAACCGCGTGGCCGTGTCGACGTGATGGGTCACCGTGATGTTGATCCGCACGACCTCGCCGGTCGTGGGCACGCCGCTGTTCAGCAGCTGACTCCGGCGTGCCCACCACAAGAAGGCGCCGATATCGACGGCCAGCAGGCCGGCTAGCGGCAATAGCACGAATAGCAACCACATAACTGCCCCTCAACGTCAATCCCTCGAATCGTCAGGAGTCTTACCCTGCGCCGAATCCTGGCGTCAAATTCGGTTCTTCAGCCGTGGTCACCCGTTGATTTGCGCGTTCCGACCGAAATATGCACAGGGATCCCGCAGTCTGATCGCGGTCGGTGGCGCGTGACCAGGAGCATGGGGTCCGCGCTCCTGGTTTGTTCCGGTAAAACTTCCGGTATTCCGTCCGGTTCTTCTTCCTGGTGCCCCTGTCCGCATCGATGTTTTGCTGTACGTGGTGACTCTGCTGCGCAATTCCTAGATACCTCCACCGCAAGGACCGCGACCGCGATGCCGATCCACAAGTCGCGGAACCTGTGCATCGAACGCGTCCACGAAGCTCCCGCCCACGAGACCGCCTGGACCGTAGCCGCCTACTGCTCACCCACCTCGCCGACGGCTACGGCTGGGACACCGACATCGGCGCCCCGGTTGACGAGAAGAAGGTCACCACAGCCACCCAGCCGCTCTCCGACGCCGGATGGAAGCACACCGTGGACGGGCGATGGCTCCGCCGGACGTCCCCCGACGAGGACGCCTGCGTCCCGGTGGGGCGATCCGAGTCGGAACTTAGATGTCCGGGCACCACATCGATCGGTGGGCGGGCCGTCACCGGGTGCTCCGACTGCGTTCAGAAGGGGGATTTGGGCAAGTCGGCCAGGCGCCGTGCCCAGAAGGTGCGGTGGATCCAGCGGGCTTCCTGGGCGTGGACGAGACGGTGGCCCCGCAGGTACGCAGTCCGCGCGGCCTCGACCTTGTGCGCATAGGCGGCGAGGCCGGATTCCGCGCCGCGATGCACACGACTCAGGTGGGCGTCGACGGCCAGGCCCGCGCTCATCCCGGTGTAGAGGGCCGTGAGGACGCCCTGGGAGGAGAGCGGGTCGAAGGCGATCGCCGCGTCCCCGGCGGCGGTCCAGCTGTCCCCGTACACCCGGTCCAGGTGCGCTGTGTGCGCGGCGGCCCGGCGTGGCGCGGCTGGTGGCGCAGGCGGGGGCCCGTGCCTGTGGGTCCACCGGGACACGTGCCTGGTGGCCGACAACCGTCGGTGAAAGTGGCGCGCGGTGTACGGGGCGGCAGGCAGGTCGGTGTCGGTGAAGTAGGCGACGAGGCGCCCGCCGGAGGGCTGTGGGGCGGTGTACCACCAGCCGTCCTTGTCTGATTCGACGAGGGAGCGGCGGTCGGTGTCCCGCGGGTCCGTCTCCAGGTGCGCGTAAAGGGCTGCGAGCCGGTCCCGGACCCACCGCCGGGCCCCGCACCGGACGGCGATCGCGGCAGCGCGGCCGGTGGCGTCGATCACCCAGCGGCAGCACACCGTGCGCTCCCCACCCGCCCCAGGAGCACCGGCACGGCCGGTCCCGCCGCGCAGAGCCAGAGTCCAACCGCCGTCCGGCCTCCGGGCCGTGCCGCGTACGGCCGTCCCCTCGGCGACCTCGGCTCCCGCCGCGCGGGAGGCGTCGCGCAGACGCCGGTCGAAGAGCCGCCGGTCGAGATGCCAGCCGTGGCCATGCGGATCGTTGATGAAGTCCACGGCGTGCAAGTCGGCCGAACCCCACGCCGAAAGACTGCCGTAGCAGGGCAAGTGCCCGGACCCGAGAACACGGTCAGCGACGCCGAGGTCACCGAGCAGGACCCGCCCGGCGGGCACGAGTGTCTCGCCGACCTTCGGCGGCCCGGTGCCGGCGTCCGCCAGCAGAACCGTACGGCCGGCCCCGGCGAGTGCGATCGCGGCGGCACAGCCGGCCGGGCCGCCGCCCGCCACCACCACGTCGTAGGTTTCCGCGCCCGGAGCCAGTGCGGGGCTCACCGCTCCTCGTGGAAGGGGTCGAGTCTTTCGAGGTATCCGGCGGCGATCTCCTCCTCGAGGTAGCCGGTCGCCTCCGCTGCCTCGCTGACCGCCTGTGCCACATGGTCGGCCTCGACGGTTTCGGGCGCGAGCCTGTCCGCCGGCCAGATTCCGCCTGCGGCGGCCAGCACGGACGGACCTGCCTCGGGCACCTGCAGGTTGACCAGGTTAGCCGTGTCCGGTGCCCGGTCGAGCGGTGCTCCCGGGCGCGACTCCACGTGGATCCGTTCGGGGAACTTGCCGTCGCCCACGGTGTAGTCGCGCACCTCGATGACGCCGAGCTTCGACCAGTCCTTGATCATCTGTGCGCGCTGCTCGTTCATGGTGCCGGTGAGGCCGCGCAGCCAGGTCGCCCGCCGCTCGAACGCCTCCTCGCGGGCACTGTCGTCGCCGTCGGCCGACGGCGTGTTGACCTTCTCGAAGTCCTCAAGCTTCAGCACATGGTTCGGCACCTGGGCAGGCCAGAAGGTCGGCAGGTACGGGCTGTAGCGGGGCCCGAGATTGGCCAGCACCTCGTAGCCGGAGCGGCAGCTCGCGGTGTCCGCCTGCCATGGGGCGGCCATCCAGCGGGTGAGGTCGCCGGGCCCTTGCGCGAACAGCGGGCCGTTCGCGGCCGTCGCTTCCTGCGGGGTGAGGGTGGGCCCGTAGTCGGGTTCCGCGGTGTTCGGGGCTCGGTGCTTGATGCGGAAGGGCGCGCTGAACATGCTCGGGGTCCTGATGGGCCAGGTGACTTCGCACCCGGGGTGGAACGCGTCGGCCGCACAGCTCTCCAGGGCGGCCCGGTCCAGCAGCCCCGGCTGCTCGGCGACCGGGGCGCTGTCCACGTTCGGTCGGGGCTGCCGCAGCGGTCCGGCCTGGAAGGCGCCGTCGGCCCAACGACTCAGCATCCAGTCCTGGGTCGGGGACAGTTTGCTGTGCTGACGCACGGACTTGGGCTTGCTGGCCATGGCGTCGCCGTAGAGCCACGGCCACGGCACCGGGGACGTTCCGTCGCGGTCGTAGTCGCGCAGGGCGACGTACGTCTGACGGCGCAGTTCCCGGTTCCGCTGGGAAGGATCGGCCAGCCGCTTCCGCATCGCCGGGGAGAGGAAGAAGTTGGGACCGTTCCAGCCGAACTGCGTGGCGAAACCATGGTTCACCCACTGCAGATCACACAACCGGCGCAGTATCGGTTCAATATGGTCGGCAAACGAAATCTGCGGCGGGCGGGTCAGCGAACCGGCCTTGACGAAGACATCGAAAAGCAGGTCGTAGAGGGTACGGACGGATTTCACGCCGGGGGCGTAGTGGGGGGGTCCCACCACGACCCAGGCGGGGGTGGCGGTCAGCTCTGTGCCGTCGATACGGACCTTCGCCGTCACCGGGCCGTCGGACACATCGTCGTACCAGGTGTCGTTGTTCGTGACTCCGGTGATCGGGCTGTTCTTGTAGGAGGCGGAGTTTCCCCTTCCGCCGAGCACCAGCAGGCGGCCGTCGGAATGGGTGGAAATCTCCCCGAGGTACACCGCCTTGTCCATGATCTTGCCGGAATCGAATTTCTGCGTCTCGGTCATCGAGCCACGAACGGTGCGGCTTCCGGGGTCGATGACCAGCTTCTTCCGGTCGACGCCCACGACGTCGGCGTTTCGTCGGCCGTATTGCTCCGGCGCGAGCGCCTTGCCCTCGGGGATGTCGAGCGGCACATGGAACTGGTACCAGGCGGCCTTCTTGTTGGCCAGGTGCACTGTCCACTGGATCTCGGAAACACCCGCGTCGCCCGGCTTCAGCTCCCGCACGACCTCCCCTGCGGCGTTGTAGCCGTACACCCGGAAACGTGCGGCCTGCCTTCGGATCGCCCCGGATCCATCCTTGTACGAGCCGAGGTCCTCCGGTTTCTGGTCCGGTGATTCCGGGCCGATGAAGGGTGTTTCCTTGCTGTTGCCGACCCGGGCGACACCAATGGCAGGGTGAATTTTCACCTGCACGATTTTAACGTCCATCGAACACCCTTCCGCTGCGGGACCGCCGGTTCGATCATAAACGTAATATCTTGCGATTTCGGCCGAACACCGAGATTGCCGAATGGCTGTGCGGATGCATCCTGGGGCGCCGAGGCGGCGCTCCCGGCGGGCGGGACCGGGAGCGGAGGACCGGCAGTCGTCCCACCGTCGTTCGAGCCATTCGGACACGGCGTCGTCCCAGAAGTTGCCGCGGTAGCGCACGTCCTGGACAGGGCGGTCACCCCCTTCCTCGCTGCAACCGCCGATGGAAGCGACGTGGTCGTAGACCGTGTTGGGTCCCGAGCCCGCCCATGTCCGCGCGCCAGAACCCCCTGATCCGTTGGTGCGGCCGCCACTCGGAGATCTGATGGCCGCCACTGATCGTCACCCGCTCCTGTCGCGGTGTCCCCGTAGCCGTACGCCTGGTGGATCACCCGGTGGCCGCCCCGGCCGGAGTCCCCCGCGGCCTCCGACAGGCGCAGCGGCGCCTTCAGGTAGTACATCCCGCCGCGCAGGTTCACCACCAGGTCCGACGCCATACGCGGCGCCCGGGCGCGTACAGCCTGTCGCGCGCGTGCCGGTGTGGCAGTGGTCCGGCCGCCGACGGCAGCGGCATCGTCGACAGTGGCGGTGTGCTGGTGCTCGCCCACTCCGAGAAGCACGACGCCATCGCGGCCTGGAAGAAGACCTTCGGCCGGTCACCCCGCGCCTCCCGGAAACACGTGAGACACGGAACGCATGTCGGTTACCGGCAGCGACGCCATTCCCAACGATCTATGCCACTCGGGCGTCCTTCGTCGGAGCGGGCCCGGAGCATTCCCGGGCCAGCGATGCCACCAAAGCCGAGAGCAGCACTGTTTGCGCTGGTCAAACGATGCGCTGCCGTTGTACCACCATCAGACGAAGAACCTGCTGGGTACTTCATTCCGCCGGCGAAGCATGACCACTCGCCGCACGAAGGCCACTGACACGCCAGCCCGGTCCACGCGTGATCCACGGTCGGCAAATTGCCCGCCTCGCAGTCCAACCCGACGCTGCGAAGCCCGATCTGGGGCCCTTGTCGACCCTCAACGCTGCGTAGTCAGCACCAAGTCAGCACGGGAGCTAGCACGGCACCGCCAATCATCATCCGCTCGTACGCGATGCCGCCGCGCAGTACGACGTGCTGGAGCTCCCGCTCCGCTTCGAGCGGTGCCTGCGGACCGGCCGCGTTCGCCTCGGTCCCCGTGAAGTCCCGCGCCTCTCCTGCCAGATAGTGCGCCAGCCGGTCCCGGTGCGCCTGCCGGTGCCGCTCCACCTCGCGGATCAGGGCGGTAGGGTCGTCGAAGGCGGCGCCCCGGATCTTCACGGCCAGGTCGTGGCGGACACTCTCCGGCTCGATCGAATCGTGCAACCAGGACGACAGCGCCGCCCGGCCGAGGTCGGCGACGCTGTATTCCTTCTTGTCCGGCCGGCCCTGCTGCGGGATGTCCCTGACGTCGACCCAACCGTCGTTCTCCATGCGCTTGAGCACGCGATAGATCTGTTGGTGGGTCGCGGTCCAGAAGTAGCCGATGGACCGCTCGAAACGCCGTGCCAACTCGTAGCCGGATCCCGGCTTCTCCAAAAGCGACACCAGAATCGCGTGCTCGAGCGCCATACCGCCGATCCTGCTATGCAACTCGTTGCATAGCAACCCTCGCCCGCTCCGATGCGACGCGCCTCACCCCGCCGAAAGCCCCTGTCCCGACGGCAGAGTCCCCGCCCGGTGACAACCCGGGCGGTCCGTTGCCGGTGGCGGGGCCGGACGTCGCCGGGGCGGTGGCTCTCAAGGACACTCGTAGGTGAAGCTCGCCTGCGCCTCCATCGGGGCCGACTGGTGCGAGATCCTCAGGCGGGCGGTCCCCCGGAAGCGACCCGAACCGCGGACCGTCCAGCGCAGGTGCACCCTGACCCGGCGCTCACCGCGGTGGGCGGTGCGGACCAGCTCGCCCGAGTCCTGGCCGTCGGCGCGCAGCCACCGGTATGTGACAGGGCCGCCGTGCCCGTCGGTGGTGACGACGCCGACCAGGTCGGCCGTCTGATCGCAGTGCAACGGCCCGGCGGGGGCCTGGACCCGCACGGCGACGACCGCGGGAGTGGGGGCCGGGCGCAGCAGCAGCCAGAGCAGGACGGCGGCGATCGCGACGACGGCGGTGGTGACGATCCAGCCCCGGCGTCTGCGGCGCGAGCGTGGGGAGGTGGCTGCTGCTGCCTCGGTCCGCCATCGTGCACGCAGGGCGTCCTGATCCTCCGAGGGAACCCCGGGCCCGAACCGGAGCAGGATCTCGCCGCAGTCCTCCCCTGCCGCCACCGGAGGCGAGGTGGCACGGTTGCGCTTGCCGAGGACGGTCGCCTGGGTGTCCGGGGCGGTGGGACGGCGAGCGCGGCCGACCGTGGTGAGCTGGTCGGCGACGGCTGGTGGGTGAGGTCCTGGGGCGGGCAGGGGAACTCGCGGGTCGGGCGGCGCGGCGCTGTGGTCGCGGGCCGCCGTGGCCAGTTGGTCGGCGGTGGCTGAAGGGTGGGACGCGCGGTCGGGCGCGGTAGCAGGGTGTTCGGGGTCGGTGGGGCAGGGAGCGGAGTCAGCCGGCGCCGGGTGACGGTTCGTCGGTGGAGTCGGGCGATCGGGTGGCACTGCAACGTACGGCGCCGGTCCCTTCGGCGACGCGAACTCCGGGGTCGACGCGGCAGTCGCCGCACGCAGCGCCGTGCGGCGCAGGAAGTCCGCCGGCAGCGCCCCGCGCCCGCCCACCAGGGCGGCCCGGGCCGCCGCCAGCCCCTCCGACTCGGCGGTGGCAGAGCAGCGGGCGACCAGGTCCGCCGCGGGGGTTCCGGGCTGCGTCCAGGCGGCGCCGAGGGTGCGGGCCAGGGCGGCCCAGGCAGCGGTGCCGACTGCCTGGCCGCCGGCGTGCGGCGTGTCGCCCGACACCCGTACTGCCGCCACGTCGCCCAGCACGGTGCCCAGCTCCGCCTCGGCCAGCAGGGCGACCCCGTCCGGGGTCATCACGACGGTGTCGGGGCCGAGTGAGCCGTGGGTCAAGCCTGCTGTGTGCAGGGCGAGGAGGGTCTGGGCGGTCTCGTTGAGGATGCTGGCCACGCTGCCCGCGTCCGGGCGAGGGCCGTTGGCCGACGACAGGACGTCGGCCAGCGTGGGGGCCGGTGGCCGGGCCGTCAGCAGCCACACCTCACCGGCCTCCGCCACGAGGTCGACCGTACCGAGCAGGCCGGGCAGCCTGAGCTTCGCCGTGGTGAGCACCGCCGCCGCCAGGCGCTCGCGCGTGCCTTCGGGCTCCAGCAGAGCGCGGTCGATGCGCAGCGCGCCGAGGGTGGGCTCGCCGGACCGGGCGGGGAGCAGGGCATGCCAGGTGCCGTGGCGCGTGTGCCTTGACCAGCCGGACAGGGGGCGGCCGGCCACTGTGGTGGCTGTCGTCATGTCGATCCGTTCTCGTCGCGGCAGGGGGTGGCTCTCGAGCCCCTCGGGAGCATGGTCAGCACGGCGGTGCGTCCAGGGAGGCCGTCTGGGGACCGTTCGCTGCCGCCGGGTCGCTGCTGAGCGTGACGTCCCAGGTGCCCCGGCACGGGTGGTTGGAGAAATCGGCCTCGAAGGTCACGTCGTACCGCGTACTCCCAGACAGGGGCTGGGATCGGGAGCCGTACGGGTCGGCGGGTGTGTCGACGTAGTAGTTCGCGGTGACGGTCAGCGGACCGGTGCCCGTCGTCACGACCGACACCGCCGCGATGAGCGTGCCCGGTTTCTGTCCGCGCTGCCAGGAGCCGATCGTGAGGGTGACCGTGCCGGGGGTGGCCACGCTCGGGGACGCGGTGGCCGGCGGCTCGGCCGGTGCGGTCGTCTCCGTGGACGGGGTCGGCGAGGGCGACGGGCTGTCCGAGGGCGTGACGGAGGGCGGTGCGTCGGCCGTGGGCGGGGCGACGGTCGGCGAGGTGGACGCGGAAGGTGAAGCGCCCGGCTTGGTGGGCGAGTCGACCGGTGACGGGGATGACGGGGTCGAACTAGCCACCGTCGTCGACGTATCGTGCGGGCGGCCCGTCACGTACGTCGCTCCGCCCGTGATGACCACCAGCGCGGCCACTCCACCGGTCGCCGCCTTCCAGCCCCCTCGTTTCAGTCGGCCCAGCAGGGTCAGCGCACTGGCTGAGCCGTCGAGCACGGCGGTCGGGGTGAACGGGAACAACAGGGCGAGCAGCGCGGCGAGTTCGGCCAGTCTGCGACGGCCGCGCTCCTCCCAGCCGGCGCCATAGCCTTCGATGGCGGACCGTTCCAGGTCGGCGAGGAACGTCTCGACGTCGGGCCGGTCCGCGGGGTCCTTGGCCAGGCCCGCGCGCAGCAGCACACGCACCGGCGCGGGTACGTCGTCCAGCGGGGCCGGGGCGCGCAGGTGCTGCAGGCGCAGCGCGGTCACGTCGTCGCCGGGGAACGGCCGCCGGCCGGTCAGACACTCGAAGAACACCACGGACGCCGCGTAGACGTCGGCCGCCGGGCCGGCGGGCTCGCCGTTCCACTGCTCCGGCGCCATATAAGCGGGCGTGCCCGCGGCCTCGGTCTCCCGGCCGCTGCGCACCGCGATGCCGAAGTCGGCGAGCGCGCTGGTGCCGTCGGCGCGGACCAGGACGTTCTCCGGCTTGTAGTCGCGGTGCACCACCCCGGCCGTGTGGGCCGCGCCCAGCCCGAGCAGGGAGCCCTTGAGCAGGACGAGCGCGGCCTCGGGGCCGGTCGCCCCGTGTCGACGCAGCAGGTGGCGCAGGCTGACGCCGTCCACCGCCTCCATCACGATCGCGGCACCGGCGCGTGCCTCGACGTACTCGTACAGCCGCACCACACACGGGTGCCGCAGCTCGCCGAGCAGCCGGGCCTCGGCCCGGAAACGGGCCAGGAACTCGCGGTCCGCGCGCAGGCGCTCGCTCAGGTACTTGATGGCGACGGGCACGCCGGTCGCGGTGTGCCGGGCGAGGACGACCCGGCCGCCTGCTCCCTCGCCGAGCGCGCGGACGGCCTCGTAGCCGGGTACGGCCCAGCCGCCGTCGGCGTGCGTGTCCTGGGTCATGCCGTCCCCTCCACCGGCGCGGGGAGCCCGGCGCCCTGCGGTACGTCCTTCGCGTCCCGCCGGCGCCGTGCCCGGCGCAGCAGCCAGCGCACGGGCGCGGCCCACACCGGGAAGGCGACCAGGGCGACCACGGCCGCCTCGATCACCGTGGTCCACGGCTCGGCCAGCCGGCCCTCGAGCAGGTCGCCGATCCGGGAGCGCCAGGCCAGCAGGGCGAGGGCGAGGAAGCCGTAGGTGCCCACGACGACCGCGAGGCCGTAGGCGGCCATGCCCGCCTGGCGGGGGCCGGGCCGGTTGCCCGCGCGCAGGTCTCGCCACAGGCCCGTGCGGAAGTAGGCGCTCGCCTCCTCGCGCAGCCGTGGTACCCGCAGGGCGTCGGTCAGCGCCTGGTAACCGTCCAGCGGCATCAGTGGGTTGAAGTTGTAGAGGGTGTTCAGGTAGAGGCCGAAGGCCAGGTGGTAGAGGATGGCCGAGACGGGTCCCGAGGGCAGCAGGGCCGCGCCCGTGGCGCACCAGCCGGCCAGCGCCGCCGTGGACAGCGGCCCGGACAGGGCCACCACGACCCGTGACCAGCGGGAGCCGAACCACATGTCGCTGGTGTCCACGAACGCGAACGGCATGCCCATCATCAGCAGGAACCCGCCGCGCCGGACCTTGCGGCCGTACGACTTCACGGCCAGCGCGTGCGTCAGCTCGTGGACCAGCAGCGCGGTCACGTATCCGGCGGCCAGCAGGACCGGGCCCCACACGCCCGCTCCGCCGAAGTCCAGCAGGTGGTGCCGGCCCTGAGCGGCGAAGAACGCTACGAGGCCGCCGGCGACCGACAGCCAGGCGAGCAGCACCCCGGTCCGGGTGAACAGCCGCCAGCCGAAGGCCCGGTAGAGCCGGGTCACCAGTCGGTCGAGGCCCGGGACGGACAGCTCCAGCTTGAGCAGCGCCCGGTACACGGCACTCGCCGCGCGCCGCCAGCCCTTCGGCCGCTCCTCCTCCGGCCGGCCGGGCAGGCCGCGCAGCAGTCCGGCTTCCGCGAACGCGGCCAGCGTGGACTCGATGCGGGGCAGGGCGAGTTCGCCGTAGCGGTCGGCGTAGGCGAACAGCAGGTCCCGTACGGTGTTGTCACCGTCGACGGCGTGCCAGAGGAAAACCTGGCGCTCGTCCAGTTCCAGATAACGGCCGGTGCGGGTGCTGCTGAGCACCCAGCGGGGTGCGCCCCGTTCGGTGGGGATCTGTTTGAGGGCCCAGCCGGAACGGCGGCGGGGGCACGCGGTGAGAGGGCCGTTTGCCTCGGGGGCCTCCTCCTGCCCCGCCTGTCCGGCGGTGGGCAGATGGGTCAGCTCGGTGCCGACGACCATCGTGCGCGAGCCGATCCGGGTGTCGCGGGGCTGCTCGAACACCAGGCGTACGTCGCCCACGGACAGCTCGGTGCCGTCGGCAAGCCCGGCCGCGCCGCCGTGCAGGTCGACGCCGCCGACGGTGGTGCCGTTGAAGGAGTCCAGGTCCTCGATCCGGAAGCCCTCAGCAGTGCGGACGATGCGGGCGTGGCGGCGCGAGACGCTGGTGTCGGACAGGACCATGTCGTTGTCCTCGCCCCGGCCCAGTGTGGTGACCGGGCCGGTCAGCGAGACGAGCAGGGTGGGGTCGTCCAGGCCGCGCAGCTGAGGCGCGGCGTACGACGTCGGTGCGGCACCCCGGCGCGGGGTGCCGCAGTGCAGGCAGTACGGGAAGTCGCGCCGCACGTGGACGCGACAGACACGGCAGAGCATGCGGTGGCTCAGCCGGCGCCGGAGCCGCTGGCGAACGTTCCTGCGTCGAAGCCTGCGTCGGCTTCCGCGGCGGGGCCGGAGTCCGGCAGGTGCGTGGCGGCGTTTCCGAGGCTGGAGGCGGGCAGGCCGCCCTGGACGATGATGTGAGCACTGTGGTCACTCTCGCCGGAGGCGGACAGGCCACCCTGGACAATGATGGCGTTACCACCGCCGGGCTCACCGACACCGCCGGGACGCCGACCTATGTTCTCCTGGCTGCCTGCGCCGTTTCCGTCGCCCTCACCGTCACCGCCGCCATGGCCACCGCCACCGCTGGGACGATTGGTGTTCTCCGGGTCGCCACCACCCTCACCCCCACCGCCACCGCCCTCACCACCACCGTGACCACCACCGCCACTGGGACGATTGGTGTTCTCCGGGTCGCCACCACCCTCACCACCACCGCCACCACCCTCACCACCACCGCCACTGGGACGATTGGTGTTCTCCGGGTCGCCACCACCCTCACCACCACCGCCACCACCCTCACCACCACCGTGACCACCACCGCCACTGGGACGATTGGTGTTCTCCGGGTCGCCGCCACCTTCGCCACCGCCGCCACCGCCCTCACCACCACCGTGACCACCGCCACCGCTGGGACGATTGGTGTTCTCCGGGTCGCCACCACCCTCACCACCACCGCCACCGCCTTCGCCGCCGTCACGGTCGTAGATGCCACCGTGGCCGAAGTGACCGGCGTCCCCGCCGCCTTCCCCGCCGAAGCCGCCATGCCCCCCGAAGTCGCCGAAACCACCGGAACCGACACCACCGTCACCGAAACCACCGGAGCCGACACCGCCGTCACCAAAGCCACCGTCACCGAAGCCACCGTCGGCACCGCCGCCGAACCCGCCGTCGCCCCCGGCGCCGAAGTCACCGAAGCCCCCTTCGGCACCCCCACCGACCTGCCCACCGAGCCCGCCGAGGTCCGCGCCCGTACCCGCGTTCCCGTGATCGTCAAAACCGCCGAAGTCGCCGAAGTCGCCGAACTGCCCCTGACCACCGGCCAATTCGACGGGCGACCGGTCCAGCAGCGGGCCGCCGAGCAGGCTGTGGGAACCGGTCGACGCTACGTCGACACTGCCGACGCCCTCCTGACCCGCGGCGGGATCCGGCAGCTCCGACGAGTGGCCGGCGGGGGCCGGGCCCCCGGCGTCGTGGTCGCCGGAGACCTGGTCCGCCGGAACGGCGTGGGGCGTGGAGACGTCATGCGTAGCTGCGGAGACGTGGTCCGCCGGTACGGCGTGGTCGGTTGATACGGCGTGGTCGGCCGGGACGTCGTGGTGCGCCAGCGCATGCGCCGCGCTTCCGAAGAACAGGGACGACTTGGACAGCCGTGGGTCGAGAGCGGCCGGTCCCCCGTCGCTGCCGGACTCTACGCGGAGGGAGCGGAGTTCGGCGACCTGCGCGGGCGACAGGCCGAGTCTTCGCGCCACCTCGTCCGTGTCGCCATCGAGCTCGGCACGGAAGGCCGGATCGACGGCCAGACGGGTCAGGGCAGCACGATATGCATGGTCGGTCACGGTTCGGTCTCCGTCGGTCTGCGGGCGCTGATGCCGATCGCGGCGGAGCCGAGGATCCCCCCTGGTCGGCGGCAACTGCTATTTCCGGCCATCCCCGCCGATACCTGCAGAACACGTTATAGAGGCTTGGCATGGGCAACGCAAGAGCATCGAGCATGGCTGCCCGACGAGGACCAGGAGCGTCTGGACCGGCTCGCCGGCGTGCGCAAGAACGAGGCGGTCTGGGAGCACCAGCGCAAGTACGAGCAGAGCAAGCGCCAGTATCTGGGCGAGGACGTCCTCAAGGACACCGGCAGCGCCGTCGTGTGGTGGCTCACGAAGAACGACGAGCACGTGGCGAAGACCGTGGCCGACCTCCCCTTGCTGGCGCAGCTGACCTCCGCTGCCAACGACACCGACATCCCCGAGCGCCTGCTCGAGATGCTGCCGGACCGGTCGGGAGGACCCGGGACGCCGGACATCGGCACGGAGTCTGCCGATCTCCCGGCCCGTGAGCCCTCGGCTGCGGACCACCTGTCGGGGTTCTTCCCTGCCGCGGGACACCTACCATCGCCGAACGCGGCTACCGGGGCACCGGCCTGCTCATCCCGCACCGCAGACGACGGGACCGGACCCACCTCAGCCCGCGACGGGAAGCCGAGAACGCCACCCACTGCCGGGTGCGAGCAGGTTTCGAACGCGCTCACTCACATCCCATGAGGACACCCTCTGGACGATCCGGTCCTTCGGGCTCCATCCATCCGTGGCCGGGGCGCGCCGTGAGCGGCACGGAACATCAGGCGCACCCTCAAAGCGTCACAGGAACCCGGACCGCATGAGGCGCCGACCGCCTCGCAGCGCCAGCGCAGCCCATCTCGACGAAGCCGCACCGGAACACTCCTGTGCGTCTTCGTCGTCGCACTGTCTTGTGATGAGGTCCCCGTCAGGATGGTTCCGGGAGGGGCTTCGCCGTATCACCCGCTATCACTCAGCTGTCACGAACTCGGCGGACCCTCTGGAACCAGAAGGCGCTGACCTGCAATTCCGTGCCTGCCTTGGAAGCGCTGGACGTCCATCGACGGTCTCTACAACCTGTGCCATGTGGTATCGCACACCCAGGCGACTCCCATAAGGCGTCGCCCTTCCTGCCCTCAGTACCTCCCACGCACGAAGCCGAGGGACAGGAAAGGTCCGGACCGTACGCGGACCAACCAAGACGCAAAGGCCACCGCTTACACCCTGCAGTTCAGGGGCTCGCAAGCGCTGAACCACCAGCAGACGAGCGTACTTCGCGCAGGCGCAACGCCTTGTCTGCCCGCAGAGCCGAGCGGCATAGCCGGGTCGGCCTCTCAGTCAGGTCGCCTTCCGCGCAACGGCCCTGAGCCGATCAGCCCCAAGATGTCCGAGTTCAACGGAGCGTAGTCAGCACCAAGTCAGCACGGTAGGGGTGAACACGGGTGATGACGTGGGCTTTTAGTCAGCACCAAACCAGCACGGGAGTCAGCACCGCACAGGGAAATCACCCCGAACCGTGCGTCCCGGACAGCACTCGTTTCGACCATCTTCGAGCCCCTGAACCGCCCTTCCGTGAGCCAGCATGGTGGCCGCATGCATAGCTAACGCTCGAACTATGTTGCTCCACCACATGTGCGCCTGACCTGCATGTTTCTACCGTGTGCCGACACGTACCCGTCCCCACCACACACGAGGAAGTGGCGCACATGGCCTCCGGAACCACCGCTCCCCCACCACCCGTGAACCTAAAGCGCATCGTCGCCGCCAGCCTGATCGGCACGACCATCGAGTGGTACGACTTCTTCCTCTACGGCTCCGCGGCCGCCCTCGTCTTCAACAAGCTGTTCTTCCCCGACTCCGACCCGCTCGTCGGCACGCTGCTGTCGTTCCTGACGTATGCCGTCGGGTTCGCCGCCCGGCCGCTCGGTGCCCTGGTGTTCGGGCACTTCGGCGACCGGCTCGGTCGCAAGCGGCTGCTCGTGCTCAGTCTGCTGCTGATGGGTGGGGCGACGTTCGCGATCGGGCTGCTGCCCACGCATGCGACGGTCGGCGGTGCGGCACCCGTCCTGCTGACCCTCCTGCGGCTCGTCCAGGGGTTCGCGCTGGGCGGTGAGTGGGGCGGAGCCGTCCTGCTCGTCTCCGAGCACGGGGACGCGCGCCGGCGCGGCTTCTGGGCGTCGTGGCCGCAGACCGGGGCCCCGGCCGGCCAGTTGCTGGCGACCGGCGTGCTGTCGCTGCTCACCGCCGTCCTGTCGGACGACGCCTTCGCGAGCTGGGGCTGGCGGATTCCGTTCCTGCTCTCCGGAGTGCTGGTCGTCGTCGGTCTGTGGATTCGGCTCTCCGTCGACGAATCGCCCGTGTTCCGGGAGGCGTTGGCCCGGTCCGAGGCCCGGCGGACCGCCGGGAGCGCCGAACAGCCGCCGCTCGTCGGCGTGTTGCGGCACCACTGGCGTGACGTGCTCGTCGCGATGGGCGCGCGGATGGCGGAGAACATCAGCTACTACGTCATCACCGCCTTCGTCCTCGTCTACGCCACCACCTCCGCCGGTGTCTCCAAGCAGACCGCGTTGAACGCCGTACTCATCGGCTCCGCCGTGCACTTCGCCGTCATCCCGGCGTGGGGCGCGCTGTCGGACCGGGTCGGACGACGGCCCGTCTACCTGCTGGGCGCGGCCGGGATCGGGCTGTGGATGTTCCCGTTCTTCGCCCTCGCCGACACCGGGCGGTTCGGGTACCTGGTACTGGCGGTGACCGTCGGCCTGGTGCTGCACGGCGCCATGTACGCGCCCCAGGCCGCGTTCTTCGCCGAGATGTTCGCGACCCGGATGCGCTACTCGGGCGCCTCCGTCGGCGCCCAGTTCGCCTCCGTGGCCGCGGGTGCGCCCGCCCCGCTCGTCGCCACCGCCCTGCTGGCCGACTACGACAGCTCGACCCCGATCGCCCTGTACGTGATCGCGGCGTCCGTGCTCACCCTGGTCGCGGTGGGCGTGGCGAAGGAGACCCGGCGGCGCGACCTGGCCGACGACGGCGCCGCGACCGTCCCGGCGCGTGGCGAAGACGTACCCGCCCGCTGAGTCCGCGCCGCCGGTCCCCCGTCCCCGGGGGATCAGCGGCGCTCCGGCGCCGCCCCCAACCGGTGCAGGCGCAGCGCCAGTTGGATCTCCAGGGCGCGGGCGGGACTCTGCCAGTCGGCGCCGAGGAGGCGGGCCACCCGCTCCAGCCGCTGGGCCACCGTGTTCACGTGCACGTGGAGTTCGTCCTTCGTGCGGGCCGGGCTCATCCCGCAGGCGAAGTACGCGTCGAGGGTGCACAGCAGTTCCGTGCCGCGCCGTGTGTCGTAGGCGACGACCGGGCCGATGGTGCGGGTGACGAACGCGGCGACGTCCCGCTCACCGGCGAGGAGCAGGCCGAGGAAGCCGAAGTCCTCGGCGGCGGCGCCGTCACCGCCCCGGCCGAGGAGGTTCAGCGCGTCGAGGCAGCGGCGGCCCTCGGCGTAGCCGGCGGCCACGGTGTCGGGGCGGGTGGCGAGGTCGGCGACGGGGGCGGAGGCGCCGACGCTCACCGGCTGGTGGACGGCGGTGCCGAGGTGCCGGGCGGTGCGCCGGGCCACGTCGGCGGCAGTGTCGCCGGGGTCGAGGGGCAGCAGCAGAACGGTGCCGCCGTCGCGGGCGGCGGCCAGGCCGTGCCGGGTGGTGGCGAGGTGGGAGGCGGCCGCCCACAGCCGGCGACGCGCTGCCGCCGCCTCCTCGGCACCCGTCGCCGGGCCTTCCAGGCGGGCGGCGAGCACGACGTGGGTGGCATCGAGGTCGGCGTGCAACCGTGCGGCGCGGTCCCGCAGTTGGCGCGGTTCGCGGTCACGGGCGTCGAGGAGGTCGTCCAGCAGTTCGCCGCGCACCCGCTGTTCGGCCTCGGCGGCGGAGCGGCGGGCCAGCAGGAGCAGCGAGGTGACCATCGCGGCGCGCTCCAGGGTGCGCTGGTCGACGGGGTCGAGGCCGGGACGGCCGCGCAGTACGAGCGCGCCGAGGAGTTCGCCGCCCGCGGCGACCGCGGCGATCCAGTCGTCGCCGTGCCGTACCGCGTGCCCCTCCGTGCGGGATGTCTCCAGCGACCGCGTGTCGGCGGTGTCCGTGAACTCGACCGTACCGCCGAGGACCTGGGAGACGGCGGCGGCGACGTCCTGGACCTGGCCGCCGCGCAGCACGAGTTCGGCGAGCCGGTCGTGGATGTCCGAGGCACGTTCGATGACCACGCTGTGGTCCTTGATGATCTCGTTGGCCCGCTCCAGTCCGGCCACGGCCGAACGGGTCTCGGTGAGCAGGTTCGCCGTGTCGATGGCGGCCGCGGCGAGCGCGGCGAAGGAGCCGAGCAGCGCGATCTGCTCCCGTTCGAAGACGCGCTCCCGCCGGTCCGCCGCGAACAGCACGCCGATGACGTGCGGCCCGAGCATGAGCGGGACACCGAGGATGGCGACCAGGCCCTCGTCGCGCACTCCGGCGTCGATGGTGAGTGTGTGCTGGAAGCGGTCGTCCTTGAAGTAGTCGTCGGTGACGTACGGCCGCGCGGTCTGCGCGACGAGTCCGCCCAGCCCCTCCCCCATGCCCAGCCGCAGCTGCTGGAAGCGGGCCGCGACCGAGCCCTCGGTCACCCGCATGTAGGTGTCGCCGCGCGCCGGGTCGTTCAGGCTCAGGTAGGCGACGTCGGTGCCGAGCAACGAGCGGGCGCGCTGGACGATGGCCTGGAGCACGGCGTCCACGTCCCGCAGTCCTGCCAGGTCGTGGGCGGTCTCGAACAGGGCGGACAGCTCGGCCTCACGTCGGCGTCTGCCCTCCAGCTCGGTGCGGACCCGCAGCGCCAGGAGCTTGGCCCGCTCCAGCGAGGCGATCCGCTCCGGCGGGCGGTTCTCGGCGCGGGCGAGCAGCACGGGCTGCTCGTACGCCTCCGCCGAGGCGCCCCTGGCCAGCAGTTCGAGGTACACCGGCTCGGCACCCCCGGGCATTTCGGCGCCGGGGTCGAGGGCACCGGTCGCCGCGGCCGGGGCCGGCCGCCTGGCGGACTGCACGTGATTGCGAGACATGGTCACAGGATTCCGCATCGCCGCTCGGGCCCGTCGGGCCTGTGGAAAACTCCCGGGCCGACGGGTGCCCGGTCCGTCAGTGGGCCGTCCAGCCGCCGTCGAGCACCAGCGAGGTGCCCGTGACGAATGATGCCTGGGGGCCGCAGAGGTAGGCCACGGCCTCGGCGACCTCGTCCGGTTCGACGAGCCGTTTGACGGCGCTGTCGGTCAGGAGCACCTCGGACAGCACCCGTTCCTCGGGGATGCCGTGCGCCTGTGCCTGGTCGGCGAGCTGCTTCTCGACCAGTGGGGTGCGCACATAGCCCGGGTTCACACAGTTGGAGGTCACGCCATGGGGCGCGCCCTCCAGAGCGGCCGTTTTCGACAGACCCTCCAGACCGTGTTTGGCGGCCACATAGGCGGACTTGTACGGGGAGGCGCGCAGACCGTGGACGGAGGACACGTTCACGATCCGCCCCCAGCCCTGCCCGTACATGTGCGGCAGCGCGCCCCTGATGAGCCGGAACGGCGCCTCCAGCATCACGGTCAGCACGGTGTGGAAGACGTCCGGCGGGAACTCCTCGATGGGACGGACCAGCTGGATGCCCGCGTTGTTGACGAGGACGTCGGTGCCGGCGGCTGCGCGTTCGGCCGCGTCCAGGTCGGTGAGGTCGAGGACGTACGGCTCCACGGCCCCGCCGCCCGCCGGGCCCAGGGCCCGCCCGGCCGCGTCCACGAGCTCGGCCAGTCCGGGCTCGTCCCGGTCGACGGCTCTGACCCGGGCACCGGCCGCCGCGAGACGCAGGGCGCAGGCACGGCCGATGCCTCCGGCCGCGCCGGTGACGAGGGCGGTGCGGCCGTACAGGTCGAGGCCGGGGACGGTGGGGTCGCTGGGCGGGCTCATGGGTCGACCCTAGGCGGCGGCCCCCCGCTCCCACATGGCGTCAGCGCACATACTTCAGCTGAAAGCCGTAGCGTCGAACCACGTGGGTGCATCCGACATGGCCTGCTTGATCCGGAACACCCCGAACTCGTTCAGCTCCGGCAGGGCGTCCACGTCGAACCAGGCCACGTCGAGCGACTCGTCGTCGTTCACGCGGGCCTCGCCGCCGACGGCCCGGCAGCGGAACGTGATGTCCATGTACTGGCAGACATCCAGGTTCGGGTAGGTGACGGGCTCCAACGCCTGCACCAGGACCACCCGCTCGGCGACACAGCGCACCGCCGTCTCCTCGAAGACCTCCCGCACGGCGCAGGCCGCGGGCTGCTCCCCCGGCTCCGGAATGCCGCCGATGACCGACCACTTGCGGGTGTCGGTGCGGCGGCCCAGCAGCACTCGGCCGTCGTCGTCGAAGACGATGGCGGTGATCCCGGGCAGCCAGAGCAACTGATGGCCCGCGGTGGCCCGGATCGAGCGGATGAAGTCAGGAGTAGCCATGAGCCGACCCTAACCGCCGGGTTCCCCGCACCCGCCCGAAACCACGGGGCGTACAGCGGGTGTACGGCTACGCGTCACCGGCGCGCCGACCGCGCACTCCGGCCCCGATCGCCCAGCCCACCCCGCCCGCCGCGACCAGCACCAACGCGATCTCGGGCAGGATGCCCAGCCTGGTCGCGGGCGTCTCGGAGGTGCGCAGCGGCACCTTCTGCACCAGGTAGGCGGGCACGAACATGCCGGTCTTCTGGGTGATCTTCCCGTCCGGCATGATGACCGCGCTGACGCCGCTGGTCACCGGCACGGTGACGGTCCGGCTGTGCTCGACCGCGCGGATCCGGGACATGGCGAGCTGCTGGTACGTCATCTCGCTGCGGTCGAAGGTGGCGTTGTTGCTCGGCACGGAGATCATCTCGGCGCCGTGCGTGACGGTGTCCCGCACGTCCCAGTCGAAGGCGGCCTCGTAGCAGGTGGCGAGGCCGACCTTGGTGCCGTCGATGTCGAACACACCGGGCTTGGTGCCCCGGCTGAAGTCCTGGCGGACCATGCTGGTCCAGTCCTTGTTGATCGCGCCAACCAGACCGCGCAGCGGGAGGTACTCGCCGAAGGGCTGGATCTGCCGCTTGTCGTACGTCGCGGTCGGGCCCTTGACCGGGTCCCACAGGATCTGCTCGTTCAGCAGCTTGCCGCCCCGCTCGACGACCCCGCCGACCGAGATGGGCACGCCCATCGCCTTGGCGGCCTCGTCGATCACTGCGGCCGCGTCGGCGTCGGCGAACGGGTCGACGTCGGAGGAGTTCTCCGGCCACAGCACGAAGTCCGGCTTGGCGACCTTGCCCGCCTTGACGTCGGCGGCCAGCTTCAGCGTCTCCTTCACGTGGTAGTCGAGCACCGCCTGGCGCTGCGAGGCGAAGTCCAGGCCGGCCCGCGGCACGTTGCCCTGGATGACCGCGACGGTGACCGAACCGTCCTCGGCCCTGTCGCTCACCAGCACCCGCGCCGCGACCGCGCCCACCACGGGTACGGCCACGCTCAGCAGGGCCACGGCCGCCGCCCCGCGCCGGATCTCGCGCGTCCGGCGCCCCTCGACGGCCAGACGCCCCACTTCGTAGAGACCGAACCCGCACAGGACGACGGCGAACCCGAGCACCGGTGTTCCACCCACCGCGGCGAGCGGCAGGAAGACGCCGTCCGCCTGGCCGAAGGCGATCTTGCCCCAGGGGAAGCCGCGGAAGGGCACGCGCGCGCGTGCCGCCTCGCCCGCGATCCATATGGCGGCCGCCCACACCGGCCAGGCCGGGAGTTTGGAGACGGCTGCCACACCCACACCGACCAGCGCGATGAAGATCGCCTCGATGGCCACCAGCGCGAGCCATGGCCCGGGACCGACCTCGACGCCGGTCCACACCAGCAGGGGCAGCAGGAAGCCGAGCCCGAAGACGTAGCCGAGACCGAGAGCCGCCTTCCAGCTGCGGCCGCGCAGCACCCACGCGAATCCGGCGAAGGCGGGCAGGGCCAGCCACCAGAGGGTGCGCGGCGGGAAGCTGACGTACAGCAGCACTCCGCTCAGCGCGGAGGCGGCGGCCGGGACCAGGCGGCGGAGCAGCCGGAGGGCGCGTGCGCGGGGTGCGGGACGCGGCGTGAGCTGGTCCGACTGGTCCACGGAGGTTGCGGTGACGGTCACCCGGGGAGTGTACGGCGGTTGACCTTGCGGCCGACAGCGCGGTCTCGGCATGCAGGAATCACACCGTTCCCGCGCAAGTCATCCACAAAGCGGGCATCGCCGGTTACGGTGTGCCGAGGCGGGCGGCGGGGCCTGCCGCAGGTCGGGGGACCGGGGTACGGGGGGCGACGGTGGGGTCGACCGGAACGACGTCCGCTGCCGAGAGGGACGCGGACAACGACAACGACAACGACAGACGAAACGTTTCTGACGTGGTGGGCGTCGTGGTGCTCGGGGCGTGCGCCGGATGGCCGCTGATCTCGGCGACCGGCCGCGACGGACGGCCGGAGGGCGTGCTGCTGGCGGTGCTCGCGGTGGCCGCGGGCTATGCCGCGGGCCGGATGTCGGGGGCACTGCTGCCGGTGGCCGCGCCGAGTGCCGGCGCGCTGGCCGGGCTGGCCTTCGCGGTGGCGATGCCCCGGCTGGCGCCGGACCCCCAGTTCACGACTCCGCTCGGCCATGCCGGCGCCGTCGCCGCGCTGCTGGCACTCGCGACGGGCGGCGCGTGCTGCGCCGCGTGGGCGACGCCGGTTCCGGCGCTGCGGATCGGGCTGCGGGTGCTGGCCGCCGGGATCGCGGTGGCCGGGGCGGCCA
The DNA here is from genome assembly GCF_042892755.1 of Streptomyces sp. NPDC001714. Taxonomy (NCBI): domain Bacteria; kingdom Bacillati; phylum Actinomycetota; class Actinomycetes; order Kitasatosporales; family Streptomycetaceae; genus Streptomyces; species Streptomyces sp. NPDC001714. Next base: position 180,688 of record NZ_JBIAUL010000010.1, read on the forward strand.
TGGGCTCGGCGGCCGGCTGTGCGGCCAGTGCCGTGGTCCTGCTGTGCTCCCTCGCCGCCGGCCGGATGCGGCGACGGGGTCCGGGCATCGCCGGGCTTGCCCTGGCGGCCGCGCTGGTGACGGGGACGGTCTGGGCGGTCGCCGCGGACGTCCTGCCCGCCGGCCTCTCCTCCGCCCTGGCGGGTCCCCTCACGGAGCACCGCGTCCAGCTGTGGCGGGACGCCCTGCGTCTCGCGCACCGGAACACAGCTGTGGGCGTCGGCCCCGGCCGCTTCGGCGAGCTGAGCGGCACCGCGTCCGAGGCCCTGGTGCCCGACGGCAGGCCGCACTCCGCGCCGCTCCAGCTGGCCGCCGAGCAGGGCCTGGTCGGCGTCCTGCTGCTGGCCACCGCGTTCTGCTGGATCCTCTACGCCCTGTGGCTGTCGCCTCGCGCCACGCCGGTCACCCTCACCGCGGGCGCGGCACTCACCACCCTGGCCGTGATCGCCGCGGTCGGCGACGCGCTGAGCTTCACGACGGTGTCGGCGGGCGCGGGCCTGCTGGCGGGCCTGGCGACGGCGCGGCCCTGGGTGGCGGGGGTGCCAGGCAGTTGAGCCGTACGGCTGGGTCGTGGAGATGTGTGGCCCGGCCACGGATACGGCCGTATGGCCCAGCCACATGTGATCACGCCACACTCGGTCCCGGCACACGCACCCCAGCCACCTGGGGTCCAGCCCCGTGTGCGGCCCGCGTCAGTGGGCCGTACCCGGTGTGATCGTCCGCAGCCGTTCCCGGATGACACGCACCGCGGACTCGGCGTTGTCCACGGTGATCGTGAAGGTGTGGCCGTCCCACAGACTCAGCACGATGCCCTCACCTCGGCGGACGACGACGGCTGTGCCCTTCTCGGGGCGCCAGCGGTAGCCCCAGCCGCCCCAGTGGCGCGGGGTGATCTGCGGGGAGAAGTCGGCGCCGACCACATGGGAGAGCGGAATACGACGGCGCGGTACTCCTATATGACCGCAGCGGACTTCGAGACACTCCCTGTCGAGCCTCAGGTCGACGTGGACGAAGGCGAGGGTGCCGAAGAGGACCAGCAGTCCGGCGGCGATACAGCCCACGACGGCCATCACCAGCGCGGTGACACCCGAGGTCCAGGCCGAGTCCACGGCCAGTTCGATACCGAGCGCCATGCAGGCCGCGCCGACCAGCGCCAGCAGCCACTGGACCCGGTTCGTGGCGCGCCCGGTCCAGACATCCGGGTGCGAGGCGTCCTCGTCCGGGGAGTGGTCGCGGGGGTGGTCCCTCATGTCTACGAGATTACTCAGGTTTCGCTGCGCGGGCACCGCGTCGCGGAGGGTGACTGCTCACATCGGGGGTGTCCCCGGCCCCGGACGGTTCACTGGGACGCGGCAGGACTGGCCGTGCGGAGCAGACGGGCCTCGGCGTAGCTGAGCGCGGCCTCGGGCAGTTCGCCCTCCCGGCCGTTGAGCAGCACTGTCACCGTGCCGGTGGCCGGTGCGCCCGGGGCCGGCTGCGCACCGATGCGGCGCAGCGCCTGCGCGGCCACGGCGCCGGCGGAGCCGTGCAGCACGAGAGGGGCGGCTCCGGGGCGCTGGACGGCGGCGCGGATACGTTCCGCCAGGAGTTCGTAATGGGTGCAGCCCAGGACGACGGTCGTCACGTCGTCGGGGGTGAGCCGGGCCGCCGCGGTCACGGCGGCGTCGATGGCGGCCTGGTCGGCGTGCTCGACGGCCTCGGCCAGTCCCCAGCAGGGCACCTCCGTGACCGGTACCCCGTCGGCGAAGTCCTCGATGAGGCCCCGCTGGTACGCGCTGCCCGTGGTGGCGGGGGTCGCCCAGATCGCGACGTGACCGCCGCCGGCGGCGGCCGGCTTGATCGCCGGGACCGTGCCGATGACCGGGATGCCGGGTTCCAGGCGCGCGCGCAGCGCCGACAGGGAGTTCACGGTCGCCGTGTTGCAGCCGATGATCAGCGCGTCGGGCCGCCGGGCGGCGGCGGCCTCGGCGACGGCCAGGGCGCGCTCGGTGATGCCCTCGGGGGTGCGCGGTCCCCAGGGCATGCCCTCGGGGTCGAAGGAGAGGACGAGATCGGCGTCGGGGCGCAGCCGCCGTACCGCTGCGGTGGCCGCCAGCAGGCCGATTCCGGAGTCGATGAGCGCGATCTTCACCCGGCCACGATAGACGATGGGCCGTTGGGGGCAGGTCGGATGGGGCAGACTGCGCGGGTGAGCGCCATCGCGTGGACCGCCGCCGTATCCCTCGCCGCCTGGCTGTGGCTGCTGCTCTGCCAGGGCTTCTTCTGGCGCACCGACGTCCGGCTGCCGCCCGGGCGCGAGCCCGCCGAGTGGCCGGACGTGTGCGTGGTGGTCCCGGCCCGGGACGAGGCCGCGGTACTGCCCCTGAGTCTGCCGTCGTTGCTGGCGCAGGACTATCCGGGTCGGGCGGAGGTGTTCCTGGTCGACGACGGCAGTACGGACGGCACCGGGGAACTGGCCCGGGAGCTGGCCGCGCGCCACGGCGGACTGCCGCTGACCGTGACCTCGCCCGGCGAACCGCCGGCGGGCTGGACGGGCAAGCTGTGGGCGGTACGGCACGGCATCACGCTGGCAGGCGCGCGTGGCCCCGAGTACCTGCTGCTGACGGACGCCGACATCGCACACGGGCCGGACAGCCTGCGGCTGCTGGTGGCTGCCGCCCGCGCCGGGGGCTTCGACGTGGTCTCGCAGATGGCCCGGCTGCGGGTGGCGAGTCCGTGGGAACGGCTCGTGGTCCCCGCCTTCGTCTACTTCTTCGCCCAGCTGTACCCGTTCCGCCGGATCGGACGGAAGGGCTCGCGCACGGCGGCAGCGGCGGGCGGCTGTGTCCTGCTGCGCGCCGACACGGCGGAGCGGGCGCGCATCCCGGACGCCATCCGGCACGCCGTGATCGACGACGTGGCGCTCGCCCGGGCGGTGAAGGGCACCGGAGGGCACATCTGGCTGGGTCTCGCGGACCGGGTGGACAGTGTGCGCCCCTATCCGCGCCTGCACGACCTGTGGCGGATGGTCTCCCGCAGCGCGTACGCGCAGTTGCGGCACAACCCGCTGCTGCTCCTCGGTACGGTCGCCGGTCTCGCGCTGGTGTACCTGGTGCCGCCGGCGGCGGCCCTGGCGGGAGCGGTCACCGGCAGCACGGCGGCGGTGCTCGTCGGCGCCGCGGCCTGGCTGGTGATGACCGCGACGTACCTGCCGATGCTCCGCTACTACCGGCAGCCGCTGTGGCTCGCTCCGCTGCTGCCGTTCACCGCGTTCCTCTACCTCCTCATGACGGTCGACTCGGCGGTGCAGCACTACCGGGGGCGCGGCGCGGCCTGGAAGGGCCGTACGTACGCGCGTCCCGACACGGTCGCCGACGAAGGCTGAGCCGCCCCTGTCGCCGGGCGTCACTTGCGGCCGGGCGTCCAGTTCATGCCCCAGCCGTAGGCGCGGTCGACGGTCCGCTGCGGGCTCACCCCGCGCTCCGGGACCAGGTAGCGCGCCTCGCGCTGTACGACCAGGTCACCGCCGGTGTTGGTGAGCAGCGCGAGCGCGCACACGGTCGAGGGGACCGTGCACTCGTCCAGGGAGAAGTCGACCGGGGCGCCGTGCTGGGGCTGGAGGGTGACCGTGGCGTGCAGGTCGGCGAAGGAGGTGGCGCCCTGGTAGATCGTCACGAAGACCAGGATGCGGCGGAAGTCCTGTTTGTGATCGAGGTTGACGGTGAGGTTCTCGCCGCTGGACACGGCGCCGGTGCGGTCGTCGCCGTCGAGGTGGATGTACGGGGGCCGGTTCAGGGAGCCGAAGGCGTTGCCGAGCGCCTGGACGACGCCCTTGCGGCCGTCGGCGAGCTCGTACAGGGCGCACAGGTCGAGGTCGAGGGCGCCCACCCCGCCGTTCCGGCCGCCCCAGCCCGGGAGCTGTTTGCGGACCTGCCAGTTGAGGTTGACCCGCAGCGCACCCGAGGTGCCGCCCTGTTTGGCCAGCGAGACGGAGGGGGCCGACTTGGTGAGCGTCACCTTGGACAGCCGTACCGGTGCGGTCGGCGGGGGCGGTGGGACGGGCAGACCCGCGGAGGTCGGCGCCGGATGCTGCGGGAAGGGCAGGCCGCGGGGTTGCGGCGGGGTGACCGGACCGGGGACCGGCGGAGCGACGGGAGCCGGGACCGGCGGAGCGACCGGGGCCGGCGGGGCGCCCTGCGGCATGGGCGGCCGCGCCGGGTGCTGTGGCTCGTCCACCGTGATCCCGAAGTCGGTGGCGAGCCCTTCCAGGCCGCTGCTGTACCCCTGTCCCACCGCACGGAATTTCCAGCCGCCCTGGCGGCGGTACAACTCACCGAGGACGAAAGCGGTTTCCACCGTGGCGCCCGCGCTGTCGAAGCGGGCGACCACGCTGCCGTCGGCCGCGTTCCGGACCTCGACGTAGAGGCCGGGGACCTGCCCAAACGTTCCGCCGTCGGCCGAGGCCGCGAGGACGATCCGCTCGATCGGGGTCTCCACGCGCGCGAGGTCGACGAAAAGGGTGTCCGTGACCAGGTCGCCGGAGCGCCGCTTGCCCTCGTGCCGGACCGCGCCCGAGGCGTGCGCCGGCTGGTTGTAGAAGACGAAGTCGCCGTCGGAGCGCACTTTCCCGGCGACCAGCAGCAGCGCCGAGGCGTCCGCGTCGGGGGCACCCGGACCGGAGCGCCAACCCAATTCGACACGCAGTGCCGTGGTCGGCACCGGCGTATTCGATCCTTTCGGCATTGACATGTCCGCCCCCATCATGTGTCGGCACGCCGGGCGCGCCCCGGCCGTCCCGGTCATCCCTACCCCCACAACCTATTCCCGGGGACAGGGATCTCCCATGAGCGGCACAGGAAGATCCCTGGCCAACTGGCGGTAACCGGCTCGGAACTCGGCCTTTACACGATCCGAACGCTGATTGCCGTCCTTTTTTGCCGAGTTCGCTCGGATTAGGGATCCGGCGTCACTGCCGACACGGAAAACAACCCTCTTATCGGTCTCCCCAACCAGCACATCGTGGGCTTAACTTATGTGCCATGACCTCCCCCCGCTCCACCTATGGCGGCGGCTACTACTCCGCCTCCTTCCCGGACACTCCGATCTACGACTCGCTCGTGGCCGAACGGGGCACTCCGCAGATCGCCCCGATCCGGGTTCCTCCCGCCTACGACGCGCCCAGCAGCTTCAGCAACCTGCCCGCGCTGCCGTCGGCCCTGCCCGCCCTCCCGGCGGGCCCCTCCTCCCAGCCGGCCCCCGGATACGGCTACCCGCAGCAGATGCAGCAGCCCGCGCCGCTGCAGCAGGCGCCCACGGCGTACATCCCCCAGCAGGCGACGGGCCCGCGCGGCTACCCCGCGCAGCAGCCGCAGCCGCCCCGTCCGATGATGGGCGGCACGGGTTACGAGGCGATGCGCCCGGCGGCGCCGCGCCCCGCGCCGACGGCTCCGTACCAGGACCCGTACAACAACCAGCAACAGCAGCAGTACCGCGGCTACTGATCGGCACCCCCCGATGTCCGTGCGGCCTGGCACGATGGCGTCATGGGGATGCCCGAACTGCAGTCGATCCACGTTCACCCGGTCAAGGCGCTCCGGGGCTTCTCGCCCCGGGAGGCCGTCGTGGAGCCCTGGGGGCTGACCGGTGACCGACGCTGGGTTCTGATCGACCACGGGGGAAAGGTCGTCACCCAGCGTGTGCAGCCGCGCCTCGCGCTCGCCGCTGCCGAGCTGCTGCCCGGCGGCGGCGTACGCCTGTCCGCGCCCGGCCGCACACCCCTGACGGTGCCGGTCCCGGAGCCGGGGGTCCTGGTGCCGGTGGACATCTTCGGTACGAAGGTGGAGGCGGTCCTCGCGGCGGAGGCGGCCCATGCGTGGTGCGGCGCGTATCTGGAGGCCGACGTCCGCCTCGCCCACATGGACGCCCCCGCGATCCGCCGCCCGATCGACCCGGACCACGCGCTGCCGGGCGAGACCGTGAGCTTCGCCGACGGCTATCCCCTGCTGGTCACCACGCAGGCCTCGCTGGACGCCCTCAATTCCCTGATCGTGCGCGGCGAACACCCCGACGAGGGCCCGCTTCCCATGGACCGGTTCCGGCCGAACGTGGTCGTGCGGGGCACCCGGGCCTGGGCCGAGGACGACTGGAGACGGATCGCCATCGGCGAGGTCGAGTTCCGGGTCGCGAAGATGTGCGGGCGCTGCGTCGTGACCACCACCGACCAGCTCACCGCCGAGCGCGGCCGAGAGCCGCTGCGGACGCTGGCGCGGCACCGCAGGTTCGGCAACCAGCTGGTCTTCGGCCAGAACCTGGTGCCCCACTCCCCCGGCACGATCCGGGTGGGGGACCCGGTCCGGGTCCTCGGCTGAGATTCCGGGAGCTGGGCGGTGGCGGTGACCGCGCGTCGGGCGATCTCCGTCGCGCTCCGGGAACCCGAGCCCGCAGCCCGGTCGTTGGGGGTCGTGAGAAGTTCATGAGAGTCCCTGCCGAGGGTGATTTCGCTCTCTCTTCGGCCAGGGGCTCGGGTGAACGGACCGGGCGGGGGTTATCACGGAGCGGGAAGGGGGTGGTGGTCGGTGCGAGCGATCCGCGGCCTGTGGCGCTGGCGGCACAATCCGCTGCGCCGCGCGACCGACCTGGCCGAGGCCTGGGTGGCCCTGGCGGCACTGGTACTGATCGTCGTGGCCGCGCCGCTGCTCGGCTCGTTCGTCGGCGCCGCCGCCCAGGACAGCCTCCAGCGGTCGGTCCGGCAGCAGCAGCACGACCGGCATCTGGTCCTGGCCACGGTGGTCCGCAGGCTGGGCGGCGCCCCGGTGGAGCCCGACCCCGACGCCACCAGCGCCCACGACACCCGCAGCCGCGTCCTCGCCGACTGGACGGCACCGGACGGCACTCGGCAGCACGGCCCGGTCCTGACGACCCTCGAATCCCCGCACAAGGGCGACCACTTCGACGTCTGGACGGACCAGAAGGGTGTCATAACGGCCCGTCCGCTGGACTCCGCGACGGCGACGACGCACGCCGTGCTGGCCGGGTTCGGCGCGGCAATGCTGACCGCGGGGCTGGTCGAGGGCGCCAGACGGATGATCGTCTGGCGTATGGTCCGTCGCAGATACGCACGGTGGGACCAGGCCTGGGACCGCGCGGGCCCGGACTGGGGCAAGGCCGGCACGGGCAGCTGACGGCCTTTCCGTCTCTGGTCAATTCACCACCTCGGCGCACGCTACGGTGGACCGGCCGAAGCCTATTCGGCATCGACCCGCGCGTGAGCGAACCGCAGGGGCAGGGCGCCGTCCTCGGTGCCGCCCCGAAGGCGAGCGAGCGATCAGTACGACGAGGTGGGGGCACGGCAACGCCATGGCACAGGGCACGGTCCAGGTGACGCACACCGGAACATCGAGGTGGCGGCGCCGCACGGGTGAGTACGCGTCGCTCGCCGCCGCCCTGGAGGCCGCCGCCGACGGCGACGTCCTCACGGTCGCGCCCGGCACCTACCGGGAGAACCTCGTCGTCCAGCGCGCGGTGACGCTGCGCGGGCCCGAGGGCTCGCCCGGCTCGGTGCGCATCGCCCCCGCGGACGGGGTCCCGCTGACCGTGCGCGCCTCGGCGGTCGTGCAGGACCTGCATGTCGAGGGCCAGGACGCGGCCGCGCCCGCACTGCTCGTCGAAGAGGGCACCCCCGAGCTGCTGGACGTGCGGATCGTCACCCGGTCCGCTGCCGGGATCGAGGTGCGCGGCGGAGCCCGGCCGACCGTGCGGCGGTGCACCGTGGACAACCCGGCGGGTATCGGGATCGCCGTACTCGACGGCGGCGGCGGGGTGTTCGAGGAGTGCGAGGTCGTGGCGGCCGGCCAGGCGGGCGTGGCGGTGCGCGGCGGCGGCCACCCGCGGCTCGACCGCTGCCGGGTGCACCACGCCTCGGGCCCGGGCATGACGGCCACCGGGGAGAACTCCGCGCTCGAAGCGGTGGGTTGCGAGATCTACGAGGTGCGCGGCTCCGGGGTGCAGGTCACCGCGCGGGCCACGGCGCACCTCACCGACTGCGACGTGCACCGCACCACCGCCGACGGGGTCACCCTCGACACGGACGCGGTGCTCACCCTCGCCGACTGCCGTATCCACGACATCCCGGAGAACGCGGTCGACCTGCGCTCGCGGTCGGTACTGACGCTGACCCGGACGACCGTGCGTCAGTTCGGGCGCAACGGGCTGTCGGTGTGGGACCCGGGCACCCGGGTGGACGCCAACCAGTGCGAGATCTTCGACAGCACGGGCGACTATCCGGCGGTGTGGGTCAGCGACGGCGCCACCGTGGTCCTCGACTCCTGCCGGGTGCACGACGTACCGGACGCCCTGTTCGTGCTGGACCGCGGCTCCCGCGCGGACGTCGTCGACAGCGACCTCTCCCAGGTGCGCAACACGGCGGTGTCGGTGAGCGACGGCGCCACCGCGCAGCTCGACGACTGCCGGATCCGGGACGCGGCCACCGGCGCCTGGTTCCGCGACCACGGCAGCGGCGGCACCCTCAACAACTGCACGGTGGACGCCACCCAGACCGGAGTGATCGTCACCAAGGGCGCCGACCCCACCATCGAGCGCTGCACGGTCGACTCCCCGGCCGAGGCGGGCTTCTACGTGTCGGCGGGCGGCCGCGGCACCTTCCAGAACTGCCGCGTCACCGGCAGCGGCGGCTACGGCTTCCACGTGATCGACGGCTGCCGTACGACGCTGCGCAGGTGCCGCACGGAGCGGTGCGCGCGCGGGGGCTACGAGTTCGCGGACGGCGGTCCGGACGCGGGTTCGGGCAGCGGCCCGGTGGTGGAGGACTGCACCAGCGACGAGAGCGGCAGCCTGCGCCCGCCCGCGGCGCGTGAGACGGCCGTACAGACCTCGTACCAGTCCCCCGGTCTGCTGGGCGCGATCCCCGGCCAGCGCAGTTCCGAGCAGGAACCCCTCCTCGCCCCGACGGCGCCCGAGGAACCGGCCCGGACCTCCAAGGCCGTGCTCGGGGAGCTCGACGCGCTGGTCGGCCTGGACAGCGTCAAGCGCGAGGTCCGTGCGCTGACCGACATGATCGAGGTCGGCCGGCGCCGCCAGCAGGCCGGTCTGAAGGCCGCCTCGGTCAAGCGGCACCTGGTGTTCACCGGCTCCCCCGGCACCGGCAAGACGACCGTCGCCCGGCTCTACGGCGAGATCCTCGCCTCCCTCGGGGTGCTGGAGAAGGGCCATCTGGTCGAGGTGTCCCGGGTCGACCTGGTCGGCGAGCACATCGGCTCCACGGCGATCCGTACCCAGGAGGCCTTCCAGCGGGCGCACGGCGGTGTGCTGTTCATCGACGAGGCGTACGCGCTGTCGCCGGAGGACGCGGGGCGCGACTTCGGCAAGGAGGCCATCGACACGCTGGTGAAGCTGATGGAGGACCACCGGGACGCCGTGGTGGTGATCGTCGCGGGCTACACCGAGGAGATGGAGCGCTTCCTTTCGGTCAACCCCGGTGTGGCGTCGCGTTTCTCCCGGACCATCACCTTCAGCGACTACGGCCCGGACGAGCTGCTGCGGATCGTGGAGCAGCAGGCCGACGAGCACGAGTACCGGCTGGCTCCGGGCGCCTCCGACGCCCTGCTGAAGTACTTCACGGTGCTTCCGAAAGGCCCCGCGTTCGGCAACGGCCGTACCGCCCGGCAGACCTTCGAGGCGATGGTGGAGCGGCACGCGAGCCGGGTCGCCCAGCTCGCCGACCCGACCACCGACGACCTCACCCTGCTGTACCCCGCGGACCTCCCCGAACTCGCCTGATCAGCCGCCCGGTTGCGGCCGCTGTCCGGGCAGCTCCGGGCGCAGCCGGGCCAGCAGCCGCTGCCGTTCCTCGGCGAAGGCCGGGTCCGCCTGGTAGTCGGAGTGGCCCAGGATCGGGGCGGGGAGCGGGTGGCCGGGGGTGCGCCCGTAGGCGAGCGGGTCCTTCAGGGGCGTGTGGTCGACTTCCGGTCCGTCACCGTCGGGGACCCGCACCGGACCGCCGATGGGGTCGGTGAGGCGGTAGAGGTTGCGCCAGCAGGCGACCTCGCGGTGCAGGGAGCCGAGTTCGGCGGGGCCGAAGTGGGCCGGGAACCACCGGCCGTACAGCCGCTCCAGCGGCGAGCCGTACGTCAGCAGGGCGACCCGTCTGCGGACCGACGGGGTCAGCTGCCAGGCGGCCGCGGCGGCGAGGACGCTGCCCTGGGAGTGGCCGGAGATGACCAGCCGACCGCCGGTGCGGCGGGTCCAGGTGTCCATCCGCCAGGTCAGGTCGGGGACGGCGCGCTCGGCGTAGCAGGGCGGGGCGAAGGGGTGGGCGGCGCGCGGCCAGAAGGTGCCGACGTCCCAGAGGATGCCGATGGTGCGCCGCGCGGAGGCGTCCTTGTAGGCGCGCCGGCCCCAGGTGACGAAGAGTACGAAGCCGAGCCCGACCAGCCAGGAGCCGAGCGCCTGCGAGGTCTGGGCCGCGCCGTGCACCAGGGCGTACGTCCGGTCGGCCGCCGCGTCCGGGGTCTTGCCGGTGGTCAGCGCGCCCACCAGCGCCCCGGCGCCCAACACCAGCGTGGCGGCGCACAGCACGGTGACGACGAGCGGCGTCCGGTCGGTGAGGACGGCCATGGCCCGGACCCGGGCGATACGGCGGCTGCGGGCCGTGTCCTCCGGCTCGCCGGGGTGGCCGAGGGCGACGGCGGCGCGTTCCACGCGGCCGAGCCTGGAGGTGCGCCAGGACAGCCAGGCGACCGCGGCGAGCAGCACCACCAGAACCGGCGGGATCACCGACGCCTGCCAGGTCAGCAGTACCGGAGGCCCGGCGATGGAGGTGCCGGTGCCGTCCAGCCAGTCGGAGACCCGCTGGGCGACCCCGCCCGAGATCACCCCGCCGAGCGCGCAGGCCAGCAGCGCGACCGCGGGCCCGCCGAGGCCGCGCATCGCGGCGCGCGGATCGGGCAGCCGGCGGTGCAGGTCGTGGGCGACGACCGCGAGGACGATCACCAGCCCGCCCTGGGCCAGGGCCAGACCGCCGAAGGTGGTGTCCCCGGCGAGCCGCCCCACCGAGTGCCACCCCGGCCGGGACCAGCCGGCGTACAGCGCCACGAGCACCAGCAGGGCGAGCGCGCCGAGCGGCAGGCGTCGTACGAGGTGCCGGTCGAGCTCCTGGTCGAGGAGGTTCTCGCTGCGGCCCCGGCGGCAGACCACCCACACCACGGCGAGGGCCCCGGCGATCAGGGCACCGGTCAGCAGCCACCCGGTCGTGTCGAGTACGGCGGTCCCGCCCCGCCGGCGGTCGAAGGCGGCCGCCGGCGCGAGGACCGCGGCGGCGACGGTGAGCAGGCCCGCGGCGGTGTGGGCGGCACGCAGCCGGGCGACCAGCCGGCGCCCGTACCAGAAGCCGGGGCTGCCGAGGGAGGTGTGGCCGGGCTCGGGGTCGTTGGCCAGGGGACGAGTCGACTCGTAGGCGCTCCAGGTGCGGTGCGAGAGGTACCAGAGCAGGCCGGTCAGGGCGGTGGGGACCAGGGCTGCCAGGGCGAGGCGGCGGCCAGGTGCGCTCCACCAGCCGCCGTCGGAGCCGGCCGGTGAGAGGAAACCTAGCCAGGTGTGCCGACGGGCGCAGGAGGTGACGCCCGCGCACTGCCATGCGGCGAGGTCCAGGGCGACCTCGCAGGCGGCGGCGACCAGTAACACCGTGAGGGTGAGCCCGGCGAGCCGGACCAGCAGGCCGTAGAAGCGCACGGTGCGCGGCCGGTCCTCGGCGGCGGGGCGCATCCAGTGCGCGAGGTTGACCACCATGAACGGCAGGAGCAGCAGCCACAGCGCGCGGGAGGCGTTGCCCGAGGTGAGGTTGCACCAGACGTACGCCTCGGACACCGTGCGGTCCCGGTAGTCGCCGGGCCGGGACTCGGCGTCGACGTCCTCGGCACGCCGGAAGACGGCGGCCGTGTCGTCGCCGGTGATCCGCACCGTGCGCGGATCGTCGAGCATCTTCTCGGGCGTGGTGCCGCCGACCCCGTGGACCAGGAGCTCCAGGTCGATCCCCGGTGTGGAAGGCCGCTCGGCCGGGTCGGGGTTCGCGGTCGCGGGCCGCTCGGCCGGATCGGACTCCGAGGTCGCGGGCCGGCCGACCGGCGCGGTCCCCGCCACGGCCGGCCGCTCGGCGGGACCTCTGCCGGTGGTGCGTTCCTGCGCGCGTTCCACTCTTCTCGCACTTCCCCCGTGACGCGCCGATGGTCTGTGTCCGTGCGGGTCTCAGGATCGCCGATTCCGGTGTGACGCACACCACTCGTCGCCGAATCTCCCCGTTGTGTGTGACAGCCCGTGCAGCACACGGTGACCAAATGACATGTGTGCACCGACACAGGGAGTGGCGCAACCTGTGTGGTCCCGTGAAAGGATGGGGCGCCCGCGCACCGGAGCCGAACGGAATGTCCTGGTCGAAGCCGGTACGCAGGGCGTGTCGGACGGCTTGAGGCGAGAGGACCGGAGCGTACGTGAGCGAGAACCAGAACCTCCTCGCGGAGCAGCGCCGCGCCCTGATCCTGGACGAGGTCCGGCGCCGGGGCGGCGTACGGGTCAACGAGCTGACCCGCAAGCTCGGCGTGTCGGACATGACGGTACGCCGGGACCTGGACGCGCTGGCCCGGCAGGGCGTGCTGGAGAAGGTGCACGGCGGTGCGGTGCCGGTGGTCGAGGCGAGCACCCACGAGCCGGGGTTCGAGGCCAAGTCGGGGCTGGAGCTGACCGCCAAGGAGGACATCGCCCGGACCGCCGCCGAACTGGTCGTGCCGGGTACGGCGATCGCCCTGTCCGGCGGCACGACGACGTACGCGCTGGCCCATCATCTCCTGGAGGTCCCCGATCTGACCGTGGTGACGAACTCGGTGCGGGTCGCGGACGTCTTCCACGCGGCCCAGCGCGTCTCCGGGCAGCGCCAGGGCGCGGCGACGGTGGTCCTGACCGGCGGGGTGCGCACCCCGTCCGACTCCCTGGTGGGCCCGGTGGCCGACCAGGCGATCGCGGCGCTCCACTTCGACCTGCTCTTCCTCGGCGTGCACGGCATATCGATCGAGGCAGGCCTCTCCACACCGAACCTCGCGGAGGCGGAGACCAACCGCCGCCTGGTGCAGTCGGCCCGGCGGGTCGTGGTGGTCGCCGACCACACCAAGTGGGGCACGGTGGGCCTCAGTTCGTTCGCCAAGCTGGAGCAGATCGACACGCTGGTCACGGACGCCGGGCTGCCCGCCGACGCGCGTGCGGAGATCTCCGAGCATCTGCGCCGGCTGGTGGTGGCAGGCGAGGCGGAGGTCTGATCGCGTCGGCGGTACAGACATCTGACGGACCGCCAGTTATCGTGGCGGAGCCGGTCAACCGCCTTATCGGCCAAGGGGGTTCTCGTCCATGGCACGCCGACTGCGCCCCGTGGGGCTCGACTTCGTCGAGACCGCGCCCGTACGCCTGGTCTTCGCGCAGGAGATGTCCGCGCCGCCCGAGCGGGTCTTCCACGCGCTCAACGACGACGTACCCGGCTGGGCGGAGTGGTTCGCCGCGGTGACCCACGCCGAGTCCGTCGACGACGGCGCCGGTCGCGACATCCGGCTCAAGGGCGGCGGGCGTTTCCGGGAGACGATCATCGCGGCCAAGGAGGCGGAGGTGTACGCCTACCGGGTGGACCTGACCAACGCCCCCGGTGCGCACGCCATCGCCGAGGAGTGGCGCCTCGTCCCGTCCGGCGGCGGCACTCGCGTGCAGTGGACCTTCGCCGTGGACGGCACGGCGCCGTTCCGCCTCGTGGTCAAGGCGGCACGCGCGGGGCTGGGCCGGGCCTTCCGGGCCGCGGTCACCGAACTGGACCGGCGCCTCTCGCGGTAATGGCTCAGCCGGGCCAGACTCCCGTCTCCAGCAGCGAGCCGATCGCCGCCGCGTAGGGCGCGATGTCCAGACCCTGTTCGGCGAGCCACCTGTCCGAGTAGTACTTGTCGAGGTACCGGTCCCCCGGGTCGCACAGCAGGGTCACCACACTCCCCTGCCGTCCCTCGGCCACCATTTCGGCGACGATCTTCAGCGCACTCCACAGCCCGGTGCCGGTCGACCCTCCGGCCTTCCGCCCGATCGCCCGCTCCAGTGCCCGCACCGCGGCCACGCTCGCCGCGTCCGGCACCTTCATCATGCGGTCGACGGCTCCGGGCACGAAGCTCGGCTCCATCCGAGGCCGCCCGATGCCCTCGATGCGGGACCCGCAGTCGCAGGTGACGTCCGGATCGCCGGTGGTCCAGCCCTCGAAGAAACAGGAGTTCTCGGGGTCGGCGACACAGATCCGGGTGTCGCGCTGGGTGTAGTGGACATAGCGCGCGAGTGTCGCGGAGGTGCCACCGGTCCCGGCCGTGGCGACGATCCAGGCCGGCTCCGGGAACCGCTCCAACTCCAGCTGGCGGAAGATGGATTCGGCGATGTTGTTGTTGCCCCGCCAGTCCGTGGCCCGTTCGGCGTAGGTGAACTGGTCCATGTAGTGGCCGCCGGTCTCCACCGCCAGGCGCGCGGACTCCTCGTACATTTTCCGGGAGTCGTCCACGAAGTGGCACTGTCCGCCGTGGAATTCGATGAGCCGGCACTTCTCGGCGCTCGTGGTGCGTGGCATCACGGCGATGAAGGGCACGCCGATGAGCTTGGCGAAGTACGCCTCGGAGACGGCCGTCGAGCCGCTGGACGCCTCGATCACCGGGCGGCCCGGCCGGATCCAGCCATTGCACAGGCCGTACAGGAAGAGCGAACGGGCCAGCCGGTGCTTGAGGCTTCCGGTCGGATGCGTCGACTCGTCCTTGAGGTACAGGTCGATGCCCCAGGCCTCGGGCAACGGGAAGCGCAGCAGGTGGGTGTCCGCCGAGCGGTTCGCGTCCGCCTGGACCTTGCGGACCGCCTCTTTGAGCCAGTCGCGGTAGACGGCGTCGCTGCGGTCGACATCGAGGGTGGCGCCGGTCCGGATCTGCGGGGTGGTGCTCACGACGGGGCTCCTTACGCTTCGCGCCGACAGCGTCCGAACGCGGCCGACGCATCGATCATAAACACCTTCCGCACGCTTCTCACCTGCATAAACGCATCTTTGGGCGCCTCAAAGGCACCCCTGGGGAACAGTGCCGAACACTGGCGCGAACGCTTCGGGGGCGCATTGCGGCGAGTGCTCCGAGCGCCCCCCGCCCGGCGGTCCGTGCGTACTGGTGCTCCGCGCCGAGGGCGGGCAGACTGCCACCGGACGGGACGAAGGTCTCGAACGGGGGCGCACACTGGATCACGACACGAGCCGGAGCGCGCCGGGCCGGGGCCACAAGCTTCCGGACGGCGACCGACGTACTCGAAAAGGGGCGGGGCAGGATGGCGGAGCCGGAGTTCACGGCGACGGGCGTGCGGATCGACAAGCGGCTGCGTTCGCTCACCCGGGCCGGGCAGGTCCGGATAAGGGACGGCAGGCTGCAGCTGCTGACGAGCTACGGCAGCGAGATCGACAGCGCACCCGTGCAGGCGGTACGGGCCTCGAAGCCATGGTTCGCGTCGGAGGACCGGGCCCTGGCCGACCTCAACGGGCAGCGCTACTCACTCACCCTGGGTGACCATGATCCGGCGCCGGGCGAGCCCGGTCCGCCCGCGGCGCGCCGCTTCATCGAGGCGGTACGGCGGGCCGCGGGGCGTGACCGCTGAACCGCACGGACCTGCGGGGCGTGACCGCTGAGGTACGGCGAGTTGCGGGACCGAACGCACTGGGTCACGCTTGTCTCACGTCACTCTGGGTTTACCGGCGATAACGCTGCGAACCAGCCCGCCGGCCACGACAGCAGGCGGCCCCATGGACGGCGGCGCCCTGCTGGATCCGTTCTCCGTGTTCTTCCGGACCTCACGTCGGGGAGTCGCAGCCGTGATCAAACACCCAAGCAGACACTGCTCGGTGGAGCTCCAAGCATTGCCCTCGCGGATCGGCCAGGTCCGCAGAATCGTATCTGCGCAGCTGCGCTACTGGCATCTCGATCCGTTGATCGACCGGGCCGCACTCGGTGTGACGGAGTTGCTCACCAACGTCCACCGGCACGCCCAGACCGACAAGAACTGCACCGTGGAGATCGAGCTCCAGCTCGACCGCCTCACGGTGTCGGTCCGTGACCACGATCCACGCCTTCCGGTGCTCGAGGACGGCACGGAGATCGCACCGATGGCCACCTGCGGGCGGGGGCTCGCGATGGTGGCCGCGGTCAGCGAGAGCTGGGGGGTACGGCCGCACGACGACGGCAAGGTCGTGTGGTTCACCCTGCCGGCCCCGGCGGCCACACCGAAGGCGGCCCACCCACAGCGCCGGGTCGCCGAACCGGCACCCCGCCGGATCATCGACCCGGAACCCGCGACCGCCGGTGTGCCCGTTTCCGCGCCCGCGACCGCTGGTGTGCCCGCCTCCGCGCCCGCGACCGCCGCCCCAACCCCCGCGCACGCGACCGCCGCTGCCCCCGGTGCCGCACACGCTCCCGCCCGCTCGGCTGTCGCCAGTTGAGCGGGCGGTGAGTCTCCTCGCCGAGTCTCTCCCCGGCATTACCGCTTCTTCACAGCGTGCCGCCCTTGCCGATGCGGCCGAACTGCTCCTCCAGGACGGACAGCCTGCGCCAGTACTCGTCCTCGTCGATCTCGCCGGAGGCGAAGCGGCGGCCGAGGAGCGCGAGCGGCGAGTCGCCGGACGGACGACCGGCGTCCATCGGACGCCAGGGCCCGCCCCGGCCGCGCCACGCGGTGCGGCGCAGGAACGTGACGACGCCGATCACGACGGCCGCCCAGATCAGCGGGAAGAACAGGATCCACGGGCCGGGCCCGCCGTTCCAGTTCGCCAAGGTCTGCATATCGGTCTCCCCAGGGTCTCGTTGTGATGTGTCGAGACTGACCGCCCGGAGGGGTCCGGGTCGTCGTGCAGCCGACGGCACCGGCCGTACCTCTTGGGGAGTACGCGCCGATGGGGCCCTGCTCCGAAAAGCGCCGACCTTCTGTAACTACTAGTATGTACAGTGGGCGTATGAGCACGTCGGAGAGGTTGATCGAGTCCACCCGCGAGCTGTTGTGGGAGCGCGGCTACGTCGGCACGAGCCCCAGGGCGATTCTGGAGCGCGCGGGTGCCGGCCAGGGCAGCATGTACCACCACTTCAAGGGCAAGCCCGACCTCGCCCTGGCCGCGATCCGGCGGACCGCCGAGGAACTGCTCGCCACCGCCGAGGGCGTACTCACCGGACCGGGCACCCCGTACGAGCGCATCGAGGCGTATCTGCGGCGCGAGCGCGATGTGCTGCGTGGCTGCCCGGTCGGCCGGCTGACCATGGACCCGGACATCATCGCCAGCGACGAACTGCGCGCGCCGGTCGACGAGACGCTCGACCAGATCCGGGAGCTGATCGCCGGGATCGTCGAAGAGGGCAAGGAGCAGGGCCAGTTCGGGCCCCTATTGGACGGCGAGGAGATCGCCGCGACCGTGCTCGCGACCGTACAGGGCGGCTATGTGCTCGCCCGGGCGTCCGGTTCCCCCGCCGTGTTCGACGCCGGGGTGCGCGGACTGCTGTCCCTACTGAGGAGTTGACGTACGTGCACATCACCAGACAGCGCCCGGACACCCGGCAGGGCCCGGCGGAGAACTTCACCGGCACGGTGTGGCTTGACGAGGTGGCCGCGCCCGCCGCCCCGTCCCGGCTGCGCATGTACAGCGTCCACTTCGCGCCCGGCGCCCACACCGCCTGGCACCGGCATCCGCACGGCCAGGTGCTGCACGTCCTGGAGGGCGAGGGGCTGGTGCAGCGCGAGGGCGGCGAGCCGGAGGCGATCCGCGCGGGCGACACGGTGTGGATCGAGCCGGGCGAACGGCACTGGCACGGCGCCGGGCCGCGCAGCTTCATGACGCATCTCGCGGTCGTGGAGGCCGCCGGCGACGGCACGACCACCGAGTGGCACGAGCACGTGACCGGCTACCCGGCCTGAGGAGGACCAGATCCATGCACGCCATGCAGTACGAGTTCACCCTGCCCGCGGACTACGACATGGACATCATCCGTTCCCGCGTCGCGCGCGTCGGACATCTGCTGGACGGCTGGGACGGCCTCGGCGTCAAGACCTACCTCATGCGCGAGCGGGGACATCACGGCTCGCCGGTGAACCAGTACGGGCCGTTCTATCTCTGGAACACCGTGGCAGGCATGAACGGTTTCCTCTGGGGAGGCGCCTTCCAGGGGCCTGTCGACGACTTCGGACGGCCGCGGATACGGCAGTGGACGGGCCTGGCCTTCGAGGAGGGCACCGCCGCCGGCTCGCCCGCCGCGTTCGCCGTACGGCGGCGGCAACCGGTTCCGGACGGCGTGGAGTTGGCCGCGTTCATGGCCGGCGCGGCGGACGAGACGGCGCGGCTGGCCGCCGAGGAAGGCGCGGTGCTGGCTGCGGCCGCCGTGGACACGGGCGCCTGGGAGCTGGTCCATTTCTCGCTCTGGGAGCACGACGCGCCCAAGGCAGGGGGCGATGTCTTCCAGGTACTGCATCTGTCGCAGCCCGGGCGTGGCGCGCTGGCGCGTGGGCGGCAGTGGTGAGCGGTGTCCGTACCGTCCTCGGTGACATCCGGCCCGCTGACCTGGGCGTATGCGACGCGCACGACCACCTCTTCCTCCGCAGCCCACGGCTGCCGGGGCAGGAGCTGAACGACGCGAGCGCCGCACGGGCCGAGCTGGCGGCGTTCCGGGCGGCGGGCGGGGCGACCGTCGTGCAGTGGACGCCGTACGGGATGGGACGGCGGGCCGCCGATCTGCCCCTGCTGTCCCGGTCCGCCGGTGTGCACGTGGTCTGCGCGACGGGACTGCACCAAGCGGCGCACTACGCACCGGAGTTCCTCGACGGACTGCGCGGGCGGCTCGCCGAGGTCTTCGTCTCCGAGCTGTCCGAGGGCATCGGTACGTCCGGCGTGCGCGCCGGTCTGGTCAAGGTGGCGGGCGGCTTCCACCACCTCGACGCGCACGCCCGCTGGACGATGACCGCGGCGGCCGAGGCCCACCACGCGACGGGCGCGCCGATCGCCGTCCACCTCGAGCTCGGCACCGGCGCGCTCGACGTACTCGACCTGCTCTGCGGGGAGCTGGGCGTCCCCGCCGACCGGGTGATCCTCGGCCACCTCAACCGCTCCCCCGACCTCGTCGTCCAGCGGCAGGCCGCCGCCACCGGCTGCTGGCTGGCCTTCGACGGGCCGTCCCGGGCCAACCACGCCACCGACTGGCGGATGCCCGAGGCCGTACGGGCCCTGGCCGAGGCCGGGTTCGGGGACCGGCTGCTGCTCGGCGGGGACACCGTGGTGGCGGGGGCGCGGTCGGTGGACGGCGGCCCCGGGATGCCGTACCTGCTGCGGCGCGTGCGGCCGCGGCTGGCGGCCGAGCTGGGCGCGGAGCACGTCGGCCGCATCCTCACCGACAACCCGGCCCGGGCCTTCGCCGTCGACTGGCGTTAGGTGCGCCGCTGGAAGCGCCACGGCATGCCGGGTGCCGACTGCGGCGCCGTCGTGGCTGGTCGCGCGGTTCCTCCCCCAGCCTTGGCCGGGGTACCCCCGCGCCCCTTGAGGGCGCTGCCGAAGCGCAGCGGACTTCGCCGGACCCGCTCAGGCCACGGAGATGTCCACCGACGGGCGGAGCTTCGCCGCGGCGGTCAGCGCCTCGTGCGCCGGGTGGGCGTCGAAGGCGGTCAACAGGTCCTGGTCGGCGGGGAGTCCGGCCGCCGGGTAGGCGATCTGCTCGAAGGCCGCCTGGAAGCGCGGGCCCCAGCGGCGGGTGCCGAGCCGGGCCGTGCGGGAGCAGTTGTCGACCATGTACGCCACGTCGCGGGCGTGCATGTAGGGCAGCAGCGAGTCGACCGCCTCGATGACGGACTCGTTGACGATCTCCGACCAGGGATGGCCGCGCTCGGCGAACTCGTCGACCTGCGCCATCATCGTCGCGACGAACACACCGGCGGTGAACGGCTCGACGGACAGCTCCCGTTCGGCACGCCGGGCCCGCACCCGCTCCCCCGCCGCCCACATCGGAGAGCCGCCGATCCTGCTCATCTCCCGCTTCCCGAGCCGCCGTTCGGCCAGGATCACGCTGCGCAGCTCGGTGCCGTCGGCGACCTCCTCGTAGATCTCGGCGACAAGCTCACGGGCCGGCCCGTAGGCCGCCGTGTACGCCCGGTCGAAGACGTCCCGGCCGACCGGGTCGAGGTCCTCGCGGACGGCCCCCAGCCCGGCCCGGGAGATGGTCCGGGCGATGGGCCCGGTCACGTTCTCGCAGGACCGCTCGTACGCCGTCACCTCGTCGTCCCCGGCGAGCCGGTAATGGCCGTACAGGCTCTCCACGATGCCGTGTACGGCACCGAGCAGGACGGCGCGCTCGCCGACGATGTCGGAGCGGTACTCGCTCTCCAGCGTGGTGCGGAAGGTGTACGGCGCGCCGAGCGCGACCGACCAGCCGAGGGCGAGGTCGGTGGACCGGCCGTCGGGGTCGGCATGCACGGCGAAACTGCTGTTGATCCCGGCGCCGTTGATCTCGGCGCCCTGTTCGTAGAGGCGGCGCACGGAGTCGCCCATGCCCTTGGGGCAGACGGCGATCACGCCGTGGCCGGCCGGGAAGTCGCCCCCGGTCGCCCGGAGATGGCCGAGCAGGAAACCGTGCGAGAGGCCGATGACCGCGCCGGGCTTCAGGGCCTGGAAGATCTCCTGGTGGTGGGCGGCGAGGGCGGCGTCGGCGATCAGCAGGAGGAGCAGGTCGCTGTCGGCGGCGACTTCGCGCCAGTCGCCGAGGGTGCCGTTCTCCTCGGTGAAGCCGTGCTCGCGGGCGTCGGCGGCCGAGGCGGAGCCGGGGCGCAGGCCGACGGTGACCGTGATGCCGGTGCCGGCGAGGGAGTCGCGCAGGTTGCGGGCCTGGGCGCGGCCCTGCGGACCCCAGCCGAGGACGCCGATCCTGCTCACCCCGGCGAACGCCTGGGGCAGCAGCGGGAAGAGGTGCCGTCCGCCGCGCAGGATGGTCTCCGTGCCGCCGGGCACGTCCATGGTTTCGAGTGCGAAGACGCCGGAGGTGTAGGTGGTCGTCGAGGTCATGGTCGAGTTGTAGGCTCCGGGCGGACGTTGCGACAAGCGCAACCTTCGCAGCGGTCTGTTGCAGATCCTGAAAGGGCCTGGTCACGGAGTGCGGGACGATCACCGGGGGCTGCGGCTCTTCCTCCATCTCGCGCACTCGCTGAACTTCGGGCGGACGAGCCTGGACTGCCATGTCAGCCCGGCGACGCTGACGCGGACCGTGCAGCGGCTGGAGGCGGAACTGGGCCACCGACTGTTCGACCGGGGCCCGCGCGGGGTGTCCCTGACGGCGGAGGGCCAGCGTTTCCGCGAATACGCCGTACAGGCACTGGAGTTGTGGCAGGCCTACCGCGACGAACACCCCGACCCGGCCGAACTCAGCGGCAGACTGGTGGTGTTCGCCACCGTGACCGCCTGTCAGGCTCTGCTGCCGGACCTGTTGGCGCCGTTCCGTGCTGCGCACCCGCAGGTACGGCTGGATCTGCGCACCGGGGACGCGGCGGCCGCCCTGGCCCGGCTCGACGAGGGCGAGGCCGATGTGGCCCTGGCCGGGATCCCGGCGCGGCTCCCGGAACCCCTGGTCGGCCGCACGGTGACGGTCACCGACCTGGTCCTGGTCACCGCACGCGACCGACCGGCCCCGGGCCTGGACGGCCCGTTCGTCCTCCCCCGGCGCGGGTTGGTGCGGGAGGCGGCCGACCGCTGGTTCCGGGCGCGGGGAGGGCCCGTGGACGTCGTCTGTGAACCGGACGGCCACGAAGCCCTGTTGGCCCTGGTCGCCCTGGGCTGCGGCACGGGGGTGGTCCCCCGGCTGGTCCTGGAACACAGCGCGGTGCGGGACCGGCTCGCGGTACTGCCGGCCGATCCCGCGCCGGAGCCGTTCCCGATCGGGCTGTGCGTACGCCGGTCCGACCTCAGGCGGCCGCTGGTGGCGGCGTTGTGGAGCCTGACGCCACGTGGGTGACGGGGTGGGCGGCGGCCCGTTAGCGAAGCGCCGCCAGCGGGTCGTCCAGCACCGGCTGCCAGGCCAGCTCGGCCGCTCCCACCAGGCTGTTGTGGCTCAGCGTGCACGGCAGGATCGGCACGCTGCCGCTCTGGCCCCACAGGCTGCGGTCGGCGACCACGGCACGCAGCCGCTCGGGATCGGCGTCCAGAAGAGTGCGGTGCAGGCCGCCGAGGATGATGCGGTCGGGGTTGAGGATGTTGACCAGTCCGGCCAGGCCCAGGCCGAGGCGGTCGATCAGCGCCTCGGTGGCCCTGCGGACGGTCGGGTCGGCGTAGTGGCCGCGGATCAGGTCCTCGGCCTGCCGGAGCAGCGACACCTCGGGGCCGGGATCGCGGCCCGCCTCGATCAGCAGCGCCAGGGGATCGGCCTCCACGTCCAGACAGCCCCGGCTGCCGCAGTGGCAGGGGCGGCCCTCGGGGTTGACGGCGAGGTGGCCGACCTCCAGGGCGAGGCCCGAACTCCCCGTGTGCAGGCGGCCGTCCAGGACCAGCGCGCCGCCGACGCCGCGGTGTCCGGTGGCCACGCACAGCAGGTCCCGGGCGCCCCGGCCCGCGCCGTGCCGGTGCTCGGCGAGCGCGGCCAGGTTCACGTCGTTGCCCGCGAACGCCGGGCCGGTGATCCCGGCCGCGCGCACGCACTCCGCGAAGATCCGGCGCACGGGCGCCCCCACGGGCCAGGCCAGGTGGAGGGGGTTGAGGGCCAGGCCCTCCGGTTCGGCGACGGCGGACGGCACGGCGAGACCGGCGCCGACGCAGCGACGGCCGGTGGTGCGCAGCAGGTCGGCGCCCGCCTCGACCACCGAGCCGAGCACCTTCGCCGGGTCGGCGTCGACGGCCTCGCAGCCGGGCGCGGTCGCGACGATCCGGCCGCCCAGGCCGACCAGCGCCGCGCGGAAGCCGTCGGCGTGGACCTGCGCGGCGAGGGCGACGGGGCCGCTCTCGGCGACCTCCAGGCGGTGGGAGGGGCGGCCCTGCGAACCTGCGGCGGCGCCCGGGTGGGCGTCCACCCTGATCAGGCCGAGCGCCTCCAGTTCGGCGGCGACGGCGCCGGCCGTGGCCCGGGTGACGCCGAGTTCCGCGGTGAGCACCGCGCGGGTGGGGGCGCGGCCGGTGTGCACGAGTTCCAGGGCGGGGCCGAGTGCGCCGCGTCCTCGGTCCAACCGGGGTTTCGAGGTGGTACCTTCCCCTGCCGGCCGGGGGTCCGCCTTGCTGCTCATGAGGGCGAGTTTGCCATGATCCGGAGTTGTGCCCGGGCGGGTGCACCCTTCGTACGGGTGCGGCGCCGTTGTGGCTGGTCGTACGGTTCCTTCCCCAGCCTTCGGCCGGGGGTACCCCCAGCGCCCCTTTGGGGCGCGCTCCAGCCGGGGCCTGTCAAAAGCCGCTCACTCTCAGCGTGACGTTCAGGCGGCCGGTCAGGCCCAGCTCCGCCGGTCCCGTGCCCGGGTGCACCCTCGGCACCCCGTGATAGGCGAGCCGCGACTCGCCCCCGAACACGAACAGGTCCCCCGACCGCAGCTCCACGTCCGTGTACGGCTTGCCCCTGCTCTCCGTGTTGCCGAAACGGAACACGCAGGTGTCCCCCAGGCTCAGCGACACCACTGGTGCGTCGGACTTCTCGTCGGCGTCGCGGTGCATGCCCATGCGGGCGTCGGCATCGTAGAAGTTGATCAGCGCGATGTCGTACGACAATCCGCCGACCGCCTCCGGCCCCAGGGCGTCGGTCACCGCGCGGCGGCCCAGTTCGCCGAGCCAGGCCGGGAACGGCTTGACGGGGCCGCCGTCGCCGTCGACGACCGTGCGGGCGTAGGCGTACGGGTGCCAGTGCCAGCCCAGGCAGACCTGGCGGGCGGTCATCGTGCCGCCGCCGGGCGTGCGGACCGTGCGCAGGCCGGCCGGGGGCCGGGCCCAGTCGCGGCAGGCGGCGAGCAGCGCGCGCTGCCGGTCGCCGTCCAGCCAGTCGGGGACGTGCACGGCGCCCGGTGCGATGCGGGCGTGCGCCCTCGGGAACAGCTCATCCTCCATGCCCCCATCCTGCCCGACCGGGTCTGAGCTGCGGTTCCGCTAGCCTGGACGCACGATGAGCGACCGTATGACGACTGCGTGGGGCGAGTTCGAGCTGTCCCGCTTCCCGGAGGATCCGCGTGACCGGCTGCGTGCCTGGGACGCCTCCGACGCCTACCTGCTGCGGTACCTCGACCGGGAGCGGACCGGGCTGTCCGGGACGGTCGTGGTGCTCGGCGACCGCTGGGGAGCGCTGGTCACCGCGCTGGCCGAGCACCGGCCGGTGCAGATCACCGACTCGTACCTCAGCCAGGAGGCGACCCGCGTGAACCTGGCGCGCGCGGGTGTCGAGCCGGGCGCGGTGCAGTTGCTGACCACGCAGGATCCGCCGCCGGAGCGGGTGGACGTGCTGCTGGTGCGGGTGCCGAAGAGCCTGGCGCTCCTTGAGGACCAGCTGCTGCGGCTGGCGCCCGCCGTGCACGCGGGCACGGTCGTGATCGGGACCGGCATGGTCAAGGAGATCCACACCTCGACGCTCCGGTTGTTCGAGCGGATGCTCGGCCCGACCCGGACCTCGCTGGCCGAGCAGAAGGCCCGGCTGATCCACTGCACGCCGGATCCGTCGCTGGAGCGCCCGGCGAATCCGTGGCCGTACAGCTACGCGCTCCCCACCGGGATCGGGGCCGTCTCCGGGCGTACGGTCGTCAACCACGCGGGCGTCTTCTGCGCCGACCGGCTCGACATCGGTACCCGGTTCTTCCTGGCGCATCTGCCCGAGGGGGGCCGTCGGATCGTGGACCTGGGGTGCGGGAACGGGGTCGTGGGTACGGCGGTGGCGCTGGCCGACCCCACGGCCGAGGTGCTGTTCGTCGACGAGTCGTTCCAGGCGGTCGCCTCGGCGGAGGCCACCTACAAGGCCAACGGGGTGCCCGGGCATGCCGAGTTCAGGGTCGGAGACGGGCTGGCCGGGGTCGCGGCCGGGAGCGTGGACGTGGTGCTGAACAACCCGCCGTTCCACTCCCACCAGGCGACCACCGACGCGACGGCGTGGCGGATGTTCAGCGGGGCGAAGCGGGCGCTGCGGCCGGGCGGCGAGCTGTGGGTGATCGGCAACCGGCACCTGGGCTACCACGTGACGCTGCGCCGGCTGTTCGGCAACAGTCGGCTGGTCGCGAGCGACCCGAAGTTCGTGGTGCTGAAGGCGGTCAAGCGCGGGTAGTGCCGCCGGTGAGCACGCCGATGATCCTGGTCAACTCCCGGGCCATCGCCTCCCGGCAGGCACCGAGACAGGTACGGGGAGTCGACGGCCTCGGGATGGTCCGCGAGGAAGTGGCGGACGGACGCGGTCATCGCCATGTTGAGCGCGGTGCCGATGTCGACCTTGGCGAGGCCCGCGGCCACCGCGGCGGCCAGACCCTCGTCCGGGACCCCGGAGGAGCCGTGCAGGACGAGCGGAACGGCACGGCGGCCGAGAGGCGTTCGACCGGGCCGTGCCGGTACTCCATCGCCGGGTGGGCCTCGGTCCAGGACAGCGAGGCCTCGCGCGTCTTGAGCCCGGCCTCGCTCGCGAGTCCGGCGGTCCAGCCGCGCCCGAGGAAGGTGACCTGGTCGCACTCGACCAGTCCTGGCGGCAGCGGAGTCGACAGTGCGGGGCGGGTGTCGGCGACCACGGCGTCGGTGGGCAGGCCGAGATGGGCGCGGAGCAGGGTGAACGCGCTGGTCGAGCACCGGGTCCGGACGACGGAGCGTTCGTCGGCGAAGTCGAGGACGACGAGGTTGTCGGCGGCCTCCGTCACAGGCGTCTCGGGGTCGGCGGTGATCGCGGCGGTGCGTACCCGTCCCTTCAACGCACCGCGCAGGTCCAGGACTTCGGTGGTGGTACCGGACCGCCGAGTCCTGCGGACTCTTGCAGTACGGCCGCGGCCTGGGCCATGAAGTACGAGCTGCCGCAGCCGACGATCGCGACCCGCTCGCCCTGAGCCGGGAGGGCGTGGGCTTGGCGGATGGCCTCGGTGGCGGCTCGCGGCGGCGGCCAGCACGCGGGCCGGCTGTTCAGCTCCCGGGTGATATGTGACATAGCACCGCCCCTCCCCCGGAACGCGTATCGTGATTGTTCTTGCAAGATAGCGCCAACTTTCAATCATCATCAAGCATTCAGCCGAAAGCCGGGTGCGCTAAGGTCGCCGGGAGATCGAGGAACGGAGGCGGCGGATGTCGCGCGACGCCCGCTGGAAGGCGCTGCTCGAGCTGCTGGTCGAACGCGGCCGCCTCGATGTGGAGGAGGCGGCGGCCGAACTGGCGGTGTCGGCGGCCACCATCCGCCGGGACCTCGACCAGCTCGCCGAGCAGCAGATGCTGGTGCGCACCCGGGGCGGCGCCGTGGTGCACGGGGTGTCGTACGAGCTGCCGTTGCGCTACAAGACGGCCCGGCAGGCGTCGGAGAAGCAGCGGATCGCCAAGGCGGTGGCGGACCTGGTCGCGCCGGGCGAGGCGGTGGGGCTGACGGGCGGTACGACCACCACGGAGGTGGCCCGCGCGCTGGCCGTACGCGGAGACCTCACCACCGGTACGCCGGCGCTGACGGTCGTCACGAACGCGCTCAACATCGCGAACGAGCTCGCGGTGCGGCCCCAGTTCAAGATCGTGGTGACGGGCGGGGTGGCGCGCCCGCAGTCGTACGAGCTCATCGGGCCGCTCGCGGACGGGGTGCTGGGCCAGATCACCCTCGACGTGGCGGTGCTCGGGGTGGTCGGCTTCGACGTCACGTACGGGGCTGCGGCCCACGACGAGGCGGAGGCCGCGGTCAACCGGCTGCTGTGCGAGCGCGCGGCCCGCGTGGTCGTCGCCGCGGACTCCAGCAAGCTGGGCGGGCGGGCGTTCGCCCGGATCTGCGCGGCGGAACTGGTGGACACGCTGGTCACGGACACGGGGGCGGCGCCGGAGACGGTGCACCGGTTCGAGGAGACGGGGATCCGGGTCCTGACCGTGTGAGGGCGACGCGGTACAGCCCTGCGACGCGGCCCGCTGTCACATCCCACTGGTGTCCGCGCTGACGAAACCCGCGCCCCGCTGGTCGTTGCAGCCGAACACCGGCAGGGCGGCCGGGTCGGGCCAGCTCTGCTGGGCCTGGAGGGCGACGCTCACCAGGGTCAGCAGCAGGTCGACGTCGCTCGCGGCGTCGAGTCGTATGGTCACCCACTGCGAGCCCGGGACGATCCGGATCGCCCCGGTGCTCTTGAGGTCCTTGGCGAAATGCCGGATGGCGTGGGTGGTGAGACGCAGGTCCACATCGCGGTCGGAGTGGAAGTGCGCGATCTCGCCCTGGGCCGAGCTCACGGCCTGCCCCAGACCGCAGCTCGGTACGGCCTGGGTCAGGTCGGGCCAGGTCGCCAGTTGCGCCAGAGCGCGCGAGGCCAACGTCATGGGGCCATCATGGCCCGCTCACTCTCCGGTAACCAACTAGCGAGCAGTTATTAACCGAGCTGTTGCCGGACTCCGTCCGAACACAGACGCCCGGGACGAGTGAATATCCGCAGGAATTCAGTGGTTCGAGGGACGGAGGGTACCTCTCGGACGTCCGGGACGGCCTGGCCGACGGCACGTTTCACTCACGTCCGACATCTGCCCTGCGCATGCCTGACACCTGCCCTACGCACGCCTGGCACCCGTCGCCGCGAACGCGTCGGCAGCGGCGAGGTCGAAGTCCCCGTGGTCGCTGCCGAGGCCCTGGGCGACCAGGGCCGCCACGGCGTTGCCGAGGACGGCGGCGTCGTACGGGGTGCGGCCCAGCCCTATGCCGTGGACGAATCCGGCCGAGAAGGCGTCGCCGCAGCCGGTGGTGTCCACTACGTCGATCTCGAAGGCAGGCACCGGCTCGGCGCCCTCGGCGGTGACCAGCAGCGCCCCGTCGCCGCCCCGGGTGACCGCGACCAGCCCGGCGCCGGCGCCGACCAGCTTCTTCGCGCCCGCCAGCAGGTCGTCCTCGCCCGAGAAGCCCAGTACCTGGTCGTCGTTGGGGAGGAGGTGGTCGACGTACGGCAGCGCGGCCGCGATCTGCTCGAAGCTGCCGAGGACGCCGGGTGCGAGGAGGTCCACGGAGGTCGTCACGCCGTGCTCCTTGGCGAAGTGCAGGATGCGCGCGGCTGCGTCTACGCCGATCAACTCCGGGCCACCGAGGTGGAGATGGTCGGCCTCGGCAAGGGCGTCCCAGGGTACGTCGTCGACGCCGTAGGTGATGTTGGCGCCGAGCAGGTGCAGGGAGGGCCGGTCGCCGTTGGGACGGATGGGCAGCACGCTCGCCGAGGTGGCGGTGTCGGTTCGCCGGACGAGGAACTCGGTGTCGATTCCGGCCTTGTGGAGCAACTGCACGAGCATGTCGCCGGTCGCGTCGGCGCCGACGGCCCCGGCGCTGCGCACGGTGGCGCCGAGCTTGGCGAGGCTCAGGGCGGTCCCGCCGGCGGTCCCGGCCGCGGTCATCCTGATGTCCTCGACCAGGGTGGCGCCCTGGCCCTCGG
The DNA here is from genome assembly GCF_042892755.1 of Streptomyces sp. NPDC001714. NCBI lineage: Bacteria > Bacillati > Actinomycetota > Actinomycetes > Kitasatosporales > Streptomycetaceae > Streptomyces > Streptomyces sp. NPDC001714. Next base: position 209,326 of record NZ_JBIAUL010000010.1, read on the forward strand.
GTATCGCGTCCACCGGCCGGACCAGCACGTCCAGCACGTGCACGCCCATCGTGACGACTCTCATGGCTTGCCCTCCTGCAGGGATCGGGTGGTGCCGTAGTTCCGGGTGATCGCGGCCTCGATCACCGCGAGTTGCTGCGACTCGTCCAGGACGCGGGGCGTCCCGAGAGCCGCCGCGTGCTGGTAGACGCCGCAGGCCCACTCGAGCAACAGGGCGTTCTCGACCGCCTTGTCGAGGGTCGGGCCGACGGTGACCGAGCCGTGGTTGGCCATCAGGGCGGCGCTGCGGCCGTCGAGTGCGGCGAGCACCGACTCGGCGAGTTCCGGGGTGCCGAAGGTGGCGTACGGCGCCACCCGCACGGTGCCACCGAGGGCGAGCAACTGGTAGTGGACGCACGGTAGTTCGTCGAGCACGCAGGAGAGAGCGGTGGCCATCGGGGCGTGGGTGTGGACGACCGCACCGGCGCCGTAGCGCCGGTAGACCCCGAGGTGCAGGTCGAGTTCGGAGGTCGGCTGCAGGGTCCCGGCGACGACCTTGCCGTCCAGGTCGACCACCGTCACCTGGCCCGCGGTGAGTTGGGCGAGCACCGCGCCGGTCGCGGTGACCGCGACCCGGTCCGCCACCCGCACGCTGACGTTTCCCGCCGTCCCGATGAGCAGGCCCGCCGCTCCCAGGCGACGGCAGGCGTCCGCCACCGCGGCCCGCTCCTGAACCAGCGCGGAGCTTGAGTCCGTCATGGCCGCGACGGTAACGTAAACCTGAAACAAAGTCACCTTCAGGTTCAGGGGGTTGCGTGAGCGGGCCGATCGCCGAGGAGACCGGGGCCGTGTTGCGCCGTACCCCCCAACAGGCCCGCAGCAAAGCCCGGTTGGCGCGAGTGCTCAAGGCGGCTGAGCGCGTCCTGATCGCGGAGGGCGTGCCGGCCCTGACCACCACCCGGGTCGCGGCGGAGGCCGGGGTGTCGGTCGGCTCGCTGTACCAGTACCTGCCCGACCGGGACGCGATCATCGACGCGCTGGCCGCGACCTACTTCGCCCAACTCGAAGCGGTGATGGAGGAGTTCGTGCGCAGCGCGGCGACCGAGCGCTGGTCCGACCCGGTCGGCGTGCTGATCGACACCTACGCCGGGCTGTACCGCACCGAACAGGGCTTCAGGGCCCTGTGGTTCGGCAGCGGTCTGACCGACCGGACCCGGGCGGCGGACCGGGAGCACAAGCGCCGGATGGCCGACGGGGTGCGCCGGGTACTGCTCGCGCTCGGCATCGCGGGCGACGCCGAGGGACTCGGCCCCGCCTGCCATGCCGCCGTCCTCGCCGCCGACGCGCTCGCCCAGGAGGCCTTCCGCCGCGACGCCGAGGGCGACGCCGCCCTCCTCGACGAGGCGAAGGTCATGCTGCGCGGCTATCTCACGGCCCTGGCCGCCAGGCACGGGCGCCAGGACGGCAGTGCGGCGGCCAACGCTCCGCTCTGACGGGCCCGCTCCCGGGCCGGCCGCTCGAGTCAGCGCCGTGAAGTCGGGCAGTTCGCGCAGGGCCTGCCCGGCGCTCGCCGCCGGCCCGGCACCGTCCTGCGGTTCGCCCCGTCGGCGACGGCCCCGCCCGGGACAGCCGGCACGAGCATGGTGCCGGTCTGCACCGCCCCGAACGCACCGGCGGTGGCCGGGGAGCCGGTGAGGGCCAGGATGAGCAGCGGATGCGCGAGCCCCGCGATCCGCGGGCCGAGCAGGGAGCCGACCGCCCGGGCCCAGAAGACCTGGAACCGCCAGTTCCCGCGGAGCGGCACGGAAGCGGGCGCAGCCGCCCGGACGCCCACGGACTCGCTCGTCACTTTGTCTCCCCCATGGCCACGGAGGGCTCCTTCCCCGATCGCGAACGCCGGTCCGGGCTCGGTCCCGCGCGCCGCCCGTACCGCCCTTGTCCCAGCCCCGGCCCTCACCTAGCCTGAGTTTGTGCCGCTAATAAACAAAACCCGGACGCACAACGCCGTGCCCGGCAACGCCCTCACCCGACTCCGCATCGCCCTGACCGTCTTCTTCGCCATGGACGGCTTCGTCTTCGCCGGTTGGGTCGTCCGCATCCCGGCCATCAAGGAACAGACGGGCGCCTCGGCCGGCGCCCTGGGACTCGCCCTGCTCGGCGTCTCGGCCGGGGCCGTGATCACGATGATGTTCACCGGACGGCTGTGCCGCCGCTACGGCTCGCACCCCGTGACCGTCGTCTGCGCCGTCCTGCTCTCCCTCAGCGTCGCCCTGCCCCCGCTCACCCACTCGGTCCCGGCCCTCGGCGCCGTTCTGCTGGTGTTCGGCAGCGCCTACGGCGGCATCAACGTCGCGTTCAACAGCGCCGCGGTCGACCTGGTACGGGCCCTCCGGCGCCCGATCATGCCCAGCTTCCACGCCGCTTTCAGCCTGGGCGGCATGATCGGCTCCGGTCTGGGCTCACTGATCGCCGGCGTACTGACCCCCACCCAGCACCTGCTCTGCCTCACCGGCGTCGGTCTGGTGGTCACCCTGCTCGCGGGCCGCACTCTTCTGCGCACTCCCCCGCCGGCCCCACCCGCGGACGACGTACCGCAGGGGACGACCGCACCGCGCCGCCTGGCACCGCGCACCCGGCTGCTCGTCGTCACGTTCGGTCTGATCGCCCTGTGCACGGCCTACGGCGAGGGGGCCATGGCCGACTGGAGCGCCCTGCACCTGGAGCAGGACGTGGGCGCCGCACCCGGCGCGGCCGCCATCGGCTACTCCTGCTTCGCGCTCGCCATGACCGTCGGCCGGCTCAGCGGGACGAAGCTGCTGGGGGCCCTGGGCCAGACGCGCACCCTGGTGTTCGGCGGCGCGACCGCCGCGACCGGCATGCTGCTCGGCGCGCTCGCCCCGGCCCTGTGGGCGGCCCTCCTCGGGTTCGCGATCACCGGGCTCGGCCTCGCCAACCTCTTCCCCGTCGCCGTCGAACGCGCGGGCAGACTGGCCGGCCCCGACGGAGTCGCCGTCGCCTCCACCTTCGGCTACGGCGGCATGCTTCTCGGCCCACCCGCCATCGGCTTCATGGCGGACTGGCTCTCCCTCCCCACCGCCCTCACCACCGTCGCCGCCCTCGCCGCCACCGCCGCGGTCATCGCGCTCCTGACACGGCACACGGCCGGGCACTGACCGAGGTCTCCGCCCGGCCCGGGACGGCCCGACGGCCTTTCAGTCCAGCAACCCCGGTTCCCGGAGCGACTCCAGAGCCCCGGCCAGCCGCGCCGTGTCGGCGGCCGTCCACCCCGGCGGGCTCGTGATCTCCGCCCACGCGCTCGTCGGCAGGGTTCCGTACCGGTGGCCGAATCCGTCCGGCACGCTGTCGGCGCCGGCCAGATCGCAGGCCACCTGCCAGAACGTCAGCAGCGGATACCACCGCATCGCCGGTGAGACGTCCCTGGCCCGCGGCCGGTCCAGCCAGTCCGGCCGGTGGAAGGCGAGGTCGGGCGACCACCAGACGACCGGGTCGGAGCCGTTCTGGAGGTACACCGCGCGGGGCTCGCCCCAGGGCGCGTCCGGGATGCGGTAGTCCGCCGGTACCTGCGCGAAGCGCACATGCGCCCCGTCGGCGACCACCGGCCGCCACTCGGGGCTGCCCGGCTGCCGTTTCGCGGTGACCGAGTTCCACAGCGGGTTGTCGTAGGTCGGCCCGACGAACAGCGCGCCGCCGGTCTCCGCGACGAGCGTGGGCAGGGAGCCGTTCAGGGCGGACTCCATGGAGAAGGAGCCGAGGCTCTCGCCGTAGACGAGCAGTCGGGGACGGGAAGCGGCGGGGAGGGTCCGCCACTTGGCGTAGACGGCGTCGAAGAGGGCCCGTCCGGTGTCGGCGGCCTCGTCCTCGGTGAGTGCGGAGACCCAGCTGGGCAGGTAGGAGTACTGCATGGCGACCATGGCGGTGTCGCCGCCCCACATGTACTCCAGGGGTTTGCTGCCCTGGTCGTTGATCCAGCCGGTGCCGGTGGTGCCCATGACGGCGAGGATGCTGCGGGAGAAGCCACCGGTGCGTTCGAGTTCGCGTACGGCGAGGTCGGCGCGTTCGTCGAGGGTGTCGGCGGAGCGCAGGCCGACGTAGATCCGTACCGGATCCTCGGCCGGGCGGCCGGTGAAGGCGGCGATGTCGGCCTGCGGCGTGGCCGTGCCGACGAAGTCGCGGCCCTGGGCGCCGAGCGTGTCCCAGTGCGCGGCGGAGTCGGGGCTGCCGGAGAGGGTGCGCAGGCGGGGCTGGTGGACGCCCTTGGTGGTGCCCTGGTCGGCCAGGGACGCGCCGCTCTCGATCGCGTCCAGCGCGGCCCGCAGCAGGAAACCCTGGACGACTCCGACGATCACGAACGCGGCCAGGACGACCCCGGTGGCGTAGGCGACGGGGCGCGGGACGAGCGCGTCGAACGCGTGGACGGCGAGGCGGGTACCGAGCCGTACCGTTCGGGCGACCAGGAGCAGCAGCGTGGCGACGAGCGCGGCCACGACCGGGACCAGCGCCCAGTGCCACCAGACGATGTGCGGGGGCAGGGTGACCGCCCGGCGGACCTGGCCCTCCCAGCGCACGCTCCAGACGGTCACGGTGACCAGCGCGGCGGCCCCGAGCACGCCCAGGGCGGTCCACAGGGTACGGCGGACCCGCGGGCGGATCCGGATGCCCGCCCAGCGGAGCAGCAGCCGGGCGAGGGTCTCCAGTACGGCACCGACGGCGTAGCCGACGGCCGCCGAGACGCCGGCCGCGAGTCCCTGGAGCCACCAGGCCCGCGGGAGCAGGGACGGGGTGAGGGACAGGCAGTAGCACAGGACCGCCACCGCGATCCCGCCCCAGCACGGCCGCCGCCGGACCACCCGGTCGGGGCCCAGATGCCGGCGCACCCGCTCCGCCGCCCGCCGGGTCCAGTCCTTCGTACGATTCAGAGCCCTGCCCGCACCACTCACTTCGCCACCTCGGGACCACGATCGGCCACCGCACCGGCCGTCGCATCCGGAAGATCCTTCCGGACCGCTCTCCCCGCCGGGAAAAGGTGCGGAGCCGCCCGCGGTGTCCCATCGTGGTGGGCATGCCCCAGGCCCGGACGACCGAGCACCCCACCCCGTTCATCGACGTGGTCGCGCCGGAGTCGGCCATGGCCCGCACCCACGACCGCAACGCCCGGCCCAGCGCCCTGCCGCGGGAGGCGGGTGGCGAGGTCGTCACCGTCATCGGCGCCGAACCGGGCCCGGGTCGCGGCGGCGGGCACCGCACGGCCTGCCCGCCGCCGCGCGACCCGGTCGGCTTCTGACATCCCGCCCGGCATGCCGCTCCCCCGGCTCCCCACCCGTACCGCCGTGGCGGCGGTGGTGGCCGTGCTGGTGGTGGCGAACCTGCTGGACAACCGCTGGGCCGGGTCCTGGATCCTGGTCACCGCGGTCGTCACCTCGGCCGTGCTGGTGGGACTGCTGTTCTGGGCCGGGGGCAGCTGGCCGGAGCTGGGGCTGGGGCGGGACACCCTTGCGGACGGGGTGCGTTGGGCGGTGGCCCTGATCGGGATCGTGGTGGCGGTCTATCTGGGCGCGGCCCTGCTGCCGGTCACCCGCGGATTGTTCGCGGACCAGCGGACAGCCGCGCTGAGCGGCTCGGAGATCGCCTTCAAGGTGCTGGTCGCGGTACCCGTGGGGACGGTGCTGCTGGAGGAGACCGCCTTCCGCGGGGTGCTGTTCGCGCTGCTGTGCCGCCTGCGCACGGCCACGACGGCCGCGGTCCTCTCCTCCGTGCTCTTCGGTCTCTGGCACATCCTGCCCTCGCTGAACCTCAACAAGGACAAGCCGACGCTGGGTTCGCTCTTCGGGCACTCGGTCGCCGGGGCGGTTCTGGTGGACATCGGTGCCGTGCTGTTCACGGCCGTGGCCGGCTGCCTGCTGTGCTGGCTGCGCGATCGCAGCGGCTCCCTGCTGGCCCCGATGGCCCTGCACTGGGCGGTCAACGCTCTGGGATACACGGTGGGGTACCTGTTGCGCTAGCAGCGGGACCGGCCTCGCATCCGGCAGACTCGCGGCATGGAGACTGCTGAGTTTCTCGAGATCCTCGACCGGGAGGGCCGGCTGCTGGCCGCCGCCGCCACGGACGCGGGGCTCGACGCCCCGGTGCCCACCTGCCCCGACTGGCAGGTGCGCGACCTGCTGCGGCACACCGGCACCATCCACCGGTGGGCCGCCGGTGTCGTCGCCGGCGCCGAGACCTCGCCGCGCCCCGTCCCGGATCCGCCGGGAATCGACGGCCCCGAGCTGACCGCCTGGTACCGGGAGGGCCACCGCCTGCTCGTCGACACCCTGGGCGGCGCACCGCAGGACGTGCCGTGCTGGAGCTTCCACCCCGCTCCCGTCTCCTCACCGCTGGCCTTCTGGCTCCGCCGGCAGGCCCATGAGACGACCGTCCACCGGTACGACGCCGAGGCGGCGCGGGGTGGCCCGGCGACCCCGGTCGGCACGGGCTTCGCGGTCGACGGCATCGACGAACTGCTGCGCGGCTTCCACGCGCGCGCACGCAGCAGGGTCCGCAGCGAGCCCCCGCGGGTTCTGGGGGTGCGCACGGTGGACACGGACGCGGCCTGGACCGTACGGCTGTCGGAGCGACCGCCGGTCACGGAACTCGGCGCGCCCCACGACGCGATGACCGAACTCGCCGGTCCCGCCGACCAGTTGTACCTGGCCCTGTGGAACCGGGTGCCGGTGCCGAAGGTGATCGGCGACCCGCGACTTGCCGACCTGTGGGTGGCGAACTCGCGGATCTGAACGGCCGGACAGGGAGAGCCGCCGGACTCAACTCGGTTCGGCGGCCAGCATCCGGGTGAGCACGGCGCGCTGCACCGGCAGCACCTCGCCGTGCAGCGCGCGCCCCTTGCCGGTGAGCGCGACCCGCACACCGCGCCGGTCCTCCGGGCACATGGCCCGCTCGACCAGGCCGTCCTTCTCCAGGCGGGCGATCAGCCGGGACAGCGCGCTCTGGCTGAGGTGCACCCGCTCGGCGATCTCCTGCACGCGGAAACTGCAGACGCCGTCCGCCGCCGGGCCGTCGGAGAGCAGGTCGAGGACCTCGAAGTCACTGCCGCACAGGCCGTGGCCGTGCAGGGCACGGTCGAGCTCGCACTGGGTGCGGGCGTGCAGGGCCAGGATGTCCCGCCATTGCTCCACGAGTGCCTGTTCGGGCTTCTTCGCCGCCATCCGGGCACCGTAGCAGAAAATCCAGATTGTTGCATCGTAATTAAATGCATTTGCATTCGATGCATACGCATGTAGTGTCTGGGTCCATGACCTCTCCGCTCACCGCCCCCGCTTCCGAGGGACGCTGGACTCCCCGGCTCTGGGGCACGCTGCTGGTGCTCTGCGCCGCCATGTTCCTGGACGCACTGGACGTGTCGATGGTCGGCGTCGCCCTGCCGTCGATCGGCTCCGACCTGCACCTGTCCACCTCGACGCTGCAATGGATCGTCAGCGGCTACATCCTGGGGTACGGCGGCCTGCTCCTGCTCGGCGGCCGCACGGCCGACCTGCTCGGCCGACGCCAGGTGTTCCTCGTGGCCCTCGGCGTCTTCGCCCTCGCCTCGCTCCTCGGCGGTCTGGTCGACTCGGGCCCGCTGCTGATCGCCAGCCGCTTCGTCAAGGGCCTGAGCGCGGCCTTCACCGCGCCGGCCGGCCTCTCGATCATCACGACCACGTTCCCGGAGGGCCCGCTGCGCAACCGCGCCCTCTCCATCTACACCACCTGCGCGGCCACCGGCTTCTCCATGGGCCTGGTGCTGTCCGGCCTGCTCACCGAGGCCAGTTGGCGCTTCACCATGCTGCTGCCCGCGCCCATCGCCCTGATCGCGCTCCTCGCCGGCCTCAGGCTGCTGCCGCGCAGCACCCGCGAGCGCGACCACAACGGCTACGACATCCCCGGCGCGATCCTCGGCACCGCCTCGATGCTGCTCCTGGTGTTCACCGTCGTGGAGGCGCCGCAGGTGGGCTGGGCGTCGGCCCGCACCCTGCTCTCCTTCCTCGCGGTCGCCGTGCTGCTCACCGTCTTCGTCCAGGTCGAACGCCGTTCCCCCGGACCGCTCATCCGCCTCGGCGTGCTGCGCTCGGGCAACCAGGTCCGCGCCCAGCTCGGCGCCATCGCCTTCTTCGGCTCGTACGTCGGCTTCCAGTTCCTGACCACCCTCTACATGCAGTCCCTGCTCGGCTGGTCCGCGCTGCACACCGCCCTGGCCTTCCTCCCCGCGGGCGCGCTCGTGGCCGTGTCCTCGACCAAGGTCGGTGCGATCGTGGACCGCTTCGGCACCCAGCGGCTGATCGCGGCGGGCTTCGCGTTCATGGTGCTCGGCTACGCCCTGTTCCTCCGCGTCGACCTGAGCCCGGCCTACGCGGCGGCGATCCTGCCGTCGATGCTCCTGATCGGCGCGGCCTGCGCCCTGGTCTTCCCCTCCCTCAACATCCAGGCCACCAACGGCGTCGACGACCACGAGCAGGGCATGGTCTCCGGGCTGCTCAACACCTCGGTGCAGGTGGGCGGCGCCATCTTCCTGGCGATCGTCACGGCCGTGGTGACCGCGGGCGCGCCCGCCCACGCCACCCCGCAGGCGGTGCTCGACAGCTACCGTCCCGGGTTCCTGGTGGTCGCGGTCGTGGCCCTCGCCGGGCTGCTGATCACGCTCACGGGACTGCGCGCCCGGCGCCCGCAGCAGACCGTCGTGATCGCCAAGTCCACCTCCCTGGAGGCGGAGCGCGTGTCCGCACGTGACTGAACGGGCCGCCTCCGAACGTGTGCCCGGCGGGGGCCTGTAGCCCCGCCGGGCACACGGCTGTGAGACTGCCGGGACGACGACGTACGGGGGACGGCGCGGTCAGGCCGAGCGGGACGCGATCACCGTCGAGAGCGTGCTGGTCCGTATCCGGCGCTCGGCTCAGCCCAGCCAGCCCGGTCGTACCAGCCCCGACTCGTAGGCCAGGACGACCAGTTGGGCGCGGTCGCGGGCGCCCAGTTTGACCATCGCGCGGCTCACGTGGGTCTTCGCGGTGAGGGGGCTGACGACCAGGCGGCGGGCGATCTCCTCGTTGGACAGGCCGATGCCGACCAGGGCCATCACCTCCCTCTCCCGCTCGGTGAGCCGGGAGAGGACGCCGGCGGCGGCCGGCTCCTTGGAACGGGCCGCGAACTCCGCGATCAGCCGCCGCGTCACCCCCGGCGACAGCAGCGCGTCCCCGGCCACCACCGCCCTGACCGCGCGCACCAGTTCGTCCGGCTCGGTGTCCTTGACCAGGAAGCCGGAGGCACCGGAACGGATCGCCTCGAAGACGTACTCGTCCAGCTCGAACGTCGTCAGCATGACCACCTTGACGTCCGTCAGCTCGGGCTCGCCGGTGACCCGGCGGGTCGCCGCCAGGCCGTCCAGACGCGGCATGCGGATGTCCATCAGGACGACGTCGGGGCGCAGTTCACGCACCTTGCGCAACGCCTCCTCGCCGTCCGCCGCCTCACCGGTCACCTCGATGTCCGGCTGCGCGTCGAGCAGCGCCCGGAAACCGGCCCGCACCAGCGACTGGTCGTCGGCGAGCAGTACCCGGATCATCGGTCCTCCCGGTCGGTCCGGTCGTCCAAGGGCAGGACGGCCAGTACCCGGAAACCTCCGTCGGCCCGCCGTCCCGCCTCGATCGTGCCACCCAGGGCGGCCGCCCGCTCCCGCATCCCGGCCAGCCCGTTCCCGCTGCCGCCCGCGTCCGCCCCGGTCGCCGGACCGTCGTCGTCGATCAACAACCGCAGCTCCCCTCCCCCGTGTTCGAGCCGCACCCGCGCGTGCCGCGAACCCGAGTGCCGTACGACATTGGTCAGGGCCTCCTGCACGATGCGGAAGGCGGCCAGATCCGCGCCGGGGGCAAGGCGCGGCGGCTCCCCCGTCACCGCCACGGCGAGCCCGGCGCTGGCCGCCTGCTCCACCAGTTCCGGCAGCCGTCCGAGACCGGGTGCGGGGGCCCGCGGCGCGTCTCCCGGGGCGCGCAGGGTGTCGAGCACCTGGCGCACCTCGCCGAGGGCCTCCTTGCTGGCGGCCTTGATGGTGGTGAGCGCAGACCTGGCCTGCTCGGGGTCGGAGTCGAGGAGCGCGAGACCCATGCCCGCCTGGACGTTGATGACCGAGATGCTGTGCGCCAGGACGTCGTGCAACTCCCGGGCGATCCGCAGCCGTTCCTCGTCCGCGCGCCGCCGGGCCGCCTGGACGCGGTCGGCCCGTTCCTGGGCCCACTGCTCGCGCCGCAGCCGGACCAGTTCGGCCAGCGAGACGATGATCAGCACCCAGGTGGCGATGATCACCTCCTGGCCGGCGTCCGCACCCGTGTCGCCCGGCGGCGGCAGCCACCGGTACAGCCAGAGCGAGATCAGCAGATGCCCGGCCCACAGCATCCCGAGCGCCGCCCAGGCGGCCCTGCGGTGCCCGGCGACGACCGTGCTGAAGCAGGCCACGGCGACGGCCGCGAAGACCGGCCCGTACGGGTAGCCGGCACCGAGGTAGACGAGGGCGAGCGCGGCCGTGCCGAACGCCACCGTCACCGGGCGGCGGTGCCGCCACAGCAGCAGACCACAGGTGGCGAGGAACAGGAGGCGGGCGTAGGCGTCGAGGTGCTCGCGGTGGGGCTGGGTGTGGGCGGCGAAGTTCGAGCCCACCAGCACGAGGACGGTGAGCAGCAGGGTGGAGCGCCATGGGAGGCGGGGACGATGGGTCGCGCCGCCGGTGTCGGGGCCTGTGCCGGGGCCGGGGACTTCCGGGTGGTTCCACCACGGCGGGCCGTGGTGGAACCACTGCGCGGGGCCGCGCTCCCGTACCCGCTGCTCGTCCATGACCGCCACGCTAGACGCCGTGGCCCCGCGCGGGCGTCAGCCCGGCGAGGTGATCACGCGTACTCCCCGGGGAGTAGGCGGCAGTAGACCGGCCAGGCCTGGTCAGCGGCCGGATGCCAGCTCCGCCACCTCGGCGTCGAACAGCCGGTCGGGGCCGAAGCCCATGCCCGTGAAATGGCCGGCGAGTTCGAGGGACAGCACCCCGTGCATCCGGGTCCAGAAGGCCAGCGCCCGGCGCAGTACTCCCGGCGGCGCGGGGTGGCCCCCGGCCCACTCGCGGTGCTGGGAGAGGTGCGCGGTGAATCCCGCGGAGGCGGGCGGCGGCGCCTCGGGCTCGGCCGCCGCGCAGACGTCGAGCAGAGCCGCCATGATCTCCTGGGCGATGCCGGTGATGTCCTCGGGCGCGTGGTAGCCGGGGACCGGCGTGCCGTAGACGAGGAAGTAGCGCTGGGGGTCGTCGAGCGCCCAGCGGCGCAGGGCGTGGGCGAGGCCGCCGATACCGGCCCCGGAGCCGGCGGCGGCACGGAAGGTGTCGGCCAGGTCACGGTAGGCGTCCCGGATCAGCTCGGTGATCAGCTCGTCGCGGCTGCCGAAGTAGCGGTAGAGGGCCGGACCACTCATGCCCAGGTCCTTGGCGATCGCGTTGAGGGACAGGCCCGATGCGCCTGACTTGGCGATCTGCTCCCAGGCGCGCGCCTTGATGTCCGCTCGCACCTGGCTCCGGTACCGCTCGCGGGGGCTCACCGCGTCCGCGTCTGCCGCCATGGCCGTCACGCTCCTCTCACCAGCTTGCTCGTTTGAGGCTATCACTTTCGAGAGGGGCTCTAACAAGCGCGAAGTCCCCATTCGACGCGACGCCTTGACACTTCAGCGAGCACCAGTCATGTTTGTTATAGCTTCTAACGCAAGCGAGAACATCTCTCGCCTGCGAATGCTTCCTACACCCGTCTGCGCATGGAGGTCGCCGTCATGGGAACTGCAGGAACCGCTGGAACCGCAGGAACCGCCGGAAGCGCTCAGCTCGTCGAGGTAGTCCTGCCGGGCGTCGTGGAGCCGGAGGGGCTCCGCATCGAGCGCCGGGACATCCCGGCCCCGGCCGCCGGCCAGGTCGTCGTCCGCGTGGAGGCCACCGGCGTCTCCTTCGCGGAGCAGCAGATGCGCCGCGGCCGCTACTACGACCAGCCGCCCTTCCCCTTCGTCCCCGGCTACGACCTGGTGGGCACGGTGCTCACCGCCGGGGAGGGCGTCGAGCCCGGGCTCGTCGGCAAGCGCGTGGCGTCGCTGGTGAAGGTCGGCGGCTGGGCCAGCCATGTGGTGCTCGACGCGGCCGACGTCGTGCAGGTGCCCGCCGGTGTCGGCGCGGCGGAGGCGGAGACGCTGGTCGTCAACGGCATCACGGCCTGGCAGATGCTGCACCGCAAGGCCAGGGTGGGCAGCGGCGGCACGATCCTGGTGCACGGCGCCAACGGGGGCGTCGGCACGGTGCTCGTCCAGCTCGCGCGGGCGGCCGGTCTGCAGGTGATCGGCACGGCCTCCGCCCGTCACCACGCCGCGCTGCGGGAGCTGGGCGTGACGCCTGTCGACTACCGCGCCGAGGACGTCCCGGCCCGGGTCCGGGAGCTGGCTCCGGGCGGTGTCGACGCCGTCTTCGACCATCTCGGCGGCCGCAGCGTCATCGACTCCTGGCGGCTCCTCGCCCCGGGCGGCACCCTCGTCGCCTACGGCAGCGCCACCACCCGCGACGACTCCGGCTCCAAGCAGCTCCCCGTGCTGAAGATCCTCGGCCGGGTGTGGCTGTGGAACGCGCTGCCCAACGGCCGGCACGCCTACTTCTTCAACGTCTGGGAGGGCCGCGCCCTCGGCAAGGACCGCTTCCGGGCCCGGCTGAGCGCCGACCTCACCCAGGTCTTCCGGGCTCTTCAGCGCGGCGAGGTCACCGCGCGCATCGCCGCCCGGCTGCCCCTGACCGAGGCCGCCGAGGCCCTGCGGCTCGCCGAGTCGGGGACGGTCGCGGGAAAGATCGTACTGATCCCGGACAGCGGCGACGGAACGCCGGCCGACTCGGCGCGGTGAGCACCGCCGGCTCAGCGGCCGCAGGCTCAGCGCCCGTCGGCTCGGTGCCCGTCGGCTCGGAGATCGCCGCCGTTCCCCGCGAACGCGCCGTCGTCCGCGAAGGCCAGCCCGGCGAAGCGTTCGCCGATACGCCGGTGGGTGGCAGCGTCCGGGTGGAGCCCGTCGGGCAGCGGGAGTTCGGCGGCGTCGGCCTCGCCGTAGAGGGCACGGCCGTCGAGGTAGTGGAGGTGCGGGTCCTCGGCCGCGCGCTGGGCGACGATCCGGGAGAGCTCGTCCCGGATGACGTTCAGAGTGAGCTTGCCGCTCGCGCGCTCGGCCGGGTCGCCCGCGGCCGTGAAGGCGAGCCGGCCCGCACCGAGGGCACTCAGGTCCATGGCGGTGGGGCCCGGAGTGTCCTCGTGCATGGGACACAGGATCGGCGACACGACCAGCAACGGGGTGGTGGGGTGCCCCTCGCGGACGGTGTCGAGGAAGCCGTGCACGGCCGGGCCGAAGGCGCGCAACCGCATCAGGTCGGTGTTGACGACGTTGATGCCGAGCTTGAGGCTGATCAGGTCGGCGGGGGTGTCCCGGACGGCGCGGGCGGTGAACGGGTCGAGCAGGGCGCTGCCGCCCAGCCCCAGGTTGACCAGCTCCACGCCGGCGAGGGCGGCGGCGAGCGCGGGCCAGATGGCGGTGGGGCTCGCGGCGTCGGAACCGTGACTGATCGAACTGCCGTGGTGCAGCCAGACCTTGCGGCCGTGGTCGGGTACGGCGGCGAGCGGGGCGTCGGTGCGCAGCGCGACCAGTTCGGTGGTCTCGTTGTGCGGCAACCAGATCTCGACGGTCTTCTCGTCCTCGGGCAGGCCGGTGAAGCGGAGGGTGCCGACCGGTCCAGGGCGCAGCTCCACGGTCCCGGCGCCCATGTCGACGACCTGGACCGTGCCGCCGGACACGCTGCCCTGGCCGGCCAGGGCGCCGTCGACGAGCAGGTCGTAGACCCCGTCCGGGCGGGCCGGCGCGCCGACGTAGAGCCGCTTGGTGGGGAGGGTGTCCAGTTCCAGGGCGGTGGCGCGGGTCCGGAACACCAGCCGTACGCCGGAAGGCTGGGACTCGACCATGGCGAGCTGCGGGTCGGCGCACTGGGCGCGGGCCCGGGCCGGGAGCCGGTGCGGCAGGACGCCGTGCTCCGTGCGCTCCAGGTCGAGGGCGCCGCGCAGGAGCCCGGCGGTGATCGGCGTGGTGATCCAGCGGGGGTCGGTGTTCATCGCCTCTGCGTTCCGTCCGTGTTCCGGCTGCGTTCCGGCTGCTGCGTACGAGGGGGTCAGGTCGGGGTGGGCCAGTTGCGCAGCAGCGCGTCGAGGGCGTCCAGGACGCGGGCCCAGGACTGCTGGCTGTCGGGGGCGCTGTGGCTGAAGCCGCCGCTCAGTTCCAGGTCGACGTAGCCGTGGAAGACGCTGCCGAGCATCCGGACGGCATGGGTCTCGTCCGGTTCGGTCAGGTCGTAGCCGCGCAGGATCGCCCGGGTCATCTGGGCGTGCCGGACGCCGGCGCTGGCCGCCGCCGTCTCCGGGTCGAGGCGGAGCCGGGCCGCCGCGTAGCGGCCGGGGTGGGCGCGGGCGTAGTCGCGGTAGACGTCGGCGAACGCCACGAGGGCGTCCTTGCCGGCCCGTCCGGCCAGCGCGTCGGCGGCCCGGTCGGCGAGTTCCTCCAGCGCCAGCAGCGCGATCCCCGTCTTCAGGTCCTGGGAGCTCTTGACGTGCGAGTACAGGCTCGCGACCTTCACGTCGAACCGTCTGGCCAGCGCCGAGACGGTCACCTGGTCGAAGCCGACCTCGTCGGCCAGCTCGGCTCCGGCCCGGACCAGCCGTTCCGTGCTCAGTCCCGCTCGCGCCACACCTGCTCCTTGCCTATCGCCTATCGCCTCTCGCCAGAGTCGATTATGTATTTGCCTAAAGCTTATAGGCAAATTAGCGTGCGTTGCATGAGACAGCTGACCGAGCAAGAGATCCGCGCCGCGTTCGTGAACTGCACCAAGGGTGCGGCGAAACGCCTGAACATCCCGCACGACCTGGACGAGCGGCCGTGGGCCGACCTGGACTACTTCGGCTGGCGCGACCCCCAGGCACCCGATCGGGCCTACCTGGTGACCGAACTTGACGACGGTCACGCGCGGGCGGTGGCGCTGCGCTGTCCGAGCCCCGCCTCCTGGCAGACCCGGCGCAGCATGTGCTCGATCTGCCTGACCACGCACACCGGGGGCGTCTCGCTGATGGTCGCCGCCAAGGCGGGGAAGGCCGGACAGCAGGGCAACTCCGTGGGCGCCTACCTCTGCAGCGACCTCGCCTGTTCGCTGTACGTGCGGGGCAAGCGGGACGCGGGCGTGGGCGGGCGGATGCCGGAGTCGCTCACGCTGGAGGAGAAGATACGGCGGACCGTGACGAACCTCGCCGGGTTCCTGGACAAGGTGACGGCGTGAGCCGGGGTTGCTAGGGGAAGACCAGCCCCACCCCATGGGCGAGTTGCGCGGCCGCGTGCCGGAAGAACCGCTCCCGTTCCTCCACGACACCCTTGAACTGACCGAACAGTTCGAACCCCACCAGCCCGAACAGCTGGGCCCACGCCGCGGCCATGGCCACCGCCACCTCCGGCGGCAGGCCGGGCGTCAGTTCGTCGGCCATCCGGCGGGCCTCGGGAGCGAGTTCGGCCGGTACGGGGGTACGGGCCAGACCGCGCTGCTCGAAGGCCTCGCGCAGGATCCCGATGAGGACGAGGGCGACCCGGGCGGCCGGCGGGATGGTCGTCTCCGGCGCCGAGTACCCGGGCACCGGCGAGCCGTAGATCAGTGCGTACTCGTGCGGGTGGGACAGCGCCCAGCCGCGCACCGCCTCGCACACGACGACCCAGCGGTGCGCCGGGGCCGCGTCGGCGACACCGGCATGGGCGGTCTCGGCGGCCTCGCCGAGGGAGTCGTAGGCGTCGATGATCAGCGCGGTGAGCAGGTCGTCGCGGCTGGGGAAATAGCGGTAGAGCGCCGAGGAGACCATGCCGAGCTCGCGCGCCACGGCCCGCAGCGACAGCTTGGGCGCACCCTCGGCCGCGAGCTGCCTGCGCGCCTCGTCCTTGATGGCCGTGGTGACTTCCATCCTGGCTCGCGCGCGGGCGCCCTGCGGGGTGGTCATGGGGAGCAGTCTGCCATGTCTGCAGAGCAGTGCACACGTTTTGGAGCAGCGCACTTGATGTGGATCGGCGATCGCAAACACGAGCGATGCTCGCATACCAGTACACCGCTCAAAAGCGAGAGCAGTGCTCTTGCGGTGGATCACCGATCTCCCTCACACTGTCTCTCGAGCGAGAGCACCGCTCTCCCAACAGAGGGGGTCACCATGTCGTCGTCAAAGCCGCAGCCGTCGTCCCAGCCGTCCGGCCAGGCGTCCGGGCCGTCCCAGCCGTACTACGCCGAGGCCAACCCGGTGGCCGTCCGCATGAACAGCCTCGTCGGCTGGCTCGCCCGGCGCGGGATCAGCCTCGCGGGCAGCGCGGAGCTTTCCGTGCGCGGCCGTAAGAGCGGCAAGATGCAGCGCGTCCCGGTCAACCCGCACACGTACGACGGCACCCAGTACCTTGTCTCGGCGCGCGGCAACTCCCAGTGGGTGCGGAACATGCGCGTGGCCGGCGGTGGGGAGCTGCGGGTGGGGCGGAAGGTGCGGGAGTTCACCGTGGTGGAGCTTCCCGATGCCGAGAAGCTCCCGGTGCTGCGGGCCTACCTGGAGAAGTGGGGCTGGGAGGTCAAGCAGTACTTCCCCGGGGTGACGGCCAGGTCCTCCGACGACGAACTCGTCGCGGCCGGCGCCGACCACCCCGTCTTCCGGCTCACCGTCACGAAGTGACGGCTTCCTCGTCGGCCGGGGTGTCCGTCGGCGCGGTCTCCTTCGCCGCCGGCTCCGGGCCGAAGGCGGTGAGGGCACGCTGGGCGAGCGGGTGGGAGCGGATGAGCTCGCCGAGGGAGGTCCGGCCCTGGGTGATCTCCTTGAACGCCCGCCAGGCGGGACGGAACCCGGTCAGCGCGGCGTGGAACAGCCCGGGGCGGCGCTCGAACACCGCGAGCATCCGCTTGCCGACGCTCATCTCGACGCCGAGGCCCGCCTTGACGGCGAAGGCGTAGTTCAGCGCCTGGCGGCGGGTGTCGACGGCGTCGTGGGCCTCGGCGATCCGCACCGCCCACTCCCCGGCGAGACGCCCCGAGCGCAGCGCGAAGGAGATGCCCTCGCGGGTCCACGGTTCGAGCAGGCCCGCCGCGTCACCGCAGACCAGCACCCGGCCCCGGGACAGCGGGGAGTCGTCGGCGCGGCAGCGGGTCAGGTGGCCGGAGGAGATGCTCGGTTCGAAGCCGGCCAGGCCCAGCCGGGCGATGAAGTCCTCCAAGTACCGCTTGGTGGCGGCGCCTTCACCGCGGGCCGAGATGACGCCGACGGTCAGCGTGTCGCCCTTGGGGAAGACCCAGCCGTAACTGCCGGGCATCGGGCCCCAGTCGATGAGGACCCGCCCCTTCCAGTCCTCGGCGACCGTCTCCGGCACCGGGATCTCCGCCTCCAGGCCGAGGTCGACCTGGTCGACCTTCACCCCCACGTGGGCGCCTATGCGGCTGGCGCTGCCGTCGGCGCCGACCACCGCGCGGGCCAGCAGGGTCTCGCCGCCCTGGAGCACGACCGCGACCGTCCGCCGGTCCGGGACCGCCGAGCCGTGCTGCTCGACGCGCTGCACGGCGGCGCCGGTGCGCAGTTCGGCGCCCGCCTTCTGGGCGTGCTCGACCAGCTGCTGGTCGAACTCGGGCCGGTTGATCAGCCCGAACATCATCTGCTTGGAGCGGCGGGTGCGGGTGAACCGTCCGTTGTTGGAGAAGGTCACCGCGTGCACCCGGTCCTTGAGGGGCAGCTCGAAGCCGGGCGGCAGCGCGTCGCGCGAGGGGCCGATGATGCCGCCGCCGCAGGTCTTGTAGCGGGGCAGCTCGGCCTTCTCCAGCAACAGCACGCGCCGTCCCGCGACCGCCGCCGCGTAGGCGGCCGAGGCGCCCGCGGGTCCCGCGCCCACCACGACGACGTCCCACACCCGCTGCGCGTCGTCCGCCCGCACGTCGTCCGCCGAAGAATTCTCGCCGCTCACGATGGTCCGCTGCTCCGATCAAGCCGTAGAAGCCGTGTCAAGCCGAATCAAGCCGTAGGTCAGGCCCTGTCCGTCCGTAGGCCGACACCTGTCACCTGTCCCCCCGCATCCTACGGCGGAGATCGCCGCAGGCCACTGTGGGAGGATCGGTCCACTCACCAGTTCAACGTCGCACCCACGAGGAGCGTGCCCATGTCGTCCAATCCGGTCGCCGAGACCGTCGCCGCCCTGCTGCCCAGGGCCAAGGCGGAGCTCGCCGAGCTGGTGGCCTTCAAGTCGGTGGCCGACTTCGCCCAGTTCCCGAAGAGCGAGAGCGAAGGCGCCGCGAACTGGGTGGCCGACGCACTGCGCGCCGAGGACTTCACGGACGTCGCCGTACTGGACACCCCGGACGGCACGCAGTCGGTGTACGGCTATCTGCCGGGCCCGGAGGGCGCCAAAACGGTCCTGCTGTACGCGCACTACGACGTGCAGCCGCCGCTGGACGAGGCCGCCTGGACCACCCCGCCGTTCGAGCTGACCGAGCGGGACGGCCGCTGGTACGGGCGCGGTGCCGCCGACTGCAAGGGCGGCGTGATCATGCACCTGCTGGCGCTGCGCGCGCTCAAGGCGAACGGCGGTGTCCCGGTCAACGTCAAGGTGATCGCCGAGGGCTCGGAGGAGATGGGCACCGGCGGCCTGGAGCGGTACGCCGAGCAGCACCCCGAGCTGCTGACGGCGGACGCGATCGTCATCGGCGACACGGGCAACTTCCGGGTCGGGCTGCCGACGGTGACCACGACGCTGCGGGGCATGACCATGGTCCGCATCCAGATCGACACACTTCGGGGCAATCTGCACTCGGGCCAGTTCGGCGGTGCCGCCCCCGACGCCCTGGCCGCGCTGATCCGCGTCCTGGACTCGCTGCGCGCCGAGGACGGTTCCACCACGGTCGACGGGCTCGCGCCGGAGTCGCGGTGGGAGGGTCTGGAGTACGACGAGGAGCAGTTCCGCGCGGACGCCAAGGTGCTGGACGGTGTCGGGCTGATCGGTGACGGTTCGGTCGCGGACCGCATCTGGGCCCGTCCGGCGGTCACGGTGCTCGGCATCGACTGTCCGCCGGTGGTCGGCGCCACCCCGTCGGTGCAGGCCGGCGCGCGCGCCCTGGTCAGTCTCCGGGTGCCGCCGGGCGTGGACGCGGCGGAGGCGGCGAAGCTGCTCCAGGCCCACCTGGAGGCGCACACGCCGTGGGGTGCCCGGGTGCGGACCGAGACGGTCGGCCAGGGCCAGCCGTTCCGCGCGGACACCACCAGCCCGGCGTACCGGGCGATGGCCGAAGCGATGGCGGTCGCCTACCCGGACGAGACGATGCAGTACGCCGGTCAGGGCGGCTCCATCCCGCTGTGCAACACCCTCGCCGGTCTCTACCCGCAGGCCGAGATCCTGCTGATCGGCCTGAGCGAGCCGGAGGCGCAGATCCACGCCGTCAACGAGAGCGTGTCCCCCGAGGAACTGGAACGGCTGTCCGTGGCGGAGGCGCTGTTCCTGCGGAACTACGCGGCGGGCTGACGCACCCGGGGCGGCGGACAGGGACGGTCCGCCGCCGTACGTGGTGGGCTGAATCGCTCCGCCCCAGCCACAGGCACGGCAGCATCGCCCTCCATCTCCCTTCCCACGGCGTGCTGTTCACCGGGGACGCGGTCGCGGCCATGCCGGGCACCGGTGCGGTGATGCCCGGGGTGTTCAACCTCGACCGGGAACGGGCCGTCGCGTCCTTCCGGCGGCTGGCCGCCCTGGACACGGAGACGGCGTGCTTCGGCCACGGGGATCCGGTGACCGCCGACGCGGCACGGACACTGCGGGAATCCGCGGACACCTACGGCCCGCCGCGGTGACCATGGGGGGATGACCGACACCGCGCGCCGCATCGCCGCCCACGCCGACATCGCGACCTCCCTGGCCCTGCTCGGCGACGTCGAACTGGCCGCACTGGTCGCGTCCGGCGAGCCGCTCGGCACCGGGATCGGCGGCACAGCGGTGCGGATCACGGTGGACGGCAGGCCGGTGTTCGTGAAGCGGATCCCCCTGACCGACCGGGAACGGGAACCACGGCACGCCCGCTCCACGGAGAACCTCTTCGGCCTGCCGCCGTACTGTCACTACGGCATCGGTGCGGTCGGCGGCCCTGGGTTCGGAGCCTGGCGGGAGCTGGCCGCGCACGAGGTGACGACGAACTGGGTGCTGGCGGGCCGGTTCCCCGGTTTCCCGCTGCTCCACCACTGGCGGGTCCTGCCCAGCCGGCCCGCCCCGCTGCCCGGCGAACTCGCCGACGTCGACGGGGCGGTGGCCTACTGGGGCGGCTCCGCGGGCGTACGGGAGCGCATCGAGGGGCTGCGGGACGCCTCCGCGAGTCTCACCCTGTTCCTGGAGCACGTCCCGCACACTCTGCACGACTGGCTGGACGCGGAGCTGCGCACGGACCGGGCGGACTCGGCCTGTGTCCTCACGGCCCAGGGCCTGGCGGAACTCACCGCCTTCCTCTCGGAGAGCCATCTCCTGCACCTCGACGCCCACTTCGGCAACATCCTCACCGACGGCCGCCGGCTGTACCTCACCGACTTCGGGCTCTCCCTCAGCTCCCGCTTCCGGCTCGCCTCCGACGAACGGGACTTCTTCGACCGGCACCGGCACTACGACCGCGCGTACACCGTCTACTACCTGGTGATCTGGCTGGTCACCGCCCTGTACGGGTACCGGGGCGAGGAGCGCGCGGAGTTCGTGCGGGCCTGTGCCGGCGGGATACGGCCCGAGGGCATCCCGCCGGCCGCCGCCGACCTGCTGGTCCGGCACGCCCCGCTCGCCGTCGGCATGGAGGTCTTCTGCCGACGGCTGGAGCGGGAGAGCCGGCTGACGCCGTTTCCCGGCCCGGACGGTCACAGCAGCTGCACGCTCTCCGCGTAGTGGCAGGCGACCGGGTTGCCGCCGCCCCGGTCGACCAGGTCCGGCGCCTGCTCGACGCATGCGGTGCGCTCGCTGTCGGTGAGCTGGTTCGCGAACTTGGGGCAGCGGGTGCGGAACCGGCAGCCGCTGGGCGGGCGGACCGGGCTCGGGACGTCTCCCTGCACGGTGATCCGCTTCCGGGCGCGTTCCTTGCGCGGGTCGGGCAGCGGGATCGCGGAGACCAGGGCCTGGGTGTAGGGGTGGGCGGGGCGGGCGAAGAGCTGCCGGGCGGGGGCGATCTCCACCAGGCGCCCCAGGTACATCACCGCGACCCGGTGGGCGACATGGCGCATCACGGAGAGGTCGTGCGCCACGAACAGGAAGGACAGGCCCAGTTCGCTCTGGAGGTCCATCAGCAGGTTGAGGACGCCCGCCTGGATGGACACGTCCAGCGCGGAGACCGGCTCGTCCAGCACGACCACCTTGGGGCGCAGTGCCAACGCCCGTGCGATGCCGATGCGTTGGCGCTGGCCGCCGGAGAACTCGTGCGCGAAGCGGTTGCCGTGCTCGGGGTTGAGGCCGACCAGGCGCAGCAGTTCGCGCACCTCGTCGGGGGCGCCGGGGCCGTAGCGGCCGTGGATGCGCAGGGGTTCGGCGACGATCTCGTGGACGGAGATCCTGGGGTCCAGGGAGGCGTACGGGTCCTGGAAGACGATCTGCAACTCACGGCGTAGCGGCCGCATCTGACGTCGGCTCAGGTCGGTCAGCAGCCGGCCCCGGTAGTGGACGGAGCCCGAGGTGGCGGTCTCCAGGTTGAGCAGGGTCCGGGAGACGGTCGTCTTGCCCGAGCCGGACTCGCCGACCAGGCCGAGCGTTTCGTCGGCGTACAGGTCGAAGGAGACCCCGCAGACGGCGTGCACGTCGCCGACCCGGCGGCGGACCACGCCCCGCGACATCACCGGGAAGTGTTTGACCAGGTCGCGGACCTGGAGGACGGGGTCGCCCGTGCCGCCGTGGCCGGGCAGCGGGGGCAGCGTGTCGGTCATCGGGCATCGTCCTCCAGGTCCGCGAACCGGGCCAGGGCCTCGGTGTCGGCGCCGACGGCGTCGAAGACCTCGCCGGCCGCCGCGTCCACGAGTTCGTCGGCGAAGTGGCAGGCGCTGCGGTGGGCGTCGGATCCGGCGGGGCGCAGGGCGGGTTCCGTGCTGTCGCAGGGCTCCCGGCGCATCGGGCAGCGCGGGGCGAAGGGACAGCCCGGGGGCAGGTTGAGCAGCGAGGGCGGGGAGCCGGTGATGGGGGTCAGGCGGTCCTCCTCGCGGTCGAGGCGGGGCAGGGAGCCGAGCAGGCCCAGGGTGTAGGGCATGCGCGGGGTGTAGAAGATGTCCTCGACGGAGCCGGTCTCCACGATCCTTCCGGCGTACATGACGGCGACCCGGTCGGTGTGGCCGGCGACCACGCCGAGGTCGTGGGTGATCAGGACGAGCGCGGCGCCCGTCTCGGCGCGGGCGGCCTCCAGCGCCTCCAGGATCTGCGCCTGGACGGTGACGTCGAGGGCGGTGGTGGGCTCGTCGGCGATGATCACGTCCGGGTCGTTGGCGATCGCGATGGCGATGACGACGCGCTGGCGCATGCCGCCGGAGAGTTCGTGCGGGTAGCTGTCGACGCGCCGCTCGGGGCTCGGGATGCCGACCGTCCCGAGGAGTTCGACGGCGCGTGCGCGGGCCGGGCGTCTGCCCAGCCTGGGGTCGTGTCTGAGCAGGGTCTCGGCGATCTGGTAGCCGACGGTGTAGACGGGGTTGAGGGAGGTCATCGGGTCCTGGAAGACCATGGCGATGCCACTGCCCCGTACGTCCGAGAGCCGGGCGTCGGACATCCCGAGCAGCTCGGTGCCCTCGAACCGCACCGAGCCGCGCACCCGGGCCGAGCCGGGCAGCAGCCCCATCACGGCCAGTGCCGTGACGGACTTGCCGGAGCCGGACTCGCCGACGATGCCCAGCGCCTCGCCCCGCTCCAGCCGGTAACCGACGCCGCGCACCGCCCGTACGGTCCCGTCCTCGGTGGGGAACTCCACGCTCAGGTCCTCGACTTCGAGGACGGCGCCGGACTCCTCGCCCTTCCCCACGACCCTGTCGATGCCCTTGGGGTTGCCCGTGTCGGTCACTGTCGCACCCTTTGCTGCCGGGGGTCGAAGGCGTCGCGCAGCCCGTCGCCGATGAAGTTGATGGTGAGGGCGATGGCGATGATGAAGGCGCCGGGGATGTAGAAGAGCCACGGCCTGGTGTCGACCGCGGTCTGCGCCTGGGCGACCAGCAACCCGAGGGAGGTGTCGGGTGGTTGCACGCCGAACCCGAGGAAGGACAGGGCGGTCTCGGTGAGGATGCCGGTGGCGACCAGGATGGTGGCGTTCACGATGATCGGGCCGAGCGCGTTGGGCAGCAGGTGCCGGAAGATGATCCGGGTGTCGGAGGCGCCGAGCGCCCGGGCGGCCTCCACGAACTCCTTCTCGCGCAGGGACAGCACGGACGAGCGGACCACGCGGGACACGTACGCCCAGGTGAGTCCGGCGATGACCACGGCGATCCAGTACCAGGAGCCGCCGCTGCGCGAGGAGATGACCAGCGCGATCGCGAACAGCGGAAGGGTCAGCACGAGATCGGCGATGCGCATCATCAGCGCGTCGACGAACCCCCGGTAGAAGCCGGCGACCGCGCCCCACACGGCGCCTACCAGGGTGGAGCCGAGCGCGATCAGGATGGCGATCTTCAGCGAGGTCTGGGTGCCGCGCATCACCTGTGCGTAGGCGTCGTACCCCGAGGAGTCGGTGCCGAACGGGTGCTTCCAGGAGGGCGGTTGTGAATTGTCGGGTGTGTACTTGGCGTACGAGTAGTGCCAGAAGTGCGGGCCGGCGAAGGCCCACAGCACGATCAGCAAGAAGACGACCAGGCTGATCATCGCGGCCCGGTGGCGCAGGAAGCGGCGCAGGACGAGCTGGGTCTGGCTGCGCTGCACGACGGTGAACTCGCCGTCGTCGCTCGGCGTCCGGGTGCCGGCCGGCCCGAGTGCCCCGATGTCAGTCATAGCGGATCCTCGGGTCGAGTACGGCGTAGAGGAGGTCGGCGAAGAGGTTGAAGACGATGACGACGACGGCGGACAGCAGCAGCCAGGCCATCGTCCGGTAGACGTCGAGGGTGGTGGCGGCCTGGACGAGCATCTCGCCCATGCCGTGCCACTGGAAGATCGTCTCGGTGATGACCGCGCCGCCGAGGATGATCGCGATGTCGAGGGCGGTGACGGTGGCGAGCGGGATCAGCGCGGTGCGCAGGGCGTGCCGGGTGAGCACCCGGCCGCGGCGCAGCCCCTTGGCGCGGGCGAGCCGCACGTAGTCGCTGTCCAGGACTTCGAGCATGGCGGCGCGGGTGTAGCGGGTCCAGGAGGCGAAGGAGACCAGGGCCAGGGTGATGGTGGGCAGGATGAGGTGGCCGACGCGGTCGGTGAACTCGTTCCAGGTGGTGTCGACTTCGAGGTACGGGGACTTCTCGCCGATGGTGCCGAGGAACTGGCTGCCGGTCTCCTGGTTGAACCAGATCCCGGCCTGCTTGAGCAGCACCGCGAACCAGAACACGGGCATGGCGAGGAACAGGAAGCCGAGGAAGGTGATGGTGTAGTCGGCGACGCTGTACTGGCGGATCGCGCTGAACACGCCGAAGGCGATCGCCATCACGAGGGCGAGCAGCATGGCGGCGGCGACGAGGGTGACGGTGACCCGGAAGCGGGTGAACAGGTCGTGGCCGATGTCCAGGTTGGACTGGACGGACGGGCCCCAGTCGCCGTGCAGGACGCCGGTGATCCAGTTCCAGTAGCGTTCCACGACCGGTTCGTCGGCGTGGATGTGGCGGGCGAAGGCGGTCACGGCGGCCTTGCTGGGCGGCGGTTGCCGGGAGGTGGCGAAGTTGGCCACCGGGTCGCCGGAGTTGACGACGACCAGGAAGACGATGAACGTCGAGACGATCAGGACGGGTATGGAGACGAGGATGCGGCGCACGGTGTAGGCGAGCATGCGGTCTTCTCTCGCGGAGGCCCGGCCCCGGGGTCTCCGGGGCCGGGAATCGGTCCGGCTGGTCGCTGGGCTACTTCTTCAGGCCCCACTCGCCGACGTTGTACGGCGGTCCGACGTTGGTGGAGTTGTTGCGCATGTTGACGAACCGGGTCTGCACCGCGAGGAAGGTGGGTTTCTGGTAGAGCGGCAGCACGTAGGCGTCGTTGACCATGATCTGGTCGGCCTGGTCGAGCAGGGCGGCGGCCTTGGTCTGGTCGGTCTCGCCGATGGCCGTGCTGATCAGGGAGTCGACCTGCTTGTTGCTGTAACCGCCGTAGTTGCCGCCGGCTCCGGTCGTCCACAGCTGCTGGGCGCCGCTGATCGCGAAGGGCGAGGCGACCCAGGCGAAGACGATGATGTCGTACTGGTGGCCGGCCAGGACCGTGCCGAGGTCGGCGGCGCCGATCGGCTTGATCGTGACCTTGATCCCGAGGTTGGCGAGGTCGCTCTGCAGGATCTGGCACTCGCTCTGCCGGATCTGGTTGCCGGTGGTGTAGCGGCAGTTGAAGGGTCCGACGGCCTTGCCGTCCGGGGTCTTCAGGGCGGTGCCGACTCCGGTGAACCTGGCGTCGGTGAGGTACTTCTTGGCCTTGGTGAGGTCACCCGAGCCCTGCCCGCTGGCGCTGACCACGTCCTTGTAACCGGCCGTCCCCGGGACGAAGTTGTGGTTGTAGAGCTGCTTCACACCGGGATCGAACTGGGCGACCGTCTTGGCCATGATGTCCTTGACGCTGATGGCCGTGAACATCGCCTGCCTGAGGGCCAGGTACTTGCCGATCACCGGGTTGTGCAGGTTGAGGTCGAAGTGCTCCCAGGTCAGCCCGCTGCCGATGGTGTAGGTGACGTTGGGGATGGCCTTGACCTGGTTGACGAGGTCGACCTCGGGCTGCGGGTAGATGCCCTGGACCTCGTTGTTGCGCAGCGCGATCGGCTCCTGCGTGGCGTCCGAGATGACCTTGAAGATCAGCCGTTGCAGGGTGGCCTTCTTGCCCGTCCACTTCGGGTCGGGCTCGTAGGTGGCGTGGTCGTTGTCCACCCACTCGGTCATCTTGTACGGCCCCGCGGTCGCGTACTTGGTGGGCGGGTTCTTCTGGAAGTACTGCCAGCCCTGGGTCATCTGGGCGGCCGTCATGTTGGCCGCGCCGCCCGCCTTGGCCCCGGAGACCTTCTCGGCGACGTGCGCCGGGTAGAACGGGTAGCCCGCGCCGAACAGGGACTTCCAGTCGGCGTAGGGCTTGGCCATCACGACGGTGACGGTCTTGCCGTTGTCGGAACCGGTGACCGACTTGATGCGGTCGTAGCCGGCCGTGGTCTCCGGCAGACAGCCCTTGGTCTGGGTGGAGTCGCTGGCGGGCGGCGGCGGGCAGTCCTTGCCGTCGTTGGTGCGCCAGTAGTAGACGAAGTCGTCGGCGCTGATCGGGGTGCCGTCGTTCCAGGACGCCTTGGGGTTGATCTTGTAGACGAGGGTCTGCGGACTGGCGCTCGTCTGGGTCGCCGAGCTCACCAGGTCGGTGTTGAGCTTGACGCTGAAGTCCGGCTGCGGGACGAAGACCTGGGGCAGCACGGGGCTCAGCGCCTCGGCGTTCTCGAAGGTGTTGCCGTTGGTGTCCTGCACGTTCCACTGCTGGATGTTCTTCTCGATGACGTAGGTGAACGTGCCGCCGGCCTTGGTGGTGCCGGAGTTGCAGGTGTCGGCCTTGCCCTGGGTGGCGCAGGACGTGAGACCGGCGGAGGTGCCCTTGCCGCCACTGCCCCCGCCGCCTCCCCCGCTGCTGCAGGCGGCGAGCGCCAGGACGAGCCCGGCGGTCAGTGCGAGGCCCCTTGTGAGGGCCGAAGAGTGCGCGCGCATGTCCCTCCTTCAGCCGGTCGTTGTCCGGCCTGTGCACGGCGGCCAGCGGCCGCGAGGAAGTTGAGCTGCGCACCGACGGTAGAACGTCCGTGTACCTCCTTCACGTTCTTGTTCATACCGGGACGGCGACAATTCGCCCTCGTTTTCCCCCAGGAACCTTCCACCCCGGGCAAAGTCCCCTACACACACCCCGGAAATGCCAAAGTCCCCGCCAACATCACGGATGCGGCAAGGACTTGACGAACCATCAGGATATGTCAACCGACCGGGACACCGGCTTCCAGATAGAGCGCGGCGCCGCGCTCGCGGGCGCGCAGGGCCCAGCGGAGCCGTTCGTAGCGCACCGGCGGCAGCAGGTCGGCGGCCTCCTGTTCGGTGACGAACCGCCAGTCGCGCAGCTCCGGCCCGGGCAGCACCAGTCGCCCGGCCTCGGCGGAGTCCAGCCGGCCGCCGTCGAAGAGCAGGCGCAGCCCTCCGTAACGAGGCGGAGCGGGCTGCTCCCAGTCGACGACGAGGAGCCCCGGCAGCTCCTCCAGCCGTATCCCGGTCTCCTCCTCGACCTCCCGCACGCCTGCCCGGGCGGGGGCCTCGCCGGGCTCGACGACACCACCGGGGAACTCCCAGCCTGCCTTGTAGGTGGGGTCCACGAGGAGGACGCGGTTCTGTTCGTCGAAGAGGAGGACGCCTGCGGCGACGGTCTCGGCGGTGGGTTCGGGGGTTTGTACTATGTCACATACCGCCGCTTCGCCACTGCCGACCGCCCCCGCGATCCGCACCGCCGTCTCGTACGGACTGAGCGCGCTGGTGTCGACGAGATGGGCGTCGGCGCTGATCCAGGAGGCGAGGGCGGTGCGGTAGGGCTCGATCTGGTCGTAGGACCACTGCCGGATCCGGATCTCGCCGTCGGGCAGGTCGGGCGGGACCTCCCGGCCTGCTATTCGCTCGCGCAGGATCGTTTCCGCCGGGGTGAGGCACAGGTGCCGGACGGCGATCCGGCGGGCGGCGAGGCCGCCGAAGATCTCGTCGCGGTACTCCTGGCGCAGCAGCGTCATCGGAACGACCAGGGTTCCGCCCAGCTCGGCGAGCATCGCGGCCGCCGTGTCGATCACCAGCCGGCGCCAGATCGGCAGATCCTGGAAGTCGCCGACCTCGGCAAGGTGTTTGGCCGGCAGCAGGTGCGTCAGCGCCCCGCCGATGAGCTCGGGGTCGAAGAGCGTGCTGTTCGGGATCAGTTCGATCAGTTCGCGTGCGGTGGTGGTCTTACCCGCACCGAACGCGCCGTTGACCCAGACGATCACGGACTCCCCCTCTTCTGTTGGCCCCCTGTGGCTTGCCCGTTCCACACTGCCACGGAAACCAGTTCCCGTTGAGGGCGCGCAGACGGAGTGCCGGCGTCCCCTGCCCGGAACGCCGGCACCGTCGTCCGCCGGGCTACTCCTGACCCAGGAAGTCCGGGTCGGTCTGGAAGCTGTCCGCGCCGACGAGGTGGCCGACGTGCTCCAGGACGTCCGATACGTACAGGTCGCCGAGCGGGCCCTCGTCGGCCGCGTGGGACGGGGTGATGGCGGCCACCACGAATCCGGTGGCCAGGCTGGCGATGGCGAGCATGCTGCGCTTCTTCATGCCCGTCTCAACTGCGCCGACGGCCGGGGGTCACGGGCGTACCCGCGAGGGGAGCAACGCGGCACGCCCCACCGGAACCCCGGTCGCCGACCAGTTGGACATCGGACCACCCGTTTCGTTCGGGTCTGGACCAAACCGGCTCCGAACGAAATGTCGAACCATCATCACCGCTCCCTTTCCAACACAGTCAGACGGGTTCTAACGTAACCGCACAGAGCGATGACACGTACATGCCGTCATCGCACCATTCGCGAGTCGGAGGAACGTAATGACGCGTCACCCTCACACCCGCACGACCCGCCGAAGAGTGATCGGAGCACTGGCCGCGGCCCTGCTGTGTACGGCGGGCCTCGCCGCACCCGCCGTCGCCGACCCGAAGCCCGCCTCTCCCGCCCCGGCCGACGGCCTCGCGCTCACCCCGCCGATGGGCTTCAACAACTGGAACTCCACGCACTGCGGCGCGGACTTCGACGAGGCCATGGTCAAGGGCATCGCCGACCTCTTCGTGGCGAAGGGCCTCAAGGCCGCCGGCTACCAGTACGTCAATCTCGACGACTGCTGGGCGCTGCCCGAACGGGACGCGGACGGCAAGCTGGTCCCGGACCCGGCCCGGTTCCCGGGCGGCATCAAGGCCGTCGCCGACTACGTGCACGGCAAGGGCCTCAAGCTCGGCATCTACACCAGCGCCGGCACCAAGACCTGCAACGACGCCGGCTTCCCGGGCGCCCTCGGCCACGAGTACAGCGACGCCCGGCAGTTCGCCGACTGGGGCGTCGACTACCTCAAGTACGACAACTGCAACAACCAGGGCGTGGACGCCAGGCAGCGGTACACCACCATGCGCGACGCGCTCAGGGCGACGGGCCGCCCCATCGTCCTCAGCATCTGTGAATGGGGCGAGAACAAGCCCTGGGAGTGGGCCGCCGACGTCGGCCAGCTGTGGCGGACCACCGGGGACATCAGCGACAGCTGGGGCTCGATGGTGTCGATCCTGAAGCAGAACCTGCCGCTCGCGCCGTACGCGGGCCCCGGGCACTGGAACGACCCGGACATGCTGGAGGTCGGCAACGGCGGGATGACCGACACCGAGTACCGCTCGCACTTCTCGATGTGGTCGGTCATGGCCGCCCCGCTGCTCATCGGCACCGACCTGCGCAAGGCATCTCCGGCGACCTTCGACATCCTGGACAACAAGGAGGTCATCGCCGTCGACCAGGACCCGCTGGGCAAGCAGGGCACGGTGGTCTCCTCGGCGGACGGGCGCTGGGTCATCGCCAAGGAGATGACGGACGGCAGCCGCGCGGTCGCCCTGTTCAACGAGTCCGGCTCGCCCCAGCGCATCGCGACTTCGGCGACGGCCGTCGGCCTGCCGAAGGCCCCCGCCTACACCCTGCGCGACCTGTGGCAGCACCGGAGCTACAACACCGCGGGCACCATCTCCGCTCTGGTCCCGGCGCACGGCACGGTCCTGGTCCGGGTCGCCGCCGACCGGCGCTGGGCAGCCAACCCGCCGGCCGTCGAACTCGGTCTGGACGCCAGCCCGTTCACCGAGCCGGGCAGGACGTCCGCGCTCACCACGTCGGTCACCGACCTCGGCCGTACCACGGCGGGGAAGGTCGCGGTGTCCCTCACCGGCCCCGCGGGCTGGAGCGTCCGGGCGACCTCGCCGACGAAGGCCCCCGCTCTGACGACCGGCCGCGCCCTGCGCACCAGTTGGCAGGTGAGCGTGCCCGAAGGGACACCGAGGGGGGCGTACGGCCTCACCCTGAAGGCGGGTTACCGGTCGCCGACCGGAATGCGTGCCGAGAGCGCGACGACGGTCACGCTGACCGTCGCGGACCCACCGCCGGCCGGCAGCTCCTACCTCAGCGACCTGCCCTGGCTGTCGGCCGGCAACGGCTGGGGACCGGTGGAGCGCGACATGAGCAACGGGGAGACCGCCGCGGGCGACGGACATCCGATCACCGTCGGCGGGGTGGTGTACGCCAAGGGGCTCGGCACCCACGCCCGGAGCGAGGTCGACTACTACACCGGGAAGGCGTGCGAGAAGGTCACCGCGGACGTCGGGGTGGACGACGAGGAAGCCGCCAACGGCACCGTCTCCTTCGAGGTCTGGGCGGACGGCACGAAGGTCGCCTCGACCGGCGTGCTCACCACCGACATGCCCGCCCAGCCGCTCACCGCGGACGTGACCGGCGCCGAGGTGATCCGTCTCGTCGTCACCGACGGCGGTGACGGCATCACCTCCGACCACGGGGACTGGGCGGACGCGCGGATCACCTGCTGAGGTCCCACGCGTCCGTCCGCGGCCCGGTCGGCCGGTCCTGAACACCGGCCGACCGGGCCTGAACGTTCCTGCGCGGCCCGGCGACCGCCCTCAGACCCCGGCAGCCGCCGCGTCCGGCCTGGCGGCCAGTGCGGCCGCGGCTGCGCCCACCAGTCCCGCGTCCGTGCCCATCTGGGCCGGTACGACCGTCAGACGCCGGACGAAGGAGAGCGTCGCGTAGTCGGTGAGGGCCTTGCGCAGGGGCGTGAAGAGGATGTCCCCCGCCTTGCCCACTCCCCCGCCGATCACCGCGATGTCGATCTCGACCAGGGTCGCGGTGGCCGCGATCCCGGCCGCGAGCGCCTGCGCGGCCCGCTCGAAGGAGGCCACCGCGACCGGGTCGCCGGCCCGGGCCGCGGCCGCCACCGCCGCCGCCGAGGTGTCGCCGTCGGGACCGGGCCGCCAGCCGCCCTCCAGGGCGCGCCGGGCGATGTTGGGGCCGCTCGCGATGCGCTCGACACAGCCGCGCGACCCGCAGGGGCAGGGATCCCCGTCGAGGTCCACGCTGATGTGGCCGATGTGGCCGGCGTTGCCGGTCGGCCCGGGATGCAGCTTGCCGCCGAGCACCAGGCCGCCGCCGACGCCCGTCGACACCACCATGCACAGCGCGTTGTCGTGGCCGCGGGCCGCGCCCTGCCAGTGTTCGGCGGCCGTGATGGCGACGCCGTCGCCGATCAGCTCGACCGGCAGCCCGCCGGCGGCCGCCCGCACCCGCTCGACGAGCGGATAGTCCCGCCAGCCGGGCACGTTGACAGGGCTCACGGTGCCGGCGGAGGCGTCCACCGGACCGGCGCTGCCGATCCCGAGCGAGCGGGCGCGCCCCCACAGAGGTGAACCGGCGAGTTCGCCGACCACCTCCTCGACAGCCCCCATGACCGTCTCGCCGTCCTGCTGGGCGGGTGTCGCGCGCTGGGCGCGCGCCTGGATCCGTCCGTGACCGTCCACCAGCGCGCCGGCGATCTTGGTGCCGCCGATGTCCAGGGCCGCCACGAGGTCGGTGTGCATCAGAGTCAGTTCTCCCCGTCAACCATGAGTAGCCGAGTGACACAACAGGCCGGTCAAGCGGTGGGGGCGCAGGCCGGAGATTGCGGTGGACAGTCTCCCTCGCATCTGACAACGTTGTCCAGGCTCTATGCTCGACGCCACATCCTCATACAAACCCACGAGCCTGTGTATCCCTGATACAAACCCATGAGCCCAGACACAACCCGTGAGCCCATGCATCCCGTGGACGACAGGACAGGACGCCGCATCGTGCCCGACACCTCCCGCCGCGCAGACCGTCTTCCCGGCTCCCGTTACGGGACCCGGCCGACGATGAAGGACGTGGCGGCGCGGGCCGGTGTGGGCCTCAAGACGGTGTCCCGGGTGGTCAACGGCGAGCCCGGCGTGACACCGGACACCGAGCGCCGGGTGCAGGAGGCGATCGACGCGCTGGGCTTCCGCCGCAACGACAGCGCGCGGGTGCTGCGCAAGGGCCGTACCGCGAGCATCGGTCTCGTCCTGGAGGACCTGGCCGACCCGTTCTACGGCCCGCTGAGCCGCGCGGTGGAGGAAGTGGCCCGGGCGCACGGGGCGTTGCTCATCAACGGCTCCAGCGCCGAGGACCCGGACCGGGAGCAGGAGCTGGCGCTCGCGCTGTGTGCGCGGCGGGTGGACGGCCTGCTGGTGATCCCGGCCGGGGACGACCACCGGTATCTGGAGCCGGAGATCAGGGCGGGCGTGGCGACGGTGTTCGTGGACCGCCCGGCCGGGAAGATCGACGCCGACGTCGTGCTGTCCGACAGTTACGGCGGTGCCCGGGACGGGGTCGCCCACCTGATCGCGCACGGCCACCGCCGGATCGGGTTCATCGGCGACATGCCCCGGATCCACACGGCGGCCGAGCGGCTGCGCGGCTACCAGGCGGCGATGGAGGACGCCGGGATAGCCGTCGAGGAGGCGTGGACCTCCCTCGGCGTGACGGACCCGGAGCGGGTGCGCCGGGCGGCCGAGGAGATGCTGTCCGGTCCGGACCCGATCACCGCGATCTTCGCGGGCAACAACCGTGTCACCGTCACCGTGATCCGCGTCCTCGCCGAACAGACCCGCCCGGTCGCGCTCGTCGGCTTCGACGACATCGAACTCGCCGATCTGCTGCACCCCGGCCTCACGGTCGTCGCCCAGGACGCCGCCCTGCTCGGCCGCACGGCCGCCGAACGGCTCTTCCGCCAGCTGGACGGCACTCTCATGGCGCCGGAGCGCATCGAACTGCCGACCAGGCTGATCACCCGCGGCTCGGGCGAGCTGCCCCCGGCGGACTGAGCCGCCCATGACGGACCGGACGCCCACGGCACCGAGCCGCACGACCACCCGCCGGCCGCCCACCGAACCGAGCCGCACGACCACCGGCCGGCCGCCCACCGAAGCGAACCGCACGGCGTCCTGCCCCGTGCTCGCGGAACCGAGCCGCCCGTGACCGGCCGCACGCTCGCGGAGCTGGGTCTCGACGAGGCGCCGCGTGACCATCCGCTGACCTACCCCGGCGTCTGGCCGCCCGACTCCGGGCTTCTCGACGGCGACCGGCTGCTGCCGCTCGACCGGCTGGTGCACGACGGCGACCGGGTACCGGTGCTCGCGGTCGGCTCCAACGCCTCCCCCGCCCAACTCCAGCACAAGATGGCCGAGTCCGGCGTCAGCGGCCCCATCCCCATGGTGCGCACCCGGGTGACCGGTCTCGACGTCGGCGTCTCCGCCCATGTCAGCCGCCTCGGCTATGTCTCGGCGTCCCCGGTCGCATCCCCTTGGGCGGTAAGGGAGTTGTTCGTCCTCTGGCTGGACGGACGGCAGCTGGAGGTGATCGACGCGAGCGAGGGCGTTCCGCTGCCGAACGGCAACTTCGAGCGGGCCTGGCTGCCCGCCCCGGCCGTCCGAGCCACTCTCGCGGACGGCACGACACTCTCCGGCGTCCACGCGTACGTCAACCGGCACGGCGTGCTGCACGACGGCACCGGCACGCCCCGCCGCCATCCCGGCGAGCGCGCCCTCCTCACCGAACTCCTCACGGAGTCGGCCGAGTTGCGCGAGCTGTTCGGTGTCACGCCCGAGCAGTTCAGCGCGCGGGCGCGGGCCGACTCGGCGCTGTGCCGGCGCGGCACCCGGCTGTTCGCCGAGCGGAAGTGGGCGGTCGCGTCGGGGCTGGAGCACTACGTCCGTGCTCAGCAGACCGGAAGTCCGGGGAGCGGCTCGTCGTTCTCGCCGCCCTCGATGTAGACGTCGCTGATGTAGACGCCGGTGTTGCCCTTGTCGTCGTCGGTCTCGGCCCACCAGACGTTGGTCCGCTGGGCGTGGGTCTCGCGGCGGCCCAGGTCGACCTGGCAGTAGAACGAATGGACGCCCTGGCGGACCTTGCCGACCTTGACACCGTCGGCCGTGTAGGACTTGGCGCCGCCGCTGCGCACCTGGCAGGTGTACGTGCCGTCGCCCGCGTCCTGGCAGACCGGGGCGGGGGTCGCGGGGTCCGAGGCCGTCGCGGTGGCACCGGCGGTGCCGGAAGGGCTGGGGCCGGAGGTCCGGGCCGCGGAGGGCGTGGCGGAGGCGCTCTCCGCCGGGCCCGCCGGGTCGCCCCCGGCGGCGTGCGTGGCGCCGGTGACCGGTACGGTACCCGTCTCCTCGCCCTGCCCCACGGGATCAGCGCCCGCCGGGTGCCTGGCACCGGTGCCGCGGACGCTCTCCGAAGCGCCGGGCACCGTCGGGGCGGGCGGCCCCGCGTCCGTCCGCGCCGTCTGTCCCCCCTCGTTCCGTAACGCGACGGTCAGCCCGGTCGCCGTGAGGACCACGGCGACGGCCACCACGACGAGCATCCGGGCCCGACGGCGGGTACGGCCCGGCCGGGCGGGGCTCGCCGGGCCGTCCGGGGCACCGGGCCGGGTTGCGGGCTCCCGTCTCCGGGCGGGTACGAGGCCGGCCCCCGGGGTTCCGGCCTCCTTGACGAGTCCGGCGGCGGGCACCGGGGCGAGCCGGCCCACGGACTCCGGGGCAGGCTCTTCGGCAAACCCCTCGACGACCCCTTCGGCAGCTCCGTGAGCAGACCCTTGAGCCGTCCCGTGAACAGCCGCCTCCACGGCCCCTTGAGCGGGGCCCTCGGCGGATCCCTGGCCAAGGCCCGCTGCGGAGCCTTGCACGAGCTCGCCGTCAGCCTCCCAGCCGACCACTCCGGCCAACCCGTGGCCGGCCCCCTCATCGGCCCGCTCGTCGGCTCCTGGGGCCGGTCCGGGCCCCGGAGGCAGCGCGGGCACGCCAGTTCCGGTGACCGGCCGCGCCTGCCCCCGCAGGGCCGTCGTCGGAGTGTCCGCGACCGGTTCCCGCGCCACCGCCCGCAGCAGCCCGTAGGCCTCCTCGGCGTCCGGGCGGGCGTCGGGCCGCTTGTCCATCAGGCGCCGCAGGACGGGGGCGAGCGGGCCGGCCCTGCGGGGCTCCGGGAGGGGCTCGTCGACGATCGCGGTGAGCGTCGAGAACGTGGACGTACGACGGAAGGGCGAGGCGCCCTCCACGGCCGCGTACAGAGCCGCGCCGAGGGCCCAGATGTCGGAGGCCGGGCCGGGGGCCGCGCCCTTGGCCCGTTCGGGCGCCAGGTAGTCGAGGGAACCGACGAGTTCGCCGCTGCCGGTCAGGTTCGTGGCGGAGCCGTCGCCGGGATCGGCCATGGTGGCGATGCCGAAGTCGGTGAGGACGACCCGGCCCGAGCGGTCCAGGAGGATGTTTCCGGGCTTGACGTCGCGGTGCAGGACGCCGACCCGGTGGGCCGCGGCCAGGGCGTCCATGACCGCGGCGCCCACGCGGGCGGCCGCCTGCGCCCCGAGCGTGCCGCGCTCGCGGAGCAGGTCGTCCAGGGAGGGGCCGTCGACGAGTTCCATGACGATCAGCGGGCGGCCGTCGATCTCGGCGATGTCGTGCACGACGACCACCCCGGGGTGGCGGACCCGGGCGGCGGCCCGTGCCTCGCGCTGCATCCGCAGCCGCAGATCGGCCAGTTCGGGTCCGGCGCTGTCGGTGTAGGCGCGCAGCTCCTTGACGGCCACCTCGCGGCCGAGGACCTCGTCGACGGCGCGCCACACCACGCCCATCCCACCGCGCCCGAGCCGGGCCACGACCCGATACCGCCCTGCCAGCAGGCGACCGGTCCCGTCAGCCTGTCCGTACGAACCCGACACCGAAGCTCCGCCCCTCGCACACATCTGTGAATGGCGCACCAGAGTACGGGGCAGTGACAGGGTCGGTTCAAGTCGGCGGGAAAAGCCGTGACTTGACCGGTACGCGCTACTTCCCGGAGGCCGTCAGATCACCGCGCCGGGGCGTCGCGAAGCCCTCCAGATCCGCCCGGGTCAGACCGGTCAGCCGGGCCACCTCCCCGTTGTCGAGGGCGCCGCAGTCCAGGCCGCGCAGCAGGTAGCCGCTGAGGGCCTTGGCGGTGGCGGGTTCGTCCATGACGTCGCCGCCGGCGCGGTTGGCGTACCGGGCGAGCCGGGCGGCCGCCTGCTCCAGGCCCTCGCGGTAGAAGGCGAACACGGCCGCGTACCGGGTCGGGAGGTGGCCGGGGTGCATGTCCCAGCCCTGGTAGTAGGCGCGGGCCAGGGCGCGCCGGGTGAGACCGTAGTGCAGCCGCCAGGCGTCGTGCACCTTGGCCGTCGGGCCGACCGGCAGGACGTTGGTGGAGCCGTCCGACACGCGTACGCCCGTACCGGCGGCGGCGACCTGCATGACCGCCTTGGCGTGGTCGGCGGCCGGGTGGTCGCTCGCCTGGTAGGCGGCGGAGACCCCGAGGCAGGCGCTGTAGTCGAAGGTGCCGTAGTGCAGTCCGGTGGCGCGGCCCTCGGCGGCCTGGATCATCCTGGCGACGGTGGCGGTGCCGTCGGTGGCGAGGATGGACTGGCTGGTCTCGATCTGGATCTCGAACCCGATTCGGCCGGGCTCCAGTCCGTGGGTCTTCTCGAAGGCCTCCAGGAGCCGGACCATCGCGGTGACCTGTTCGGGGTAGGTCACCTTGGGCAGGGTCAGCACGAGCCCGTCGGGCAGTCCGCCGGCCGCGATCAGTCCGGTGAGGAAGATGTCGAGGGTGCGGATGCCCCGGTCGCGCACCGTGGCCTCCATGCACTTCATCCGGATGCCCATGTACGGCGCCGCGGTGCCCTCGGTGTACGCCTCGGCGATCAGCCGGGCGGCGCGGGCGGCCGTCTCGTCCTCCTCGGCGTCGGGGCGGGGGCCGTAGCCGTCCTCGAAGTCGACGCGCAGGTCTTCCACCGGCTCGCGCTCCAGTTTGGCGCGGACCCGGGAGTGGACGGGCTCGGCGAGGTCGTCGGGCAGGCCGAGGACGGCGGCGAACGCGGCGGCGTCGGGGGCGTGTCGGTCGAGGGCGGCGAGGGCCCGGTCGCCCCAGGAGCGGATCGTCCCGGCCGTGAAGGCGTCGCCGGGGACGTACACGGTGTGGACGGGCTGGCGGGTCCCCGGATCACCCGGATAGCGGCGCTCCAGTTCGGCGTCGACGGGTGCGAGGGAGGCGCTGATCTCCTCGCTGACGGCGCCCGCGAGGCTCGTCGCCACCTTCTCCTGCCGGCCCTGACCCATCCCAGACCCT
Source organism: Streptomyces sp. NPDC001714 (assembly GCF_042892755.1). NCBI lineage: Bacteria > Bacillati > Actinomycetota > Actinomycetes > Kitasatosporales > Streptomycetaceae > Streptomyces > Streptomyces sp. NPDC001714. The sequence continues at coordinate 246,815 of NZ_JBIAUL010000010.1, forward strand.
CCTGTTTTCCACTGTACGGAATCAACAATCCGTTGAATGAAGGTATCCGGGCGCCTTCGGAGCGGTCAACACCGTGTCCACGGGGCGACACGCCCCCATCTGGGCATGTTCACGCTCATCACACTCCTGGGTATCACACTGCTCAACGCCCGCCCGCCCGGCTTGTGCCCCCCTGAAGGAGCCGTCGTGCCGAACCAGCGTCGAGTCACCCGCCGGCTGGGACTGCAGGCCCTGTTGGCCGCAGCGGTCACCGTGCCCCTCTCCAGTGCCGCGATCACCGCCTCCTCCGCCTCCTCTGTCTCCGCCGCCGGATCACGGGCCCGCCGGGTCGCGACCCTCGCGGCACCGGCGCGGCCGGCGCCCCGCCTCGACGTCATGACCTTCAACCTGCGGTACGCCGGCACCGCCGAGCCCAACAGCTGGGCCGACCGCCGCCCGGTGATGGCCGAACTGCTACGCCGCGCACAGCCCCAGGTCATGGGCACCCAGGAGGGGCTCTACCAGCAGCTGCGCGACATCGACAGCGACCTCGGGCCGCACTACGACTGGGTCGGCACCGGCCGCGAGGGCGGCAGCCGGGACGAGTCGACAGCCATCTACTACGACATCCGGCGCCTGGTCCCGCTGGAGCACTACACCTTCTGGCTCTCCGACACCCCGGAGGTCATCCGCTCCAACACCTGGGGCGCCGCCTTCCCCCGCATCGTCACTTGGGTACGGTTCCGCGACCTGGCCGACGACGGGCGGGAGTTCTACGTCGCCAACACCCACTTCGACCAGAAGAGCCAGTACGCCCGCGAGCGCAGCGCCACGCTCCTGGTGAAGCGGATCGCGGAGTTCGCCCCGAGGCTGCCCGTCGTGGTGACGGGCGACTTCAACGCGTACGCCCACAAGAACCGGGCCTACGACACCCTGGTGGACTCGGGGCTCGTCGACACCTGGGACGCGGCGGAGCACCGCGGCCCCCAGTACGCGACCTTCCACGGCTACCACCGCCTCAAGCCGGACGGCGACCGGATCGACTGGATCCTGACATCGCCGGGGGTGACCACGCACCGGGCGACGATGGACACCTTTTCGTGGCACGGCCAGTTCCCGAGCGACCACCTGCCCGTGCAGGCCACCCTGAGCCTGCGCTGAACCGGGCCCGTGCGGACAGCACGAGGCCCCCGTGACCGGTGTCGGTCGCGGGGGCCTCGGCCTGTCCGGCGGCGGCGGTCAGCCCTTGCGGGCCTTGACCTCCTCGGTCAGCTGCGGGACGACGTCGAAGAGGTCGCCGACCACGCCGAAGTCGACCAGCTCGAAGATCGGGGCCTCGGCGTCCTTGTTGACGGCCACGATGGTCTTCGAGGTCTGCATGCCCGCGCGGTGCTGGATCGCGCCGGAGATGCCGTTGGCGATGTACAGCTGCGGGGAGACGGACTTGCCGGTCTGGCCGACCTGGTTGGTGTGCGGGTACCAGCCGGCGTCGACGGCGGCACGCGAGGCACCCACAGCCGCGCCGAGGGAGTCGGCGAGGGCCTCGATGATCGCGAAGTTCTCGGCGCCGTTGACGCCACGGCCGCCGGAGACCACGATCGCGGCCTCGGTCAGCTCCGGACGCCCGGTCGACTCGCGCGGGGTACGGCCGGTCACCTTGGTGCCGGTCGCCTGGTCCGAGAAGGTCACCGCGAGGGCCTCGACGCTGCCTGCGGCCGGGGCGGCCTCGACGGCGGCGCTGTTGGGCTTGACCGTGATGACCGGGGTGCCCTTGGAGACACGGGACTTGGTGGTGAAGGACGCGGCGAACACCGACTGGGTGGCCACCGGGCCCTCGTCGCCGGCCTCCAGGTCGACGGCGTCGGTGATGATGCCCGAACCGATGCGCAGCGCCAGACGGGCCGCGATCTCCTTGCCCTCGGCGGAGGACGGGACCAGCACGGCGGCCGGGGAGACGGCGGCGACGGCGGCCTGGAGGGCGTCCACCTTCGGGACGACCAGGTAGTCGGCGTACTCGGACGCGTCGTGGGTGAGGACCTTCACCGCACCGTGCTCGGCCAGCGCGGCGGCGGTGTCGGCGGCGCCGTTGCCCAGCGCGACGGCGACGGGCTCGCCGATGCGGCGGGCCAGGGTCAGCAGCTCCAGGGTGGGCTTGCGGACGGCGCCGTCCACGTGGTCGACGTAGACGAGGACTTCAGCCATGGGAATGCTCTCCTGCTTGGATAAGTTGAGGGGCGGTCAGCGACTGCTGGGCTCAGATGAACTTCTGGCCCGCGAGGAACTCGGCGAGCTGCTTGCCGCCCTCGCCCTCGTCCTTGACGATCGTGCCCGCCGTACGGGCCGGACGCGCGGTGGCGCCCTCGACCGCGGTCCAGGCACCCTCCAGGCCGACCTCCTCCGCCTCGATGTCGAGGTCGGACAGGTCCCAGGACTGCACCGGCTTCTTCTTGGCCGCCATGATGCCCTTGAAGGACGGGTAACGCGCCTCACCCGACTGGTCGGTCACCGACACGACCGCCGGCAAGGAGGCCTCCAGCTGCTCGCTGGCCGCGTCGCCGTCGCGGCGGCCCTTGACCGTGCCGTCCTCGACCGAGACCTCGGAGAGCAGGGTGACCTGCGGGACGCCGAGGCGCTCGGCGAGCAGGGCCGGGACCACACCGGCGGTGCCGTCGGTGGAGGCCATGCCGGAGACCACCAGGTCGAAGCCGGCCTTCTCGATCGCCTTGGCCAGCACGAGGGAGGTGCCGATGGCGTCGGTGCCGTGCAGGTCGTCGTCCTCGACGTGGATCGCCTTGTCCGCACCCATGGACAGCGCCTTGCGCAGCGCGTCCTTGGCGTCCTCGGGACCCACGGTCAGAACGGTGACCTCGACGTCGTCGTCCGAGTTCTCCGCGATCTGCAGCGCCTGCTCGACCGCGTACTCGTCCAGCTCGGAGAGGAGACCGTCCACGTCGTCACGGTCGACGGTCAGGTCATCGGCGAAGTGCCGGTCGCCAGTGGCGTCGGGCACGTACTTCACAGTGACAACGATCCTCAGGCTCACGCCGGCTCTCCTACTGCATCGTCTCTTCTGGGCTGCCTCTTGCAGGCAGCATAGGCGCCTCAAGCGGCTCATCCCGGTCGGGGCGGCCGAGCGCTCCGAACGAAATATTACTCACCAGTACACTCAGGTCATGCCCGCTAAGCAAGCGCTTTGAACTGTGACCTTCGCAACGCAGCGTAACCGGAACTCGACGCGTTCGCAGAACGAGGGGCGTGTGATTCCCGGAACCAGGGGCGTGTGATCAGTCCCGCAGGCCGTTGAAGCCGCCCTGGTGGTACAGGAGCGGCCGGCCGGCGCGGGAGGGGTCGCCGACGAGCACCTCGGCCAGCACGATCCGGTGGTCACCGGCCGGCACGCGGGCGACGACCCGGCACACCAGCCACACCAGTACGTCGTCGAGGACCGGGACACCAGCATGGCCGTCCCGCCAGTTGGTGGGCGCCCCGAACCGGTCGGCGCCGCTGCGCGCGAAGGTGGCCGCGAGCTCCGCCTGGTGCTCGCCGAGGATGTGCACGCCGATGTGCTCGGCGGTGGATATCGCGGGCCAGCTGGAGGCGCCCGTGCCGACGCCGAAGGAGAGCATCGGGGGCTCGGCGGAGACGGAGGCGAGGGAGGTGGCGGTGAACCCGACCGGGCCGTCGGCGCCGCGCGCGGTGATCACCGCCACACCGGCCGCGTGCCGCCGGAAGGCGGAACGGAGCAGATCGGGAGAGGCGAGCTGAGGGGTGCCGAGGTCGGGCGTGGCCGTCATGGAATTGTCCTTCTGCGAGGGGCGGTGTTCGGGTCCGTGGCTGCTCAACAGCCCGGACAGCGCGCGCTCGCGGTGCGGGCCAGGTCCACGTGGGCCCGCCCGAAGAGAAGGAGTTCCTGAGGCATACGGTCAGGCTGACGATAGGTGGTGCGCCCAGTCAAGTACGTTCCGGCATATGGGAGGTGCCTCACCGTCATCGGCACGGCCGTCAGACCGCCTCGCCCAGCGCCGCGATGACGTCCGCCTTGCGGGGCTGTCCGGTGGCCCGGCGCACCACCCGGCCGTCCGCGTCGAGCACCAGCACGGTGGGGGTCTTGAGGATCTCCAGCTCGCGTACGAGGTCCAGGCGGTCCTCGGCGTCGATCTCGACGTGGGTGACGCCGGGCACCATCCCCGCGACCTCGCCCAGCACCCGCCGGGTGGCCCTGCAAGGGGCGCAGAACGCGCTGGAGAACTGCACCAGGGTGGCCCGTTCGCCCAGTTCGCCGCCGAGTTCGGCCGCTCCGAGCCGCTTGCCGTCGTCCCGCCCGCGCACCCGTACCCTCCCGCTCCGCCGCCTGTGCAGCACTCCGTAGACGCTCGCCGCCGCGAGCACCGCCACGCACACCACGAGTCCGGTCATCACCGGACAAGGATCCACGAGACCGCTCACCAACGGGAAAAGCGTTCACAAGACTGCAAAGATTCCCGGCTCCCCTACCGGCCCGCGGGGCGGAATCCTTGGTTCATGGATATCGACGCACGTGGGCCGCGGTTCGCGGCGGCCGTGACGACGGTCGTGCTGGCCGCCGCCCTCATCACCCGAAGCCCCTGGATCCTCGCCTGGCAGACGCTGGCGTTCGCGCTCGGCGCGGCCGGGGGCATGACCCGCTCGCCGTACGGCTGGGCGTTCCGCACAGCCGTACGACCGCGCCTCGGCCCCCCGACCGAGTTCGAACCGCCGGAGCCCCCGCGGTTCGCACAGGCGGTCGGACTGGTCTTCGCCGGGCTCGGTCTGGTCGGATTCGCGCTGGGCCCCGCGTGGTTGGGCCTCGCGGCGACCGGAATCGCGCTCGCCGCGGCCTTCCTGAATGCGGCATTCGGGTACTGCCTGGGCTGCGAGATGTTCCTGCTCGTGCGGCGGTTGGGGGTGCGCGCGGAGTAAAGGCGCGTTAAAAGCGCGAGGTGGATCAAGGGGCGAACGTGACGAGGATCTCGCCGCGCCCGGGCACCAGGGCTGGCTCCCCGTCCGTTCTTCGGGCACCATCTGCGAGACGCCGTAAACCTACGGCTCCGTAACTTCCCGCCGGGAGCCCCTTTCCCAGGCAGAGCAGAAAGGGTCCGTCCCGCCCATGGCAGAGCTGGTCTACCGTCCCGTCATCGGTTTCGCCAAGACGCTGTTCAAGGTCTGGGACCTCAAGATCGACTGCCAGGGTTCGGAGAACATCCCGCGCTCGGGCGGCGCCGTGCTGGTGAGCAATCACATCAGCTACCTGGACTTCGTCTTCGACGGCCTGGCGGCGCTTCCGCAGAAGCGCCTGGTGCGGTTCATGGCGAAGGAGTCGGTGTTCCGGCACCGGATCTCCGGTCCGCTGATGCGCGGGATGAAGCACATCCCGGTGGACCGCAAGCAGGGCGAGGCCGCCTACCAGCACGCGCTGGACTCGCTGAAGTCCGGTGAGATCGTGGGCGTCTTCCCGGAGGCCACGATCTCCCAGTCCTTCACGCTGAAGAGCTTCAAGTCGGGCGCGGCGCGCCTGGCCCAGGAGGCCGGCGTCCCGCTCGTGCCGATGGCCCTGTGGGGCACCCAGCGCATCTGGACCAAGGGCCAGCCGCGCAACTTCAAGCGGAACCACCTGCCCATCACCATCCGGGTCGGCGAGCCGGTCGACGCGCCTCGGGACCAGTACGCGGGCGCCATCACCCGCCGGCTGCGCGAGCGCGTCCAGGAGCTTCTTGACGCCGCCCAGCGCGCCTACCCGGCCCGTCCCAAGGACGCGTCCGACACGTGGTGGCTCCCTACCCATCTGGGCGGCACGGCCCCCACGCTGGACCAGCTGAAGGCCGCCGAGGCGATCTGAGCCTCAGCCGGCCGACTCGGGCGCGCGCACCTCGATGCGGGCGCCCGGGCTGAACTTCTCCAGCAGTTCGGCGAGTTCGGCGCCCGCCGACGCCACCTCGGGTACCGGCACCGGGGCGAGACCCTCCAGGAGGAAGACCGCCGAGGCCGTCCGCTCCGTGAGGCGGGTGCGGGGGCCCTGGCGCCAGTTCCAGCGGCGGCAGGTGACTCCGGCGTCGTCGCACCACACGACCTCGCCGGCGTCGGGGTGCTCGACGGTCTCCTCGCCCCCGGCCACGGTCACGAAGTCCTCCTCGCCCGTGGCGCGCAGGAGGCGCATCCCGCCCTGGACAAGGTCGAGGTCCTCACCCCCGACCGGGATCAGGTGGGCGACGCTGATCGCGTTGTAGAGGTCCACGAGCAGGTTGATGCGGGGCAGGCCGCCGTCCGCGAGGGCCCGCCTGGCCAGCGCCTCGGCCGAGTTGCGGGTGCGGGACGGCTTGGACCCGAAGGCCGTGTAGGCCGCCCGCCAGGCCACCATGTGCGGGTCCTCGTGCGGGGCGCGCCCGTCGAGGCGTACGGCCAGCCGCCGGGCCGCCTCGTCGAGGAGCGCCGAACTCGCCTCGGTGCTGGGCCCGTTGACCAGGCCATGGGCCTCGATGGCGACGTGCGTGAAGCCGGGCGCGAGGGCGCGCACCTCGTCGGACACGGTGAGCGTGAGAGTCATGGGCCTTGCCTCAGAGTGCGGTGGGGAGGGTCTTCCAGAGGTACGGGCGGTCGGGCGCCGCTTTGAGCACGCCGAGCACGACCGGGTGTGGTTCAGCGTACAGGACTGGATAGTCCATCTCATTGGACTGAGGGTCGGGGACCCAGGCCAGCCGTTCGCCGTCGAGGGAGAACCGGGCGTCGACGCCCGGTTTGTTGCCGCGCGGGTCCTGCCGGTGCCAGGCGCCGCGGAAGCGGACGGCGATCAGACCGTGCACGACGTGGCCGCCACCGTCGTCGCCCGCCAGCCGCTGATAGCACAGGGCCGCCGGGATGTCCTCGGCGCGCAGCAGGGCGGCCAGGGCGTGGGCCTTGGCGTAGCAGATGCCGGTGCGGTGCTCCAGCACGTCCGAGGCCCGCCAGGTCACGCGCATGTCGCCGGAGTCCTGGGAGTGCGGGATGGCGTCCCGTACGTATTCGTACGCGGCACGTGCATAGCCATACGAGTCCTCGGCACCCGCCGCCAGTCGGGCGGCCGTCTCCCGGACCAGGGGATGGTGATGGTCGATGACCTCGTCGGCGGCCAAGTATGCGGACAGGTCGGCGGTGTTCTGGATGAGCTCCATGGCCGCAGAGCATAGAAATGCGATCACCCGAGCGTCAATGATTTTTCAGGTGAACGCATATCTATGCATCAAGCCGCCTCTGCAGCGCCCCGCGAGGGGCGCTGGGGGTACCCCGGCCGAAGGCTGGGTGAGGAACTGCGCGACCAGCCACGACGGCGCCGCAGCCGAAAGATCACGGCGCTCCCGCCGGAGGCCTCAGCGCGTCATCTCCTCCTTGAGCGCCGCCACGAACGCGTCCACGTCCTCCTCGGTCGTGTCGAAGGCGCACATCCAGCGCACGTCGCCGGCCGCCTCGTCCCAGAAGTAGAACCGGAAGCGCTTCTGCAGGCGCAGGCTCACGTCGTGCGGGAGGCGGGCGAAGACGCCGTTGGCCTGCACCGGGTGGAGGATCTCCACGCCGTGCACGGCCCGGACGCCCTCGGCGAGCCGCTGGGCCATCTCGTTGGCGTGCCGGGCGTTGCGCAGCCACAGGTCCTTGGCGAGCAGTGCCTCCAGCTGGACCGACACGAAGCGCATCTTGGAGGCGAGCTGCATGGACAGCTTGCGCAGGTGCTTCATGTGGCTGACGGCGTCCTGGTTGATCACCACGACCGCCTCGCCGAAGATCGCGCCGTTCTTGGTGCCGCCCAGGGAGAGGATGTCGACGCCGACGGCGTTGGTGAACGTGCGCATCGGTACGTCCAGGGAGGCCGCCGCGTTGGCTATCCGGGAGCCGTCCAGGTGCACCTTCATGCCGTGCCCGTGGGCGTGCTCGCAGATCGCGCGGATCTCGTCCGGCGTGTAGAGGGTGCCCAGCTCGGTGCTCTGGGTGATGGACACCACCTGGGGCATCGCACGGTGCTCGTCGTCCCAGCCGTACGCCTGCCGGTCGATGAGGTCCGGGGTGAGCTTGCCGTCGGGGGTGGGCACGGTGAGCAGCTTGAGGCCGCCCATGCGCTCGGGGGCGCCGCCCTCGTCGACGTTGATGTGCGCGCTCTCGGCGCAGATCACCGCGCCCCAGCGGTCGGTCACCGCCTGGAGCGCGACGACGTTGGCGCCGGTGCCGTTGAAGACCGGGAAGGCCTCCGCGGTGGCCCCGAAGTGGCTGCGGACGATCCGCTGGAGGTTCTCGGTGTACTCGTCCTCGCCGTACGCCACCTGGTGGCCGCCGTTGGCGAGGGCCAGGGCGGCCAGCACCTCCGGGTGGGCTCCGGCGTAGTTGTCACTGGCGAAACCGCGGACCCGCGGGTCGTGGTGGCGACGCGCGTCGGTCTTCGGAGGGTTCACGGCTTCTCGGTCAGCCACAGACGGTTTCCGTTCACTTCGGCGGCGGACTTGCTCCAGACGCCCTCGATGGCCTCGGCCAGGTCCTTGACGTCGGTGAAGCCCGCGAACTTCGCGTTGGGCCGCTCGGCACGCATCGCGTCGTGCACCAACGCCTTCACCACCAGGATGGCAGCGGCGGAGGTCGGGCCCCCGGCGCCCCCGGCCTTGCGGAAGTAGTCCGCGAGGGCGAGCGTCCAGGCCTCGGCGGCGGCCTTGCCCGCGGCGTACGCGGCGTTGCCCGCGGTGGGCCTGCTCGCGGCGGCGGCGCTGATCAGGACGTACCGGCCGCGCTCGCTGCGCTGCAGCGCCTCGTGGAAGGCCAGGGAGGTGTGCTGCACGGTCTTGACGAGCAGCAGCTCCAGGAAGTCCCAGTCGTCGAGGCTGGTCTTGGTGAAGGTCTCGCTGCCGCGCCAGCCGCCTACCAGGTGCACCAGGCCGTCGACGCGGCCGAAGTCCTTCTCGACGTGGGTGGCCCAGTCCCGGGTGGACTGCAGATCGAGCAGATCCACCGTGTCACCCGTGACGCTCGCGCCGCCGGACGCGTAGCGAGCCGCGTCCACGGCCTCCGAAAGACGCTGCGGATCGTTGTCCGCCCCTACGACGGTCGCGCCCGCCTCCGCCAGGCGCAGCAGCGTCGCCCGGCCCGCCGGTCCACCCGCCCCGGCCACCGCGATGACCGCACCACTGAGAGACCCGTTGCCCGCCATGTGCTTCCCCTCTTGAGCAGTGTTCCGCTGCCGGTCGCTCACGCGGCGACCGGCTCGGCGCTGTCCGCCGTGATGCCGCGAGTCGCAGCGATCACGTTCTTCAGTTTCTTGGACAGGGCCTCGTAGAACATGCTCAGCGGAAACTCGTCCGGAAGCACGTCGTCCACGAGCTTGCGCGGCGGCAGGGTCAGGTCCAGGGCCTCGGGGCCCTTGGCCCACTTGGACCCGGGGTGGGGGGCGAGATAGGTGGCGACCAGCTCGTACCCGGCGAACCAGTGGACGAGCTTCGGGCGGTCGATGCCGTCCTTGTACAGCTTCTCGATCTCGGCGCACAGCTGGTTGGTGACCTGCGGGGCACGCTCCCAGTCGATGGCGAGCCTGTTGTCGGTCCAGCGGACCACGTCGTGCCTGTGCAGGTAGGCGAAGAGCAGCTGGCCGCCGAGCCCGTCGTAGTTGCGGACGCGGTCGCCGGTGACCGGGAAGCGGAACATGCGGTCGAAGAGCACCGCGTACTGGACGTCACGGGCCTGCGGGACGCCGTCGGCCGCCAGCTTCACGGCCTCCTTGAAGGCGGTGAGGTCGCAGCGCAGCTCCTCCAGGCCGTACATCCAGAACGGCTGGCGCTGCTTGATCATGAACGGGTCGAACGGCAGGTCGCCGTGGCTGTGGGTGCGGTCGTGGACCATGTCCCACAGCACGAAGGCCTCCTCGCAGCGCTTCTGGTCGTGGACCATCGCGGCGATGTCCTCGGGGAGTTCGAGGCCCAGGATGTCGACGGCCGCGTCGGTGACCCGGCGGAACCGGGCGGCCTCGCGGTCGCAGAAGATGCCGCCCCAGGAGAATCGTTCCGGCGCTTCGCGCACGGCGATGGTCTCGGGGAAGAGGACGGCGGAGTTGGTGTCGTAGCCGGCCGTGAAGTCCTCGAAGGTGATGCCGCAGAACAGCGGGTTGTCGTACCGGGTGCGCTCCAACTCGGCCAGCCAGTCCGGCCAGACCATGCGCAGCACGACCGCCTCCAGGTTGCGGTCCGGGTTGCCGTTCTGCGTGTACATCGGGAAGACGACCAGGTGCTGGAGGCCGTCCGCGCGGCCGGCCGCGGGCTGGAAGGCGAGCAGCGAGTCGAGGAAGTCGGGCACCTGGAAGCCGCCGACGGCCCACCGCCGCAGGTCCGTCACCAGCGCGCGATGATAGTCGGCGTCGTGCGGGAGCAGCGAGGACAGCTCTTCCACGGCTTCGACGACACGCCGCACGGCCGCCTCCGCGTCGGAACGCGCCGGCGCGCCGTCCGCCTCGAAGTCGATGGAGCCGTCCTTCGACTGCCATGGCCGGATCCGCTCCACGGCATCCTTGAGCACGGGCCATGCCGGGTGCTCAATCACCCTGGTCACGGGAGGAACCTGCTCCTCCGAACCCACCTGCACAAGAATTTCCGTCATGACCCATCCTCCACGGGAGAAGCTTCCGTTAGGACACCGTATGCATACGAGGTTTCTCCCAGCAAGGGGGCCCTCAGGAAATTATCCTGCAGCATCCCGCCTTCACCGCGCTTTTTCCTGTGCGAAACCGTGAAGGCGCTCACATTCACTACGATCGGTGATGAGGCGTCAGCTCCGGGGGACCGCACGGATCCGGCCGGTCAATGCGCGAGGGGACGCGCCCACCACCGGGTGACCGCCGACCGGGGCACGGGCCAGGTGTCGCGCACCCGGCGCACCAATCCCCCCGTGTACGTACGGGTTCATCGCGACGGGCGGCCATTAGGCTGCGCCCAGCCGCGTGGACAGCGACGTCCGTCGTACGGTTCGCGCGCCTGCACCCACCGCCGCCGTCGACGGAAGCGAGTTGAATCTTGAACTTCCTCACCATCGGTCACCGCGGAGTCATGGGCGTCGAGCCCGAGAACACCCTCCGTTCCTTCGTCGCCGCGCAGCAGGCCGGCCTCGACCTGATCGAACTCGATCTCCACCTGAGCAAGGACGGCGCCCTGGTCGTCATGCACGATGCGGAGGTGGACCGCACGACCGACGGCACCGGCCCGATCGCCGAGAAGACCCTGGAGGAGCTGCGGGGGCTGGACGCGGGCCGGGGCGAGCGGGTGCCGGTGTTCGAGGAGGTCCTGGACGCGGTACGGACGCCGTTGCAGGCCGAGATCAAGGACGTGGCCGCGGCCAGGGCGCTGGCCGAGGTCATGCAGCGGCGGGACCTGGTCTCCCGGGTCGAGGTGTCCTCGTTCCACGACGAGGCGGTCGCCGAGATCGCCCGGCTGGTGCCGGGGGTGCGCACCGCGCTGATCGCCAGCCGCTACGGCACCGACGTCGTGGAACGGGCCCAGGAGGCGAGGGCGGCCACCCTCTGCCTGAACATCCGGCGGCTGACCCTGGAGGTCGTCGAGCACGCCCGCAAGGCGGACCTCAGGGTGATCGGCTGGGTGGTGAACACCCAGGACGAGCTGCGGCTGGTGCGCGCGCTCCAGCTGGACGGCGCGACGACCGACTACCCGGAGATCAAGCGCACCGCCCGCTTCACGGCCTGAACGCCGGCCCGCACCTCACACCAGGGGCTTGACCAGCAGCTCGAACTGCAGGTCGTCGCGTTGCGGAATGCCGAAGCGCTCCTCGCCGTACGGGAACGGCGTCATCTTTCCCGTACGGCGGTAGCCGCGCCGCTCGTACCAGGCGATCAGGTCCTCGCGCACCGAGATCACCGTCATGTGCATCTCCGTCACGCCCCAGTCCTCGCGGGCCTGGCGTTCGGCCTCGGCGATGACGACCTTGCCGAGACCGGCGCCCTGGAGGGCGGGGCTCACCGCGAACATGCCGAAGTAGGCGTGGTCGCCGCGGTGTTCGAGCTGGCAGCAGGCGACGACCCCGCCGTCCCGCTCGACGACGAGCAACTTGCTGTCCGGCGCCTTGATCACTTCGAGGACGCCCTCCGGGTCGGTGCGCTGCCCCTCCAGGATGTCCGCCTCGGTGGTCCAGCCGACCCGGCTGTCGTCACCCCGGTAGGCCGACTCGATCAACGCGACCAGGACGTCCACGTCGGCGTCGGTGGCGTCGCGGAAGGCCGGTCCGGCTGCGGCGTTCTCCATGGGCGGGTTCTCCGATCTCAAGCGCGACTGAGCCGGAGCCGAGCCTATCGCCGCTCCCCCACTCCCCTTCCCGGCACCCGCGCCGTCCGGATCCCGCCGCAGGCTGCCACTACGCTCCGGTCGCATGGTGCATGTACTGAGCAGCCGTACGCTGATCCACCCCACCGACCCCGAGCGCTCCCGCGCCTTCTACGGTGAGCGGCTCGGGCTCGCCGTCTACCGCGAGTTCGGGGAGGGCCCGGAGCGCGGCACGGTCTACTTCCTCGGCGGCGGGTTCCTCGAGGTCTCCGGGCGGTCGGATCTCCCGGCCTCACCGGCCGTGCAGCTGTGGCTGCAGGTCGCGGACGTCGCGGCTGCGCACGAGGAGCTGGTGGCGAAGGGCGTCGAGATCGTGCGCCCGCCCCTCAGGGAGCCGTGGGGCCTGGTCGAGACGTGGATCGCCGATCCGGACGGGATCAGGATCGTGCTGGTGGAGGTGCCGGCCGACCACCCGCTGCGCTACCGGCCGACGGTAGCGCCCTGAAGGGGCGCTGGGGGTACCCCCGGCCGAAGGCCGGGAGAACTGCGCGGCCGGCCACGACGGCGCCGCAGTCGACACACGTCATTTCGCGGCACTTCCAGCGAAGCCGAAGCGGATCCGGCGGTCAGGCCCGCAGCGCGCCCATCCGCCCCTCCAGTCGGCCGAGCAACTCCGCGAGGAGCCCCGCCAGTTCGCCCTGGCCCTCGGGGGCGAGGACGGACAGCACGGCCGTCTCGTAGGCGAGTTGCTCGGGCAGGATGCCGTCGACGAGGTCGCGGCCGGTGTCGGTGAGGCGCAGGTGGGCGACCCTGCGGTCACGGGCGTCGCCGCGCCGCTCGACCAGGCCGCGTTCGGTGAGCTGCTTGAGCCGTTTGGTGACGGCGGCACCGGAGGAGAAGGTCTCCTTGGCGAGTTCGCTCGGGGTCAGCTCGTGGCCGGTGCGGCGGAGCGCGCCGAGCAGGTCGAACTCGGGGCGGCTGAGGCCGGCCCGGCGCAGCGGGGCGTCCTCGGCCTGCTGGAGGAGGGCGGCGCAGCGGTTGATCCGGCCGATGACCTCCATGGGACCCGTGTCCAGCGCGGGATGGACGCTTCGCCACTGCCGGACGACGGCCGCGACCGTGTCGTCCCGGCGCGCGCCCCAGCCCACCCCCGCGGCCTCTTCCGCGCCTCTGTCCGCGTCGCTCCCGGCCGCCGGTCGTCCGTTGGTCGCCGTCATGGCCGTACGTCCTCCGTTGTCCTCGCGCCGCCCCAGGAGTGCGCTCCCTGGCGTCGTACCGTCGCGGCGAGCGTACGGTGTCCGGACTGCTCGGCGAGCACGACCCGCTCCTGGGGCAGTGCGCGCTGCCACCACTCGCCGGACGCGGCGTCGGCCGTGGCGCGCAGATCGGCCAGGGCGGCGGACAGGGTGCGCCTGGCGGCCTCCAGGGCGCGCGGGGCCGGCTGCGGATCGGTGAGCAGGCGGGCGGCCTGTTCGCGGGCCCGTTCGACGGCGGTCAGGGCGTGTTCGATGCGGTCGCCGGCCCGGCGGTTGGTGACGACGACGGCGGTGGCGAAGCCGACGAGCGCGCCGACCACGGTGTCCACGACCCGCTCGGTGATCAGCTGTCCGGCGTCCTGGGTGCGGGCGAACTCGGTGACGAGCAGGGCCATCGGGGTGACGCAGACGCTGCCGAGCCAGTAGTTGCGGCCGATCAGCGCCTCGGCGCCGAAGTTGAAGGCGAGGCAGCACAGCACCAGGGCGGCCGGGTGGAGGTGGGCGAGCGGCACGACGGCGGCGAAGACGAGGACGCCGAGGAGGTTGCCGACGACACGCTGCACCCCCCGGCTCCAGGTGAGCGTGACGTTGGCCTGGTACAGGGAGGCGGCGGTGACCAGCGCCCAGTAGGGGCGGCCCACGCCGAGGGCGAGGGAGACGTAGCCGGCGAGGGCGCAGCCGAGCGCGGTGCGGGCGGCGAGAGGGGCGAGCGGGCCGAGCCGGCGCCACAACGGGCGCTGCGGTACGGCGCGTTCGGCGTCGACGCCGAGGAGGTCGTCGTCGGCACCGGCCACCCGCGGGACGCGTCCGGTGCCGCGCAGCGCACGGGCCCAGCCGCGCAGCAGCGCCGGGTCGGCGTCGGCCGGGGCGGCGAGGGCGACCTCGGCGCGGACGACGAGGTGTTCGAGCGCGCGGCGGGTGCGGTCGGTGCGGGCGCCGGTGGCGAGCAGGGACTGCCAGGCGGTCTGCACGGCGGCGGCCGCGGCGGCGCGGGTCCGGTCCCGGCCGTCGCCGGTGCCGCGGGTGTCGGCGTGGGCGGCGGTGGCGTTCAGGGCGTGGGCGGTGGCCCGGCGTTCGGGACCGTGCGGGCGGAGCAGCCCGGGGGCCATGCCGACCAGCCAGGCCCAGGCGCCCGCCGCGAGGGCCAGCCCGAGGTGGCCGGGGACCTGGCTGAAGGTCTGCGGGGCGAACAGAGAGGCGGAGCTGATGAAGGTGAGGACCACGTTCCCGGGCGGGCCGACGCGGGTGGCGTCGCAGAGGACCTTCTGCACGGCGGCCATGAGCGCGCCGACGGTGACCAGGACCGCCGCGTTCGTGGTGAGCGAGGCGGCGGTCAGCGCGACGGCCAGGCCGCCGACCATGCCGAGGATCACCCAGGCCAAGGTGCGGGCGCGGGCGAGGTAGGGGCGGTTGTGGCCGTAGAGAGCGCACAGCGATCCGGCCATCGTGTACATCGCCAGGTCGAGGCGGCCGAGGGCCAGCAGGGCCAGGTTGGGCGGGGCGACCGCGGCGACCACGCTGAAGGCGGGCTTGAACCAGATGTCGGAGGGCCGGCCGAGGCGCAGCACACCGGCGAGGGGCAGACGGCGGGTGGTCGTGGGGGTCGCGGCGCTCATACCCATCAATTTAGCATGTGTTTTACTCGTAAAACGTATTCGAACGATCCTGCTCACAGGCTGTGCTCCGCCGAATGCTCCCCGTGTACACCCTTGCGCTCGCGTGCGCGCCGTACGGCCGGGGCATCGCATCCCTCGACGCGACGTCGAGCGGGGAGGTGCGCTGTGCACGGACCGGCTTCGCCCGGCTGGCTGCTGGTCGCGGTGTGCGCGGCGACCGGTGCCTACTGCCTGCTGCGGATGCGCAGCGGTGTCCAGGAGCAGCGGCGCGCCGCGGGCGGCGAGGCGCTGATGGGGTTCGGCATGGCCGTCATGGCCGTGCCCGCGACGGTGTTCACCCCGCCGACGTGGGCGTGGCCGCTGTACGGCGCGGTGTTCGGCGCGGCCGCGCTGCGCGCCCTGTGGAGCGCTCGCAGCAGCCCGCACCATCTGCACCATCTGGTGGGGGCCGGGGCGATGGTCTACATGGCGGTGGCGATGGCGGCCTCCCCCGGCGGCCACCATCACGGCGGCGCCGGAGTCCCGCTGGTGACCGGGCTGTTGCTGCTCTACTTCACCGGCTATGTGCTGCTGTCCGGCGCGCGGCTCGTCCCGGTCGCGGTGGCCGCCGGGCCGGGCTCGGTCAAGTGGGGCGACCGGCCCGAGCTGGCGCGGGCGTGCCGGCTGTCGATGGGGATCGGGATGGTGGCGATGCTGCTCGCCCTGTGAGGCCGTGACAGCGCTCGCGGCGCAGACGTTGCTTGCGTCACTTTGGCGTAATGGCCTGTACCCGTGAGCGGTCCTGCGCTCATAGGGTGCAGGCCATGATGGTCCCCGTGGCACTGCTGCTGCTCGGCGCGCTGACCGCCGTGGCCGGCCCCCGGCTGCTCGCCCGGGCCGACTGGACCGACCGGGAGCCCGTGGTCGCGCTGTGGGTGTGGCAGTGCGTGGTGGCGGCCGTCCTGCTGTGCTGCGCGCTGTCGATGACGCTGAGCGCGGCGGCGGCCTGGCAGGCGGTGCGCGGGCATGTGTTCGCGACGGCCCCGAGCGGTGTGGTGGACGCCTACGCGCTCGGTACGACCGGCCCGTGGGCGGCGGTGACCGCGGTGGTCCTCGCCTGCGCCGGGCTGTGGAGCGGGGCGATGCTGGTACGGGAGATCGCGCGGGCCAGGGCCAGACGCAACCGGCAACAGGCCGAACTGCTGGTGCGGTCACCGCTGTTGCCCGGCGAGGAACCGGCCGGCGGCCGGCTCGTCGTCCTCGAGGGCGAGCGCCCGGATGCCTGGTGGCTGCCCGGAGCGGCGCCCCAGCTCGTCGTGACCACGGCTGCGTTGCGTCGCCTGAAGGGCCGTCAGCTGGATGCGGTCCTCGCCCACGAGCAGGGCCACGCGCAGGCCCGGCACGACTGGCTGCTGCACTGCTCGGCCGCGCTGGCGGGCGGGTTCCCGCAGATCCCGGTGTTCGCCGCGTTCCGCGACGAGATGCACCGGCTGGTCGAACTGGCCGCCGACGACGTGGCCTCCCGCCGCCACGGCCGGCTCACCACCGCGCTCGCACTGGTCGAACTCAACGAGGACCGGGGCGTGTTCGGCCCAGGACCGACGCCGCACGCCCATGTCCCGCAGCGCGTCGACCGGTTGCTCACCGCCCCGGACCGCCTGCCCGCCCGGCACCGGCTGCGACTGACCGCGACGGCCGCCCTGGTCCCGGTGATCCCGGTGCTGGTGGCGCTCGTACCGAGTCTGCGCGCCCTCGGGTAAAGCCGTATCCGTCAGGGGGAATTGCCCTGCGGGCAATGATTCGGCAAAGATCGCGTCATGCGCCCCCCACCCAGCGACCGCCCTGCTCCCCTTCTCGCGACCGCCGTTCTCGCCCTCTCCTCGGCGCTGCTGCTCGCCCTCGTCGCCGGCGAGTGGCCTCCCCTGGTCGCGGTGGACGAGGACATCGCCGACGCCACCCACCGCTGGGCGGTGGCGGACCACGGCACCACGCAGGTACTGCGCGTCCTGGCGGACTGGGTCTGGGATCCGCTGACCATGCGCCTGCTGTGCGCGGCGGTCGCGGTGTGGCTGGTGTGGCGGCACTCGGCGTGGTGGACCGCGCTGTGGCTGACCCTGACCTGCGCGCTGGGGACGGCCGCCCAGCAGTCCCTCAAGGCCGCGGTCGGCCGCCCGCGCCCGGCGTGGCCCGACCCGGTCGACTCCGCCCACTACGCGGCCTTCCCGTCCGGGCACACCATGACGGCCACGGTGGTCTGCGGCCTGCTGCTGTGGCTGCTGCACCGCTACGGCACCGGTCGCGCCATCTGGCGTACGGCCCTGGCCGCGGCCGGGTTCTCGGTCGTGGGCGTCGGTCTGACCCGGGTGTGGCTCGGCGTCCACTGGCCCTCGGACGTGCTCGGCGGCTGGCTGCTCGGGGCCCTGGTGGTGGCGCTGGCGGTGCTGGCGTACGAGTGGGAGCGCGACGGCCGGGGACGCCCCCGCCCGTAGCCCGCACCACAGCGCCCGTCGGTAGAGTCCGGCACATGACTGCCGTGCTCTTCGACTTCTCCGGGACCCTCTTCCGTATCGAGTCCACCGAATCCTGGCTGCGGGCGGTGCTCGCCGAAGCCGGGGTACCGCTTGCCGAAGCCGAGTTGAAGGAGGCGGCGCGGGCGCTGGAGGTGGCCGGGGCGCAGCCCGGCGGCGCCTTCCCGAAGGCGCTGCCCGCGGAGCTGTCCGGGGTGTGGGCGGTGCGGGACGAGAGCGCGGAGCTGCACCGGGCCGCGTACACCGGCCTGTCCCGGCAGGTGGCGCTGCCGGACCCGGCCCTGCACGACGCCCTGTACGAGCGGCACATGGACCCGCGGGCCTGGTCACCGTATCCGGACGCCGCCGGGGTCCTGCACGCGCTGCGCGAGCACGGCATCGGGGTCGGCGTGGTCAGCAACATCGGCTGGGACCTGCGCCCGGTCTTCCGCGAGCACGGGCTCGACGCGTACGTGGACGCGTACGTCCTGTCGTACGAACACGGCGTCCAGAAGCCGGATCCACGGCTCTTCACGGTGGCGTTGGAGGCCCTCGGGGCCGAGGCCGCCGAGACGCTGATGGTCGGGGACAGCAGGCCGGCCGACGGCGGGGCGGCGGCGCTCGGCTGCCGGGTGCACTTCGTGGAGCATCTGCCGGTGGCCGAACGGCCGGACGCGCTGCTGCCGGTCCTGGACCTGGTGGGCGCGGCCCGCCGACCGGCCACGCCCACCCAGGCCTGACCTGTCGCGCCGTCCGCCCGAGACGCTCCCCCGTGTCGCCCCGGACGGACGGCAGCCCTGGACAGGCCCCGCGCAGGGCGGTGCCCACTGCGTCGATTATAGTTGGCTGGCAGCCAGTCAACGCAGGAGTTCCAGGATGTCCCCCCGCAGCCCCTCGGTCAATGAAGAATTGCGCAGGCGTTCGCGCGAGCGGCTGCTCCAGGCCGCGGTGGAGCTGGTCGACGAGCACGGCTTCGAAGCGACCACGCTGGGCGCCATCGCGGACCGGGCGGGGTCGGCGCGCGGACTGGTGTCGTACTACTTCCCGGGCAAGCGCCAGCTGGTCCAGTCCGCCGTGCACCGGCTGATGCACCGCACGCTGGAGGAGGCGCTGGAGCACGAGCCGCACACCGAGGACGGGCGGGAGCGGCTGGCCCGGGCCATCGACGCCATCCTGGGCCTCGCGCACGACCGGCCGGTGCTGATGCGCCAGCACATGGCGGGCCTGCTCCAGGGCGAGGGCTTCGTGCAGTGCCCCGAGCAGCGGCGGCTGTCGGAGCTGCTGGGCGACACCGTCGCACGGTACGGCTCGCACCACGTCGAGACCGACTATCCGATGCTGCGTGCCGTGCTGATGGGAGCGGTGTACGCGGCGCTCGTGCCCGGCGTGCCGATGCCGATCCCGGCACTGCGGGCAGAGCTGTTCGAACGCTATGGGCTCGACTTGGAGCTGGGCCTGCCTCGGGAGTCCACGCCGAAGGCCGAACGGCGGGACCTGTCCCGGTTCTTCGCCACCGGGGACCGGACCGAGCCCTGATCCGGATCCGAGTCCGAATCCCGACCCGGATCAGGGTCCGAAGGCCGAGGTCTGCCGGCCCTGGACGACGGGACGCATCCATGATCGACTTGGGCCATGGGTTCTCTGATACGCCATGTCACCATCGACGCCGCCGACCCGTTCGCCCTTGCGGGCTTCTGGGCTCAGGCCCTGGACGGCTCGCTGGCCGATGACGACTTTCCCGGCGATCCGGCGGCCGTGGTCACGACCGCTGCCGGCACCTTGCTGTTCATCAGGGTCGACGACCGCAAAGCGGTGAAGAACCGCGTGCACCTGGATCTCCAGCCCCAGGACCGCACCCGGGACGAGGAGGTCGAGCGCCTGCTCGCGCTCGGCGCCACGCTCCAGGGGGACCACCGACGGCCCGACGGAACCGGGTGGGTGACGCTGTACGACCCCGAGGGCAACGAATTCTGCGTGGAACGCAGCGCGGCGGAGCGGGCGGCCCGCTGACCGCGAAGGCCGGCCGGACCGCCGGCTCCTGGCGCATACGCAACGCGACCACATGATCACACTCCCGGCACCCGGACGCGCGTCCACGTCACCCCAGCGGCCCCTGTCTGGACGACCGGGCCGGTGGGATGCTGGAAGCACCAGCCCCTCGGGCAAGGAGTCCCCCCGTGTTGCGTGTCGCCGTCGTCGGCTCCGGGCCGAGCGGGTGCTACACCGCCCAGAACCTCGTCCAACTCGACCCCACGGTCCGCGTGGACGTCCTGGACCGGTTGCCGTGCCCGTACGGACTGGTGCGCTACGGCGTCGCCCCGGACCACGAGAAGATCAAGTCGCTGCAGGGGAATCTGCGCACCGTGCTCGAGCACGAGCGGGTGCGGTTCCTCGGCGGGGTCCGGGTGGGGGGCACGGGCGGGCTGCCGGTGGAGCGGCTGCGGGAGCTGTACCACGCGGTGGTGTACTGCGTGGGCGCCGCGACCGACCGGCGGCTCGGGATTCCCGGCGAAGAGCTGCCGGGCAGCTGGTCGGCGACCGAGTTCGTGTCCTGGTACAGCGCGCATCCGGACGCGATCGACGCGGGGTTCGTGCGCGACGCCCGGTCGGCGGTGGTCATCGGGGTCGGCAACGTCGCGGTGGACGTGGCGCGGATGCTGGCCCGGGGCGTGGCGGAGCTGAGCCCCACCGACATGCCGCAGGCGGCCCTGACGGCGCTGTCGGCGAGCCGGATAAGAGAGGTCCACGTGGTGGGCAGGCGGGGCCCCTCGCAGGCCCGCTTCACCACGAAGGAGCTGCGCGAGCTGGCCGGGCTGCCGGGGACCGAAGTCCGCGTTGAAGCAGGCGAGTTGGCGCTCGATCCGGCCTGCGCCGACCCCTCCGGGCTGCCCGCGGCCCAGCGTCGCAACGTGGAGGTGCTGCGCGGCTGGGGCGAGGCGGGCGGCCGGGGCGCGGACCGCAGCATCCGGCTGCGCTTCTTCCTGCGTCCGGTCGAACTGCTCGACGAGGGCGGACGGGTGGGCGCGGTGCTCTTCGAACGCACCGAGCCGGACGGCAGGGGCGGGGTGCGCGGCACCGGGCGGTACGAGACGGTGGAGGCCCAGTTGGTGCTGCGGTCGGTCGGCTATCGCGGGGTGCCGCTGGAGGGGCTCCCGTTCGACGAGGAGAGCGGCACCGTGCCCCACCAGGCGGGCCGGGTCCTGGACAGCTGCTTCGGCGTGCCCGGCGACTACGTGGCCGGCTGGATCAAGCGCGGCCCGACCGGCGTCATCGGGACCAACCGGCCCGACGCCAAGGAGACGGTGGCCTCCCTCCTGGAGGACGCGCCCGCACTGCTGCGCAAGGAGGTGCCGGAGGATCCGGTCGCCGCGCTGCGCTCGGCGGGCATCGAGCCGGTCCCGTGGACGGGGTGGCAGGCGATCGAGCGGGCCGAGGCGGCGCTCGGGGCCCGGCTCGGCCGGAGCGTGGTCAAGCTCGCCGACTGGGACTCGCTGCTGACGGCTGCGCGGACCGGTTCGTAGCGGAGCCGAATCCGTCCGCGTCCAGGTGGGCATGACACGTATCGACAACAGACCGGAAATCAACAAATTGTTCAAGCCACTTACGGTCTCGTGCTGTCCGGATGTCGTCCCCGCTCTGGAGTCCCCATGGCCACCACCGGCGCCTCCGTCCATCCCGTCGACGAGGTCCCACCCGTACGGCAGTTGACCGCGTTCGGCCTCCAGCACGTGCTCGCGATGTACGCGGGCGCGGTCGCCGTCCCGCTGATCGTGGGCGGCGCGATGAAGCTGTCGGCCGCCGACCTGGCGTATCTGATCACCGCCGACCTGCTGGTGTGCGGCATCGCCACGCTCATCCAGTGCGTCGGCTTTTGGCGCTTCGGCGTCCGGCTGCCGATCATGCAGGGCTGCACGTTCGCGGCGGTCTCACCGATGGTCCTCATCGGTACGACGGGCGGCGGACTCCCCGCGATCTACGGCTCGGTGATCGTCGCGGGCCTGGCAATCATGCTGCTCGCGCCCGTCTTCGGGAGGCTGCTGCGCTTCTTCCCGCCCCTGGTCACCGGCACGGTGATCCTGATCATCGGCGTCTCGCTGCTGCCGGTCGCCGGGAACTGGGCGGCGGGCGGCGCCGGTGCGAAGGACTTCGGGGAGCCGAAGAACCTGGCGCTGGCGGCCTTCGTGCTCGCGGTGGTGCTCGGCGTGCAGCGGTTCGCGCCCGCCTACCTCGCCCGGATCGCGGTCCTGATCGGCATCGCGGTGGGCCTCGCGGTGGCGGTGCCCTTCGGGTTCACGGACTTCAGCGGGGTCGGTGACGCCGGCTGGCTCGGCATCAGCACGCCGTTCCACTTCGGGGCGCCGACGTTCCGGGCTTCGGCGATCGTCTCCATGCTGGTGGTTGCCCTGGTCACGATGACCGAGACGACCGGTGACCTGCTCGCGGTCGGCGAGCTGACCGGCCGCCGGGTCGAGCCGCGTTCGCTCGCCGACGGACTGCGCGCCGACGGCCTCTCGACCGTCCTCGGCGGTGTCTTCAACACCTTCCCGTACACGGCGTTCGCGCAGAACGTGGGCCTGGTCGGCATGACCCGGGTGCGCAGCCGCTGGGTGGTCGCGGCGGCCGGCGGCATCCTGGTGCTGCTCGGTCTGCTGCCCAAGCTGGGCGCGGTGGTCGCGGCGATTCCGGCTCCGGTACTGGGCGGCGCGGGCCTGGTGATGTTCGGCACGGTCGCGGCGAGCGGCCTGCACACCCTGGCGGCCGTCGACTTCCACGGCAACGACAACCTGACGGTGGTGGCCGTCTCGGTGGCGGTCGGCGTGCTGCCGGTGGGCGTGCCGACGGTCTACGCGAAGTTCCCGGACTGGTTCCAGACGGTGATGAACAGCGGCATCAGCGCGGGCTGCCTCACGGCGATCGTGCTGAACCTGCTCTTCAACCACCTGCCGTCGAGGGCGGATGCGGCCCCGGGAACGGTCCCCACCGGAGCCGAGTCCGCCTGACTCACCGCCCGCCGAACAGCTCCGCGGGCACCGCCGCCGCCAGCGCCCCGTACCCGGTCGGGTTGAGGTGCAGCCAGTCCCCCACCTGAAGGTCGGCCCGCAGCCGGCTCGGGTCGGACGGGTCCCGTACCACCCGGTCGAAATCGATCACCGCGTCGAAGTGCCCGGCCCCCCGGATCCACGCGTTGACGCGCTGCCGGGCCGCCTCCCGGACACCCCCGCCGTCGTCGTAGGCGTTGCCGCCGAAGGGCAGCAGGGTGGCACCGTAGACGCGGATGCCCTGGGCGTGGGCGCGGACGACGATCTGCTGGTAGGCGGCGATCAGGTCGTCGGCGACGACCTGCTGGGCCTGCGGGGTGGCGGCGGCGGTGCCGATGTCGTTGACGCCCTCGAAGACGATCAGCCAGGAGACCCCGCTGCGGGAGAGGACGTCCCGGTCGAGGCGGGCCAGGACGTTGGAGCCGAGGCCGTCGTTGAGGACCCGGTTGCCGCCGGCCGCCTGGTTGAGCACGGCGATGTCCGACGTGCCGGCCCCGGACTGCAGACGGTCGAAGAACTGATCGGGCCAGCGGTCGTTGCCGTTGGTCGTGGACCCGCGGCCGTCGGTGAGGGAGTCGCCGAGCACCGCCACGGCCCGGGTCGCGGCGGGCGCCAGGACCTCGACGTCGCTCAGCAGGTACCAGTGGTCGACCGGCGTCGCGCCCGGCAGATCCGGGTCCTGCGCGTGGTCGCCGCCGAGGAGGTACGAGGTGGTGCGCGAGCCCGGGTGCGAGGTGAGCGCCAGATCGGGCTGGCCCTGCGCGGTGTACGCCGTGACCGTGAGCTCGGACCCCGGGCTCAGCTCGAAGTCCACGGGATCGGAGACGACCTGGGCCCCGACGGGTACGACGGTCGCGGCGCGCCCGGAGAACGTCACCGGGTGCAGGCTGCCCGGAACGATCGCGCTGACCCCCGCCCGTCCGCCCGCCGGCAGCGCCACGGTCACCGAGGTGAGCGGGAGCGGGGTGTCGCCGTAGGCGTTGGAGAAGCGCAACCGGAGCCGGTGGGCGCCGACGGTCACGCGGACGGTCTGGCGCAGGGTGGTGTCGGCCAGGACCGACTTCTCCCCCGTGAACGGCGCGGGCGGCAGATTGCCGGCCTCGGTGAGCTGGGGCATCCCGGTCCAGGTGTTCACCCAGTGGCCGCCCCGGTGGGGGGCCGAGGTGACCTGGCGGGGGCTGCGGACCAGCGCGGTGACGGCCGTGGCGGTCACCACCAGGGCGAGGGCGAGGACACAGGTGCTGAGGAGGGTGGCGAGCGGCGTTCTGCCGGGCTGCGGCTTCACGGGGACCTTCCTGTCGCGAGGGGACGACGGCTGAGCCGTCGTCGACTGACCGTGCAGGGGCCCCTTTCCGATCGCGGCTCGGTGCGGCGTCGTGCGAGGAACTTCCGGCATGGTGGCATGGACACGGCCATCCATGGAAGCGCTCCCACGTCACTTCGCGGACGCCGCGATCGACCGGAACGGATGCGGCGCGAAGCGTTGACTAGAAAGCGCTTGCATCCTACGTTCCGTTCAGGAATCTGATCGATGCATCTTTAGGCACCCGCGTTCGCGCAGGCGTCCGCATGCAGCGTTCCAGGACATGAATGTCCGACGGGTACTTGGACGGTCCAGCTGAACGCGAACAGGCCCCCCACTCGAAAGAAGGCATACGGGACATGGCTTCAGGAGCACGGAGCAGTGCGCGCGCACTGACGGGCGGCATGGCCGCCCTGGGACTCTCGATTGGCATGGTCATGATGACCGATGCCTCGGCGGACGCGGCCACCTGGCCCACCGCGACCGGCAGCCAGGCCGTCACCGCGACCATCAAGCTGTCGGGCACGAAGGACTACGGGATGCTGCGCCTGTACGGCAGCGGCGACCTGGGCACGGGCGGGCAGAGCGAGGACCAGGACCCGATCCTCGACCTGGCGGCCGGCACCGTCCTGAAGAACGTCATCATCGGCGCACCCGCCGCGGACGGCATCCACTGCGAGGGCAGCTGCACCCTGCAGAACGTGTGGTGGGAGGACGTCGGCGAGGACGCGGCGACCTTCCGCGGCTCCTCGTCGTCCAACGTGTACACGGTCTCCGGCGGCGGTGCGAAGGAAGCCGGCGACAAGGTGTTCCAGTTCAACGGCGCCGGGACACTGAACGTCTCCGGCTTCGCGGTGCAGAACTTCGGCAAGCTGGTCCGCTCGTGCGGCAACTGCTCCACGCAGTACAAGCGCACGATCAACCTCAACACCATCGAGGCGACGTACAAGGGCAGCGCGCTGGTCGGGATCAACACCAACTACGGCGACAGCGCGACGCTGAAGAACATCACGATCGTCGGGGACAGCAGCAAGAAGATCGTGCCCTGCCAGAAGTACCTCGGCAACGACACGGGCGCGGAACCGACGACGAACGGGAGCGGGCCGGACGGGACGTACTGCAAGTACGCGAGCTCGGACATCATTTACAAGTGAGCCGGGGCGGTGGGGCCGCCGCATCCCGCCGCCCCGCGGCCCCACCGGCACGCGCCCGTCTACACCTCGACGAGGCCGAGCTGACGCAGCATGCCGAGTTCGTCGCTGCTGCCCCAGCGTTCGACGAGTCTGCCGTCGCCGTCGAAGCGGCTGATCTGCATGCCCCGGTAGCTCACCTGCTTGCCGGTCGCCGGCCGCCCCATCAACGGCCCCAGGTGCGTGCCGGAGATGACATAGGCGAAGGCCAACTCGTCGTCGGTGGCGACCAGGTGCTCCACCTGGAGGGCCAAATCGGGAAAGGCCGTTCGCAGCTCGCCGAACATGGTCTTGTACCCCTCGGGCCCCGACGTCTGTCCCGGGGCGGGATCATGGTCGATCGAGTCGGCCGCCACGATCTCGTCGAGGGCGTCGAGGTCGCCGGCGACGACGGCCTCTCCGAAAGCGGTCTGCGCGGCGATGTTCGTCTGCTGAGCCATGGGCACTCCCGAAGCATCTGGGCCACTGGCCTGTCTGTCGGCTGCGAAGCGCATGCACACGGTATGTCGACCGTACACCGGTCCCCCATCCCCAGCATGTCTGCGCGGCGGGCCTTCGGGGCGACCGCTCCGCGCCGGGCCTCACGCGTCCAGCCGTAGCCGCCGCAGTACGTCCCGGGTGCGCCCGGCGGGCGAGCCGGCCGATCCGCATGTCGCTCGCCTCGAGGAACGCTGGCCCTGCCCCTGAGGGTGAGGTCGAGCCGCCACGACAGAACGGTCAGTCGGTCGACTCCCGCGTCGGGCCGCTCACTTCCACCCGGTAGTCCGCGTACGCGGCGCGCAGTTCGTCGCCCGGCCAGTCGCCGGGCAGGAGTTCCGGGGGCAGGACGGGGTCGGTCAGCAGGTGGCGTACCGCTGCCGCGAAGACCGTGAAGCGGTCGGCGGGGAGCCGGGATGCGGACGCTCGGGCCAGGAGGGCTCGGGCGGTGGCGGACCAGGTGGTCAACGGCCAGAGTCCGGCGGCCAGCTCGGGTGCGGGGCGGTCGGGGCGGGCCGTGTAGGACTGAGCGGTGTCCGCGAGGTCGGCGGGGAGGGGCCGCGCCAGGTTCGCCGGGCGGAGCCAGACACCCTCGCGGAGTTCGGCCAGGCGGAGGGAGGTCAGGCGGGTGCGCAGGTCGGCGCGCGCGGCGGGGCCGCGGCCCGTGGCCGTGATGACCAGCATCTCCCAGTCGCCCCGCCACGCGCGCGTACGGGGCCGTACCGCCTCGTCCTGGCGGCGCTGGCGGGCCAGCAGCCGGTCGCTGAGACCGTAGACGGCGTCGTCGGTGCGGCGCAGGTCGCCGGCCGCCGTCATGCGGCTGAGCGCGGCCCGGAGGGTGGAGCCGCCGACCCCGAAGGGCTCGACGAACCGGATCAGGTCCTTCACCGGCAGCCGGGGCGGATGCGTGCCCAGCAGCAGGCTCAGCACGACCGACCGGGCGGACAGGGGCCGCAGGTCGACGTCGGCGGACTCGGCGGACACGTCCTTCATGTGCATGGTCACGTACTGTACGTCCGGCGTCATATTGCACTATTGCTGCGGTCGCAGGATTACTGCAACATGGAGCCATGGACTCGACCGTCGCGCTCCCGAAGCCGCAGTACGCCACTCACGACGTCACCAACCAGGCGCCCCCGCTCGCCCCGTACGATGCCTCCGACGACCCGGCCCTGATCGAGGGGCTGCGCCGGGAGGGGGCGGAGTGGGCCGAGGCGGGGATCCGGCGGCTCGGGGTACGGGCCGGGAGCGCGGAGGCACAGGAGTGGGGCGAGTTGGCCAACCGGCACGAGCCGGAGCTGCGCACCCACGACCGCTACGGCAACCGGATCGACGAGGTCGACTTCCACCCCGGCTGGCACCACCTGATGCGGGCGGCGGTGGAGGAAGGGCTGGCCGGGGCCGCCTGGGCGGACGACCGGGCGGGGGCGCATGTCGCGCGGACGGCGGGTGGACTGGTGTGGGGGCACACCGAATCCGGCCACGGGTGTCCCACGTCCATGACGTACGCCGCCGTTCCGGCGCTGCGCACCCAGCCCGAGCTGGCCAAGGTGTACGAACCGCTGCTGACGAGCCGGGAGTACGAGCCGGGACTGCGCGTGCCGACGGAGAAGCCGGGGCTGCTCGCCGGGATGGGCATGACCGAGAAGCAGGGCGGATCGGACGTACGGACGAACACGACGGCCGCCACGCCCACCGCCGAGCCGGGCGTCTACACCCTGCGCGGGCACAAGTGGTTCACCTCGGCGCCCATGTGCGACGTCTTCCTGGTGCTGGCCCAGGCACCGGGCGGCCTGTCCTGCTTCCTCGTCCCGCGCGTGCTGCCGGACGGCAGCCGCAACGCCTTCCGCATCCAGCGCCTGAAGGACAAGCTGGGCAACCGCTCCAACGCGTCCTCCGAGCCGGAGTTCGACGGGACCGTGGCCTGGCTGGTCGGGCCCGAGGGGCACGGGGTGAAGACCATCATCGAGATGGTCAACTGCACCCGCCTCGACTGCGTGATGAACTCGGCGACCCTGATGCGCAAGACACTCGTCGAGGCCGGTCATCATGTGCGCCATCGCAGCGCGTTCGGCGCGCGCCTCGTCGACCAGCCGCTGATGCGCAATGTTCTGGCCGACCTGGCGGTGGAGTCGGAGGCCGCGACCACGCTGACCCTGCGGCTGGCGGGGGCCGCGGACCGCGCGGTGCGCGGGGACGAGCAGGAGCGGGCCTTCCGGCGGATCGCGACCGCCGTCGGCAAGTACTGGGTCACCAAGCGTGGCCCGGCCTTCACCGCGGAGGCCCTGGAGTGCCTGGGCGGCAACGGCTACGTCGAGGACTCCGGCATGCCCCGCCACTACCGCGAGGCCCCGCTGCTGTCGATCTGGGAGGGCTCGGGGAACGTCAACGCGCTCGACGTGCTGCGGGCGCTGTCCCGCGAACCGGGCGCCGCCGACGCCCTGTTCGGCGAACTCGCGCACGCGCGGGGCGCGGACGCCCGGCTGGACGCGGCCGTGACCCGGCTGAAGAACGAATTGGCCGAGACCGATCAGGTGGGGGCGCGCCGGCTGGTCGAGCGGATGGCGCTGGCGCTGCAGGCCTCGCTGCTGGTCCGGTACGCCCCGGCCGCCGTCGCGGACGCCTTCTGTGCGACCCGGCTCGGCGGCGACTGGGGGCACGCGTTCGGCACCCTGCCCGCCGGCACCGGGTTCGACGCGATCCTGGAGCGGGCGCTGCCTGGCCGGAACTGATCCCTGTGCGGAGCGCCGTCGGCCGGTGACCGCCGACGGATCGCACAGAGTTGCCGTCCGATTCCGCATCGTTGTCAGTGCCGTGGTGCAGACTCCCGAACAGGTGGTACTCGCCTGGGGAGGACAACGGTGTTCACGGGGATCGACGAGGTCGACTGGGCCTCGCTGCGGCACGCGTACGGCAGCGCGGCGGACGTGCCCGGACTGCTGCGCGGACTGGCCTCGGCGGACGCGGCCGAGCGGGAGGTCGCGCTCGACGGAATGTACGGCTCGGTGCACCACCAGGGGAACGTGTACGACTCGACGCTCGCCTGCGTCCCGTTCCTCTTCGCACTCGCCTCCCGCCCGGAGGTGCAGGACCGGGGCGCCATAGTGGAACTGCTGGTCAGCATCGGCGCGGAGAGCGCCGGTCCCCGGGCCCGGGCCGCCGTCCGCGCCGGCGCCGCGGCACTCGTGCCACTGGCCGACGACCCGTGCCCCGGAGTGCGGCGCGCGGTGCCCGGGGCGCTGGTCCGGTTCCTCGACGAGCCGGAACGGGTGCTGGCGCTGTTACGGCGGCGGATCACGGTCGAGCGCGACGAGCAGGTGCTGCTCGCCCTGACCGAGGCCCTCGGGCTGTTCGTACGGTGCCGTCCCGGCCGGGCGGCCGGGGCGGTGGAGGTGCTG
Organism: Streptomyces sp. NPDC001714; assembly: GCF_042892755.1. Lineage (NCBI taxonomy): Bacteria > Bacillati > Actinomycetota > Actinomycetes > Kitasatosporales > Streptomycetaceae > Streptomyces > Streptomyces sp. NPDC001714. Next base: position 275,840 of record NZ_JBIAUL010000010.1, read on the forward strand.
GCCGCGCAGAGCGGGCCGCCGCACGCCCCGACGGCGCGGCTGGCCGCGCTCGGACAGCTGGGCCTCGGCGCGCCGGAGCGGCTGCCCGCCGACCTGGTGCCGACCGCGGTCCGGCTGCTCAGGGAACGGTCCGAGCGGCGGGCGGCCGGTCCGGCCCGGGTGGACGCGGACACCCTGGTCGGCCGGATACGGCGGCTGCGGCCGTCGGACGAGGAGGGTTCGTATCTGCTGCGCACCCTGCACCGGGCGCTGGACGACCGGGTGGCGGACCGGATCGCGCTGCTCGTGGGCCAGTTGAGCAGCCCGGATCCGATGGACCGGTGCAACGCGGTGCGGATGTCGGCCGGGCTGTTCCGTGGCTGGCGGGCGGACTTCACGGCGCCCGTCTCGCTGATAGGTACGCAACTGGGCCGTGAACAGGACCAGTTGCGGGACGCGGCGGTCTCGGTGCTCGTGGAGCTGTTCGGGCTGGCCGCACCGGCCGCCGACGAGCTGCACGCGCTGGTGACCGTACGGCCCGACCTGTGGGTGCACACCTGGGAGCGCGGCAGACCCTCGCTGGGCGGTCCGCTGAAGGCGCTGGCCAGGAGCGGTGATCCGCGCGCGGTGCCGGCCCTGGCCCAGTTGCTGGCGAGACCGGTGGTGCCCGGCGGGCTGGGCTTCGAGATCGTGCATCTGGGCCCGGCGGCCGCCCCGCTCGCGCCCGCGCTGCGGCGCCGGCTCGGCCAGGTCGACCCGGACTCGCCCGAGGCCGCCGTGCTGGCCGCTCCGCTGCTGGCGGCGGTCACCGCTCTCAAGGACCCCGCGGCGGTGCCGGAGGTGCTGCGGCTGCTGCGCGGCGCACCGGACGGGCTGGGGGCCCGGGAGGCCCTGGTCCGGCAGGCGGTACGGGCGCTCGACGTCCTGGGGCCGGCGGCCCGGGCTGCGGCGCCGGTCCTGCGCGGGCTCCTGGACACCCGGTACGCGACCCTGGCGGCGGGGGCCCTGTGGTCGGCGGAGGGGGAGGCGGCCCCCGTACTCCCCGTGCTGCTGCGGGAGCTGACGCACGGCCGCCACCGCAGCGCGCGGACGGCTGCCGAGCAGCTGGGCCGGCTGGGGGCGGCCGCCCGCGGCGCGGTGCCCGCGCTGCGCCGGCTGGCCGGGTCCGGCCGGGTGTGGGAACGGGCGGCGGCGGCCGAGGCGTTGTGGCGGATCGACGGGGACCCGGAGCCGGTGCTTCCGGTGTTCCGGGCCGCCTGGTCGGAGAACCCGTACACCCGGGGCGCGATCGCCGGCTGTCTGGCCGCGATGGGCCCGGCGGGTGCCCCGCTGCGCGACCTGGTGACGGCCGAACTCGCCGACGCCCGGCGGCACACGGCGCGGCCGGGCGGCTACGGCAGCCACGACATCGCCCAGGACGAGCGGCTGCTCGCCCACTGCCGCCAAGCGCTGGCAGGTCAGTGACCGATGCCCGTGCCCGCGGGCACGGGCATCGACGCCGCCGGGCGCCGACGTCAGCCGGTCGTCCGGCCCCACTGCGGTCCGAGCCGTGCCCATTCCGCGTCCCAGCGGTCCATCCGCCGTCGCTCCAGCCGGCCGCACACCACCAGCCCGGCGACGAACGGGACGGCGGCCGCGGTCAGCCCGACCAGGCCGCCGACCAGCGCGGAGCGGAAGTGGGCCTCGGAGGCGGTGGCGGGCCGGGTGACGAGATGCCCCTGGGGGTCCGTCCAGACGGTGACCGGGGTGCCGACCTTGCTGCCGGCCGGGACCCGCGCCTGGCCGGTGTGCGCGGAACCGTCGGCGACGGTCCAGCCCACGCGCGCCCAGACCCGTTCGCCGTTCGTCGATTCGGAGGAGCCGGAGGAGTCGGACTTCGGTCTCGCCGAGCCGGGCGCCTTGTCCATGACATGGGCCACGACCGGGTGCCATTCGACGCGCTCGCGGGCCAGGCCGTCCTCGACCGAACGGGCCGCCGCGAGCCCGGCGAGCACCCCGGCCAGCAGGGTGAGCAGCCAGGCGCCGAGCAGCACCCAGGCCTCCATCGTGTCGGCGCGACGCTTCAGCGGGTTGCGCCGCCAGCGCCACAGCCAGACCTTCGGACCACGGAACGCCTTCAAAGGCATCCTCCTCACGCGCGCACGGACAGCCCGGACCGCCCTCCCATACGGGAGAGGCCGCCCCGTTGCTCACGGCGAACTCCGAGTCGACGGTCGCACGACCGACCCCGCTCGCGCAGGCGTCTCCCGGAACGCGTTCCGCCGCCTTGTTCGACCGGCCGACACGGCGGCTTCGACCTGCGGTGACGTCGTCCCCCGGGGGACTGTCAGTGGCGGGGTGCAGACTGGCCGATATCTGAGTGCCGGCTGTGACAGGAACTGAGACCGGGACTGTGACAAGGACGTCATGGAGGTGATCGGCATGACCGAGGTTCTGCTGGCCGTGGGGACCCGCAAGGGGCTCTTCCTCGGGAGGCGGCGCGGTGGCGCCTGGGAGTTCGACGAGAGCCCCTACTTCAACGCACAGGCGATCTACTCGGTCGCCATCGACACCCGGGGCGAGCGGCCCCGGCTCCTGGCGGGCGGCGACAGCGCGCACTGGGGGCCTTCGGTCTTCCACTCCGACGACCTGGGCCGCACCTGGACCGAACCGGCCCGGCCCGCCGTGAAGTTCCCCAAGGACACCGGTGCCTCGCTGGAGCGGGTCTGGCAGCTCCATCCGGCCGCCGCCGAACCGGACGTGGTCTACGCGGGCACCGAACCGGCCGCGCTGTACCGGTCCGAGGACCGCGGGGAGAGCTTCGATCTGGTCCGGCCGCTGTGGGAGCACCCGACGCGCGACAAGTGGGTGCCGGGCGGCGGCGGTGAGGGCCTGCACACCGTGGTCACCGACCGGCGCGACCCGAAGGCGGTGACGGTCGCCGTCTCGACGGCCGGCGTGTTCCGCACCGGCGACGGCGGCGCGAGCTGGACGCCGTCCAACTCCGGTGTCTCCGCGGTGTTCCTGCCGGACCCCGATCCGGAGTTCGGCCAGTGCGTGCACAAGATCGCGCAGGACGCGGGGGATCCGGACCGGCTGTATCTGCAGAACCACTGGGGCGTGTACCGCAGCGACGACGCGGGGGCGCACTGGACGGACATCGGCGCGGGGCTGCCGTCCACGTTCGGTTTCGCGGCGGCCGCCCATCCGCACCGCGGGGAGACGGCGTACGTCTTCCCGATCAACGCGGACGCCGACCGGGTGCCGGCCCAGCACCGGTGCCGGGTCTTCCGCACGGCCGACGCGGGCCGGACCTGGGAGCCGCTGTCGGCGGGGCTGCCGCCGGAGGACCACTACGGCACGGTGCTGCGCGATGCGCTCTGCACGGACGACGGGGACCCGGCGGGGGTGTACTTCGGCAACCGCAACGGCGAGGTGTTCGCCTCGGCCGACGACGGCGACAGCTGGAGCCAGTTGGCCTCCCATCTGCCGGACGTGCTGTGCGTGCGGGCGGCGGTCGTCGCCTGAGGTCGAGTCTCTGGAATGAGGGAGGTTTCTGTCATCCGGGTCGACGCTCCGGTCGTCCTCGGTCGTCCCGCGACGACGGGGACCTCGGCTTGATCGCCGGCCCGTCCACGGCAGTAGGGTGACGCCGTGGCACCACGACCCTTGCATGAAATCGTCGAACCGGGCTGGGCGAAGGCCCTGGAACCAGTGGCCGGGAGGATCGCCGCGATGGGCGACTTCCTGCGCGCGGAGATCGCCGCGGGACGCACCTACCTCCCGGCCGGCCCGAACGTCCTGCGGGCCTTCCAGCAGCCCTTCGACGACGTCCGCGTCCTGATCGTCGGCCAGGACCCGTACCCGACCCCGGGGCACGCGGTGGGGCTGTCGTTCTCGGTGGCACCCGAGGTACGCCCGCTGCCGGGCAGCCTGATCAACATCTACCGGGAGCTGAACACCGACCTGGGCCTGCCCCAGCCGTCCAACGGCGACCTCACCCCGTGGACCCGGCAGGGCGTCCTGCTGCTCAACAGGGCGCTCACCACGGCCCCGCGCACCCCGGCCGCACACCGGGGCAAGGGCTGGGAGGAGGTCACCGAGCAGGCGATACGGGCGCTGGCCGGCCGCGGCAAGCCGCTGGTGTCCATCCTGTGGGGCCGCGACGCCCGCAATCTCCGCCCGCTGCTCGGCCAGTTGCCGGCGGTGGAGTCCGCGCATCCCTCGCCCATGTCGGCGGACCGCGGCTTCTTCGGCTCCCGCCCGTTCAGCCGCGCCAACGACCTGCTGATCCAGCAGGGGGGACAGCCGGTGGACTGGCGTCTGCCGTGAGCGACGAGGGCGGCGAACCCCGGGAGGCGGGGTTCCTCGCCGTCGACTCCGGCGGCTCCGGGTTACGGGCCGTCGTCGGTGTGCCGGGACGGGAGCCGTCGGCGCCGCGGGAGTCCCGGGAGCCGGTGCGGACCGGGGCGCGGGGCCTCGACCCCGGGCATCTGCTGGAGCAACTGCTGCCCATGGCGCGGGCGCTGGCCGACTCGTACGGGCTGGAGCGGGTGACGACGGCCGTCGTCGGCGCCGCCGGGCTGGCCAGCCTCGGTGACGCGCTGCGGGCCGAGCTGCCGGGCGCGCTGGCCCGCGAGCTGGGTGTGCGGACGGTCGCGCTGGCCGCCGACGCCGTGACCGCGTACGTCGGCGCCCTGGGTCCGCGGCCCGGCGCGGTGGTCGCCGCCGGGACCGGGCTGATCGCGATCGGTACCGATCTCACCCGGTGGCGGCGGGCGGACGGCTGGGGGCACCTGCTGGGCGACTGCGGCAGCGGCGCCTGGATCGGCCGGGCCGGCCTGGAGGCGGCGCTGCGCGCCCTCGACGGGCGGGACGGCGGCTCGGCCGCGCTGCGCGCCTGTGCCGAGGAGCGGTTCGGGCCGCTGTCCGGGCTGCCCGGACAGCTCTATCCGCGCGCCGACCGGCCCGCCGTACTGGCCTCCTTCGCGCCGCACGTCGCGGACTGCGCCGACCGGGGCGACCCGGTCGCGGCCGCGATCCTGCGTGCCGCCGCCCGGCACATGGCCGAGTCGGCCGCCGCCGTCTGCCCCGCGGCCGGTGAACCCCGGGTCGCCCTCACCGGCGGCCTGTTCAGGCTGGGCGACCCTCTTCTCGTACCGCTCGCCGAGGAGTTGGCGCGGCTGCTCCCACAGGCGCGGCGGACGACGGCTGAGGGCGATCCGCTGCACGGAGCGGTACGCGTCGCGAGTGACCTGGTCACCGGGCGGCTCACTCTGCCGGGTGATGAAAAACTGCTCTCTGTTGTACACATAAAACTTGTACACACAAAAGGGTATTGATCCCACTGGGACAGGAAGTGTCCGACAGGTGGCGGGATCACCTCCGAATCATGCGTAACTCATCAGACAAAAGCGGACGGATACCGCTCACCTGCACCCTCCCCGAACAAGGGAGCCCAGATAGCCAGTAACATGCGGCGCCATGAGCTCCCCCACTGGGCCCGCCGGCCTGCCAGTACGAATGCCGCGCCCCCGCCAGCCGGGTCGGCACCGCCGCCCCGAGCCGCTGGTGGCTCCCGAGGACGCGCCCGCGCTCGTTCTCGCGGTGCCGGGTAAGCCCAGCGCGGCCACGCGCAGCCTCGCCGAGGAGGTCGTGAGCATCGCCCGCTCCGAGCTGCCCGGTCTGGACGCCCGCATCGGGTACCTGGACGGGGACGGCGCGGAGTTCCCCACCCTCCAGTCCGTGCTCGCCCGTGCCGCCGAGGAGCGCACCGCCCGCTACGAGCAGGCCGTCGCCGCCGGCGTCGAGGGGATCAAGGCCCCCGACGGCCCGGTCGCCGTCGTCGTGCCGCTGCTGGCCGGTCCGGACAGCGCGCTGCTGCGCCAGGTCCGCCACGCGGTCATGGAGAGCCGGGTCGCCGCCGACCTGACCGACGTGCTCGGTCCGCACCCGCTGCTCGCCGAGGCGCTGCACGTGCGCCTCTCGGAGGCGGGGCTGGCCCGTGCCGACCGTGCGCGGCTGTTCACCGTGGCGACGGCCGCGGACGGCATCATCCTGGCGTCCGTGGGCGGCGACGAGGCCGTGCAGGCCGCCGGGATCACCGGCATGCTGCTCGCCGCGCGCCTGGCCGTGCCGGTGATGGCCGCGGCGCTGGACCAGGAGGGTTCGATCGCCTCCGTCGCCGAGCAGCTGCGGGGTTCGGGCTCGCAGCAGCTGGCGCTGGCGCCGTACCTGATAGGGCCGGAGATCGACGCGGAGCTGCTGGCCGCGGCCGCGGAGGAGGCCGGTTGCGCCACCGCCGAGCCGCTGGGGCCGTACCCGGCGATCGGCAAGCTGGCGCTGGCCAAGTACACGACGGCGCTGGGGATCGCTCCGCAGCAGCCGCAGGGTGCGCCGGTGCGCTGACGCGCTTCGCGCCTCGGCCGAGGTGACTCAAGGGCCCGTTCCTCCAGGGGAGCGGGTCCTTTGGATTTGAGCGGGCTGAGATCGGTGCCCGGCTGCGGGCCGGCGGGGGCTGGGCACGCGGTTCCTCCCCCAGCTTTCGGCCGGGGGTACCCCCAGCACCCCTGACGGGGCGCCGCAGGTGACGTCAGTCGAAGACGATGCAGGAAGGCGCCGGGATCTCCACCGAGCCGTCGTAGCGGGGCTGACCCGTCTGCCGGTCGATGGTGAACCAGGTGATGTTGCCCGTGCGCTCGTTGGCGGCGTAGAGGAAGCCTCCCGACTCGGCGAGCGCCCGGGGCCAGTGGCCCCCGCAGGGGACGGTCGCCGTCAGGTGCAGTTGGTCCCCGTCGACCGTGAACGTGCTCAGGACGTCCTCGCCCCGGGTCGCCGTCCAGACGTGGCGGCCGTCGGGCGAGACGGCGATGCCGGAGGGGTAGGCGTCGCCGGCCGGGGCGCCGGGCAGGACCGGGGTCTCGGTCAGCGGCTTGAGGGCGCCGGTGGTGCCGTCCCAGCGGCAGACGGTCACGGTCGGGGTGAGTTCGTTGACGACGTAGGCGTACCGGCCGCCGGGGTGGAAGGCCAGGTGGCGGGGGCCGGAGCCGGGGCGCAGGGCGAACTCGCGGTGCAGGGCGGGGGTGCCCGCGTCCAGGGTGCAGACGCGGACCGAGTCGGTGCCCAGGTCGACGCTGACCGCCCAGCGGCCGCTGGGGTCGGGCTGTACCTGGTGGGCGTGCGGGCCGCGCTGACGCCGCTCGTGCGGGCCCGAGCCGGTGTGCTGGAGCAGCCCTGAGGGGCCGGAGGCGAGGGTTCCGTCGGGGCGGACGGGGACGGCGGTGACGCTGCCGGAGCCGTAGTTGGCGGTCAGGACATGGCCGTCGAAGACGCTGAGGTGGGTGGGACCGCTGGCGTCGACCGGGACCGGTGGCCCGGCGAGGCGCGGCTTGTCGTCGTGGACGTGGTACGCGGCCACCGCGCCGTCGGCGGTCTCGCTGACCGCGTACAGGGTGCGTCCGCCGGGTGCGAGCGCGAGGTACGACGGGTCGGGAACGCCGTCGACGCTCTCCAGGAGGGCCAGGGCGCCGCTGTCGGGGCGGACCGCCGCCGTGACGACCCCCGGGCCGCCCGCGGCCGTGAACGACCCGATGAACGCCCTCCGCCGCCTGCCGCCGTCTGCCACCGCTGTCCCCTATCGCTGTGAGCCACCACGAGCCGGTACGAGGCGGTACGAGTCAGTACGAGCCCGCCCGGGGCCGACGGTAGCAGCTCGCGGTCTAGACCAGGATGTGCGGGGCGGCGCGTCTCAGGTGCCGACCAGGGGTGAGCCCGAGGGGGTGCGCAGCGGCTCCGCGAGTTCGGACAGGGCACGCTCCAGGCCGTGCAGATGGGCGAGGACGGGTTCGGCGGGCGGCTCGATGGGCGCGGTGATGTGCTCGGAGCCCCTGGTGAGCGCCTCGACGGCCGCCTCGACACGCCAGCAGGCGGCGGCCAGCCGGGCGTCGTGCGAGGCCTCCGGGTCGGCGGCTACCGCGACCAGGCCGCGGATCTCCCGGGCGCAGTCGTCCAGCAGGGCGAGGACGCGGCGGGCGCGGCGCTTGCGGCCGTGCATCGGGTTGAGCGGGTGCACGAGAGGGGCGACGGAGAGCCGTACCCGGCCGAGGAGCTGCTCCAGTTCGGCCACCCGGGGTGCCGGATCGGCGGTGGCGGAGCCGGCGAGCCGGGCGGCGGCCTCGGCCGTGCAGGCGTGCACGCAGCGCAGGGCGCGCCGGATCCAGGCGTCGGTGGTGAGGTGGGTGGTGACCGGCAGCACGAACAGCACGGCGAGTACGGCACCGAGGGCCCCCACCGCGGTCTCGGCCAGCCGCAGCGCCAGCAGGCCGGGGGTGAGGACGCCGAGGAGGCCGTAGAGCAGTTCGGCGAGGAAGGTCACCCAGAGCATCATCCAGGTGTAGGAGACGGCGGCGGTGTAGAAGATGCCGAAGACGGCGGTCGCCAGCAGGACGGCGGTGGCAGCCGGGTCACCGTGCACGGGGGCGGCGACGAGCAGGCCGAGCGCGATGCCGATGACGGTGCCGAGGACGCGCCGGAAGCCGCGCACCAGGGTCTCGCCGCGCGAGGCGGTGTTGACGAAGATCCACCAGGTGGCACCGACCGCCCAGTACCAGCGCTGGCCGGACACCAGCTGGCCGGCGACCAGCGCGAACCCCGCGCCGGCGGTCGCCTGGACCGCCTGCCGGGTGGTCACCCGGGCCAGCCCGCTGCCCGCGGCCGGGGCGGGAACCGGTGGCGGGGGCAGGCGGCGCTCGTAGCACCAGAGGCCGAAGCGGACGGCGGCGGCGCTGAGCACGGCGAGCAGGACGGCGGCGTACAGCTCGGGCAGCTGCCCGAGGGTGGCGTGCAGGAACTGGGCGACGAAGAAGGTCATGAAGGCGAACACGCCCAGGCTGTGGCCGCGCGGACCCCAGCGGCGCGCGTACACGCCCGCGCCGACCACGGCGAGGAAGACCAGGTCGCGGGCGACCGGGACGTCGTGCAGTCCGGCCGCGGCCGCGAGCACCGGCAGGCCGACGACGGGCAGCAGCGCGGTGGTGACGGCCTGTCCGCGCACCGTGGCGTCGGCGACGGTGAACAGTGCGAGCAGTGCGGCGAGACCGCCGGTGACGGCGCCCGTGACGGAGTGCCCGGCCGACGCGCAGACCACGACGGCGAGTCCGATGCCCAGCACCGCGCGCGCGGCGAAGCGCAGCCGCACCCGCCCCGGGTCCGGAGCCACGAACACCCTCTTCAGCACTGCTTCCCCTCCCGCGGACGGCACAGAAAAGGCGCCGCGGGAGTCCGCAGCGCCATCGACACACCCATGAGAGCATCAGAGGGGCGACCGGCTCAAGTGGTGTCGATTCTGCTGGGCCAATGGTCCGGTCCGGTCGGATGACGGATGACGACCGAGATGCCAATGGTCCAGGTCGGCGTCGCGTGCCGGTGAGCCATTGGTACAGTCGTACGTCATGACCGTGGACGAGCTCGACACCCGCATCCTGCGGCTGCTGCTGGAGCAGCCGCGCACCAGTGTGCGCGAGTACGCCCGGCTCCTCGGAGTCGCCCGGGGCACGCTGCAGGCCCGGCTCGACCGGCTGGAGCGGGACGGCGTGATCACGGGCACCGGCCCTTCCCTCTCCCCCGCCGCACTCGGCCACCCGGTGCTGGCCTTCGTGCACATCGAGGTCACCCAGGGGCATCTGGACGACGTCGGGGACGCGCTGGCCGCCGTACCGGAGATCGTGGAGGCGTTCTCGATCACGGGCGGCGGGGACCTGCTGACCCGGGTGGTGGCGCGGGACAACGCGCACCTGGAGGACGTGATCCAGAAGCTGATCAGCCTGCCGGGCGTGGTGCGCACCCGCACCGAGGTGGCGCTGCGCGAGCGCGTTCCGCACCGGCTGCTGCCGCTGGTGGAGTCCCTCGGCCGGGCCGCACGCGGGTAACGGCATCCTGGTCCCATGAGCGATCTCGGCGGCCTCGCGGTCATCTTCGATCTCGACGGAACACTCGTGGACAGCGAGCCGAACTACTACGAGGCGACGCGGCAGATGCTGGCCGAGCACGGGGTCACGGACTTCACCTGGGCGGAACACGAGCGCCTCGTCGGCATCAGCACGCTGGAGACGGTGACCCTGCTGCGCGACCGCCATGGACTGCGGCCTCCGGTGGCCGAGTTGCTCGCGGAGACGAACCGGCGCTATCTGGAGCTGGCCCGGACCGGCACGCGCGCGTATCCCGAGATGCGGAAGTTCGTGGAGCTGCTGGCGGCCGAGGGCGTCCCGTCGGCGGTGGCCTCCGGCTCCTCGCCCGAGGCGATCGAGGCGATCCTGGCCGGCACGGGCCTCGGCGCATATCTGCGCACGGCGGTCTCGGCCGACGAGGTGCCGCGCGGGAAGCCGGCTCCCGACGTCTTCCTGGAGGCGGCCCGCCGCCTCGGCGCCGCACCGGCCGACTGCGTGGTGCTGGAGGACGCCGCCCCGGGCGTGGCAGCGGCGCACGCCGCCGGAATGCGCTGCATCGCGGTCCCCTATGTCGCCGCCCAGACCGACCGGTTCACCACGGCCGATCTCCTCCTGCGCGGCGGCCAGGCGAAGTTCACGGCGCGCACGGCCTTCGAGTGGCTCATGTCATCCTGAACTCCCGTACCCGCCAGTACCGTTGACGCTCCCCCACCCCTCTCTCCCTTGTGGACGAGTTCCCGAACGCTGCCCGATATTTCAGACACGCATGAGGGGCCTATGACGCAGCCCCCCTCCCGAAGGACCCTTCTCCAGGCGAGGGCCCTGGTCGCCGCCGGCGGCGGGACCGGTGTCGCGACCGGCCGGGCGGCGGCCGCGACCGGCGGTACGGCCGAAGCGGCCTGGACGGTCAGCATGGTCGGCCGGAACGCGGCCACGGAGCACCTGGAGCCGGGGCTGTACCGGAAGGCCGGTCTCTCCGGCGACCTGCTGCCGTCCCTGACCCCGGTGGCCGACCACCCGCTCCGTTTCAGCCTGGCCGGGACGGAGTTCGCGCCCTTCTACGTGGGGACCGAGGATCCGGCCCACGCCTGCTTCAGCCGCTCGGAGCCGACGATGGTGTTCGGCGGCCTCGACTCCGGGGGCGCCGACCCGGCCGGGCCCGACGGCGGCGAGCTGCTGGACGAGGTGTGGGCCGGGGCGCCGTTCCGCGACAAGGCGGCGCTGGTGGCCCGGGTGCGGTCGGTGGTGGACACATGGGTGGCGGCCGGGCTGCTGAGCGGAGCGCACGGTGACCGGGTGCCGGCCACGGCGCGGGAGGCCTCGTACGCGCGCTGACCCGGCGGCCGCCGCGCCGCGGAAGACGACCGGGCCATCACTCGTAAGGAGCAGTTCGGCCATCCGTTCGCTCCGCCGGTCGTGCGATGCCCGGGATGACTGCCTAGCGTGGCCCCATGACCACGACCTGGGCAAAGCCGCAGCAACCGGCCACTGATGACCGGCGGTGGAAGGCGCTCGGGGTCTGTCTCGCAGCCGGCTTCATCTCGCTGCTCGACACCTCGATCGTCAACGTGGCGCTGCCCTCGATGGAGCGCGGACTGGGCGCAACGGAGGCCGCCCAGTCCTGGGTGGTCTCCGGGTACGCGCTGACCTTCGGGCTGGCGCTCGTCCCGGCGGGCCGGCTCGGCGACATGCGCGGGCGGCGCCAGGCCTTCCTGATCGGGCTCGCCGTGTTCACGGTGGCCTCGGCGGCCTGCGGGCTCGCGGCGAGCCCCGACCGGCTGGTGGTGTTCCGGCTGATCCAGGGCACCGCGGCGGGCATGGTCGCGCCGCAGACCTCCGGGCTGATCCAGCAGATGTTCCAGGGCTCCGAACGCGCCAAGGCCTTCGGGCTGCTCGGCAGCGTCATCGGCGTCTCGACGGCGGTCGGCCCGCTGGCGGGCGGCGTGATCATCGACGCCGTCGGCACCGACGACGGCTGGCGCTGGGTGTTCTTCGTCAACCTGCCCATCGGCATCGCCGCGTTCGCCGCGGGCCTGCGGCTGCTGCCCCGCTGTCCCGCCTCGGCGGACCGGCGGGAGCGGTTCGACCCGCTCGGGGTGCTGCTGCTCGGCTGCGGTGTGCTCGCGCTGATGCTGCCGCTGGTGCAGGAGCAGCAGTGGACGGGTCGGGAGAAGTGGGCGCTGCTGCCGGTGGGCGCGGTGCTGCTGGGCATGTTCTGGGTGTGGGAACGGCGGCAGGGCCGGCTCGGAAGGGCGCCACTGCTCGATCTGAGCCTGTTCTCGATGCGGTCCTTCACCCTCGGCTCGCTGGTCAGCCTGTCCTACTTCGCGGGTTTCACCACGGTCTTCTTCGTCCTCGCCCTGTTCCTGCAGAACGCGGCGGGATACAGCGCGCTGGCCGCCGGGGTCACGGTGCTGCCGTTCGCGGTCGCCTCGGCGGTCGGTGCCGCCCTGGGCGGCCGGCTGGTGGTGCGCCACGGACGCAGGCTGGTCGTCATCGGTCTCACCGGGGTGGCGCTGGGTCTGCTCGGCATCATCGCGGTGGTGCGCCTGGTGCCGTTGGAGCACTTCGGGTGGGCCGCGGCGGTGCCGATGATCGTCGGAGGCATCGGCTCCGGTATCACGGTCTCCCCCAACACCACGCTCACCCTGACCCGCGTACCGGTGAAGCGTGCCGGTGCGGCCGGCGGTGTGCTGCAGACCGGCCAGCGCGTCGGCTCGGCGGCCGGGATCGCGGTGGTGGGCTCGGTGTACTTCGCCCGCCTCGCGCACCACGGCCCGGCCACCGAGGCGCTTCAGCTGGGCCTGCTCACATCCGTCGGGTTCATCCTGGTGGCACTGGGACTGGCGGTGGCCGATCTGGGCGAGCGGGCGAAGGCGCCGGAGACGCAGAGGGCGCTGGAGACGCCGCCGGAAAGGCCTGAGGCGCCGCCGGAGATGCCCGAGGCCGAGAGCCGGGTGTCCTAGGCGGCCACCGCCTCGACCACCGAGAGCACGGTCGACGTCGGCACGACCCTGGACAGCTTCAGACCGGCGGACTCGAGCAACGTGGCGAACTCCGCCTCGGTGCGTTCCCGGCCCACCAGACACGCCATCAGCAGCAGGTCGAGCGCCTTGGCCTGATGGGGTGTGTTGCCCGGCGGGACCACCGCGTCGACGACCAGGATGCGCCCGCCCGGCGCCAGTGCGGCACGGCAGCGGTCCAGGAGGGTCACGCACTGTTCGTCCTCCCAGTCGTGCATGATCCGCTTGAGCACGAGGACGTCGCCCTCCGGTACGGCGGTGAAGAAGTCACCGGTCCTGGTGGTCCACCGCCCGGCGGTACCCGGCGTGTCCAGCCGGTGTCCGGCCAGCACGTGCGGACGGTCGTACAGGACGCCGTGCAGACCGGGGTGGCGGTCGAGGACGGCCAGCAGCAGGCCGCCGTGGCCGCCGCCGACGTCGACGACCGTCCCGGTGGACGGGAGGTCGCAGGCGGCTGCGATGGGCTCGTTCTCGGCGTCGGACATCGCGGCCATGCCGCAGTGGAAGACGTCGGCGGTCTCCTCGTCCTGCCCGAAGTACTCGAAGAACGGCAGCCCGAAGAGGTGCTCGAAGGCGGAGGTCCCCTCGCTCACACAGCGGCTCAGGTCGGCGGTGGGCAGCCACATGCTGCGGTCGGTGTTCATCAGCACGGCGGACCGCGCCGAGCAGGGCGCGTCGGTGCGCAGCGCGTCACCGGCGGCGGTGAGCCGGAAGCGGCCGCCGGCGTCCTCCTCGAAGACGCCGCGCGTGGCGAGCAGCCGGAGCACCCGGTGGAGGTTGCGCGGGTCGGTGCGCGTGGCCTCGGCCAGTTCGGCCGGGGTGCGGGGGCCGTGGGCCAGGTGGTCGGCGACGCCTACGACCGCAGCGGCGCGCAGGGCGGCCGGGAAGAGGTAGCCGAGCGACTCGTCGACGAGGAACGCGGACGACGCACGGGGGTCGACGGTTTCGTCCGGGGCTGCTTGCGGGCTCACGGGCGCCTCCAGCGGTGGATGTCCGGGATGTCCGCAGGCATCGTGACACTGCGCGGGCCGGGGATCGCGGAACGTGATCGGGGCGCGCGGGAGCAGATCGGGAGCGGGTGTGAGGCAGGGTGGGGCCCGGCCGGCCGCGGCCTACGAGCGACGGCGCGGTTTGCCGCGTTTCGCGGGCTTGGCGGGGGTGCCGGGCTTCGCGCCGGTGGCACGCGCGCGTGCGGTGCGGGCGCCCGGCGTCGCCTTGGCCGCGGCGGCCGGCTTCTGCGCCCGTCCGGCCTTGTCCGGCGCGGCCCCCGCTGTCTTCGCCGCCTTCGAGGCCTGTGCGGCCTGACGGCCGCGCGTGCTGTTGACCGTGCGGCCGCGGACGATGCCGATGAAGTCGTCGACCATGTCCGTGGTGGCCTCCTCGGGCCAGGACAGGGCGACGGTCGACTCGGGGCCGTCGGTGAGCGGCCGGTAGGTGAGGTCCCGGCGGTGGTACAGGCGGGCCAGGGACTGCGGGACGACCAGGAGGCCCACGCCGGCGGCCACCAGCTCGACGGCGTCCTCGGTGGTCGCGGGGCGCTCGAAGGCGGGCTCGCCGGGCGGGGCGTCCCAGTCGAAGACGTCGTCGAGGGGGTGGAAGAGCACCTCGTCGGCGAGGTCGGCGACGGTGACCTCCTCGGCCGCCGTGATGACGTGGTCCCTGGGGACGACGACCACCGTGGTCTCGGTGTAGAGGGGGATCGCGCTGAAGAACGTACGGTCCACCGGGAGCCGTACCAGACCGGCGTCCGCGTCACCCGCGCGCAGCAGGCCGGCCGCCTCGACGGCGGGGACCTGCAGGAGGGTGAGGGGGATGCCCGGCAGGCGCTCGTTCCAGATCCGAACCCATTTGGCGGGCGTCACGCCGGGGACGTACGCGAGCCGGAACGACGGTGTTTCCTCCGAGCCTGTCACCAGGCCAGGTTAACGGGCCGCTGACGGGAGCCCGGCATCGGCCGCGGAAGCGGGCCCGGCGTCGGCCGGGGCCGGCTGTCCTGCCGGTGGTGCGGGGCCGGCTGTCCTGCCGGTGGTGCGGGGCCGGGGCCATCGGCCGTGGTCGGGGCTCCCCCGCCCGGCCGATACCCTTGACCTCATGAGTTCGCACCAGACCGCCCAGACGATGAAGCCCGCGACCGCGGCGAAGAAGCTGGGCGTGTACCTGCCCGCCACGCCCGCCGCCTTCCAGGAGGGTGTCGTCTCGCGCGCCGAGCTGAACGAGCTCCAGGCGAATCCGCCCGAGTGGCTGCGCGAGCTGCAGGCCAACGGGCCGCACCCGCGTCCGGTGGTCGCGGCCAAGCTGGGCGTGTCCATCGCCGGGCTGGCGCGCGGCGGGGTGACGGAGCCGCTGACCACCGAGCAGATCGAGGAGCTCAAGCGCGAGCTGCCCGAGTGGCTGGAGAAGGAGCGCGCCACGCAGGCCGAGGTCCGCAAGGAGACCGTGCGGCTGAAGAACCTGAAGCGGGAGAAGGAGTCGGGGCAGGGCTGAGGCCTCGCCCACGTAGCTCTCCCACGGCCCCGGCCCAGGCACCTCCGCCTGCGGACCGGGGCCGTCGCCGTACCCGCCCGGGCGTTGCTGATCTGCGTTTTCCTCGTCCCGGCGCAGACCACGGCAGGCGTTGTCAGTGGTCTCCCCTACAGTCGCCATCACTTGATCACTGCGGTGCGGGGAGGCACGCATGGGGTGGGTGACGGCCGGGGACTACGAGGTGGCCCTGGACGACGGGAAGGTGGTCTGCCGCAACGCAGCAGGGCGGCGGCTGAAGTCCGTGCCCGCGAAGCTGGCGGACGATCCGGCCGTGCTGGGGCTGCGGCAGCTCGCCGAGTGGCTGGAGCGCCACGAACGGCAGTGCCTGGCCGACGTGGAGCGGTGGATGATCCGCTCGCTTCCCGTGCCGCTCGCCGTGCTGACCCAGGTCTGGCCCGACCCCGCCTGGCAGGCGGCGCTGCGCGACCTGGTGGTCACCGGCGCCGACGGCGAGGTCGCCGGATTCCTGCGGGACGCCGACGCCGACCGCGGGCTCGGCCTCGTCGACCTCGACGGCGACACCGTGCGCATCGCACCCGAACTGGTCCGGCTGCCGCACCCGGTGCTCCTCGAAGACCTGGCGGAGCTGCGGGAGTTCGCCGTGGAACTGGGCGTCGAGCAGCGGGCCCAGCAGCTCTTCCGCGAGGTCTGGCACCGCCCGGCCGCGCTGGACGCGGAGGGCACCCAGATCGAGGAGTACGCGGGCGGCGTCTTCAAGGAGCTGCGGTTCCTGCACGGCAGGGCCACCCAGTTGGGGTACCGCGTGCGCGGCGGATACGCGGTGTGTTCCGTGCTGGAGGAGGGCCGCGGGGTCGAGGCCAGGGTCTGGATCGGCGACTACGACAGCTACTTCGAGACCGAGACCGGCCCGCTGATGTGGACCGATCCGGCGGGCCGGACGCTGAGGCTGGGTCAGGTCGGCCCGGTCGCCTGGTCTGAGGGGATGCGGATGGCGGCGGCGCTGTACGCAGGGCGGGACGTCGAGGACGAGGAGCGGGCGGCATGACCACGTACGACGACACCACCACGACCGCGCTGCTCGACGCCGGCGCGATCCTGCCCCCGGGCACCACCGAGCGGGAGGACGCCGACGTCCTGACCGCACGCACGTACACACACCCCGCCCTGGACGGCCGCGCCGTGGTGCGGCTGGTCCCGGGCACCCTCGGCGAGGCCGAGGACCTGGCGCTGGAGTTCCTCGGTCTGGGCCGGCGGCCGGAGGCGCCCGAGGTCGGTCAGGTGCGCCGGGAGACCCTGGGCTTCCCGGCCTGGGCGCTGGTGCACGACCCGGCCAACGGCCATCACGCCCTCGCCCTGGTCAAGGACGTCGAGCGGCTGGCCCGGCAGGCCAAGTCCAAGCCGGGCAACGCGAAGGAGGGCTTCGAGGCCCTCGGCGAACGGCTCGGCCGCGCGGTCCCGCACTTCCTGCCGACCTTCTACGAGCAGGCAGCCCGCATCTTCCTCCAGCACGAGAACACGACCTACGCGGCCGCCTTCTTCGGCAAGGCCCGGGAGGCCGAGCGGGTGCACGCCCTGGCCGTGGACGAGGAGCGGCAGCGGGCGGTGTTCCTGGAGTTCGCCTTCGCCGGTGCGCTCACCGTCAAGGCGCTGAAGGAGTACGTGAAGGACCTCGCGCGGCGGCTCGAACCGGCCACCGCCTGGGCACAGTTCCGGCAGCTGACGGTGGAGCGCTGCGCGGCCGGCATGCCGCCGTACGCCTCGCTGCCGCAGGACGCGCGCGGGCTGATCAAGACGGCGGGACTCGACCGGGTCACCGAGGAGTGCGCGCTGGTCGCCGACCTGCTCGCGTCCCCGGCCGCCGTCCGCGCGCCCGCCTCCTTCTGGAACGCCTACCGCAGCGTGCTGCCGGTCCTCGCCGAGCGGCGACCCGAGATCCGGGTACGGCTGCTGGAGATCATGCCGGCCGGCCTCGGCCGGGACGTGGCGGACGACGAGTTCTGGCTGGCGCTGCTGGCCGAGTGCGGGGCGGACCTGCTGCTCACCGAGGACGGCGGCGGGGAGGTCGACCCGGCGGACTGGCTCGGCCGGTGGGCCCAGCACCGCAAGCACGGAGGTACGTACGCGGACCGCTCCCCCGCGACGCTGGCGCTGGTGGAGCGGATGGCGTCCCGGCTGCGGGCCGGCGGACGGCCCGTCGACCTGTTCACCGGGCGCTGGCAGGCGGGGGCCGACCTCGATCTGCTGGACCTGTGCGTGGCGGAGGGCATCGCGCTGGCCGTTCCCGACGCGGACACGCACGTGGACCTGCCGCTGGCCGTGTGGCTGCGCGACGAACGGCCCGGACAGCGGGACCTGAAGGCCGTCGCCGCCGAATCCCGTTACCGCGCACTGCTGTTCGACGCCGTGGAGGTACTCGGCCGGGGGCAGGGGCCCGCGGAGCTGCCCAAGGTGGCCGCGCATCCGGTGCTCGGCGACGTCCTGCGCGAGTGGCTGCGGGAGGCGACCGCGGAGTTGGCCACGACCGCCGGACTTCCCGGCGCCGACACGGAGCTTGAGCGGCTTCGCCCCTTCCGGGCGGTGGTGCGGGAGAGCCCGCAGGCGGTGCGCCGGCTCACCGAGTACGACATCGTCCCGGTCCTCGGCCGTACGCTCCGCGCCGGGCTCCTGGACGAACTGGGCTGGCCCGCGCTGGAGGAGGCGCTGGAACTGCTCGACGCCGAGGTCCGCAAGGACCGGGACAACACGCTGTCGGTGACCGAGGCGTGGCCCGCGCTGATCCTGGTGCGGGGTCACAAGGCGATCGTCGTCGGCCCCGAGGGGATCCTGCTCACCCACGACCTGCGGCTGCCCACGGACCTGGATCGCTGGCATCGGCCCCGGTTCCGGTACGTCGACGGCGAGTTGCTGGTGATGTGGCGGGACGGTTCGAAACAGCACGGCTACTGGTCGAACCGCCCGACCGAGGTGGTCCCGCTCGGTGGTGAGCAGATCCCGAGCTGGTGGTCCGGCATGGACGCGGCCAACGCGTCGATCCCGCTGCCCGGTGGCGGTCGGGCCACCGGTGGCCGCACCCTGCACGCCGGGGACACGGTCCTGCCGCCGGGCCGCCCGGTCCTCGGCGACGGCACCACGTACTGGCGTCAGGGCAGGCAGGGCCGGCAGTCGCTGTGGCTGGAGTACGACCCGGTGACCGGCGAGCACGGGCGGGCCTCGCTGCCCGCGCTGCTGGCGTCGGCCGTCCGCGAGGACGCCTCGCTGCTGCACGGCTCCTGCGAGGTGCTGCCGCTGCAACCCGGCCTCGAGCACAGCCCGTTCGGCACCGACGGCACGGTCCTCGGCCGGTGGGTGCGCACGGAGGGCGAGGGAGCGGAGGCGCGGACGACCGCCGGTACGCCGGACGGGCGGACGGCGACCCTGCGGGCGGCCCGCAACGGCCGGGTGCCGGGGGTGCCGCTGGGCGCCCTGCGGCTGCCGGGCGGGGCCGAGCCGATCGCCGCGCAGACGTACCAGAGCGTCGCCCTGCACGCGGGCGACGGCACCGAACTCGGGCGGGTGTCCTTCGGCGAGTCCGGCGGGGCGTACGCGGCCGGTACCCGGCTGGTGCCGCCGGTCGCGTTCTGGCACGCGCTGCGCCCCCGTGACGAGCGCGGGTCGGCCGTACTGCGCACCCTGACCGACGAATCGGCCGGTGCGCTGATGCGGGCGACGGCGACGGCGCTGGACGAACGGCAGCAGGCGCTGGCGCGAGCCGGCAAGGACGACAGAGCCAGGGCCGCGGTGCCGGGCACGGACGAGGTCACCCTGGCCGCGGTGGCACGGGCGCTGCCCGAGCTGACCGACCGGCGGCTGCTGGCCGGTGTCGCCTCCCACGTCCGTGCCGCGCTGCGGATCGCCGAGGCGGCCGCGTCCCTGGCCAGGCCCGCGCAGGAGCGGCCCCGGCAGCCCCGGCAGCGGACCGAGGGCATGTTCGCCGACTACTCCCCGGACCACGGCGGCGACCGGACACTGCACGACGCCACGGCCGGCGTCGTGTCCCTGCAGAACGCGTGGCACGGCGGCTGGGCCGCGCTGCGCCAGATCCGCGCGGTCAACCACGTGCTGTCCGGCAGACCCGCCGACGGCAAGCCGCTGCCGGAATCCGAGCGGCTCACCGCCGCCGGCGACGGCTGGCAGAGCGACGAGCACACCGTTCCCGGCATCGGCGCGGTGTGGCCGCCCGTCCTGGGCGCTCTGCGGCCGCTCGCCTACCGCGCCGCCTCGCCGTCCCTGACCGACGCGCAGCGCGAGCCGCTGCTCCTGCTGTTCGAGGCGCTGACCGAGGGACCGCTCCCCGGGCTCGGCACCACGCTGCGCGAGGTCGTGCTGAGCGAGCCGCACGACAAGCAGCAGCGGGTGGGGCAGGTACTGCGCCGGGACGGCCGTACGGTGGTGGTGCTCGGCTGCCAGAGCGTCGACGTCCGGCTGGACACGGTCGAGTGGCTGGCGCTGGACCACGACCCGTCCGGGGCGTTCGGTGCCGTCGGGCACTTCACGCTGGTCCAGGAGATCCGGTACGACGCCGGGATCCCGGCGGACCGGCTGGCCGAACTGACCCGGCTGATCCGGGAGAAGGGCGCCGCCCCCTGGCGGCCCGAGGCCCCCGAGGCGCTGGCGACCGCGACGCAGGGCGGGCTCGGCCCCCTCCAGGCCACCGTACTGCTGGCCGGCCACCCGCACGCCCCCGCTGCCGAGGGACTCGCGGTCGTCGGTCTCAAGCCGCGGCAACGGACCTTCGGTGCACAGCTGCTGAACTCGCTGGGACAGGACGAGCAGCGGGCCCTGCTCGGCGCGCTGCTGCCCGACGACCCGGCGGAGCTGTGGACGACCGGCCCCGACACGGCGGCCGCGGGCCGGCTGTGGGCCGAGCGCCTCGGCACCCTGGTACGCCTGCCGGAGGAGCTCAGCACCGACCTCGCCGGCATGGGCGCCGGTCACGCCGAGGCCGTCCTCAACCCCGCGCGCACCCCCTGGCTCGCCCGCACCACGGTGTTCCGGACCGACAAGGACGGCGACTTCACGCCCGCCGACCCGTCGGCGGTGCCCGGTTCGTACACGCTGGCGGGGGCCCTGGAGAGTCTGGCCGCGCTGGCGTACGTGCTGCCGTACGGGCATGTGCTGCGGGCCGGGCTGACGGACGGGCTCCGCGCACTGCGCCGGCGGCTGGCCGATCCCGGGCTGCTGCTCGACCTGGACCTGGAGTGGACGGAGAAGGGCGGCCCGACCTCCGTGCAGTTGCGCAAGGTCTTCGGCCTGCCCGAGACCGGCGACGGCGACGCGCACGGGCTGACCAGGGCCGGTGACACCCTGGTGCTGCGCCCCTGGTACTCGGACACGGAGCATGTGCTGCTGCGGCCGGCAGCGCTGACCGGAGCCGACGACCCCGTCTTCGGCCTCCTGGAGGGCCTGCTCGGCGAGGGGCGTTCGTCCCGGCTGCGGGCCGTCCGGACGCTTCTCGGCGAGGACCTCGCCCGTGCCCTCGCGGCCGGGGGACCCGCAGGGTACGCCCAGGACCCCACGGTCGGCGTGCCCGCGCTGGTCGCCGAGGTGGCCGGCGCCCATGGCCTGGGCGAGGACGCGGCGGCGCTCTACCTCCAGCTGCTGGCGCTGCCCGATCCGACCGACCGCAACTGCGCGCGCTGGACCGGCTGGAAGCCCGCCCGGATCAAGAAGGCGCGCGCCGAACTGGCCGCGACCGATCTGGTCGTCGAGGCGAAACGGCCGCGCGCCGGCCGCACCCTCTTCCTGCCCGGCGGCTGGCGCGACCGCAGGGCTCCGGCCGTGCCGTTGGAGACCTGGAAGGAGGCCCTCTACCCGGTCTCCGGCGGCAACCGGACCCTCCCGCTGGTCCCGGTGCCGGAGCTGTTCGCCCGCGCCTGGGAGCGCGTACGCGCCGGGGACGCCCCCGCGTACGAGCAGCTGACCACGCGAGCGCCCCGCGCAGGCCGCCGCCGATGACCACGATCCGAACCACCGCCCGAACTGCCCTGAAGGACGACCGCCGATGACCGCCGGCACCACGCCTCTCCGCCAGATCGTCCCGCCCGAGGAGCGGTACGCCGCCGAACTGGCCTTCCTCGCCGCGTACGACGCCGGTCCGCGCCCGCCCGCCTGGCGGCTGACGCCCCGGGCCGTCGTCACCTTCGTCATGGGCAGCGGAGGCCAGGCGCTGCGGCTGCCCGACGACGCCGAGGCACCTCCGGGGGTGCCGCGCCGGCTCGTCGTGGAGGGCAAGTTCGTCGGCGACCGGGCCCTCGTCGAGCGCTGTGTGGTGACCCTCGCCGGGGAGCGGGGGCTGCTGCTGGTCGGCGAGCCCGGCACCGCCAAGTCGATGCTGTCGGAGTTGCTGTCGGCCGCGGTGTGCGGCACCAGCGGCCTGGTCGTACAGGGCACCGCGGGCACGACCGAGGACCAGCTCAAGTACGGCTGGAACTACGCCCTGCTGCTCGCCCAGGGCCCGAGCCGCCAGGCGCTCGTGCCCTCCCCGGTCCTCACCGCGATGTCCCGGGGTGCCGTCGCACGCGTGGAGGAGGTCACCCGCTGCCTCCCCGAAGTCCAGGACTCGCTGGTCTCGCTGCTGTCCGAACGGCGCATCGCGGTACCCGAACTGGCGGGCACGGACGACGCGTTGGCGCACGCCGCCCCGGGGTTCACCCTCATCGCCACGGCCAACCTGCGGGACAAGGGCGTCTCGGAGATGTCCGCCGCGCTCAAGCGGCGCTTCAACTTCGAGACCGTGGGCCCGATTCCGGACCTCGACGCCGAGACCGCGCTGGTACGCGGCCAGGCCCGGGCGTCGGTGGAACGGGCGGGGGCGCCCTTCCAGGTGGACGACGCGGTCCTGGAGGCCCTGGTCACCGCGTTCCGCGACCTGCGCGAGGGGCGGTCGGCGGAGGGCTGGGAGGTGGAGCGCCCGTCCACCGTGATGAGCACGGCGGAGGCGGTGTCGGTGGCGGGCGCGCTGGCCCTGGCGGCGGCCTACTTCCCCGGGGACCGCGACGTCCTCGGCCTGCTCCCGGGCCATCTGCTCGGCGTCGTACGCAAGGACGATCCCGCCGACGCTGCCCGGCTGCGCGGCTACTGGGACGGTCCGGTACGGCGGCGCGCGGAACAGGGCTCGGCGACCTGGCGCACGCTGTGGGACCTGCGCACGGTCCTGGAGGCGTGACGCCGTGTCCGACTCCCCCGAGGCGGCCCTGGCCGCTCTCACCGACCCGGCGGGGCCGTACCTGATCGGTGTGCGGCACCACGCCCCCTCGCTGGCCGCCGCCGTCCCGGCGCTGCTGGACGCGGCGCAACCGGACGTGCTGCTCGTCGAACTGCCCGCGGAACTGCAGGAGTGGCTGCCGTGGCTGGCCCACGAGGAGACCCTGGCCCCGGTGGCCCTCGCCGCGGCACCGGTCGACGGCAGCGTCGGCCCGGCGTTCTATCCGTTCGCCGACTTCTCCCCCGAGCTGGCGGCGGTGCGATGGGCCGCGCGGAACGGTGTGCCGGTGGTCGCCTGCGATCTGCCCCTCGCGGACCGGGGTTGGCGGGCAGGGGAGCGCGCTGCGCAGGGGCCGGGTCGGCTGTCCGGCGCCCTGCGTTCCCGGCTCACCGGCCGGCCGGGCGACGACCTCTGGGACCGCCTCGTCGAGGCGGCCGCGCCCGGTTCGGCACCGGAGGCACTGCGGCGGGCCGCACTGCTGACGGGGTGGGCGCTGCGGGAGGAGTCGGCCGTCTCGGAGGTCGATCTGCGGCGGGAGGAGTGGATGCGTGCTCAGCTGGCCATGGCAACGGCGAACGGCGAGCGAGCAGCCGCAGTGGTCGGCGCCTTCCACACCCCGGCTCTGGCGGCCGGCCCAGGGGGCGCGGGGCTGCGTTCGGCATGCGGCCGCCGCCGCGTGGGCGCGCCCGGCCCCCACCCGCCCGCACCCGAATGGACAACCTCCCTCATTCCCTACGCCTACGCCCTCCTGGACGAGCGCTCCGGCTACCCCGCCGGAATCCGGGACCCCGAATGGCAGCACATGGTCCTCGAAGCGGCCGGTGAGCCCGGCACGTTGACGGACATGCTGACTCGCGCGGCCGTCCGCATCTGCGCCGAGCTCCGCGGTCTCGGCCACCCCTCAGGCCCCGCCGACGCCCGCGAGATCACCCGCCTGGCCGGAGACCTCGCCCGCCTGCGCAACCTCCCCGCGGCGGGCCGCGGCGAGTTGGTCGAGGCCGTCCAGACCGTACTGGCACAGGGTGAGCCCTACGGCAGGGGCCGGGCGGTGGCGAGGGCGATGGAGAACGTCCTGGTCGGCGACCGCGTCGGCCGTCCCGCGCCGAAGGCGCCCCGCAGCGGTCTCGCCCCGGCCGTGGAAGCCGAGCTCAGCGAGCTCGGCCTGCCCGGCCCTGCGGACGGCGGCGCCACCCGGGACCTGCGGCTCGACCCCCTCCGCTCGGATCTCGACCGGCGCCGCGAACTGCTGCTGCGCCGCCTGGCGTTGTGCTCCGTGCCGTACGCCGAGCCCAGGTCGGTGACCGGGACGGGCGGGGCCGACGCTCTCACCTCGCGCTGGGAGGTGCGCTGGACCCCGGCGACCGCCGCGATGCTGACGGTGGCCGGGATCCGTGGGGTCACCCTCGCGCAGACGGCCGAGGGCCTGCTGCGCGAGCGGAGCCGCAGGGAGCGGGACGCCGGTGGTCCGACGGGGGCGCAGGTGCTCGAGGGTCTGGAGCAGGCGGCACACTGCGGCCTGCCCGGCCTCGTCGAGGAGCGGCTCGGCGACATCGCCGAGGTACTCCCGCACGCCGGTACCCTGCCCGAACTCCTCGCCGGGCTCGCCCTGTTGGACCGGCTGCGGAGCGGTCACATCGCCGGCCTGGCCGCGGATGAGGACCGTACGGTCAGGACGGTCGCCGTGGCCGACCTGCTGACGTCGGCCGCGGTGCGCCAGGTGGACGGTCTGACCGGTTCCGAGGACCCGGCCGACGCCCACGCCCTGCTCGAACTCGCGCACCGCGCCGACCTGTCGGGGGGCATCCGGCTCACCGACGCCCTGGCCCGGCTGGCGGCCGACGGCTCCCCGTTGATGCGGGGCGCCGCCGGAGCCGTCCGCGTGCTGCTCGGCCAGGAGGAACCGGGGGCGTTCGGCGGCCGGGTCGCCTCCTGGGTGGACGGGGCCGTCGACGCCGAGTCCCGGTCCGCGCTCACCGCCCGGCTGACGGGGCTGCTGACGGCCGCCGGGCGGCTGCTGGAGGCGGCGGCACCGGCGTTGGAGCCCTTGGTCGACCGGGTGTCGGACCTGTCCGACCAGGACTTCCTCGACCGGCTGCCGGCCCTGCGCGGCGGTTTCGACACGCTGAGCCCGGCCGACCGCGAGCGTCTGCTGTCCGGGGTGGAGGAGCGTCTCGGCGTCGCTCGGGTGGCCGACACGGGCGCGATCGACCCGGCCGCGCTGGCCACCTGGACGCGCGCGGACCTCAGCGCTCGCGAAACCCTGCGCGGGCTCGGCCTGCTGCCCTCGCCGCGGGCACACACGGAGTCCGAGCCGACCGCCACCACCGCGTCCACGGCCGTGTCCGAGTCCGTGTCCGTGCCCGTGTCGGTGTCCGCGCCCGCGTCGGTGTCCGCGCCCGTGTCGGTGTCCGTGCCCGCGTCGGTGTCCGTGCCCGTGTCGGTGGAGGATCACCGGCTGGCCCCCGCCGACCGCTGGCGGCTGTTGCTCGGCCGCCGCGCCGACCGGCTCCCCGCGTCCGCGCGCGCCCTGGCCACCGCGCTGGACGAGCTGTACGGCCGCGGGCGCGGCGAGGGCAGCCGGGGTGACCTCGGCGGCACGGGCGGTGGGCGCGAGGCGTCGTATCCGGGGGTACGGGAGTGGTCGGAGGAACTGGCGGCGCTGTTCGGACCCGGCATCCGGGAGGAGGTGCTGGCGGCGGCCGCCGCGACGGGACGGCAGGACGTGCTGGCCGAGCTGGATCCGGACAGCGTGCGGCCCTCCGTGGATCTGCTGCGGTCGGTGCTGCGGCACGCGGGCGGGCTGCCCGAGGCCCGGCTGGCCGCGCTGCGCCCGCTGGTCCGGCGCCTGGTGGACGCGCTGACCCGGGAGCTGGCGACCCGGCTGCGCCCCGCGCTGCACGGTACCGCCCTGCCCCGGCCGAGCAGGCGCCCGGGCGGCGGCCTGGACCTGCCGCGCACGCTGCGGGCCAACCTGGCCACCGCCCGCCGGGCGGCCGACGGCACGGTCCAGGTCATCCCGGAGCGCCCGGTCTTCCGGACCCGGGCCCGGCGCGCCGCCGACTGGCGGCTGATCCTGGTCACGGACGTGTCCGGGTCCATGGAGGCGTCGACGATCTGGGCGGCGCTCACCGCCTCGGTGCTGGCCGGGGTGCCGACCCTGTCCACGCACTTCCTCGCGTTCTCCACCGAGGTCGTCGACCTCACCGGGCACGTCGAGGACCCGCTGTCGCTCCTCCTCGAGGTGAGCGTCGGCGGCGGCACCCACATCGCGGCCGGGCTGCGGCAGGCGCGCGAGCTGGTGACCGTGCCGTCCCGCACGCTCGTGGTCGTGGTGAGCGACTTCGAGGAGGGCTATCCGGTCGGCGGACTGCTCGCCGAGGTCAGGGCGCTGGTGGGGGCGGGGTGTCAGGTCCTGGGCTGCGCGAGCCTCGACGACTCGGGGCGCCCCCGCTACTCCACCGGAATCGCGGGGCAGTTGGTCGGCGCCGGGATGCCGGTCGCCGCCCTCAGCCCGCTCGAACTCGCCCGCTGGGTAGGGGAGAAGATCACATGAGCACGGAACGGGAACTGCCCGCCGTCGCCCCGGCCGTGACCGCCGAGCTGGTCGCGGCCCTCTCGCCCCGGTTGCGCAAGCGGCTGGACGCGGGCATCGCCAAGCTGGCGGACCGGCCGGCCGTGCGCGACGGCGACACCGTGCGTGTCACCGTCGACGACGAGGGCTCCGCGCTCGAACTGCACGCCCCCGGTGGCGTCGTGGCCGACGCGGCGGCCATCCGCTGCGGCTGCCTGCTGGCCCCGGACTGCCTGCACCGCGCGGCGGCGGCCTCGGCGGCACCGGTGGCCGACATGGCGGGGGCCGCCGCGCACACGGAGGACGCGCAGGACACAGAGGACGCGGAGCCGGCCGGGCCCAGTGAGCCCACCGAGGCTGCGGAGACATCCGAGCAGCCGACGGCCGTCCCGGCCGGCCGGCCGGCAGTTGCCGCCGAGGAGTCCGCGACGTCCCCGCAACTCGCTGCCGCCCACGCCGTTTCCGACGCCCTGGCCGCCGTGCTCGACGCCGGTACGGACGGTTCCGGTGCCGTGCTCCAGGCGGAGTTGCTGCGGGCCGCGCACACCGCGCGCCTCGCGGGTCTGCCCCGGGCTGCCGCGGCGGCGGTCTCCGTGGTCACCGCGTTGCGCGCGGCCCGCGCGG
This sequence comes from Streptomyces sp. NPDC001714, assembly GCF_042892755.1. Lineage (NCBI taxonomy): Bacteria > Bacillati > Actinomycetota > Actinomycetes > Kitasatosporales > Streptomycetaceae > Streptomyces > Streptomyces sp. NPDC001714. The sequence continues at coordinate 302,687 of NZ_JBIAUL010000010.1, forward strand.
CCGACCCCGCGTTCCGGCTCGTCGAACTGGTCAGCGCCGTGTCGGAGGCCCTGTTCGTGGCTCACCGCGTCCCGTCGGCCGGTGGTTCCGAACTGGCCGAACTGCGGGGCACCGTACGGCAGCCGTACACGCCGGACGGTTCGCTGCGGCTGTACGGCCTGTTCTCGGAGCCGGTGCTCACCGCGAGCGGCTACGCCGGGGCCGTCACCTGGACCGCCGACGCCGAGGGGCGGCTGTACACGGTCTCGGACGTGGCGCCGGGCGGCGCGGGACGGGCGGTGGGCGCCGCCGACCGTGCCGTACGCATCGGGGACACGGCGCTCACGCACCGCGAGCTGGCGCGGGCGGGGCTCGCGGTGTCGGGGGCGACGGTGTCGCCGACCGGCCGGCTGGGGGCGGGCGCGGGGGTGCGGGCGGTGCGCGCGGCGGGGGCGGACTGGCGGGCCGAGCCGCTGGACCGGTTGTGGGCGGTGCCCGTGGCCGAGCAGGTCGGGCGTGCCCTGAACGGCGGCCACGATCTGCTCTTCCTGGAGGTGACGCCGGCCGGCGCGGTGCGAGAGGCGGCGGGCGACTGTCTGCTGGCCGACTGCGGCGGTGTGCCGTTGCGGCTGACGGCGGCGCACGACCATCCGGCACTCCCGGACCGCGGCAACCTGCGGTTGCTGGCCGCTGCGCGCGGGAGCCGGCTGCGTGTGATCGGCCGGCTCGCGGCGGCGCCGCACGCCCGCGCTCAACTCCTCGCGACCGAGCACCCCATGAACGCCGCGAGCCATGTCGACCTGGGACTGGACCGGCTTCAGCAAGCGGACCTGCCGGCCCCGGCGTCTGCGCCTGCGTTTCCCCCTCCACCGGCGCCGACCGGCGCGGTGCTCGCGCCCGACGAGGCACCCCTGCATCTGCTGCGTCGCCGGATCGAGCAGGCGGCTTCGGGCGGTCGGCGCGCGCTGGCCTTCCCGGGCGACTCGGCGGCCGACGCCCGCCGGCTGCACCGGCACGGTCTGGGCACGGCCGGCGATATCCTCGACGAGTTGCTCGCCGCGGCCGCGGAGCGCTCGCGCGACGCCTTCGGCCGTCTCCGTCCGGCGGACACCGGCCGCTTCGCCCGGGCCTGGCTGACCGCGGCGCGCTACACGGACGAGGTCGACCGGGTGCTGTGTGCGGCCGCCTGGGGCGGATGACCCGGTACGACGACGGTGTGCGGGCCGCCGCTCCCCCGTGCCGGCGGCCCGCGCCCGGAGTCGTCCCATCCGGTGCCGGTGCCCGGTTGAAGCATGCGGCACCCGGCCACCGCCTGGGTATGCGTATAACTGCGTAGGGGCACGAGCGGAGAGAACACGTGGTACACGGGCTGGACAGGGCCTACGAACGCCTCACCGAACTGGCCGTGGCCGCGCTCAACGAACGCGAGCCCGAACGGCTCTGGCCGCTGCTGGCCGACGCCGTGACCGGCCTGTGCGGCGGGGAGACGCTGATCTACAAACTGGACGACTGGAGCGAGGGCAAGGGCACGCTCGGCCTGTCGCCCGCCGCCGCCGTCGCGTTGGGCAGGCTCGGCGACGAGGCGCTGGGGGTGCTGCGCTCCGGCTACCCGTTCGCCCACCACTACGCGGCCGGCCTCGGCCGTACACCCGTCACGGCACGTCGGCTGGCGGGCCGGGCCTGGCCGGGGAGCGAGACCGCGCGGGTGCTCGCCGACACCCTGGACCTCGACCAGGTGCTGGCGCTCCCGCTGCCCGGCACGGTCGCACCGATCACGGGCTGCCTGGTCTACCGCTCCGGCGCGGACTTCACCGACGACCACGTGCGGATCGCCGAGCGCGCCCAGCCGCTGCTGGCCGCCGTCGAGCAGCAGCGCCGGCTCCTGGAACAGTGGCGCCGGTCGTCCGCGACGGCCGGAGAGCCGGTGGAGGGCGTGGCGGACTGTGCGCTGACGCCCCGCGAACTCACCGTTCTCCTCCTGCTCACCGACGCCCTGACCGCCGACGCGATCGGACGCCGGCTGGGCATCTCGGCGCGCACGGTGCACAAGCACGTCGAGAACATCTACCGCAAACTCGGCACCCGCGACCGCCTCGGCACGGTGCTGCACGCCCAGCGGCTGGGACTGGTTCCGGCGCCCGAGCGGGCGCCGGCCGGGAAACCCCGTGGACAGCGTCGCCGTCCGCCCGGCACAGTGGCCGTTCGTGACGAGCAGTGAGCTGTGGAGCCAGGCCGAGGCCGACCGCTACGACGGCGAGGAGAACGAGATGTCCTCGGCCGCCGTGCTCGGTCCGACCGTCGACTTCCTCGCCGAACTCGCCGGGGGCGGCCGGGCGTTGGAGTTCGCCATCGGCACCGGACGGGTCGGTGTCCCCCTCCTGGAGCGCGGGGTGCCGGTGGCGGGCATCGAGTTCTCCGAGCACATGGTGTCGGTCCTGCGGCGGAAGGCCGACGAGGAGGTCCTGCCGGTCGTGGTCGGGGACATGGCCACCGCCACCGTGCCCGGTGAGTTCGCCCTGGTCTATCTCGTCTACAACACGATCTCCAACCTGCTCACCCAGGACGAGCAGGTCGAGTGCTTCCGCAACGCGGCCCGGCATCTGGGGCCCGGGGGCCGGTTCGTGATCGAACTGGGGGTGCCGCCGCTGCGGCTGCTGCCGCCCGGCCAGGTCGCGGTACCGTTCGACGTCTCCTCGGGGCACCTCGGCTTCGACACCTTCGACCTGGTCGAGCAGATCCTCGTCTCGCACCACCTCACCCGCGACGGCGAGGACGGCCGCTACCGCCGGGACGCCTCCCGGCACCGGTACGCATGGCCCGCGGAGCTGGACCTGATGGCCCGGATCGCGGGCCTCGCGCTCGAGCGCCGGGTGGCCGACTGGGACGGCTCGCCGTTCACCCAGGACTCCACGAAACACATCTCGGTGTGGCGCAGACCTGCGTGATCGGCCCGGCCACCGGTCAGCCGCTCACCGGCGTCCACCGGATCCGCGTACTGCACAGGGACACCACGACGGCCGCCGCGGCGACGACTCCGAGGCCCCACACCAGGCTGCTCGAACTCGCCACGAATCCGATGAGCGGCGGCCCGGCCAGCAGGCCCGTCGTGCCCATGGCCGCGACCAGGGCCAGCGCCTCCGAGCCCTGTTTCGCCGCGGCGACGTAGACGCACGGGGTCACGGCCGCACAGCCCAGTCCGACGCAGGCGAACCCGAAGAGCGCTGCCGCCACTCCCCCGCTCAGCAGGGCGAACGCCAGCCCGGCGGCGGCCAGGGCGCTACCGAACAGCACGACGCGCCCGTCGCCCCAGCGGCTGCGCCAGCCGTCCGCGAAGAGGCGGGCCAGGACCATCATGCCGGAGAACACGGCGATACCCATCGGCGCCAACTCCGCGGTTGCCTTGGCTACTTCGCGCAGGTAGAGGGCGGACCAGTCGTTCATGGCGCCCTCGGTCACCGTGCCGAAGGCCATGGCGCAGCACATCCAGAGCGTCACACGGGACGGCAGGCTCCATCCGGCGCGGCTCTTGCTCTCCTCCTCCTTCTCCTTCTCCGCCGCGGGAGCCTCGTCTTCTTCGAGCAGACCGGGGCGCGCCAGAGCCGCCAGCAGGACGAGGACGACGGCGGCCACGCCGAAGTGCGCCGCGACCGAGGGGGTGGCCGCGTTCATGCCGGAGGCGAGCAGCGCGGCGAGCAGGGAGCCGGCGCTGAACGTCGCGTGCAGTCGGGCCATGGTGTTGCGTGTGTACCGGGTCTCCAGGGCCGTTCCCTGTGCGTTCATGGCCACGTTCAGGCACCCGACGAACACGCCGTCGGCCACCATGACCAGGAGCGCGACCGGATAGTCCGGGGCGAGGGCGAGTGCCAGGAGCAGCAGGGTCAGGCAGAGGGCCGACAGCAGTGCCAGCCGTGCCGAGCCCAGCCGTCTCATGAGCACCGGCACCAGGGGGAACGAGGCCACGGCGCCGATACCGGCCGCCATCAGCAGCACCCCCACCTCGGCCGCGGTCAGCCCGAGGTCCGCCTTGATGGCGGGGATCCGCGAGGCCCAGGTGGCGTACTGGAAGCCGAGGGAGCAGAACAGTGCGGCGATCGCCACCCGGCTGCGCTGGAAGGGATCACGGACAGGGAACACGCGCATCAACTCGCTTCGTCGGCTCGGCCGTCGCCTGGGACATGCAGGCCCTGCGCAGGCACGCCGTGGGCATACGGGCCTGGGCCATGCGGACGGGACATGTAGACGGCGTTCGCGCCGTATCCGCCCGGGGAGATCCCCGGGTACGCGGTGAACCCGCGCGTCGACCAGAACGGCCGGCTGCGGCCGACGGCGATCAGCGAGATCCGTTCGAATCCACGGGCCCCTGCGATCAGGGTGAGGTGGGTCAGAAGACGCTGTCCCAGTCCCCTGCCCCGCAGCCGCTCGGCCACGACCAGATCGTGCAGATGCAGGTTGCGCGCCGGGCGCGAGGGGACGGCCGCAGCCTCCTCGGCCCGTTCGAGGTCCGGGTATCGGAACGGCGGATACGGCAGTGCCAGGACGTACCCGGCCGGCTCGGAGCCCACGTCGAGGACGAAACAGGTCTCGGGTGAGGCGTCCGCCCTGGACCGCAGGGCCGCACGTCCCTCCGTGAGGCCGAGTTCCGCATAGGCCCGGGATTCCATCGCGGTGATGGCGTCCCAGTCGGCGTCCGTGATGTGGCGTATGCGTACGCCGTCGCCGGTCACGGGTGTCCTCCGTCGACGCAGGTGTACGGGAGCGGGGCGAAGCCGTTGAAGCCCTGGGTGGTGTAACTGATCGCGTAGGCGCCGCTGGAGAGCACCCAGACGGGGTCGCCGGAGGCCAGGTCCCGGGGAACGTGGACGAGGGCGTGTCCCTGGGGGTAGGCGTCGTCGCTGTCGCAGGTGGGCCCTGCCAGGACGGCGGGCACGTACGCGGGCCCGGCGTCGGGGTGGGCGGGGAAGAGGAGCGGGTACTGCAGGGCGTCCATCTCGTAGAGGCCGTTGAACTTGCCGCAGCTGAGGTAGAGCCAGTGCTGCCGCTCGCCGTCCGGGCCGCGCCGCTCGGCCAGTCGGGCCACGTGGGCGCGAACGGCCCCGTGGTCGGCGACGAGGTGACGCCCCGGCTCCATGACGAACGAGAGGTGCTCGCCGTGGACCTTCCTGAGGTGGCGCATCCCCTCGCGGATCACGGCGAAGATCTTGTCCAGCGGGGGGTCCAGGGGCAGGCCGTGCCGGTCGAGATAGCCCAGGGCCGGCAGACCGCCGCCGAGGTTGACGTGGTCCAGGACGATTCCGCGGCGCCCCAGGACGGTCAGGACGTCCGCGAGACACTCGACGGCACTGTGCCACGCGTCGGCGGTCATCTGCTGGGAGCCGACGTGCACGGACAGGCCGGAGGGTGTCAGGCCCATCCCCCGTGCCGCCTCGAGGATCCGCACCGCGTCCGCGGGCGAGCAGCCGAACTTGTTGCTCAGTCCCCACAGCGCGCCGTCCCCGCTCGTCGCCAGCCGGCAGAACACGCGGGCTCCCGGGGCGTGGGCCGCGATCGCCGCCAGGTCCTCGACGCTGTCGGTCGCGAAGTCCCGGACGCCGAGGCGGTGGGCGTCGGCGATGTCCCGGTCGGACTTGACGGTGTTGCCGTAGTGCGTCCTGCCGACCGGCACGCCCGCGCGCAGCGCCTGCTCCAGTTCGCGGGGACTCGCCCCGTCGACCCCCGCGCCCTCGCTGGCGAGACTGCCGACCACCTCGTCCACCGGGCAGGACTTCAGGGCGAACCGGACGTCGACGCCGGGCAGTTCACGTCGCAGCGTGGCGTAGGCGCGCCGGATTCCGGCCAGGTCGAAGAAGATCCCGTCCTCGGTGGCGCCCGCCAGTGCGGCGAGCAGGGGCGCGGAGGCGTGGGCCGTGGTCGCCGTCACCGCTGCGGCCCGGGTGTCCGGGGTACGGAAGTGTGCCGGGCCGCATCGACCAGTGGCTCCCACGCCTCCGTGAGCAGGGCGAAGTCCTCGATGTCGCCGCGCGCTTCGTCCAGGAGGCGTTCGCGGCGCCCGCTCAGGAGGTCGGCGAACTCGGCGTAGCGCCCGCCGAGTTTCCGGTACGCGGTGTCGAGGACGTCCAGCCGGTGGACGTTCTCGCTCCGGTCGAGCCCCGCGCTCTCCCGCGCGAGCCGCGCCACGACGGACGCGCGCACCTGCCCCTGCCCGTCGAGCAACGACTCCCCCGCCTGGGCCATGCGGTCGTAGACGAAGTTGAAGTAGAGCATCGACAGCAGGAACTTGACGAAGCGCAGCTGGTACGCGATGAACCCGGAGTCGGTCCGGCGTTCACCGGTGTAGAAGTTGACGATGTTCCGGTTGTGCAGGACGCCCGGCAGCGCGGCGTCGTGGACCAGGTGGATCAGGAAGTAGTCGCTGCCGATCGTGTCGGTCGCCGGGGGCAGGGGGACGCGTTCGTGCACGCCGTGGAAGGCGATGTTGCACATGTCCACGCGCATGGGGTCGACGACCGTCAGGGTGGAGTGGTCGGCGGTGAAGGAGTCCGTGCCCGCGCCCCGGAAGGACTCGCCGACGAGTTCCCTCTTCTGCTCGTCGGACCAGTGGACCGGCGCCCACAGACCGACCATGTCGTGGTACACGTCCGGGTCGATCCGGAGTATGTCGCCGATGTCCACGGACAGTTCGCCGACGAAGGAGCTGCCGACCATGGCGACCCGGCTGTCCATGCGGTCGGCGGCGAGTGCGGTTTCGGTGACGTGCCCGGCGGCGTCGGCCGCGCGCCTGCCGAGCGAGAGCAGTTCGTGGTGGACGGGGAAGACGGGCTCGCCGTCCACGACCTGGTACCGGCTGTCGGAGTCCCTGCGGTGCACGGACTCGCAGCCGAGCGCGGCGGCGAGGAGGAAGGCGCGGTTGGTGCACGCGCCGTAGGCGACGCGTGCGGGCAGCATCAGGTCCAGCAGGAGGTCGGGCTTCGTGGCAGCGGACCCGTCGATGGCACGCCGCAGGAAGTCCCGCTGCTGTGCCTCGTCGAGGTGGTGGACGACGATCCGCGGGTGGTCCGGTGTCCGGCGCACGGCTTCGGCGTGTTCGGCATGGGCCGGTGCGGTGCAGGAGTCCAGGATCAGGAGGTGCACCTCGGCGTCGAAGTGCCGGGCGGCGTAGGCCGCTTCCTCGGCCAGGGCCGTGATCGTGGCCGTGCAGGGCCTGTTGGTCGGCAGGGTCAGGCAGATTCGGCGCATGTCTCTTCTCCGGCCGGCTGCTCCGCACTGTCGAGGTCCGCCCCGTTCCAGGAGGTGAGGCCCAGCAGTTTGGCGCCGAGTTCGTCGAGTGTGGCCCTGCCGTACCTCAGGGACTCGTGCCGGGTGGCGTCGCCCAGCAGCGTCGCGTTCCAGTCGGGCGTGGCGAGGGTGCGCCAGGACTCGACCCGGGAACGCCTGAGCGCGTCGTGGGACTCCAGCGCCGGCATCATCGACAGGTACTGGACCGCGCGTACCGTCCGCTCGGAGGTGTTCGGTGCCACGCCGTGCGCCAGCAGGCCGTTGAAGATCAGCAGGTCGCCGGCCTGCAGTTGGGGCCGCACCACGGGGAACTCGGCGCGGTCGATCCTGGGCCGGATCGGGTCGCGGTCCTCCGGCTGGAACGCCTTCCACTGGTCGAACCGCTTGAACAGCTCGGGGCAGCACTGGAAGCCGCCCAGTTCCGGACTGGTGTCGGTCAGGGCGATGATCCCCTGGACCCGCTGGGGCAGGACGCCGAGCGTGGTGTCGACGTCCCAGTGCAGCTCGATGTCGAAGCCCTCGGCCGTGCCCGGGATCAGGGCCCGGTCGCGGTTCTTGATGTTGGGCGGGTTCAGGTTGAGCCGGTCGAGCGTCACCCACAGCTCTTCGCAGTCCCAGACGTCGACGAACGCGTCGTAGACCCGGCGGGTCTGGCGGCTGTCCCAGATGAGCTGGTGGTGGTAGGCCTCGACGAAGCCGTAGATGTGCAGGTCCCGGTCCAGGTCGGAGCGGTACTCCCGCTCCTCGTACCAGGTCTCCGGGCGCTCGGGGTCCAGGCCCTGGAACTCCCAGGCGAAGTCGAGCAGTTCGCGGGCCGCGGCGGTGGGGATGGCCTCCTTGACCACCACGTAGCCGTACGTCTGCCAGTGGGCGAGGTCCTCCTCGGAGAGGACTCGCAACGGGCGGGTCTTGGTCAGGTCCCGCAGGGGTGTCTGGGCGAGGTAGGTCTCGCCGTCCGAGCTGAAGTAGGGGATGTCCGAGGGGGCTCGATGGAGATAACGGTCAGTCGTGGGCATGCGGTGCTCCACACCTCGATATCAGGTACCGGCGGCCCGTGCGGGTCGCCAACTGCGCGGTGTGAGGGGCGGGGACCGGGCCGGCAGGGTCACTGCACCACGGGCCACACCAGCCCCTCTTCGAACTCGCGTGCCTCCAACTTGGACTAGACCAACTCATCCTGTCAAACATCGCAGTTGGGGGCGTGTTTCCGCCAACAGGGCACGTTCCGGGCCCACTTGACACGTCCGGTTAGCCTGGCGGAGACACATTGGTCTGTACCAACAGGAGGGCGCACGCTATGGTCTCCAGCAAGCACAGCAAGGAGTTGCGACGACTGGCGCGCTCCGTCCTGCAGCCGGGGTTCGTGGGCACCGAGGCCCCCGAATGGGTGCTGCGCGAGATCGGGGACGGGCTGGCCTCGGTCGTGCTCTTCTCCCGCAACATCGTCACGCCCGAACAGGTGGCGCGTCTGACCGGGCAACTACGCGCGGAGAACCCTGAGTTGATCATCGCGATCGACGAGGAGGCCGGCGACGTCACCCGGATCGAGTCGGCGACCGGCTCCACCCGGCCGGGCAACTTCGCACTCGGCACCGTCGACGACACCGAGCTGACCGAGGCCGTCGCCGCCGACCTGGGCCGCCAGCTGCGCACGGCCGGGGTGAGCCTCGACTACGCGCCGAGCGCGGACGTGAACTCCAACCCCGACAACCCGATCATCGGGGTCAGGTCCTTCGGCGTCGACGCCAAGGTGGTGGCGCGGCACACCGGCGCCTGGATCCGGGGGCTCCAGTCGGCCGGTGTCGCCGCCTGCGCCAAGCACTTCCCCGGCCACGGCGACGTGGCCGTCGACTCCCACCACGGGCTGCCCGTCTACGACGCCGACCGCAACCGGATCTCCGAGCAGGCCCTGCCGCCGTTCCGGGCCGCCCTCGACGCGGGCGTCCGTGCGGTGATGAGCGGCCACCTGCTGGTCCCCGCCTACGACCCCGACCTGCCCGCCACGCTGAGCCGCCGCATCCTGGAGGAACTGCTGCGCCAGGAGCTGGGGTTCGACGGCATCATCGTCACCGACGCCATCGAGATGGGCGCCGTGACCGGCCGCTACGGGATCGGCGGGGCCACGGTCCGGGCCGTCGCCGCCGGTGCCGACGCCGTCTGCGTCGGCGGCGAGAACGCCGACGAGGCCACCGCCGGACTGCTCGTGAACGCCCTCGCGGAGGCCGTCCTGGCGGGGGGCCTGCCGGAGGAGCGGCTCGCCGAGGCAAGCCTTCGCGTGCGGGAGTTCGCGGTCTGGTCGGCGGGGCTCAGCCCGGCCGGCGCCGCCGTCTGGGACGCGGACGGCATCGGCTTCACGGCGGCCCGCCGCGCCATCCGGCTGACCGGAGCCGTGCGGCACGTCCTGCCCCTGGTCAACGCGCCGCACGTGGTGGAACTGGTGCCCACCACCAACCTGGCCATCGGGAAGGAGACCCCGTGGGGCGTGGCCGCCCCGCTGGGCGAGCGGCTGCCCGGGACGACCTCCGTCCGGGTCGGCCGCGAGGAGCTGCTGTCCCGCACCGGAACACTGGAATCGCGGGTGCTCGCACCCGCCTCGGGACGGCCCCTGGTCGTGGTGGTGCGCGACGCCGCACGGCACGCGTGGATGGCGCGGGCCCTCACGGAACTCGTCGCCGCCCGGCCCGACGCGATCGTCGTGGAGATGGGCCTGCCGGGCACCGTCGTCGCCTCGGCCGCCCAGATCTTCACGCACGGCGCCACAGCCGCCTCCGGGGTGGCCGCCGCGGAGGTGCTGGCGGGTGCCCTTTAGTGCAGACCTGAGTGCCGACTTAGTGCAGACCTGAGTGCAACATCCGTACCTCTGCGCGACGTTGACGCCTGGCCGCCCCTTCCCTACCTTCCGAGAGCGCTCTCACATCCGTCCCTCGAAGCAGGGAGGTGCCATGTTCTCCGTGCGCAGACCCGTCAGCCGCACCCTTCGCCGGCTGGCGGCGACACTCGCTCCGGCACTGTTCACCGTCCTCGTCCCCCTCACGCCCCCGGCGGCCGCCGCCGACACCAGCGCGGCGGCCGCCGTCTGCAACAAGTACTGCGACACCCGGGACCCCGCGCTCTCCCCGGGTGACCGCACCCCGGTCACGGCGAGCATCTACGCACGGTCGATCGTCCTGCACTTCGACGACGCCGACGCCATGGGCTGGGCCTCCATCGACAACGGCAGCCCCGGCGACGAGGTGTGGCTCGACCGCTCCTTCGACGGCGGCCGCACCTGGAGCTCGGGCAGCAGACTGGGTGACACCAGCGTGCCCACCGGTCAGCGCGGCTGGCGCACGCTCATGTACAACGTCGACGACTGGAACAACCTCGGCGTCGGCGCCCTGCGCGCCTGCGGAAAGGCCGGGGACCGCGCCGAGATCGCGTGCACCCCCTGGGCCCGCACCACCTGGAACGCGGGCGAGCGGCGCACCGCCGCGGCCACCGGCCTGATGACGTTCTACGACTACGGAACCGGCCTGTTCGACACCACCGGCTGGTGGAACTCCGCCAACGCCCTGACCGCGGTCATCGACAACATCCGCGTGACGGGCATGGGCAGTTACCGGTACGCGATCCCGCACCTACGACCTCAACATCGACGCGCAGGGCGGGCAGTTCCGCAACGACTACATCGACGACACGGGCTGGTGGGGCCTCGCCTGGGTCGCCGCCTACGACCTGACCGGCGACGGCCGCTACCTGGACACGGCCCGCGCGGACGCCGACCACATGGCCGCCTACTGGGACTCCACCTGCGGCGGCGGAGTGTGGTGGAGCACGGCGAGGACGTACAAGAACGCGATCGCCAACTCCCTCTACATCCAGCTCAACGCGGCCCTCCACAACCGCGTCCAGGGCGACACGACGTACCTCGGCCGGGCCCGGGCCGGCTGGACCTGGTTCCAGAGCACCGGCATGGTCAACGGCTCGCACCTGGTCAACGACGGCATCGACCTGTCCACCTGCGGCAACAACGGGCAGGCCGTGTGGTCGTACAACCAGGGTGTGCTCCTCGGCGCGCTCGCCGAGCTGTACCGGGCCACGGGCGACGGCCAACTCCTCACCAGCGCACGGCAGATCGCCGACGCCGCCACCACGACCTCCCAGCTCCACACCTCCGACGGCATCCTGCGCGATCCGTGCGAGAGCGGCGACTGCGGAGCCGACGGCCCGTCCTTCAAGGGCGCCGACGTACGCGGCCTCGGCAAGCTCGACTCGGTGCTCCCGGACCATCCTTACACCGCCTACCTCAAACGCCAGGCCGACCGCGCCTACGCGAGCGACCGCAACGCCCTCGACCAGTACGGGCTGCGCTGGTACGGGCCGCTCGACCAGGTGGACGCCGCCCGCCAGCAGAGCGCCGTCGATCTGCTCGACGCGGCGTCCTGACCGTCCGGCAACGTTGCCCGACGTGGTGCCGGCGATGCTCGCGAAGGGGCCATCGCACGGCTACCAGGCGCATGAGTGGCTGCGGCGGGCCGCCGGTCCGTCGCACGGACTCTCAGCGCCGAGACCGCTTGAACCACCTCCGTCGGGCGAGCCGAGAGAGTCAGGAGCCCGCGAGGAACGTGACACGTACCTTTCGCTGCGGATTGTCCCGGTTCGTGTCGACCAGGCACACCGACTGCCAGGTGCCCAGTGCCAGGCGGCCGTCGATCACCGGAAGGGTGGCGTGCGGGGGGACGACCGCCGGGAGGACGTGGTCGCGACCATGGCCGGGGCTGCCGTGCCGGTGCTGCCAGCGGTCGTCGGCGGGGAGCAGGGTGTGCAGGGCGGCCAGCAGGTCGTCGTCGCTGCCGGCGCCGGTCTCGATGACCGCGATGCCGGCCGTGGCGTGCGGGACGAAGATGTTCAGCAGTCCGTCGCGACCGGCCGCGGCCTCGCGGAGGAAGGCCTCGCAGTCGCCGGTCAGGTCGACGACCCGCTCCCGGCTACCGGTGGCGACGTCGAGCTCTCGTGTGGTGAAGGCATCCGACATGGCTCCATCCTGGCCCATGCGCCGGGCCGGGAGCAGGCGGCCGGACCGGGAAGATCCACGGCCGTCCACGCTGTTGGTAGAAGCGTGAACAATGCGCGTGAGGTCGAGGTAGTCGAGGTCGTCGTCATCGGCGCTGGTCAGGCCGGTCTGTCCAGCGCCTATCACCTGCGGCGCACCGGTTTCGAGCCGGACCGCGACTTCGTGGTGCTCGACCACTCCCCCGCGCCCGGCGGCGCCTGGCAGTTCCGGTGGCCGTCCCTGACGTACGGCAAGGTGCACGGGATGCACGCGCTCCCGGGCAAGGAGCTGACCGGGGCCGACCCGGCACGGCCGTCCGCCGAGGTCATCGGGGAGTACTTCGCGGACTACGAGCGCACCTTCGGCCTGCGGGTGCACCGGCCCGTCGACGTCCGCGCGGTACGCGAGGGCGAGGACGGGCGGCTGCGCGTGGAGACCGACCGGGGCGACTGGTCGACGCGGGCGCTGATCAACGCCACCGGCACCTGGGACCGGCCGTTCTGGCCGCGCTACAAGGGCCAGGAGACCTTCCGCGGACGGCAGCTGCACACCGCGCAGTACGCGGGTCCCGAGGAGTTCGCCGGCAAACGGGTCGTGGTGGTCGGCGGCGGCGCCTCCGGCACCCAGCACCTGCTGGAACTCGCCCCCTACGCGGCCGCCACCACCTGGGTCACCCGGCGCCCGCCGGTCTTCCGCGAGGGCCCCTTCGACGAGGGCGCCGGCCGGGCCGCGGTGGCACTGGTGGAGGAGCGGGTACGGCAGGGACTGCCACCGCGGAGTGTGGTCTCGGTCACCGGGCTCCCACTCAACGACGCGATCCGGCAGGGCCTGAAGGACGGGGTCCTGGACCGGCAGCCGATGTTCGACCGCGTCACGCCCGACGGTGTGGCGTGGAACGACGGGCGGCACGTCGACGCCGACGTCATCCTCTGGGCCACCGGCTTCCGGGCGGCCCTGGACCACCTGACGCCGCTGCGGCTGCGCGAGCCGGGCGGCGGGATCAAGGTCGAGGGGACCCGCGCGGTCGCCGACCCGCGCATCCACCTCGTCGGCTACGGCCCGTCCGCCAGCACCATCGGCGCCAACCGCGCGGGGCGCGACGCCGTACGGGACATCAGGCGGCTGCTGGCCGGGGAACAGGTCGCCGCGTGAGGCCCTGGCGGCTCACCGCGGCGGCTGCGTGACCTGCGGCGATCGCTGGGCCTTGCTGTTCTGTACGGCGTTGAAGTCGGCGACGTTGCGCTGGTGTTCGGCGAAGTCGGCGGTGAACCGCGTGTCCCCCGGCTTGACCGTGACGAAGTACAGCCAGTTGCCCGGCGGCGGGTTGAGCGCGGCACGCATCGCGTCCACGCCCGGGTTGTCGATCGGTGTGGGCGGCAGGCCCATGCGCTGGTAGGAGTTGTACGGGTTCTCGATGCGGGTGTCGTTCACCGTGGTGTTGAGGGTGCTGCGGTTGAGGGCGTAGTTGAGGGTGGAGTCCATCTGGAGCGGCATGCCGCGCTGCAGCCGGTTGAGGACGACGCGCGCCACCTTTCCCATGTCGGCCTTGCCGGCGGCCTCGGCCTGGACGATGCTGGCGATGGTCACCGCCTGGTAGACGTTCATCGCGTCGCGCTGCGCGCCGGCCGCGACGGGTGCCCAGCCGAACCGCTGGTTGGCGGTGTCGACCATGACCCGCAGCACAGACTGCGGGGTCGCGTCCTTGTCCAGGCGATAGGTGGCCGGGAAGAGATAGCCCTCCGGGTTGCCCCCGGCGTCGCCGGGGAGTTTCAGGCCCGCGGTGCCGACGGAGCTCTTGGTGCTCCCGGCGGGGAGGGCGAGGGCCTTGTCGACGGCGTCGTAGACCTGGGACGCGCGCCAGCCCTCCGGGATGACCAGGGTGGCGGGTCCGGCCGTGCCGGCGGCCAGGGACAGCAGGGGCACCGCCACGGCGGCACCGGCCACGACAGCACCGGCCACGACAAGGGCGAGCCTGCCCCGGCGGGTCAGCCGGATCGACTTGCCGCGCGTCGAGACGCCTCGGCCGGCGGCCGTCCGTCGACTCGGGTTCCGTCGGCCCGCGTTCCGTGGCGGAGTGTTCATCTGCATGCGGGCACGTTAGCTCGCACAACGCCTCAAACCCGACATATCTTCAGCTTGTCGGCTGCGATTTGTCAGCTTCGGCGGGCAGGCTTCAGCGGGTCGGCTCGGCGGGCAGGCTTCGGCGAGCCGGCTTCAGCCTGTCGGCGGTGTTGCGTGCCTGCGTCCCCGGTCGCCCCGCCTGCGCACCGGCCGCAGGGCCGTCTCCCGCTGGGTCACCTCGCCACTTCCGGCCTGCTCCGGCGCCGTCTCCAGCCGGGCGTCCCGGCGTACCAGTGCCGCGTACCGGCCGTCGAGTTCCAGCAGTTCCTCGTGCGTGCCGCGTTCGGCCACCTGGCCGGAATCGAGAACGACGATCTGGTCGGCGCCCTGGATCGTGGACAGCCGGTGCGCGATGGTGATGGTCGTCCGGTTGGCCGACAGGGCGTCGATGGCGTCCTGGACCGCGTGTTCGGTGCGGGTGTCCAGGGCGCTGGTCGCCTCGTCGAGGATGAGGACCGGCGGGTCGCGCAGGATGGTGCGCGCGATGGCGAGCCGCTGCTTCTCGCCGCCCGAGAAACGGTGTCCGCGTTCGCCGACGACGGTGTCGTAGCCGTCGGGCAGCCCGGCGATGTGGTCGTGTATCTGGGCCGCGCGGGCGGCCGCGTGCAGTTCCTCGTCGGTGGCGTCCGGCTTGGCGAAGCGCAGGTTGTCGGCGACCGAGGCGTGGAAGAGGTACGTCTCCTGGGAGACGACGCCGACCGCGCGGGCGAGGGTGTCGAAGTCGAGGTCCCGGACGTCGACGCCGTCCAGGGTGACCCGGCCGCCGGTGACGTCGTAGAGCCGGGGAACCAGGTAGCCGAGCGTGGACTTGCCGGCGCCGGTCGGACCGACGACGGCCAGGCCGGTGCCGGCCGGGACGGTGATGTCGATGCCGTCGAGGACGGGACCCACCTTGTCGTTGCGCCTGTCGTACCGGAACTCGACCTTCTCGAAGCGGACCTCGCCCTTCACACGGTCGAGGTGGACCGGCTCGTCGCGCTCGGTGATGTCGACGGGCAGGTCGAGGTACTCGAAGATGCGCTGGAAGAGAGCGAGCGAGGTCTGGATCTGGACGCCGGTCGCCAGCAGGCTCACGGCGGGGCGGAACAGGCCCTGCTGGAGGGAGACGAAGGCGACGATGGTGCCGAGCGAGATCTGCGGGCCGCCCATCCGGAGGGCCATGCCGGCGGTCCAGTAGATGACGGCGGGCATCGCGGCCATCACGATGGTGATCACGGCCATGCGCCAGCGCCCCGCCATGTTCGACCGGACTTCCAGGTCGACCAGTTGCTCGGACTCGTCGGCGAAGGAGGCGGTCAGCGAGTCGGCGCGGCCCATGGTGCGGCCGAGCAGGATGCCGCTGACGGAGAGCGACTCGGTGACCGTGGCAGCCATCGCGGCCATCTGCTTCTGTCGCTGGGTGGTGATCTTCTTGCGCTCGTTGCCGACCCGGCGGCTGATCCACACGAAGAGCGGGAGCAGGACCAGCGAGACGATGGTGAGCCGCCAGTCGAGGGCGATCATCGCGACGATGGTGGCGACGACGCTGGTCAGGTTGGAGACCAGGGAGGTGGCCGTCGAGGTGACGGTGGCCTGCATGCCGCCGATGTCGTTGGCGATGCGGGACTGCACCTCGCCGGTGCGGGTGCGGGTGAAGAAGGCGAGCGACATGCGCTGCAGCCGGCCGTAGACGGCCGTGCGCAGGTCGTGCATGACGCGCTGGCCGACGGTGGTGGATATCAGCGTCTGCAGGACGCCGAAGACGCTGGTGAGGACGGCGCTGAGGATCATGCCCAGCGCGAGCAGGCTGAGCAGTCCGGTGCGGCCCTGCGGGATCGCGGTGTCGAGGGTCGCCTTCAGCAGGAAGGGGGTGGCGACCGAGACCAGCGAGGCGGCGCCGACCAGCAGGCCGACGACCGCGAGCCGGCCGCGGTAGGGGCGGAAGAGCTTGAGGATGCGGCGCACCTGGCGGGGTTGACCGGCCGAGGTGCCGTCAGGGGTCCAGTTGATCTCGTCTCGGGGCATGGCTCCTACGGATGGTTCGGTGTGTACGGACTCACGGAGCATAGCTCACTGTTACCTACGCTCACAATGAACAATGTCCTGTTATTATTCCCGCATGAGCACCCCCGACCCCGACGGCCCGCTCGCCGAGCAGCTGCTGCGCCTCACGCGCCGGGTGTGGCGTATCCAGAAGCGCCATCTGGCGGCGCGCGATCTGGGCGTCACCCCGGCCCAGTCTCGGCTGCTGCGCACCCTCGCGCACTACGAGGCACCCCCACGCATGGCCGACCTCGCCGAGCGCCTGGAGGTGGTGCCGCGCGCGGTGACGACGCTGGTCGACGGCCTGGAGGCGAGCGGCAAGGTGCGCCGGGTGCCGGATCCGACGAACCGCCGGGTGACCCGGATCGAGATCACGGACGAGGGGCACGAGACCCTGCGCGAGCTGCGGGCGGCGCGGAGGTCGGCGGCCGAGGAGATCCTGGCCCCGCTCTCGCCGGAGCAGCGGGAGACGCTGGGCGGACTGCTGGACACGCTGGTCGACGGGCCGGTGGCGGCGAAGCACTGCTGAGACACGGCGAAGCGGCTCACCCTGCCCGCCCTTCCGGCGGGGGAACCGCTTCCCGTCGTCCGGTCAGCTCTCGGACACCAGTTCCTCGGCCTGTTCCGCCGCCTCGGCGACCGCGCCCTCACCGCCCAGCACCCGTTTCGCCCGCTCCACGTCCAGCGCGCCCTCCCAGCGGGAGACCGCGAAGACGGCGACGCAGTTGCCGAGCAGGTTGGTGACGACACGCATCGAGTCCATGATGCGGTCCACGCCGAGCAGCAGGGCGACGGCACCGGCCGGGACGGCCCCGAGCGAGGAGGCGGTCGCGGACAGGGCGAGGAAGGCCGAACCGGGGATGCCGGCCATGCCCTTGCTGGTGAGCATCAGCACCAGGACCACAGTGATCTGCTGACCGAGGCTCAGGTCTACGCCCACGGCCTGCGCGATGAACAGGGTGCCGATGGAGAGGTAGAGCGAGGCGCCGTCGAGGTTGAAGGAGTAGCCGGTGGGCAGCACCAGCCCGACCGCGTCGTCCCGTGCACCCGCCCTGCGCAGCTTCTGCATCACGCGGGGCAGCACGGACTCCGTGGAGGCGGTGCCGAGCGCGAGCAGCACTTCCTCACGGATGTAGCGGACGAACTTCCAGAGGCTGAGCCCGGTGAGCGCCTTCAGGGCGACGGCGAGCAGGGCGACGAAGAGCGCGGCGGCCGCGTAACAGAGGACGATGAGCTTGGCGTAGGTCTCGATGACCCCCAGCCCGTACTGGCCGATCAGGACGGCCATCGCCCCGAACACGGCGATCGGGGCGAGGCGCATCACGAAGCCGACGATCGCGAAGATGATCTCCTGGGCCTGCTCGATGGCGGGCAGCACCTGCGGCACCCTGGTCTGCCCGAGGTGGAGCAGCGCCGCGCCCACCAGGCAGGCCAGGACGAGCACCTGGAGCAGGGAGTTCTCGGCGAAGGCGCCTATGAAACTGGTCGGCAGGGCGTCGAGGACGAACTCGGTCGTCGTGGGCAGCGAGCCGCCGCCCGTCTTCGCGTCGACCGCCTTGGCGCTCAGCGTGGCCGGATCGACGTGCATCCCGGCGCCGGGCTGGACGACGTTGGCGGCGACGAGTCCGATGACCAGCGCCAGCGTGCTCGCCACCTCGAACCAGATCAGCGCCTTGAGCCCGATCCGCCCGAAGGCCTTGAGGTCACCGGCCTTGGCGATGCCGACGACGACCACGCAGAACACCAGCGGCGAGATGATCGTCTTGATGAGCCGGGTGAATCCGTCGCCGAGCGGCTGGAGGTCCGAGGCGAACCCGGGCCACAGCCGCCCGACGACGATGCCGAGCACGAGCGCGCAGGCGACCTGCGCGAAGAGAGAGGTACGCAGTATGCGTGCGACGCGTCGCGGCAGGGACGGTTCGGACGACGGCACGGGCACTCCTGGTGGGGGGATCGACTCGCGGAAGCCGAGCGGGACTTCTGCGATACGGAAAGCGTTTTCCGTGCCGATCACTCTGGAGGTGTTCTTGATCCTGTTCGAGACCGCCGTGTCACAACCGTGTAAATCACCGGCCGAGTGACGCGTCGCACACGACTCGGCTCAGCGGCAGGCCCTCAGCAGAGGCTGCGGTCCACCGTCAGCACCCCCTGTTCGGTGGCCAGCGAGCGGTCGTAGCGGCCGTCCGGGCCGTACAGCCGGTACCGCTCGCTCGACGTGCCGACCGCGTGCCGCTGGTCGCGCGGCACGTTCAGGGTGTACGTCGCGTCCCCGCTGTAGGTGTCGTCGAGCCGTGACCAGCCGCCGCCGGATCGCCTGATCACGGCCCGGTCGCCGAGGGTGAGTTCGGTGCGCAGCCGGTCGTCGGTGCCGATCGTGGTGGCGCCGTTCATGGTGTACGTGCGGTGGGTGCGGGTGGTCCGGGGCGGTCCGCCCGCGCCGACGGTGACGCTCTGGTCGTCCGTCCAGGTGGCGTCGAGCGCGTCCGTCGTCTCGCCGTCGTTCCAGCGGTGCACGGAGGTGTTGGCCAGCGTGCGGCTGACGGTGGTGGTCACCCGGCCGTGCGAGGTGTCGACGTATCCGGAGACGGTGAGCCGGTGCCCGGCGTCGGTGTCGACCCGGTACTCCCCCGACCCCGGTGTGTAGACCGAGGAGTTGACGGGCTCGGAGCTCTTCACCTCGGTGAGCTTGCCGGTGACCTGGGCCCGGTGCGCGTCCTGCCAGACCAGCACGTTCATGGGGGCGCTCCAGCCGGCCTGGCCCTCGGGCACCCCGGCCACGGAGACCTCGACCTGGTGGGGGCGGCCGTCGTTCAGGATCCCCGCGAACGGCGTCAGGTCGTATTCGATCGGTCTGACGTCGAAGGCGTGCGGGGCCGGTATGACGTACCAGAGGAACGGGTCGGACCAGCCGCCGGTCCACACGTTCGGGAACGGCGCGGCGATTCCGGCCGGTCGGCCGTCGACCTTGATCTGCACCTCCCGGTAGGGGCCCTTGTCCGCCTTGCAGGAGTACGGCGCCGGGTCGGCCACGGTCAGGTACCAGAACTCCTCGCAGCCGCCGCCGGACCCGGTGGCGTACACCTCGGCGACGATGCGTTCGCTGTTGCGCGGGGTGGTGAGGGTGGTGCCGTCGCCGGCCAGGGTGAGCACCTTGTCGGGGACCGAGGCCTCGGGGCGTCCCGTGTAGAAGGTGAGCGTGGCCTTGACGTCGATGACGCCGGTGTAGGTGTCGTCGACAACGTTGCCGATGAGCATCTCGACGTCCTGTGTGCCGCGGAAGGTGTCGCTGTAGCGGGTGACGTCCTTCTCCACGTGCCACTCGATGCCGTCCGGCGAGGGCTCGGGGGTGGAGGTGCGCAGCACCTCGACGCCGCCGACGTGCAGGTAGCCCAGGCGGTCGTACTGACGGCCCTTCACCTTGCCGTCCAGCCGCAGGACCACCCTGCTCCAGCGTTCACCGCAGCCCTGCGGGGGCGTGTACGTTCCCCGGTACGGCGTGAAGTCGCGGAACTGCGCCTCGGCCAGGGTGACTTGACAGGACTTTGCGCCCTTGGGCACGGACACCGGCGGGGCCGCGGTCACCGGGTCGTGCCAGTCGGTGCCGAACTCGGCCGGGACGTCGGCGGCACGGGCGGCGGGCGCCCCCGTACCGAGGAGCGCGCTCGCCAGGAGGGTCGCCCCGGCGAGCATGGACATGACGATCCGTTTTCTCATGGCCCGTGTTCTACGGGGAGTTGGCCGCCGGCCGCAACGGCCGGACCGATCGACAGCAGGCCGTTCGGCCACCCGGCCGGGGTGGAGGTACATCAAGGTTACAAATGGTGCTATAAGCGGATGACACTGTCACAGTGCTGCCATGGAGATCATGACCGCTCGCGCCCTGCGCGCCGTCCTCGCGTTCACGGCAGCCGTCGCGCTCACCGGCACCGGCTGCTCGGGCGGTGTCCCGCAGCGGGGCCACGGCTCGGCCGCCCCCGGCGCCTCGGCGGCCTCGTCCGGCGCCGCCCCGTCCCCCGGCGCACCCGGGATCGGCGACCCGCTCATGCCGCTGGCCGGCAACGGCGGCTACACGGTCCGCCGTTACACGCTCGACCTCGACTGGCGGGCCCCCGAGACGCCCTTCCCGGCCGGTACCACCATCAGCGCCACCGCCACCCAGGCGCTGTCCCGCTTCGACCTGGACTTCGCGGGAAACACCCTGCACCGGGTCACCGTCGACGGCGCGCCGGCCACCGCCGTACGCGACGGCGACGAACTCGTCGTCACGCCCGCACGCCCGATCCCGCGCGGCAGCACGTTCACCGTCCGCGTCGCCTACACGGCCGACCCGACCCAGCGACGGCACCGGAGCGACGCGATCCGCGAGTACGGCTGGGTGCCCACCCCCGACGGCACACTGATCTGCGCTCAGCCGGACGGCGCCAAGATGGTCTTCCCGGTGGACGACCATCCCAGCCTGCGGGCCCCCATGACGTTCCGGATCACCACCCCGCCGGGTCTCAGCGCGGTGGCCAACGGCCGGCTCGTCGAACGCGTCCGGCAGCCCGGCGGGCGGGTGCAGTGGACGTACGACTCCGAGGAGCCCGTCGCGGCACAGCTGGTCCAGATGGCGATCGGGAAGTTCACGTTCGTCGGCGGCAGGGGGCCGGGCGGGCTGGCCGTGCGGGACGTGGTGCCGGACGACCTGGTCACGGACACCGCGGCCGAACGCTCGCTCACCCCGGAGCACCTCGCCTGGCTGGAACAGCGCCTCGGCCCGTATCCGTTCCACCGCTACGGCGTCCTCGTCGGCGACACCGACCTGCCGGTGGCACTGGAGACGCAGTCCCTGTCCGTCGTACCCAAGGACGACCTGCTGGGCGACCGGGTCGACGCAGAACGCAATCTCGTCCACGAGCTGACACACCATTGGACGGGTGACAGCGTCGCCGTCAGGCGCTGGTCCGACCTGTGGCTGAGCGAGGGTCATGCCCGCTACTACGAACGGCTGTACTCCGCCGAGCACGGCGGCGTCGGCATGGAGGACGCCATGCGGGCGGCGTACGAGCAGCACGACCAGTGGCGCCACGACGACGGCGCCCCGGCCGAGCCCACGGAGCCGACACTGTTCAAGGTGATGCGCTACGACGGCTCGGCGCTGGTGCTGTATGCCCTGCGGGAGAAGGTCGGTGACGAGACGTTCGACCGGATCGAACGCACCTGGGTGACCCGATTCCGGGGGCGCGCGGCCGGCACCGATGACTTCGTCGCGCTCGCCTCCCGGGTCGCGGGCGAGGATCTGACGCCGTTTCTGAAGCCGTGGCTGTACGGGCCCGACACGCCGCCGATGCCGGGGCATCCGGACTGGCAGGTGGACCCGGTCGAGGACTGAGCCCGCGCGGCCCGGCGGCCGCCGCCGGCCGCCGGGCCGTTGCCCGCCGACCGGGTGGCCTCTGCCGGAGCGCTGGGCCACCCGGTCGACGCTCGGCGCGCCGTGTCGCGCCCGGCACGGAAACGTACGAGGGGTGACATGAAGGGCAATCCCCTTGCCCTGGTTGCGACGAGCGTGCTTGGAGACCCTCAGCAAGCGGTTGGAGACCCTCTGGTATGAGAAGAACTGTCGCTCCACGTGTGCCCAGTGCCCTCCGGACGTGCCGCCTGACGGCCTGCCTGATCGCGACGGCCGCGCTGCTGCCACCGCTGCTGATCCTCCCGGCGTCCGGCACCGACGAAGCGGAGGACCAGCGTCTGCAGAACGCCTTCACGGACGCCGCACGCGAGTTCCACGTCCCACGCAGCGTGCTCATGAGCGTGTCCTACATGCAGTCGCGCTGGGACACCCACCCGGGCACCCCGAGCATCGCGGGGGGCTACGGTCCGATGCACCTGGTGGACACCGCCCGTGCCCGCGCCGCGGACCGGTCAGCCGCACCGGGCCCGCCGGCGCCGGACGGCGGCAGGGCCGACCCGCTCGCGGGAACGGCGTTCGCGGCCGGCGGTCACGCCGTACAACCGGCGGACCTGGAACACGCCGCACGGCTGATCAAGGTCCCCGCCGGACAGCTGCGGACCGACGCCGTCGCCAACGTCCGCGGCGGCGCGGCGCTGCTGGCCGCCGCCCAACGGCATCTCGGCAAGCCGCTCAGCGCCGACCCGGAGGACTGGTGGCAGGCGGTGGAACGTTTCCCCGGTACCCGTGACGTCACGTCGGCGACGACGTACGCCAACGACGTCTTCGGTCTGATCCGCCGGGGCGCGCACCGGACCACCGCCGACGGACAGGAGGTCACCCTCCCCGCCACGCCGGGCGTCAGCCCGCACCCCGGCCCGCAGGCCCCCAAACGGCCGAAGAACGTGGAGTGCCCACCCGAGTTGGCCTGCGACTGGCTCGCCGCGCCCTACGAGGAGATCGACGAAGACGGCGACTACGGCAACCACGACCTCGCCGACCGGCCCCGGGACCAGCGGATCGAGTACATCGTCATCCACGACACCGAGTCGACGCTGCCGAACATGTTCAAGACCGTGCAGGACCCGACCGAGGCGTCCTGGCACTACTCGATCCGTTCCAGCGACGGCCACATCACCCAGCACGTCAGGACCAAGGACGAGGCCTGGCACTCCGGCAGCAAGTTCGTGAACGCCCGCTCGATCGGCATCGAGCACGAAGGCTTCCTCACCCACCCCGGGACCTGGTACACGGAGCAGATGTACCGGTCCTCGGCCCGGCTGGTGCGCTACCTGGCGAAGAAGTACGGCGTCCCGATGGACCGGCAGCACATCTTCGGCCATGACAACGTGCCGTCCCCGACCGGCGACAGCATCCCCGAGATGCACGAGGACCCGGGGCCGTTCTGGGACTGGCGGCACTACTTCGACCTCCTCGGCGCGCCGCTGAAGGCCACGGCCGGACCGGACAGCCCGATGGTGATGATCCTGCCGGACTACGCCACCCACAAACCGCGGTACACGGGGTGCGACGGCGAGGGCAAGCGGTGCCAACCGCACGGCTCCAGCGCCGTCCGCCTGTACACCCGGCCGGACGAGAACGCTCCGCTGATCCAGGACCCGGGCCGCAGGCCGGACGGCGACCCGTCCACGGAGGACGTCAGCGACCTGGGTTCGCGGGTCTCCACCGGCCAGACCTTCGCCGTGGCCGACCGCCGCGGCGAGTGGACGGCGATCTGGTACCAGGGCAACAAGGCGTGGTTCAAGAACCCCGCGGTGCACCCGACGGCCGTCGGCGCGAGCGGCCGCATGGTGACGCCGAAGGAGGGCCTCGACGAGATCCCGGTGTTCGGGCGGGCCCTCCCGGAGGCGGAGGCCTACCCGGACGGGATGGAGGGGGAGGACGAGTCGCCGCTGCCGTACAGCCTGCGGGCGGGGCAGCGGTACGTGACGCAGTCCGGCCTCGGCGGCTCCTACGTCGACCGGTCCACCTTCTCCGCCACACCTCAGCCCGTGGTGGTGGGTCAGGAGCGGTACTACGAGATCCAGTTCGGTCACCGGCTCGCCTACGTCCGGGCGGACGACGTGGACGTGCTGGACACGCGCGGCACCGGCACGGGCTCGTCCGGGAGCGAGGCCGTCCCGGACGGACAGTGACCACCGCACGGGGGCCCGGGACCGCGCTAGGACAGCAGGCTCGGCCGGTCCCCCATCACCACGACGGGGTCGCGGGCCGGGTCGAGGGTGCGGAGCAGGTACTCCATGGCCTCCCTGGGCAGGCCGATGCACGCCGAGGTGCCGCTGCCGTGGTCGAGGTGCAACCAGATGCCGCCGCCCCGCTCGGCGCCCCAGGGGTGGGTGGTGTCGTGCGGCGGTGTGCCCCGCAGGCGGTTGTAGTCGATGGCGATGACGTAGTCGAAGTCGTGCCGGTACGCCGGCCTCCAGTAGTGCGGGGGTGTGTAGAGGTCCCGGCCCTGGGCGTAGGAGAGCCGGGTGCCCGGGTCGGGGAGCACACCGCCGGCGTCGGTGACGGTGAACACCCCGACCGGACTGCGTCCGTCACCCGCGTGATGGTCTGTGGTCCAGCCGGACCGCCCGTTGTGGGCGGGCCAACTGCCCACCGGCCGCCAGCCACGGTCCTCCCGGGTGTACAGCACGACCGTGGAGTCGGCCGATTCCACGCCCTCCCCGTACACGGCGACGACCTGCCGGGAGTCGGCGGGGATCTCCGCCTGCAGCAGCCCGCCGACGCCCGGCAGCCGGCCTGGATCCCCGGCGGGCACGGCCCGGTCCGGCTGCTGCCAGGCCTGGCCCGCCGCGGCGGCACTCGGGGCCGGAGTTCCCGGAGTTCCCGGTGCTCCGGCGTGTGGCCCCGGCAGGCCGTTCTTCGCGCCACCGATCGGTGACGCCCCGCAGGCGCTCAGGGTCACCAGGACGGCCCCGATGACCGCCGCCGTGGCGGTCGTCCGCCGGAGGCTCTTGATCTGCACCCGGCCATCCTGGCATCACATACCAGGCAATTAATTGAATTTCATGACATTCAGCGCGTGTTGCACGGCAAGCCCTGGCCTGAAGGGTGCGGATTTCGAGGGCCGACAGGGAAAACCGTTTGATTTCGACGACGCTCCGAGGCGAACCTTTCACGGCTTGTCGCCACCTCCCCCGACCCGAGCCGCTGGGACGCCATGCAGATTCAAGATCTTCCGTACTCCGATCCAGGCGTGCCGGACGCGCGTTCGGGTCCTCGGTTCCTGTGGTGGCTGGGGCGGAATCAGCTGGGCGGTCAGCTCAAGGCGCTGGCCTGGGGCCTGCTGCACTTCGTGTCCGTCTCCGCGCTCCCGTTCTGCGTGGGCCTCGCCGTCCAGGCCGTCGTCGAACGGTCCGGCACCCGGCTGGCCCTGACGGGCGGGCTGCTGGTGCTGTGCGGCACGGCGATCGCCGTCGGCGACACCTTCCTGCACCGGGCCGCCGTCACCAACTGGATCACCGCGGCGGCCCGGGTCCAGCAACTGCTCGCCCGCAAGGCCGCCCAGCTGGGCTCCGCGCTGACCCGGCGGGTGGCCGCCGGTGAGGTGGTGGCCGTCTCCACCGGCGACGTCGAGAAGATCGGCTGGTTCGTGGAAGCGGTCTCCCGCTTCACCGCCGCCGCGCTCACGGTCGTCGTGGTCGGCGTCGCCCTGGTCTTCTACCAGCCGGACCTCGGCTGGGTCGTCGCCGCCGGACTGCCCCTGGTCGCGCTGTCCGTGCTGCCGCTGCTGCCCCGGGCCACCCGGCGCGCCGACCTCCAGCGCGCCAAGGCCGGCCGGGCCACCGAGCTGGCCTCGGACACCGTCGCGGGACTGCGCGTGCTGCGCGGCATCGGCGGCGAGGACCTCTTCCTCGACCGCTACCGCCGCGCCTCCCAGGAGGTACGGCACGCCGCCGTGCGCAGCGCCCGGATGTGGTCGCTGATCTCCGCGATCCAGGTGCTGCTGCCCGGACTGCTGCTGATCGCGGTCGTCTGGCACGGCGTGCACCTGGCCCGGCAGGGCCGCGTGACCGTCGGCGAACTGGTCACCGTCTACAGCGCGGTCATGATCCTCAACTACCCGTTGCAGCACTTCACCGAGATCGCCATGGCCTACTCCTTCTCGCGCCCGTCGGCGAAACGGGCCGCGCGGGTGCTCTCCCTGGACCGGGCCACGGACACCGGTGGCTCGCGCGCGGACACGGTGCCGGAGGGCGACCTGTACGACCCGGCCACCGGCCTGCTCGCTCCCGCGGGCCGGCTGACCGCCGTGGTCTGCGGCGACCCCGACGCGGCCGGGCACCTCGCCGAACGGCTGGGCGGCCACCCAGCCGAGGCGGGCACCTCCGTGCTGGTCGGCGGTGTACCGCTCGACGAACTGCCTCTGGAGGCCGCCCGTACCGCGGTGCTCGTCCAGGACAAGGACCCGGTGCTGTTGTCCGGTTCACTGCGGGAGTTGCTCGACGTGCCGGCCTCCGGGGCCGTGCGGGCCGAGGACGCGCTGGCCGCGGCCCAGTGCGGTGACGTCCTGGAGGCCCTGGTCCAGGGCTCGCTGGACGTCACCGACCCGCTGGACGCCCGGATCACCGAGCGGGGCCGGTCCCTGTCGGGCGGACAGCGCCAGCGGCTCGCGCTGGCCCGGTCGCTGATCACCGACCCCGGGGTGCTCGTCCTCGACGAGCCCACCTCCGCCGTCGACTCGCACACCGAGGCCCGGATCGCGGAGGGGATCCGCGCGCTGAGGTCCGGCCGTACGACCGTGGTGTTCACCTCCTCGCCGCTGCTGCTGGACCGGGCCGACCGGGTGGTCCTGGTCCACGAGGGCGAGGTCGCGGCGGTAGGCGTGCACCGCGAACTGGTGCGCACCGAGCGGCGGTACCGGGCGGTGGTGACACGTGAGACGGACGACGAGGCCGCGCCGCAGGGCGCAGCGCCCGAAGAGAACGGAACCGCGCTGCGAGACAGGGCGGACGAGAGCGAAGCCGCGCTGCGAGACCGCAGCGCGCTGGAAGAGATCGAGGAGAGCGCATGATCGGCGTCGCGCCACCGGCGTACGACCCGGCGGCCCCGACGACGGCCACCACCCTGCCCGTCGGCGCCACCGCGACCGTCCGTGCCTACGTGGCCGAACTGTTCCGCCGGCACCGCCGGGCCTTCACCCTCCTCATCGCCGTCAACACGGTGGCCGTGGTCGCCTCCATGGCCGGCCCGTATCTGCTCGGCGGGCTCGTCGAGCGGGTCTCCGACGGCGCCCGCGAGCTCCATCTGGGCCTGACCATCGGCCTGTTCGTGCTGGCGCTCGCCGTGCAGGCCGTCTTCGTGCGGGAGGTGCGGCTGCGGGGTGCCGTGCTCGGCGAGCGGATGCTGGCCGATCTGCGCGAGGACTTCCTCGTCCGGTCGGTCGGGCTGCCGCCGGGCGTCCTGGAGCGGGCGGGCACGGGCGACCTGCTGTCCCGGATCACCACGGACATCGACCGGCTCGCCAACGCCATGCGGGAGGCGGTGCCGCAGCTGTCGATCGGCGTGGTGTGGGTCGTGCTGCTGATCGGCGGGCTCGTGGTCACGGCTCCGCCGCTGGCCGCCACCGTGCTGCTCGCCCTGCCGCTGCTGGTGGTCGTCTGCCGCTGGTACTTCAGGCGGGCGCCCTCCGGCTACCGCTCCGAGGCCGCCGGGTACGCGTCCGTGGCCGCCGCCCTCGCGGAGTCCGTGGACGCCGGGCACACCATCGAGGCGCACCGGCTCGCCGCCCGCCGCATCGCCCTGTCCGAACGCCGGGTCAAGGAGTGGACGGCGTGGGAGCGCTACACCCTGTGGCTGCGGTCGGTGCTGTTCCCGGCCGTCAACGCCACCCACACCACGGTCCTCGGCTCGGTTCTGATGATCGGCGGCGCCTTCGTCCTGAAGGGCTGGATCGACGTCGGTCAGCTGACGACGGGCGCGCTCATCGCCCAGATGCTGGTCGATCCGGTGAACCTGATCCTGCGCTGGTACGACGAGGTCCAGGTCGCCCAGGTGTCGCTGGCCCGGCTGGTCGGCGTGCGGGACATCGAGCCGGACGCCGGGGACGCCGCGCTGGCCCCCGCCGGCCGGGAGGTGCACGCGGACGAGGTCCGCTTCGGCTACCTCCAGGGCGTCGACGTGCTGCGCAAGGTCTCCCTGGAGGTGGCGCCCGGCACCCGGCTGGCCCTGGTCGGCCCCTCGGGCGCGGGCAAGTCCACCCTCGGCCGGCTGCTCGCCGGGATCTACGCGCCCCGGGACGGCCGGATCACCCTGGGCGGCGCGGAACTGTCCCGGATGACCGCCGAGCGGGTCCGTTCCCACGTCGCCCTCGTCAACCAGGAGCACCACGTCTTCGTGGGCTCCCTGCGCGACAACCTGCTGCTCGCCCGGACCGACGCGGAGGACGCCGAGCTGTGGGCGGCGCTCGGGGCGGTCGACGCGGACGGCTGGGCGCGGGCCCTGGAGGAGGGCCTGGACACCGAGGTCGGCTCCGGCGGGCTCGGCCTCACCCCCGCGCAGGCGCAGCAGATCGCGCTGGCCCGGCTGGTGCTGGCCGACCCGCACACGCTGGTCCTGGACGAGGCGACCTCGCTCCTGGACCCGCGTGCGGCCCGCCGTCTGGAGCGGTCCCTGGCCCGGGTCCTGGACGGCCGCACGGTGGTCGCCATCGCGCACCGGCTGCACACCGCCCATGACGCGGACGTCATCGCCGTGGTCGAGAACGGCCGGATCAGCGAGCTCGGCAGCCATGACGCGCTGGTGGCCGCCGACGGCGCCTACGCGTCGCTGTGGCGCTCGTGGCACGGGTGACGGTCCGCGGTGGCCGGGGCACGGGATGCGGCGCGCCGCAGGTCGCGCCCCGTGCCGTTGCGCGGGTGCAAGCTGGGGTGGAAGGCTGGAGAGCGGCACAGGTTCGGGGACCGGCCGGGAGCCGTACGGTTTCCACCGCGCACCCGTGCCGAGCGTGCCGGCGGCCCGCCCCGCGGACCGCGTCCTCACTCCCTGGAGGTAGCCGTGACCACCGCCGACGGATGGGGGGACGACGTATACCAGCCCGACGGGTCCGAGATCCGTGAGGACACGGGGCTGCTCGATGTGGAGGACACGCTGGAGTCCGACGGCGTCAGCGATCCCCTGGACCGTGGCTGGTCCCCGCCCGAGCGGCCGTGGGCGGTGGAGCACACCGGGGTCACCGCGGCGGAGCGCCACCGGGGCGAGACGCTGGACCAGCGGCTCGCCGAGGAGCTGCCCGATCCGGCCGTCCCCGACGGCGACGGCATCGGCGACTGCCAGGGCGGCGACGGCGAGCTCCTGGACAACGAGGTGGGCGATCTGCGCTCCGGCCGGCTCGTGGCACCCGACGAGGGGGCGCATGAGGACGACGAGAACGGCCTCGTCGCCACCGACGTCGGCATCGACGGCGCCGGGGCCTCCGCCGAGGAGGCCGCGATGCACATCGTCGACGAGGACACCGCCTACGGCTGAGCCCGGCCGACCCTGCCCGACCGTCACGACCGCTCTGTCCGCCCCGTCCGCCCTGTTCGAGGAGCCGCCATGCAGCAGGACAAGCACCCCGACTACCACCCCGTGGTCTTCCGCGACCGCGCCGCCGGATACGCCTTCCTGACCCGGTCCACCGCGACCAGCGACCAGACCATCGAGTGGGACGACGGCCAGACCTACCCGGTGGTGGACGTGGAGATCTCGTCCGAGAGCCACCCCTTCTACACCGGGAAGGCCCGCACCGTGGACACCGAGGGCCGTGTCGCCGCCTTCGAGCGCCGCTACGGAAGCAGCTCGGGGAAGACGGACTGACCCTCGGGGCACACCGGGCCGGTGGTCCGCAGGACCTCGGTTCAGATCACGTTCAGAGCGGCCGCGCAGCCTATGCCGCCCAGCACCATGAACACCGGCATGAGCACCTTCAGCTCGACCCAGCTGCCCGCGCGGAACCGCATCACCTTCGGCGGGCCCAGCGGGTACCAGCGCTTGCGGCCGATCGGGATGGGCCACAGGATCGGGCAGCCGGAAACGGTCAGCGCGTCCCCGATGTCGTGCACCAGCGCCCCCAGCACCACCGGCAGCCCCAGCCACAGGTACTCCTGGCCGGGCTGGGTGAAGAGCCAGTCCGACCCGTTGCCCGGCTTGTCCAGGGTGCCGGCCAGGATCCAGGCGCTGGTCGCCGCCAGCAGCCACACCAGGATGTCGCTGCTGGAGCCTCGCGCCGCCCGCCACAGCAGGCCCTCGATCGCCAGCACCATGTGCGCGAAGAGGATCGCCAGCACCGCCCAGCGACCGCCGAGGATCGCCGCGGCCGAACAGCCCCCGCCGATCAGCACCGCCCACAGCCAGGTGTGCGTCAGGGTGCGGTGGCCGCCGGAACGGCGCGGGTCGCCCTGCTTCCGGGTCGCCTTGTAGACGGCGTAGGACAGCTTGTCGACGATCTCGCAGACCCAGCGCGACAGCGGCCCGAAGGCGCGCGAGATGGTCGCCGCCTTGTGGTCGAGGTCCGGGGCGAGCGCGGCGCCGGCGCAGATCAGCGCTCCCACCAGCAGCACCGGCCAGGGCATCGTATGCCCGGTCGCTGCCGCCGCGGCTCCTACGCCGAGCCAGGCGGCGGCCCCCGACAGTGAGTGTGCTGGTCCCATCATGGCCGTTGCCCGCCCCATTCCTCGTATGCCGCTGTCCAGTTGACCGGGTGCGATGACGCTCCGTCGGCGACACAGCGTAGCGGCCATGATCTTCGTGCTCGAAGCCGATTCCCCCCTCGGCGGGTGGGCCAGGCAAGATGGGGGCGTGACCCTCATCGATCAGCTGCCGCCGACCGCCGACCCCGACGCCCTGTACGAAGCCTTCGAGGCATGGGCCCAGGAGCGCGGTCTCACGCTCTACCCCCACCAGGAGGAGGCGCTGATCGAGGCGGTCTCCGGGGCGAACGTGATCGTGTCGACGCCGACCGGCTCCGGCAAGAGCATGATCGCCGCGGGCGCGCACTTCGCCGCGCTGGCCCGGGACGAGGTCACCTTCTACACGGCCCCGATCAAGGCGCTGGTGTCGGAGAAGTTCTTCGAGCTGTGCAAGCTCTTCGGCACCGAGAACGTCGGCATGCTCACCGGCGACGCCTCCGTGAACTCCGACGCGCCCGTCATCTGCTGCACCGCCGAGGTCCTCGCCTCCATCGCGCTGCGCGACGGCAAGCAGGCGGACGTCGGCCAGGTCGTCATGGACGAGTTCCACTTCTACGCGGAGGGCGACCGCGGCTGGGCCTGGCAGATCCCGCTCCTGGAACTGCCCCAGGCGCAGTTCATCCTCATGTCGGCCACCCTCGGCGACGTCTCCTTCTTCGAGCAGGACCTGACCCGCCGCACCGGCCGCCCCACCGCGGTGGTCCGCTCGGCGACCCGCCCGGTGCCGCTCTCCTACGAGTACCGGCTCACCCCGATGACCGAGACGCTCACCGAGCTCCTGGAGAGCAGGCAGGCACCGGTCTACATCGTGCACTTCACGCAGGCGCAGGCGGTGGAGCGGGCGCAGGCGCTGATGAGCATCAACATGTCCTCCAAGGAGGAGAAGGAGCAGATCGCCGAGCTGATCGGCAACTTCCGCTTCACCACCAAGTTCGGCCGCAACCTCTCCCGCTACGTCCGGCACGGCATCGGTGTGCACCACGCCGGCATGCTCCCCAAGTACCGGCGCCTGGTGGAGAAGCTCGCGCAGGCCGGTCTGCTGAAGGTCATCTGCGGCACCGACACCCTGGGCGTGGGCGTCAACGTGCCCATCCGCACAGTGCTGTTCACGGCCCTGACCAAGTACGACGGCAACCGTGTACGCACCCTGCGCGCCCGGGAGTTCCACCAGATCGCCGGCCGCGCGGGGCGCGCGGGCTTCGACACGGCCGGACTTGTGGTCGCGCAGGCGCCCGAGCACGTCATCGAGAACGAGAAGGCGCTGGCCAAGGCGGGCGACGACCCGAAGAAGCGGCGCAAGGTGGTGCGCAAGAAGGCTCCGGAGGGCTTCGTCGGCTGGACGGAGAACACCTTCGAGAAGCTGATCGCGTCCGAGCCGGAGCCGCTGACGTCGCGCTTCCGGGTGACGCACACGATGCTGCTGTCGGTGATCGCGCGCCCGGGCAACGCCTTCGAGGCGATGCGCCACCTCCTGGAGGACAACCACGAGCCGCGCAAGCAGCAGCTGCGGCACATCCGCCGGGCGATCGCCATCTACCGCTCGCTGCTCGACGGCGGCATCGTCGAGAAGCTCGACGAGCCCGACGCCACCGGCCGAATCGTCCGCCTCACGGTCGACCTCCAGCAGGACTTCGCACTCAACCAGCCGCTGTCGACCTTCGCTCTGGCCGCGTTCGAACTCCTCGACCCCGAATCGCCGTCCTACGCGCTCGACATGGTGTCCGTCGTCGAGTCCACCCTCGACGACCCTCGGCAGATCCTGGCCGCCCAGATGAACAAGGCGAAGGGCGAGGCGGTGGCCGCGATGAAGGCGGACGGCGTCGAGTACGAGGAGCGCATGGAGCGCCTCCAGGACGTCAGCTACCCGAAGCCCCTGGAGGAGCTGCTCTTCCACGCGTACAACACGTACCGCAAGAGCCACCCCTGGGTCGGCGACCATCCGCTGTCGCCGAAGTCGGTCATCCGGGACATGTACGAACGGGCGCTGACCTTCACGGAATTGGTGTCGGTCTACGAACTGGCCCGCACCGAGGGCATCGTGCTGCGCTACCTCGCCAGCGCCTACAAGGCCCTGGACCACAACATCCCGGACGACCTGAAGTCCGAGGACCTGCAGGACCTGATCGAGTGGCTGGGCGAGATGGTCCGCCAGGTCGACTCCAGCCTGCTGGACGAGTGGGAGCAGCTCGCCAACCCGGAGGAGATGACCGCCGAGGAGGCCCAGGAGAAGGCCGACGAGGTCAAACCGGTCACCGCCAACGCGCGCGCCTTCCGGGTCCTGGTACGCAACGCGATGTTCCGCCGGGTGGAGCTCGCCGCCCTCGACCAGGTCGACGAACTGGGCGAGATGGACGCGGACTCCGGCTGGGACGCCGAGGCCTGGGGCGAGGCGATGGACAAGTACTGGGACGAATACGAGGACCTGGGCACCGGCCCCGACGCCCGCGGTCCCAAGCTGCTCGTGATCCAGGAGGAGCCGCAGAACGGGCTGTGGCGGGTCCGGCAGATCTTCGACGACCCGAACGACGACCACGACTGGGGCATCAGCGCGGAGATCGACCTGACGGCCTCCGACGCCGAGGGCCGCGCGGTCGTCCGCGTCACCGATGTCGGCCAGCTCTGACCCGAACTGCTCTGACCCGACCGACTCCGCCACGGCCTGCTTCGCCCCGGCCTGCCCTGACCACTGGAGAACCCCGCCCATGACGAATCCGGCCGAGAGACTGGTCGACCTGCTCGACCTGGAGCAGATCGAGGTCAACATCTTCCGCGGCCGCAGCCCCCAGGAGTCCCTCCAGCGGGTCTTCGGCGGCCAGGTGGCCGGCCAGGCGCTGGTCGCGGCCAGCCGCACCACGGAGGGCGACCGTCCGGTGCACTCGCTGCACGCGTACTTCCTGCGCCCGGGCCGGCCGGGCGTGCCGATCGTGTACCAGGTGGAACGGGTCCGGGACGGGCGGTCGTTCACGACGCGCCGGGTCACCGCCGTGCAGCAGGGCCGCACGATCTTCAATCTGACCGCCTCCTTCCACAAGCCTGAGGTGGGAGCCTTCGAGCACCAGCTGCCGCAGTTCCGCGAGGTGCCGCACCCGGAGTCGCTGCCGACGCTCGCGGAGGAGATCCGCAAGCATCTGGGTGAGCTGCCCGAGCAGCTCGAGCGGATGGCGCGCCGCCAGCCCTTCGACATCCGCTACGTCGACCGGCTGCGCTGGCACCCCGAGGAGATAACGGGTGCCGAGCCGCGCAGCGCCGTGTGGATGCGCGCGGTCGGCCCACTGGGCGACGATCCGCTGGTGCACACCTGCGCGCTGACCTACGCCAGCGACATGACGCTCCTGGACGCGGTCCGGGTCCCCGTCGAACCGCTGTGGGGGCCGCGGAACTTCGACATCGCCTCGCTGGACCACGCCATGTGGTTCCACCGGCCTTTCCGCGCGGACGAGTGGTTCCTGTACGAGCAGGAGTCCCCCATCGCCACGGGCGGCCTCGGCCTGGCCCGCGGGCGGGTCTACGACCTCGAAGGGCGGCTGCTGGTGTCGGTCGTCCAGGAGGGGCTGTTCCGCGCCCTCTAGCGGAAGCGGACGCCGGCGCGGTCCGGGCCGTCGGTCAGTGGGCGGGACGCTGGCTTCTGCGCAGCAGCCAGCCGCGCAGGCCTCGGGTGTGTGCCGGCCGGTCGGGCGCGGGGTGCGGGGACGGTGCGGCGGGGCGGGGCACCGGCCGGTGTGTGCGGGCGTGCGCCGCTTCCCGTGCCAGGTCGTGCCTGAACCAGTCGATCTCGTCCGGGTCGGCCGCCGTCATGAGCTCCTCGGCGAGCTGCGCGGCCGGCGAACCCGGTGCGCCGTGGGCGGGCGGGACCGGCCGCAAGGCCGTCACGTGGGCGCGCTCGTGCGGGTCCGTGAGCACGTCGTCGATCTCACCGGGGTCCAGGAAGCCGGCCACCACCCCGGCCCGCTCCCACGGTCCGTCCGCCTGCCTGAGCAGGAAACCGCGGTGGCGTCCGCGCCAGTTGCGGGCCCGCTGGTCGGCGCCGGCCCGCAGCCGGTCGCTCAGTTCCGCGGGCGTACGGCCGGTGAGCAGTCGCGTGTTCCTCTCGTCGGCCGCGAACCGCCGTAGCTCCTCCGCCAGGTAGAGCCAGACCACGGCGCGGTAGCGATTGGGGTACCACTTCACCGGGGTCACCAGGCCGAGTTTCGCGACGCGGGTGAACCTGCCCGCCGGGATCCCCATCAGGGCCGCGGCCTCGGTCGTCCCCACGACCTGCACGCTCGCGCTGAGGGATTCGGATCGGTCCCGGAGCCGGTCGATCTCGGTCCGTGGGACCCGGCGGCCTCCGCCGCCTCCCTCGTCGGGCACGGTGCGGATCCGTCCGAGGTGTACCGCGAGGTCGAACTCGCCCCGCTTGAGGCCCAGTTCGCGGGCGGCGCGGCTCGGCGCGCAGGTGAGCGGGCGGTTCTGGGCAAGGGTGGTGCCGGACATGGTCGTTCTCCCCCGTGGAGCAGGTGGCTCGCGCCCGGTGCGCTCGCCGTGGGAAAAACCGTAGCCGGTTCGGCGAGACTCGTGGCGGGCCTGTGGACAACTCCACGACGGGGGTTGAATCCGCAGGTCAGAGGTCTGTCACGGAGGAGTGCTCCGGTTGCCTGGCGTCCACTGCGAGGTGTTCGCCGACGCGGTTGACCAGGAGGGTCATCTCGTAGGCGATCTGGCCGATGTCGGCCTCCGCACCGCTGAGCACGCACAGACAGCTGCCGGTTCCGGCCGCGGTGACGAACAGGACCGCCTCGTCGTACTCGATCATCGTCTGGCGGACCTGGCCCGCGCCGAAGTGCCGTCCGGAGCCCTTGGCGAGGCTGTGCAGCCCGGAGGCGACGGCGGCCAGATGCTCCGCGTCCTCCCGGCGGAGGCCGGTGCTCGCTCCCGTGACCAGCCCGTCGTTGGACAGGACCAGCGCGTGCCGTACGTGCTCCACGCGCTCGGTCAGGTCGTCGAGCAGCCAGCCGAGTCCCTGGTTCTGCGCCATGTCGTAACTTCTCCCCGTGTGCCGTCTCCCCCTGGCTGGAGGATCTCCCCGCCAGCCTTCCCCACCACCGGCGCCCGGGCAAGGAGGATGGGGGCATGGCAGAGAAGATGACCGACGAGGAATGGCGGGCGTTCGTCTCGCACGGCACCCGCACCGGCAAACTGTCCACCGTCAACGCAGACGGCAGCCCCCATGTGGCACCTGTCTGGTTCCTCCTCGACGGGGACGAGCTGGTCTTCAACACCGGCAAGGGCACCGTGAAAGGGCGCAATCTCGCCCGTGACGGGCGTGTCGCCCTCTGCGTGGACGACGACCGGCCCCCGTTCCACTTCGTGGTGCTGAACGGGCGTGCGCGACTGTCGGAGGACCTGGGCGAACTGCGTGATTCGGCCACCCGGATCGCGGCGCGTTACATGGGAGCCGAGCGCGCGGAGGAGTTCGGCGCCCGCAACGGCGTCCCGGGCGAGCTGCTGGTCAGGGTCACCGTGGAGAAGGTGGTGGCGCTCAAGGACCTCACGGGCTGAGGCTCAGCCCACCGAGTCCAGGAGCCGGGCGGTGTGCATCCGCCCGGCGTACTCGACGAGCCGGATCAGCACCTCCTTGCCGGAGTCCCGGTCCCGGGCGTCGCACAGGACCACGGGCGTGCCCTGGTCCAGGTCGAGGGCGCGGGAGACGTCGTGGGCGCCGTAGGACCGTGCGCCGGCGAAGCAGTTGACGGCGACGACGAACGGGATGTGCCGGTGCTCGAAGTAGTCGACCGCCGGGAAGCAGTCCTCCAGGCGGCGGGTGTCGGCGAGGACGACGGCGCCGAGCGCTCCTTGCGACAGTTCGTCCCAGAGGAACCAGAAGCGGTCCTGGCCCGGGGTGCCGAAGAGGTACAGGGAGAGGCCGGAGCGGATGGTGATGCGCCCGAAGTCCATGGCGACGGTGGTGGTGACCTTCTGGTCGACGCCGTCCGTGTCGTCCACCAGCTGGCCCGCTTCGCTGAGCATCTCCTCGGTGCGCAACGGGCGGATCTCGCTGACCGCGCCGACCAGGGTCGTCTTTCCGACGCCGAAGCCGCCGGCGACCAATATCTTGAGCGCCATGGCCGACGTGTCGTCGGTGGTGGGCTCGGGGTGCTCGGAGACCATGATCACTTCTCTCGGGAGTGCCTGCGGGAGTGCCTGGAGGACCTGTTGCGGCGGACGTCGGACCACCGGCTGAGCGGCACGGGACGGTGCGAAGCCAGCATCATGACAACTACCGTCCCGTCGCGGACGGTTGGACCGGAACGCGTCTGTTCTGACCGGCTCGTGCCCGGTTGGTTCCGGATGCTCATCTACAGTGCCCGCAATCCCTCGATGACCTCGCGCAGAATCCGTTCGTCGGGCAGTTGGGCCGGTGGTACCGGGCGGCTCACGGTGACGCGGCCCAGTTCCAGCAGGTCGCCCAGGAGCACCCGGACCACCCCCACGGGGAGGTCGGCGTCGGCGGCGAGTTCGGCGACGGACTGCGTCTCCAGCCGGCACAGGTCGACCAGCGCGCGGTGTTCAGGGCCGAGCGCGGTGTCGTCGTCGGTGCCGGACCTGCCCGGGTCGAGCGTGACCAGGGCGATCAGGTCGAACTTCACACCGGTGGGGCCGGGTTCGGTGCGGCCCCCGGTCATGGCGTAGGGACGGACCAGGGGGCCGGCCTCGCTGTCGTACCACTGGCTGCCCGGCTCGTGCGGGGTGCCGGTCATGTACTCGGTCATCGGTGGCGCTCTTCCGGCTCAGCCGGCGGCGGGCGGCCGGGCGGCGACGCGCGGCGCGGTGTAGAGGTGCTCGCCGACGCGCTTCACCAGGCGGGCCATCTCGTAGGCGACCAGGCCGATGTCGGCGGTCACGTCGGTGAGCAGGGCGAGGCAGGAGCCGTCGCCGGCGGCGGCCACGAAGAGGAAGGCGTCGTCCATCTCGACCATGGTCTGGCGCACCCCGCCCGCCCCGAAGTGCCGTCCGGCGCCCTTGGCGAGACTGTTGAAACCGGAGGCGACGGCGGCGAGGTGCTCGGCGTCCTCGCGTTTGAGGCCGGTCGAGGCGCCGACGGCGAGACCGTCATTGGAGAGCACGACGGCATGCCGTACCTCGGTGACGCGCAGCACCAGGTCGTCCAGCAGCCAGTCGAGTTCGCCGGAGCGCCGGTCTGCCCTCGGGCTCGGGTCCTGGATCATGGGCGGTCTCCTTCGGTGCTGTCAGTGCCCACTTCGGGTTCCGGGGCGGCTCCGCGGCCCGGTTGCCTGCCGCCGCCGCGCGCCCAGCCGGCGCGGTAGGCGGTCATGCGGTCGCGGACGAGTTCGGGGGTGCGCTCGTCCCGGCTGCGGGCGGGCGCGGGCTCCTCGGTGCGGGGATCGCGCAGTTGGGGGGCGAGGCTCGCCTGCCGCACCCGGCGTGGCAGGTCGTCGTCGGAGGGCTCGGAGTCGTGCGGCGGGCGGTGCGGCCTCAAGGTGGTGACTCCGGGGGGCGGCGGTTCGGGCGCGGGACGCGGTGAGGTGTGGGTGGGGGCGAGGACGGGCCGGCCGGTGGGGGCGGGCTCCGGGAGGGCGGCGCCGGGCACGCGCGCGTAGGCGCGTTCCGCCGTGTGTTCTCTGTCGGCAGCCGGAGGGACGGGGCGTTCCGCCGGGCCACCGTGCAGCAGGGCCTTCGGCAGCAGGACCACCGCGGTGGTACCGCCGTACGGAGACGTGCGCAGATGGACCTTGATGCCGTGGCGGGCCGCGAGCCTGCTGACCACGAAGAGGCCGAGCCGGTCGCTGTCGAACAGGTCGAGGGCCTCGGACTGCTCGATGCGCCGGTTGGCCTCGGCGAGGGTCTCCTGGCCCATGCCGAGCCCGCGGTCCTCGACCTCCAGGGCGTAGCCGTTGCCGACGGGCTCTCCGGTGACGCGCACGCGCGTGTGCGGCGGCGAGAACTGGGCGGCGTTCTCCACGACCTCGGCGAGCAGATGCGTGAGGTCGGCGACGGCCGCGCCGACGACGGCCGCCTCGGGGAGCTGCCGTACCTCCACGCGCGCGTAGTCCTCGACCTCGGACACCGCGGCCCGTACCACGTTGGTCAGGGACACGGGCATCCGCCAGGCCCGGCCGGGGGCCGCTCCGGAGAGGATGATCAGGCTCTCCGCGTGCCGGCGCATGCGGGTCGTGAGGTGGTCGAGTCGGAAGAGGTCGCTCAGTTCGCTGGGGTCGTCGGAACGGCGCTCCATGCTGTCCAGCAGGCTCAGCTGGCGGTGGACCAGGATCTGGCTGCGGCGGGCGAGGTTGACGAAGACTCCCGAGATGCCGCTGGCGAGTTCGGCGCGTTCCACGGCGGCGCGCAGAGCGGCGCGGTGCACGGTACCCAGGGCCTCGGCGACCTGCCCGGTCTCGTCCTCCGCGGGCGGCCCCGGGGGCGCCTCGGCACGGACGTCGATCTCCTCGCCGGCCCGCAGCCTGCGCATCGCCTCGGGGAGTTTGCGGCGGGCGATCTCCAGGGCGCTGTTGCGCAGGCTCACCAGCTCGACGACGAGGCCGCGTCCGATGCGTACGGAGATGACGAGCGAGGCGACCACGGCGAGCAGACCGAGCAGGACGGCGGCGCCGGCCGGGGTGAGCAGGCCGCGGGCGAACGGATCGGCCCGGCCCGCCACCGCGCGTGCCGTGTCGGCCTGGATGCTCCGCATGCCGTCCTGCACGCGCGTGTGCGCGGTGTTCCAGGCGGCTTCCGGGGCCGCGCCGACCGCCTTGGCTCCGGGCGAGCTCGCAAGGACCCGGTCCTCGGCGGCGGCCAGCGCGGAGTAGCCGTCGCCGTCGGCGAGCCGGTGCCAGGCGGTGCGCTGGGCACCGGGCAGATCGGCGACGGCCGCGTCGGTGAGGACACGGCGGATGTCGACGGCGCCGGTGAACAGCCGCAGCCGCTCGCCGTCGAGGCCGCCGGCCAGCCGGGCGCCGCCGAGGACCGCGTCCTCCTGGGCCAGCGCCTCGCCCGCCCGGGAGAACTCCAGCAGCACGCGCGCGTCGGAACCCATGTCGTCGGCCTGGATGCCGGTGAGGGCGCCGTCCACGGCGAAGGCCGAGGCGATGACCTGGGTGTACTGCCCGTAGGCCGCCTCCCAGCCGGCGCCGCGGTTCTGCACGGCTCTCCGCAGTGTGCGCAGCTGCTCGGCGCCGGTGACGAATGCCTTCAGTCGCTGGGCGACGCCGGAGGGCAGTTCCTCGCCGTCGGCGACGGTGCTGTCCCTGCCGAGCCGCAGTGCGGCCACGGCCTGATCGGTGTGGGCGCCCAGCCTCTTGAGGTCCGCGGACTGTTCGGCCGCGGGGTCGGTCGCGTAGCGGACCGCGGCGGCCCGCTCGCCCTGGAGGGCGGCGACGGCGGTGGCGACCGGGGTGCGCAGCGTGGCGTCGACGCGCTGGGACTGGCGCAGCCGGGAGACGTCCTGTGCGGTGGTGACCGTGGCGTACGCCCACAGGGCGAGCAGGGACATCACCGGCACCATGAGCAGGCAGACGACCTTGGCCCGCACGGTCCGCGGGCGGATCCGCCAGCCTCCGGGCCGGGCCGCGTTGTCCGCCGCGGTGCCGACGAGGTCGTCGACCGGTTCGTCGGCGGGCGGTCCGGCGTGCGCGCGACGGCCGCGCACCGGCTGTGGTGACGGTGTCTCCGGGCCTGCTGTCGGGGTCCTACGGGATGTACGCATGGCCTCCTCGCTCGGGAAAGATGGGTCGGCGCCGGTCAGTGTGCGGCACCCGTGACGGGCCGCTGGGCCGAGGCGGACGCCTCGCGTTCCCCGGCCGTGGGCGAGAGCGCGACGAAGGCCGAGGTGAGGAACAGATAGGACCCGAGGCCGACGGCGAGGGGGAAGATGAACTGCATCGCGGTGGCCCCGGGCAGGAGGCTGCCGGAGGGCGTGACGTGCACGCTCACCGCGAACATGCCGGTGTAGTGCATGCTGCTGACGGCCGCGCCCATGACCAGGGAGGCGACGGTGACCGCGACGGGAGACCTGATGTTGAGCGCCGCCCACAGGGCCGCGGTCGCGGCGACCACGGCGATGAGGACGGAGAGCCCGACGAGCATCGGGTCGTAGTGCACGGTGCCGTGCAGCCGGACGGCCGCCATGCCGAGGTAGTGCATGCTGGCGACGCCCAGCCCGGTGGTGAGTCCGCCGAGCAGGAGCGCCCGGTTGCGGTCGCGGCTGTAGCCGACGGCGAAGACGCCGGCGCTGACGACGACCACGGCGACGAGCAGGCTGAGGATGGTCAGCGGTACGTCGTAGCGGATGTCGGTGCCGCTGACGCTGAAGCCGAGCATGGCCACGAAGTGCATGGTCCAGATGCCGGTGCCGAGCGCGGAGGCCGCCGTGAGCAGCCAGTTGCGGCGCGAGCGGCCCGTGCTGCCGAGCGCGCGGACGGTGCAGCGCAGCCCCAGTGCCGCGCCTATGCAGGCCATGACGTACGACAGCACGGGGGTCAGCCAGCCGAAGGTGGCGTGGTGCAGATGTCCCATGGCCCAGGGACGCTAGGGGGCACGGGCGCACAAAGGGGGCGCATTTCGAAAGGTGTTGCAATATGACTCAGAGATGTGCCGGAACGATCGCGTCCGGCTCGAACATGCGCGCAGGGTCGTCCTCCGTGACGGTGAGGGATCATGCGGACCATGAGCGATGACCACACGCATGTCCGGGAGTTCTTCACCGCACGGGCGGCCGACTGGGACAGCAGGTTCCCCGACGACGGTCCCGCGTACGCGGCCGCCGTCGCCGATCTGGGGCTGCGCACGGGTGACCGGGTGCTCGACGCGGGGTGCGGCACCGGGCGCGCCCTGCCGCCGCTCCGCCGGGCCGTGGGGCCCACCGGCGCGGTCCTCGGGACGGACCTCACCCCGGCGATGCTGCAGGCCGCCCGGCGGGCCGGCCGGGACCGTGACGGGCGGTTGCTGCTCGCCGACGTCGCCGCGCTGCCGGTGCGGTCGGAGTCCCTCGACGCCGTGTTCGCCGCGGGCCTGATCGCCCATCTGCCCCGTCCGGCGGAGAACCTGCGGGAGTTGGCGCGCGTGGTCCGGCCCGGCGGCACCCTCGCCCTGTTCCACCCCATCGGCCGGTCCGCTCTGGCCGCGCGCCAGGGACGGCGGATCACGCCGGACGACCTGCGCGCGGAGGGCAACCTCGGCCCGCTGCTGGCCGGATCGGGCTGGCGCATGACGTCGTACGTGGACGAGGACGCCCGGTTCCTGGCGCTGGCGGTCCGCGGACGTTAGCCGGCGACCGGCCTTCCTGGAGGTGCCCGCGAGCTTCTTCCACGACGGCGACCGGCCGCTGCGCGCCGAGGAGGCGGGCGACCCCTTCCGCCGCGGCGTCCTGATCATCGTGCACGCCCCGAGCCACGCCGAACTCGCCTGGCTGCGTACCATCATCGCGTCACTCGAAGGCGAGGCCGGGACCGGAGCCGGCTGAGGCGTCCGGGCCAGGCAGGCCCTCTTCTGTTGCCGGGGCTTCAACCCTACGTTCGACGGAGGAAGGCAGTTGTTCGCAGGCGAAAGCCGACAGGGGGAAGGGAGCCCGCGTGTACGACCGGATCCGCAAGTACGCAGGCAGATTGCGTGGCACCGAGCGAGCGGAGGTGCCGGAACAACGTGCCGGCCGTGACCGGCGCGCGCACAACTTGTTCGAGGCGGCGGCCGCCTATGTCGCGGCCCGGGCGGAGGACGACCAGGACCGGGTGGACGAAGCCGCGGGCTGGGTGCCGCCGGAGGCGCTGTCGTTCGGGGTGAGCGAGCTGGCGTGCCGGGCCGTGGTCGCCCTGGCCCGGGAGCGCGACGAGTCGCCGGCGACGGTGGCGCGCGACCTTCTCGGGCTGCCGGTGGCCTGACCCTTCGGTACCGCCGGGGCCGTGGCTCGTGCGGGCCGCCGAGGCCGTTTCGTCCCGTCCCGACGGAAACCTGCAGCTCCGCGTGGAGTGGCCGGTCGTGACAACGGGCTTCCCGTCGCACTAGGGTGCGCGCCGTTGGACGAACCACTGGGGAGGCAGGGATGGCCGGGACTGACGAGGAGGCCGTCGCCGCGGACGAGGCACTGTATGTGCTCACGGCGGTGCTGCTGACGCCGGCGAAGTTTCCGAGTGTGCTGGGCGACGACTATCCGGAGGCGTGCGCGGCGCTGGAGCTGGCGCCGCGCGCCGACGGGTACGGCCTGGTGATCGGCCAGGACGGCGGAGGGGCACGCTGGACGGTCGTCATCGACGACGTCTCGCTGGTCGCCGTGGCGATCGCGTCCTGGGACTGCGGCATGGAGTACGACCTGTCGCCGGACGAGCGCACGGTGGTCGCCGCCCTGCCCGGCTGGCCGCTGGCGGTCGCCGTGGCGGCTCCCAACGTGCCCGCGCCGCACGACCCCGGCCCGGAGGTGGCGGACCAGGCCCCGCTGACCCCGCCGGACACCAGCACCTGGGGTCCGGCGCAGCGGCGGCTGGGCGCGGACGAGATCGCCCTCCAGTGGGCGATCTGGCGGGAACAGATCAGCGACGACCACTTCCCGGCACCGGCGGCGGCCGCCGAGGCCCCAGAAGCCGCCGAGGAGGCTCCACAGGACGCCGAGGCGGCCCCGAAGGGTCACGTCGGAGTCCGGCGGGTCCTGGCCGAGGCGTGGGCCTACGTGGACACGCCTCCGCCGCTGGGCCGGGTCCGCTCGTCGTTCGCCCCGGGCGACGCGCGTACGCTGCGCGCGGACGGGCCCGGCTGGTCGCTGGTGGCCCGCACCGACGACATCGCCTTCGTGCTCCTCGACGAGGAGCCCGGCGAGGTTCTGCCGGTCGGCCGGGGTCCCGAGCTCCCCGGCCTTCTGGAAGCCCTCGACAAGATGGC
This sequence comes from Streptomyces sp. NPDC001714, assembly GCF_042892755.1. Classification (NCBI taxonomy): domain Bacteria; kingdom Bacillati; phylum Actinomycetota; class Actinomycetes; order Kitasatosporales; family Streptomycetaceae; genus Streptomyces; species Streptomyces sp. NPDC001714. The sequence goes on from NZ_JBIAUL010000010.1 coordinate 346,098, forward strand.
CGTACGGCCCCTGTGAGCCCTCCCGGGCCGCCTCTGCCGCACACGGCGGGTCAGGCGGCCCCGGGCAGGCGGCTCAGCGGCCGATCTCCTTGCGCGTGACCCGACGCAGCCTGCGCCGCTGCGAGGGGTCGAGGGTGAGGTACGCGGCCACCGGGACGCCCACCACGATCAGGAACGTCACCCACCAGGGCAGCCATATCAGCAGGATGAGCCCGACCGCCACACCTCCTGCGGCGATCTTCGCGTTCTTCGACATCAGCGTCGCCTCCTTCGCGGCCCTTGCCGCTCTCTGATCTGAAAACGGGTCCGCGCTTCCCGCGGTTCCGGACCGCGACCCTGAGACATCCCTGACGAGCGCCCCCTACTTGCCCCTGAGTGTCGAGTCGAACAGATTGTGAAGCAGCCGCGCCCTCAGCGTAACCATTCCGGCCCGGTTGCGCGCCGGACGGGCAGGGGCGCCCCGGCCCGGCGGAAAACCCCACCCGCACAGGCCGGTTGGCCGGATGGCCGGTGGCTGCGGGGGCGTGGGACACCGGCGCCGTGCGCTACGGCCTGGACGCCTTCCGGAGCGTCTACCGCACAGTGGATCCGCACGGCCGGCCCACCACCGCCAGCGGGCTGCCGGCCTTGCCGCGCAGCGGTGAACGGCGTCTGCAGGCGGTGTCGTTCACGCACGGCACCGAACTGTTCAAGGACGACATCGCCTCCGTCTCGACCGACGTCTGGGGCCAGGCGCCGGCCTTGACTATGCCTCCGCCGGGTTCGCCACGGTGCTCCGCGACTATCTCGGACCGGGCCTGGGCCCCGGCCCCCACCCCTGGATGGACGTGCCCTCGGAGACGAGGGCCGCCCCGGACATGCTGCGGGCGTCCCGCACCGTCGCGGCGCAGCGGGGCCGGGAGATGCGCCGCGGGGTACTGGTCACCGGCTTCTCCCAGGGCGCGTCGGCGGCACTGGGGCTGGCCCGTTCGCTGCGGGATGGGGCCGACCGCTGGTTCCGGCCGCGCGCGGTGGCACCCGTCAGCGGCGCCTACGCATTCCGGGACGCGGAGATTCCCGCACTGCCGGCCGGGCGCACGGACCCGAAGGCGAGCGTGATCTACACGGCGCCGGCCCTGGTCGCCCTCAACCGCCTGCACCACCTGTACGACACTCCGGCCCAGGTGTTCCGGGCGCCGTACGACCGCACGGTCGAGGGCCTGCTGGACGGCACGCACACCGGTCAGGAGGTCGTGGCCGGCACCCCGGACTCGCTCGACGCGCTGCTCACCGCCCGGGGCCGGGCGATGCCGGCCCACCCCACCGGACGGCTGGCGGCGGCCCTGCGGACCACGGACAGCGTGTGCGCCGACCGGGCGCCGCGGGCTCCGATCAGGCTCTACTACGCCGACGGGGACGAGCAGGCCGGCAACACGAACACGGCCCACTGCCACACCGCCCTGCGCTCCCAAGGCGTCGACGCCCCACGGGTCGACCTCGGCACCCCGGACTACGGCGGTTCCCGCCATCTCGGATCCCAGCAGGCGAGCACCGCCGCCGTGGTGCGGTGGTTCCGGACGCTGCGGTAGGCGTCCCGGAACGGCGGCGCCGCGGCGGCGGAGCGGGCGGCAGCCGGACACGGGCGGAATCCGACGGTCCGCCGCCAGGGGGCCGAAAACCGGTGATCCGCCGAGTGGCGGCCGCCCTGCGTTCACCGAGCAGTCGTGCGACGTTCCTCCTGAAGCCCAACTCTGGCCGCTGCCAACGAACTTGTCACCAGGAGGCCCGATGTCCCCGCACGCCACCGGCAGGCGCCGCGTCCACCGTTCCGTCGCGACCGGGCTGCCCCTGGCCCTTGCCGCCGCACTCATGGCGGCGGGCACGGCCGAGGCCTCGCCGTCCGGCGCGGCGCACGTCACCCGCACCGCCACCCTCGGCGACATCCCGCTGGGCACCTTCAGCAACGCGCTGCTCCCGGGCAGCGTGGACAACGACCGGGGCGTGGACCTCGGCGGCATCGGCAGCGACATCTACCCGGCCGGCCGCAAGGGCGAGTACTGGACGGTCACCGACCGCGGCCCCAACGGCCAGATCAAGGTGGACGGCAAGAAGCGCCGGACCTTCCCGGTGCCCGGTTTCGACCCGGCGATCGTGAAGATCCGCGTCTCCGGCGACGCCATCAAGGTGCTCGACGCGATCCCGATCACGACGTCCTCCGGCAAGGCCGTCACCGGGCTGCCCGACCAGGCGAGCCGGGACGAGGCGCCGTACTCCTACGACGCCAGGACCGCGCTGTCGTACGACCCGAACGGCCTGGACACCGAGGGCATCGTGCGCGCGGCGGACGACACCTTCTGGCTCGTCGACGAGTACGGCCCGTCCCTGGTCCATGTCTCCGCACGCGGGGAGGTCCTCACCCGTTACGTGCCGAAGGGGCTGAACCTCACCGGCACCGACTACCCGGTGGTCGAGGCCCTGCCGTCCGTCTTCCTGCACCGGAAGATCAACCGCGGCTTCGAGGGGCTGGCCCTGCTGCCCGACGGGGACCTCGTGATGGCCCTGCAGAGCCCGCTCTCCCTGCCCGACGGGGACGCGAGGGACGCCTCGCGCACGACCCGCCTGCTGCGCTTCTCGCCCCGGAAGAAGGCGGTCACGGCCGAATACGCCTACCGCTTCGACCCGGTGAACGTGGTCGACCCGAGCGAGGACGACACCTCCGAGCTGAAGATCTCGTCGATCGTCGCGGTCGGCGGCGACCGGGTGCTCGTCGAGGAGCGCACCGACAAGGCGGCACGGCTGGAGGTGGTGAGGCTGGACCACAGGTCGGACATCCTCGGGGGCGCCTACGACGACGCCACCACGTCCCCGTCGCTGGAGCAGTTGGACGACCCGGCCGCCACCGGAGTCCCGGTCCTCGGCAAGCGTCTAGTGGTCGACCTGAACACGGTGACCGGGGTACCGCTGAAGATCGAGGGCATCGCGCGCGTGGACCACGACACGCTGGCCCTGATCAACGACAACGACTTCGGGATGACCGACGGCGCGGGGGCGTTCGACGCCCAGGGCCGCCTCGTCGACAGCGGCATCGAGACGACCCTGGTGTACGTCCGGCTGCCCCAGGGGCTGTGACCGAGAAGGCTGTGGCCCATAGGGCCGTGGCTACCCCAGCAGTGAGGGCAGCAGGGAGTCCAGACCGCTCGGCAGCTCACTGGGCAGCTGTGAGGGCCACTGCGAAGGGAGTTCGCTCGGCAGGTTCGACGGCAGGCTGCTGGGCAGCCCGGTCGGGAGGCTGAGCGAAGGGCCGGCCGGGCCGGACGGGCTCGGGCTGCTCGCGCCGGGCTTCTCGTCGGTCGAGCCGTCGCCGCCGGACGTCATCAGGACGACGGCGGCGACGGCCGCCGCGAGCGCCAGCAGGGCCAGGACGGCGAACAACGGGCCCCGGCGCCGGCGAGGCGGCCCCGGCGGACGTGGCGGCATCCAGCCGACGGCGGTGGGCGGATCCTGGTCGCCGGGAGGGGCGCCGAAGCCGTCGCCCACGGGCGGTCCGAAACCCCCGTACGGAGGCGGGTCGTAACCCGTGGACGGAGGCGGGTCGTAACCCGTGGACGGAGGCGGGTCGTAACCCGTGGACGGAGGCGGGTCGTAGCCTCCGCCTGGCGGCGGAGTGCCGTCCGGCGGGCCGGGCGGTCGTGGCGGTACGGGCGGCATGGCCATACCGCCAAGAGTCACCGTGTTCCGGTCATCGCGCGAGCCCTGCACGGGAGTTGACACGGACTGATGCCATGGACCGTACGATTCCGGAGCATTTCCGGTGCGAACCAGCCATGCGTCCGCAAAATGCGACACGCGCGCGTGCGGGCCCCGCTTCGGAAGCCGCCCTCACGCGCGCGTGCGTGTTCAGCCCCGGGCGCCCAGCAGGTGGTCCATCGCCAGCTGGTCGAGGCGCTCGAAGGCCATCCCGCGCGCGGCGGTCGCCTCCGGGTCGAACTCCTCGAAGGCCGTGCGGTCGGCGAGGAGTGCCTGGAGGCCGTCCGCGGCGGTCGGCTGGGCCAGCTGGTCCAGCCGGGAGGCGCGCAGAGCCTCCTGGACCTCCGGGTCCGCGCGGAAGGCGGCCGCGCGCTCCTTGAGGATCAGGTAGTTGCGCATGCAGCCGGCGGCCGACGCCCACACACCGTCGAGGTCCTCGGTCCGCGGCGGCTTGAAGTCGAAGTGCTTCGGGCCGTCGTAGCCGGCGCTCTCCAGAAGGTCGACCAGCCAGAAGGCGGCACGCAGGTCGCCGGCGCCGAAACGCAGGTCCTGGTCGTACTTGATGCCGGACTGGCCGTTGAGGTCGATGTGGAAGAGCTTGCCGGCCCACAGGGCCTGCGCGATGCCGTGCGGGAAGTTCAGGCCGGCCATCTGCTCGTGGCCCACCTCGGGGTTCACGCCGTACAGCTCGGGGCGCTCCAGGCGCTCGATGAAGGCGAGGGCGTGGCCGACGGTGGGGAGCAGGATGTCGCCGCGCGGCTCGTTCGGCTTGGGCTCGATGGCGAAGCGCAGGTCGTAGCCCTGGGAGGTGACGTACTCGCCGAGGAGGTCGAAGGCCTCCTTCATGCGGTCGAGAGCGACCCGGACGTCCTTGGCGGCGCCGGACTCGGCGCCCTCGCGGCCGCCCCAGGCGACGTATGTCTCGGCGCCCAGCTCGACGGCCAGGTCGATGTTGCGGATGGTCTTGCGCAGCGCGTAGCGGCGCACCTCACGGTCGTTCGCGGTGAACGCGCCGTCCTTGAAGACCGGGTGGGTGAAGAGGTTGGTGGTCGCCATCGGCACCTTCATGCCGGTGGCGTCGAGGGCCTGACGGAAGCGCTTGATGTGCGACTCGCGCTCGGTGTCCGAGGACCCGAAGGGGATCAGGTCGTCGTCGTGGAACGTCACACCGTGGGCGCCCAGTTCGGACAGGCGCTGGACCGTCTCGACGGGGTCGAGGGCGCGGCGCGTGGCGTCGCCGAACGGGTCCCTTCCCTGCCAGCCGACGGTCCACAGGCCGAAGGTGAACCTGTCCTCGGGGGTGGGCTGGAAGCTCATGCCGCGGCTCCTTGCTCGGGGGCTGTGCTCGATGACTGCGGTGGATGACTGGTGGATGACTGTCGTGCCGACTATTTCGTCATCGCGGTTTACAAATTAGTATGCCAACGCGTCCCTGGGAAGGGTCACCCTGTCCCCGAAGGACGAAAACCGGGTCGCGACACCCCGACGAACCGGGAAAACTGCAGGTCAGATAAACCGCGAGCCGCGGAAAAAGGGAGAGAGCCCGATGTCAGCAGCCGAGGGTCCGCTCGTCGTCGGCGTGGACACGTCCACCCAGTCCACCAAGGCGCTGGTCGTCGACGCGTCCACCGGCGAGGTCGTGGCCAGCGGCCAGGCGCCGCACACCGTGACCACCGGCGCGGGCCGGGAGAGTGATCCGCGCCAGTGGTGGGACGCGCTGTGCGAGGCGCTGCGCCAGTGCGGGGACGCCGCGCACGAGGCGGCGGCCGTGTCCATCGGCGGCCAGCAGCACGGCCTGGTCACGCTGGACGAGCGCGGCGAGCCGGTGCGGCCCGCGCTGCTGTGGAACGACGTCCGTTCGGCGCCGCAGGCCCAGCGGCTGATCGAGGAGCTGGGCGGCCCGAAGGCCTGGGCGGAGCGGACCGGAAGTGTGCCGGGCGCGTCGTTCACGGTCACCAAGTGGGCCTGGCTGGCGGAGCACGAACCGGAGGCGGTCCGGGCGACCAGGGCCGTCCGGCTCCCCCACGACTACCTCACCGAGCGCCTGACCGGGCAGGGCACCACCGACCGCGGCGACGCCTCCGGCACCGGCTGGTGGGCGTCGGCGACCGAGGCGTACGACGAGGAGACCCTGGCCCACGTGGGCCTGGACCCGGCGTTCCTGCCCCGGGTGGTCCGGCCGGGCGAGGTCGCCGGCACGGTACGGGACAGCCATGACCTGCCGTTCTCCAAGGGCACCCTGGTGGCGCCCGGCACCGGTGACAACGCGGCGGCCGCGCTGGGGCTCGGACTGCGTCCGGGCACCCCCGTGCTGAGCCTCGGCACCTCGGGCACGGTGTACGCCGTCTCCAGGCACCGCCCCGCGGACCCGACCGGTACGGTGGCGGGCTTCGCCGACGCGCACGGCGACTGGCTGCCGCTCGCCTGCACGTTGAACTGCACCCTCGCGGTCGACCGGGTCGCGGCGCTGCTCGGCCTGGACCGCGAGGCCGTCGAGCCCGGCACCTCGGTGACCCTGCTGCCGTATCTGGACGGCGAGCGCACCCCGAACCTGCCCCAAGCCTCCGGCCTGCTGCACGGCCTGCGCCACGACACCACCGCGGGCCAGTTCCTCCAGGCCGCCTACGACGGCGCCGTGCACGCCCTGCTGGGCGCCCTGGACCTGGTGCTCGACGAGGACGCCGACCGGACCACGCCATTGCTGCTGATCGGCGGCGGCGCCCGGGGCCGGGCCTGGCAGGAGACGGTACGGCGGCTGTCGGGGCGACCGGTGCAGGTGCCCGAGGCGAAGGAGCTGGTCGCCCTCGGCGCCGCCGCGCAGGCGGCAGGGCTGCTCACCGGCGAAGACCCGGCGGCGGTGGCACGGCGCTGGAACACGGCCGCGGGGCCCGTGCTGGACGCGGTCGAGCGGGACGCGGCGACGCTGGCCAGGATCTCCGGGGTACTCTCCGACGCGGCGCCGCTGCTGGAGCGGGCGCCGGAGAACCGCTGATCGGCAGGGAACGGTCCAGAACGGTCCGCAGGATCGGCCGATCGGCTGATCGGCCGAGGACAGCCCAGAGGATTGATGGAGGCATGACCGCACCACTGCACGAGGCCCGCCCGACGGCGACCGGCCGTGCCCTGCCGGACACCCAGCAGGGGATGCGCCGGCGCAACCTCGCGCGCGTGATGCACGCGGTCAGCGCGGAGGGCTCGCTGTCGCGGGCCGCGGTCGCCTCACGCATCGGCCTCACCAGAGCGGCCGTCTCGACCCTCGTCGACGAGCTGATCCGCTGGGGGCTGCTGGAGGAGCTGGGGCCCGAGCGGCCCAGCCGGGTCGGGCGGCCGGGGTCGGCGCTCGCGGTGAGCGGGCACGGGCCGGCCGGTCTCGGCGCGGAGGTCGGGGTCGACCATCTCGCCGTGTGCGCGGTGGACCTGCGCGGTGAGGTACGCGCGCGTGCCGTGCGGCACGGTCCGAATCGGGGCCGGGATCCGCGCCCCGTCGTGGCGGAGCTGACGGAACTGGTCCGGCGGGTCGCGGCGGACGCGGAACAGCACGGCTTGTGGGCCGCCGGTCTGGCGGTCGCCGTCCCCGGCCTGGTGGCCCGCGACGGGCACACGGTCGTCCGCGCCCCTAACCTCGACTGGCACGACACCGACCTGGCCGCGCTGCTGCCCGCCGACCTCCCGCCGACGGTGGACAACGAGGCCAACTTCGGCGCCCTGGCCGAGCTGTGGCTCGGGGACGCGACTCCCCACGACTTCCTGCACGTGTCGGCGGAGATCGGCATCGGCGCCGCCGTCGTGGTGGACGGACAGCTGCTGCGCGGGAAACGCGGTTTCGCGGGCGAGCTCGGCCATGTCCCGGTCCACCCGGACGGGCCACGCTGCGCCTGCGGCGGGCGCGGGTGCCTCGAGCAGTACGCCGGCGAGGAGGCGGTGCTGCGCGCGGCCGGCCTCGAATCCCGCGAGGACGCGGTGGGACTGCTCGCGCAGCGGGCGGGCGCGGACCACGAGGGCGTACGACACGCACTGCGGGACGCCGGTAAGGCCCTGGGGATCGCCCTGACCGGCGCCGTCAACCTCCTCGACCCCGAGTCCGTGGTCCTGGGCGGCGCTCTGGCCGGCCTCGCCCCCTGGCTCCTGCCGTCCCTGGAAGCCGAACTCGCCGACCGCACGACGGGCCCGGCCTGCCCGGTCTCCGTCTCCCGGCTGGGCTCCGAGGGCCCCCTGCTGGGCGCGGCCCACTCGGTGATCCGGGCCGTCCTGGACGATCCGGCGACCGTGGCTGAGCGGGTCTGACCGAGGCGCGGCCGAAAGTCTCCGCCTTCGCGCCCGGTGGTTCGGGGCGGCCACGCCGTGGGGAGTCACCCTGAAGTTCCGTCGGACTCCGGGAGGTTCGCGTGGCCGAGTGGGTTCCCCGCGAGGAGTGGATCAGGACCCAGCCCCAAGCCCTCATCGCGTCGTGCGTGTTCCTGCGGGACGAACGTGATCGCGTCCTGCTGTTGCGCTACGGCCCCGGCCAGCCGGTGGCGGGCGAGTGGTGGCTGCCGGGCGGGATGCTCGACCACGGTGAGGATCCGCGGACCGCTGCCCGCCGGGAGATGCTGGAGGAGACCGGCATCGTTCTCGGTCCGGCGCCCCGGCTCCTCGGTATCGACCATCGGGCCGATGTGGACGGCACCGGCCCCGTGCTGGACTGCTTCTTCGACGGCGGGCTCCTCGCCGACGAGACCGCGGTACGACTCAGCGACGAGCACGACCGGTATGCGCTGGTCTCCCTGGAGGAGCTGGCGGCGACCCCCCTGGTCGCGCCGCGTGCGGCCCTGGTCGCGCTCCATGCGGCGGCCGGTTCGGGCTCCTTCGCGTATCTGCGCGAGGGAGAGCCCGTCTGAGGCTCCCCCGCTCACTCGTCCGGGTGGTGCGGTTGTCCACAGTCCCCGGCTCGTCCACGGAACCACCAGGCGCTCTTCTGCCCAACCCGCAAGCGCCGTACCGTGATTCACGCGAGGCATCCGCCGGAACGAGGGGAACACGCACGTCAGGGGGGACGTATGTCGGGAGAGGCGGCCGCGGGGCTACGGCGGGACGCGGTGGGCTTGCGGGAGGTGCTGTTCCAGAGCGTCACGGCGATGGCGCCTGCCGCCGCCGTCGCCGCGTCCATTCCGGCGGGGGCGGCGTTCGCCGGGGGCAGCCTGCCGCTGGCCGTGGTGATCGCCCTGGTGGCCTGCCTGTTCACCGCGTCGTGCGTGGCCGAGCTGGCGCGGGAGTTGCCCGCGGCCGGCTCCGTGGCCACGTACGCGGCGCAGGGGCTGCATCCTGCCGTGGGCTTCCTGGTCGGCTGGGGCTACGTGTTCGTGGAGGCGCTGGTTCCGCCGTTGCTGCTGCTCCAGCTCGGGTTCACCGCGGCGGGGACGCTGCACGACGAGTGGGCCTCCTGGCCGGCCGGCCTGTGGTGGCCGTGGGCGCTGGCCGGCGCCGCCGTCATCGCCGTCGCCGGATATCTGGGGGTGCAGGCCTCGGCCCGCTTCGGGACCGTCCTCGGGATCTTCGAGATCGCGGTGTTCCTCGTCTTCGCGGGATGGCTGATCATCCGGGCCGGCGGCCACAACACCCTCTCCGTTTTCGGTACTTCGCACACGGCGGACGGCTACGGAGGGGTCAGCGGGGTCTTCGCCGGTTCCGTCTACACCGTGCTGGCGTTCGCCGGCTTCGAGGCGGCCGCTCCGCTCGCCGAGGAGACCCGCGCCCCACGCCGCACGATGCACCGCGCGGTGCTCGGCGCGGCCCTGGGGATCGGCCTGTTCTACGTGGTGACGACCTATGCGATGAGCGTGTACTTCGGGCCCGACAGGTTCGCCTCCTTCGGGGCGACGGGCGAGGCGTCCTGGGAGGGCGTCGCCCGGGCCTCCTTCGGGCTCTTCTGGGTGCTGGTGTTCCTCGCGGTCGTGAACTCGACGATCGCCAACGCCAACGCCTGCGCCAACGTCTCCACGCGGACGGCCTTCGCCCTGGGCCGCATCCGGGTCCTCCCCCGCGTCCTCGCCACGCTCCACCCCCGGTACCGCTCCCCCGTCGCCGGCATCGCGGTCCAGACGGTCGTGGCGGTCGGCGCGGTACTGGGGCTGGGCTTCGGCTACGACCCGGTGACCGCGTTCCTGCTGCTGGCCACGGTGATCGTGACGGTCGTCATCGGCGTCTACATCGTCGTCAACCTCGCCTGCGCCGGCTACTTCCTGCGCCGCGGCCGCCCGTCCCTCAAGCCCGTACGGCACCTGCTCCTCCCCCTGCTGGGCACCGTGGCCTTCGTCCCTGCCCTGCTCACCGCGGCCGGTCTGCCCGTCTTCGGCTTCGTGACGAAGCTGACCGCCCCGGTGTCCTACGCCGGTCCGGTGGTCGGGGCCTGGATGGCGATCGGAGTGGTCGTCCTTCTGGTGCTGATCCGCCGTCACCCCGAGCGCATAGCCGAGACCGCGCGGGTCCACCTCGAAGAGGACACCTCAGGCACCCTCGCCGCACAGAACGGAGCACCACCGCTATGACCGATCCCCGGATCCTCACCGTCCGGCCCGGACCGGACGACTACGCCTGGACGTTCGGCGGGGCGCCGCCGGTGGCGCGGATCGCGCCCGGCACGGTCCTCGACCTGTACACGGAGGACTGCTTCGCCGGCCGGGTACGGTCGGAGAAGGACCTGGTGTCCGAGGTGTGCGAGTTCCCGTTCCTCAATCCGCAGACGGGCCCCTTCCACATCGAGGGCGCGGAGCCGGGCGACACCGTCGCCGTGCACTTCGTGTCGATCGAACCGGCCCGGGACTGGGCGGCGTCGACGACGGTCCCCCTGTTCGGCGCGCTCACCTCGACGCACACGACGGCCTCCCTCCAACCGCCGCTCCCGGAGAAGGTCTGGATCTGGCAGCTGGACCGGACCCGGCGCACGGCCCTGTTCCGGGCACACGAGGGCGACCTCGAGCTGGAGCTGCCGCTGGACCCGATGCACGGCACGGTCGGAGTGGCCCCCGCGAATCTGGAGGTGCGCTCGGCCCTGGTGCCGGACGCGCACGGCGGGAACATGGACACGCCCGAGATGCGCGCCGGCGTCACCTGCTACCTCGGGGTCAACGTCGAGGGCGCCCTGCTCAGCCTCGGCGACGGGCACGCCCGGCAGGGCGAGGGCGAGACCTGTGGGGTGGCCGTGGAGTGCGCGATGAACACCGTGGTGGTCGTCGAGCTCCTGAAGGGGATCGCGACGCCGTGGCCCCGGCTGGAGTCGGACACGCACATCGTCTCGACGGGGTCGGCGCGTCCGCTGGAGGACGCCTTCCGGATATCGCAGCTCGACCTGGTGCAGTGGCTGGTGCGCGACTACGGGTTCGGCGAGCTCGACGCGTACCAGTACACGACCCAGGCGGTGGAATCGCCGTTGGCCAACGTGTGCGACACCAACTACACGTGTGTGGCCAAGCTCCGCAAGGAGTGGCTGCCGGCGCGCGAGACTTACCGCGGACTGCATGCGCGACTGCGCGAGACGGCGGCGGCCCTGCGCCGCTGACCGCCCTCGACTCCCCCCGTGCTTCGAGCACGCTTCCGAAAGGCACCCCACCCATGGACCGGGTACGACCGCTCCCCAGCAGGCGACGGCTCCTGAAGGGCGCGGCGCTCGCCGCCGTCCCCTACACACTGCTCCCCGCGGGCCGGGCGGGCGCGCAGACCGGGGTCGTCGACTATCCGTCGGCCGAGTGGCAGGCGGCGAGCAGCGAGAACCGGACACCGGCTCTGCGCCCCGACGAGTACGCGATCGACCGAGTGATCATCCATGTCACGCAGCAGGCGTACGCCGGCACGCTGTCCATCTTCCAGAACCCGAAGAAGCGGGTGTCCGCGCACTACCTGGTGCGCTCGGCCGACGGGCATGTCGCGCAGTGCGTGCGGGAGACCGACGTGGCCTGGCACGCGGGAAACTGGGACTACAACACGCGGAGCATCGGCATCGAGCACGAGGGCTGGGTGGACAAGCCGGAGTACTTCACCGACGCCCTGTACAGGGAGTCGGCGCGGCTGACGGCGTCGATCTGCGAGAGATACGGCATCCCGAAGGACCGGGAGCACGTCATCGGCCATGTCGAGGTGCCGGGGACCGACCACACCGATCCGGGGAAGCACTGGGACTGGGTCCGCTACATGAGACTGGTGGGCCTGTCCGAGCAGTGAGCCCGGTCGGCCGCCCCCTGGCGGTGAGGCCGGTGAGGCCGTCTTCGGAGGGAGGCCGGTCCAAACGGTTGTCGGCGCGAACACCCCGAGTGACGATGTCCCCAGCCGCATCGCCGTCGGGAGGCCGAGTTGACCGATCCGTGGGTGGCCCTGGAGCCGGGGGCCGACCCTGTCGAGCGCGTCCGGGTGCTGCGCCGGGCACACGAGACGTTCACCACGGCAGGCACCGTGCCGCGCCCGGTGCGGTCCGTGGTGGCCGAGTCATGGCGGCGCTCCGCGCGGGCCGGGGTGGGACCGGACGGCGCGGCGCGCGTGGAGCTGACGGACGGTGACCTCGGTGCGTATCGGGCGGAGCATCCGCTGGCCCGGGTGATGCCGCTGTTCCGGGAGCTGATGGGCACGTTCGCGGCGGACGGCGAGCACCTGCTGGCGGTGTGCGACGCGGACGGCAGGCTGCTGTGGGTCGAGGGGCATCCGGCGACCCGGCGCCGGGCGGACCGGATGAACTTCGTGCCGGGCGCGCGCTGGTCGGAGACCGCGGTCGGGACCAACGCGCCGGGAACGGCGGTGGCCGTGGACCGGCCGGTGCAGGTGTTCGCCGCGGAGCACTTCATCCGCCGGGTGCAGCCGTGGACGTGCGCGGCGGCCCCGGTGCACGATCCGCGTACCGGACGGGTGCTGGGCGCCGTCGACATCACCGGCGGCGACCGGCTGGCACATCCGCACAGCCTGGGCTTCGTCCAGGCGGTGGCGCGGGCCGCGGAGTCGCAGCTGGCGCTGCTCGATCCGCCGGTGCCGGCCGACGAGCCGCCGGCGCTGACGGCGCTCGGCCGTGACGAGGCCGAGCTCCGGCTGGACGGCCGCCGGATCCGGCTCGGCCGCCGGCACAGCGAGCTGCTGGTGCTGCTGTCGCGCCACCCGGAGGGGCTGACCGGTGACGAGCTCCTGTGCGCGCTGTACGAGGACGAGTCGGTGACGCCGGTGACACTGCGGGCGGAACTGGTCCGGCTGCGCCGGCTGCTGGGCCCGAGGCTGCTCGCCTCCCGCCCGTACCGGCTGGCGGCGCCGGTCGAGTCGGACGCGACCGTGGTGGAGCGGCGGCTGGAGGCGGGCGCGGTGACGGCCGCCGCGGGGGCGTACACCGGCCCGCTGCTGCCGGGCTCGCAGGCGCCCGCGGTCGTACGGTTCAGGCAGCGGCTGGCGGACGGGCTGCGGGCCGCGCTGATCGCGTGCCAGGACCCCGACCTGCTGGCCGGCTGGGCGCACGCGCCGTGGGGCGAGGACGACGTCGAGGTGTGGCGGGCGCTCGCGGCGGTGCGGCCGACGGCGGTCGTACGGTCCCGGCTGGCGGCCCTGGAGGCGGAGCTCACGGCGCCGGCCGGCTGACACCGGCCTGCGGCGCAACGTGGGCGCAACGTCCGCTCCCCTAGCCTCCGCGCCGGGAGCTGCCCGACGGAGGGCAGCGCATCTGCAAGGAGGCAGGCCACCATGACCCGTTACGCGGCGCCCGGCACCGAGGGCGCGATCGTCTCCTACCAGGCGCGCTACGACCACTTCATCGGCGGCGAGTACGTGCCGCCGGCCCGCGGGCAGTACTTCGAGAACCCGTCGCCGGTGAACGGGGAGCCGTTCACCGAGGTGGCGCGGGGCACCGCCGAGGACGTGGAGCGGGCGCTGGACGCGGCGCACGCGGCCGCGCCGGGCTGGGGCCGTACGTCGGTGACGGAGCGCTCCGACATCCTGCTGAAGATCGCCGACCGGATGGAGGCCCACCTCGAACCGCTCGCGGTCGCCGAGAGCTGGGAGAACGGCAAGCCGGTGCGCGAGACGCTGGCCGCCGACATCCCCCTGGCGATCGACCACTTCCGGTACTTCGCGGGGGCGATCCGCGCGCAGGAGGGTTCGCTGGGCGAGGTCGACGACGACACGGTGGCGTACCACTTCCACGAACCGCTCGGGGTCGTCGCACAGATCATCCCCTGGAACTTCCCCATCCTGATGGCCACGTGGAAGCTCGCACCGGCCCTCGCGGCCGGCAACGCGGTCGTCATCAAGCCCGCCGAACAGACCCCGGCCTCCATCCACTACTGGATGAGCCTGATCGCGGACCTGCTGCCGCCGGGCGTGGTGAACATCGTCAACGGGTTCGGTGTGGAGGCGGGCAAGCCGCTCGCGTCCAGCCCGCGGGTGGCCAAGGTCGCCTTCACCGGCGAGACCACCACCGGGCGGCTGATCATGCAGTACGCCTCCGAGAACATCAAACCGGTCACGCTCGAACTGGGCGGCAAGTCCCCGAACATCTTCTTCGACGACGTCTGGGCGCACGACGACGACTTCCGCGACAAGGCCCTCGAAGGGTTCACGATGTTCGCGCTCAACCAGGGTGAGGTCTGTACCTGCCCGTCCCGCGCCCTCGTCCAGCACGGCCACTACGCCGAGTTCATGGAGGCGGCGGTCGCCCGCACCCGCCAGATCACGCCGGGGCACCCGCTCGACACCGACACGATGATCGGCGCCCAGGCCTCCAACGACCAGCTGGAGAAGATCCTCTCCTACCTGGACATCGGCCGGCAGGAAGGGGCGAGGGTCCTCACCGGCGGCGAACGCATCGACTACGACGGCGAGTTGAAGGGCGGCTACTACGTCCAGCCGACCATCTTCGAGGGCGACAACCGGATGCGGATCTTCCAGGAGGAGATCTTCGGCCCGGTCGTCTCGGTCACGTCCTTCGACGACTTCGACGACGCGATCAAGATGGCCAACGACACCCTGTACGGCCTCGGCGCGGGCGTCTGGACCCGCGACATCAACACCGCGTACCGTGCGGGCCGTTCGATCCAGGCCGGCCGGGTGTGGACCAACTGCTACCACGCGTACCCGGCACACGCCGCGTTCGGCGGCTACAAGCAGTCGGGAATCGGCCGCGAGACGCACAAGATGATGCTGGAGCACTACCAGCAGACGAAGAACCTCCTGGTCTCGTACTCGCCGAAGAAGCTCGGCTTCTTCTAGAGCCTCAAGTCGGTTGCCTGGAGGCTCTCCTGCACTCCAGGCAACCCGACAGACCGGCTGCACCTTCCGGGGCCGGCTGGATCCTTCGAAGGCCGCGGATGCAGCCTTCGCCAACGCACGCCGGCCGCCGCGCTGCCGAGGACACGTGGATGAACCCGTCTGGGGCAGTTCCGCCGGGGTTCACTGCGGTGGCTGAGCCGTCATGCCCGGGTCGTCGAGCCGGGGCGGACGATCATCAGGACCACCACGATCAGCCAGGCGAGGGCGAACAGGCCGGTGATCAGCGACAGGCGGGGCAGCCGGGTGATGAGGGACTGCCTGGCGCTCAGCGTCGTGTCGGACTTGTCGAGCTGGTCGACCACGTCGTCCTGGGTTCCGAGCACCGCGATGCCCAGCAGGATTGCGGCTGCCACCGTCAGAGCCATGGAGGCGATGACCCAGGCACTGCCCATCACGCCCATCACCTCGGCGGTGCCGACACCGAAGGCCGGGACGGAGACGCCGGCCACGGCGTAGACCCGGCAGATCCGGTGCAGCAGCCGGACCGAGCCCTTGGCCGATTCCCGCTCGGGTCCGTCACTCAGCGCCTGGCGCGCGAAGCGCGGAAACAAGCTCGCCGCGATGGTGACCGGTCCGATGAGCAGGATCGCCCCCAGCACGTGGACGCTGAGCAGGAATTTGGCCATGCCGGTGTCTCTCTTTCACGCGCGAGCTGACGCGGGGGTCCGGCCGTGCTTTCGACCGGTGCCCGGTTCGTGGGTGGTGCCGGTGTCGATGGTCGTGCTCAGGAATCGACACCGGCTGTTCAGGGGAACGTTGTGCGGCCAGAAGCCCGGTGGGCGCCTCACGCCGTCCCGTCGACGTACCGCTCACGCTTCGGTGGACGTCCGGGGACCGTGAACCTTCTGGCGGACGAACAGCGCCGCAGGCACGGCCATGACGATCAGTACGACTCCGCCTGTGACGTTGCCCAGGTGCACGGCGTCGGTGAACGCCCTCGGTACCGCCGTGCCCACCACACGAGCGAGCGACGCGGGGAGGGCTGTCGCGCCGGCGCCGTGTGACACCCCCTCCACGATCCTGTCCGCCTTCGGCGAGGGGATGTCCGCCTCGACGAGACGGTCGTGCAGGTTTCTGGGGAAGCGGCTGGTGACGATGGTTCCGAGCACACTGGGGCCGAGCACGGTACCCAGCTGACGGGCCATGTTCACCGCTGCCGCCGCCATGCCTTCCTGTCGAGGCGGGACACTGTTGACCGCGGCGGCCGTCGAAGGCGCCGTGAGCAGGCCCGCGCCGATGCCCGCGATGAGCAGGCCGGGCCACATCGCTCCGTACCCTCCCGAGGCGTCGGTCGCGAGCAGCGCGAGGGAGCCGGCTCCGATGAGGACCAGACCCGCGGTGATCAAGGGGGTGAGGCCGACCCGGTGCACCAGCACCCGGGCGGACACCACGGTGACCAGGAGGAACGTACCGAACAGCGGCAGCAGGCGCACGCCGACGCCGACGGGGCTGGTCTGTCCCACGCGTTCCATGTAGAGCACGCTGAGCAGGGCGACACCGACCAGTCCGAACACGCTGACCGCGGCCACGCCCATCACGGCCGAGAAGGAGGCACTCCGAAAGAGCCTCAGGTCCAGCATGGGGTCGGGGTGACGGAGTTCCACCCGCACGAACAGGAACAGGGATACCGCGAAGACCACGTACATGGTGACGATCGGCGCCTTGGTGTATCCGGTGGCGCCGCCCTGGATGATCGCGTAGGTGGCGGAGGCCGTCATCACCGTGCCCAGGACAAGGCCCGCGAGATCGGGCTTGCGCGTGGGGTGTCCGGACTCGGTCACGAAGACCGGGGCCAGGAGGAGGGCCGTGCCCGCGATGACGATGTTGGCGATGTAGACGGCGTGCCAGGAGAAGTGTTCGAGCAGGGCTCCGGCGAGGATCGGGCCGACGGCCAGACCCACTCCTGAGCACGCGGTCGCGGCAGCCTCTATGCCGCGTTCGGCGACAAGAGCCAGCTGTACCTGCGGACGCTGGAGGCGTACTGCGACCGCACCGAGACCGCCTGGGCGGCCGTACTCGACGGCCCCGACGACACCGCGGTGGAGCGGCTGCACGCATACCTCGTCAGGTCGGCGCGATTCGTGCACGACGACCCCGACGGGCTCGGCTGCATGGTGACCGGCTTCGTCGTCGAGGGAAGCGACCATGATCCGCAGGCTGCTGCCCGTGTCAAGCAGGCCCTCGGCAGGATCGAGAGTTCACTGACCGAGTGCGTTCAGGCCGCGCAGCGGCATGGCGACCTCGACGCCGGCGCGGACGCCCACGAAATCAGCCAGCTGCTCATGGCGATCAACCGGGGCATGGAGGTGCTGGCCAGGGGCGGGCTCGACACTGCCGCGCTGGAGCGCGTCGCCGATCAAGCCTTCACGGGACTCCCCCTCACGGCACGGGGCCGGCGACAGCAGGCGCCCCGCCCGGCCGTCTCGGGCGCTCCCTGAGCACTGACTTCTCGAAAGTCCGCACTCCGCGGCGCCGTCAGCGCTCCGCGGCGAACGACTCGATGCAGTCCAGAGCCCCGTACAGCGCGTTCCGCAGGGGGGTGGACTCGCCGACCGCGCGATCCAGCAGCGCCCACCCTGGAACGCGGCGGTGAGCAGATGCGCGAGCGCGGCCGGATCGGCCTCCGGACGCAGCTCGCCGCGCGCACGCATCTTGCCCGGGCCGCGCGTGAACAGCGCCTGCCACCGCTCGAAGCCGTCGGCCACCGCGTCCCGATGGGAGGGGTCGGTCTTGACGACCTCGGAGGCGAGGGAGCCGAACGTGCATCCGCCGCGCAGCATGTCCTGCGAGGCGATGCAGGAGTCGGCCCACCGGCGCAGGGCGGCGAAACCGTCCAGCTCACCCAGCTCCGGTGCCTGGTCACGACGGCCCGCTGGGGGTCGATCGCCGACAGCGTCGAGAACCGCAGGTTCGGCCCGTTGCCCTCCAGGGGTCCCTGCCCCTCACCGGCCAGGCCCTGACCACCCCGACCGCTACATCCGGCACTACGCGTACGAGCCACGACTCGACCCGGTCACCAGCGCGACGGGCCACAGCGACGCCACCCTCCGCGCGACGAGCTGACCGATCTCTTTCTCACCCCTCGCTCAATACATCCCATGTTCACCTTAGCCGCCCGAGCGCCGAACATGTAAGTGGCGTGAAGAGTAAGGGACTTTGTCACGGCACTAGACGACGATAACGAACGTGCTCGTTAATACATCCCATGTATCAGTGGCGCGAGCCGCGCTGCCGCCTTGCCCGCAGCGGTCGACTCCGGGCGGGGTTCCGACGACCGAACAGGACGAGTACACAGTGCCGGAATCCATCTCACGAAGATCAGTTCTTGCCGGAATGGCGGCCCTGACGGTAGCCGCCACGGTCGGCTCCGCCGCGCTGGCGACACCCGCGTACGCGGCGACGGCCGCCACCCCCCTGCCGCTCCCTCCCCTGCGGATCCCCAAGGTCGACCTGGGCCTGGAGCAGCAGCCCGACTCCAAGATCCAGTGGCTGATGGACGCCAAGCTGGGCATGTTCATCCACTGGGGTGTCTACTCGGGCCCTGCCAAGGGCGAGTGGTGGATGCACAACGGGCCGGTCATGCCCGCGGACTACCTGAAGTACGTCACCGACGCGACGAGTGAACAGTTCACCGCGGACGCCTACAACCCGGCCGCCTGGGCGCAGTTGGCGAAGGACTTCGGAGCGAGGTACACGACGCTGACCACCCGTCACCACGACGGGTTCGCGCTGTGGCCGCTGAACCACCCCAACGCCTGGAGCGCCGGACAGGCACCGCTCAACCGTGACTTCGTCAAGGACTACGTGGCGGCGGTGCGCGCGGCCGGGCTGAAGGTGGGCCTGTACTACTCGCCCATCGACTGGCGCTACCCCGGCTACTACGACGTCACGGGCACCAACTGCGCGAGCAACCCCTGGAATTACACCACCGATCCGACGCACAAGGAGAACGCGCGGATCATGAAGACCGAGGTGTACGAGTCGGTCAAGGAGCTCGTCACCCAGTACGGCGTGATCGACGACCTGTGGTGGGACGGCGGCTGGATCGCCGAGCAGGGCAGCGACGCGGACGGGGCGTTCTTCTGGGAGCCCGGCCAGTTCCGCGACGGCGCCAACCAGTGGCCGGTGGACGCCACTTACGGCGAGACGGACTCCAGCGGCAGGCCGCTCGGACTGATGGGCATGGTCCGCAAGCACCAGCCCGACATCGTCGCCACCTCACGCTCCGGTTGGAAGGGCGACTACGACAGCGACGAGGGCCCGGGGGTCCCGACCGGGGCGATCCGCACGGGCAGGCTCGTCGAGAAGGTCTTCAGCATCATCGGCACGTGGGGCTACTCCAACACCGCTGTCATGGGCTATGGCACCGCCATGAACATCCTGGTCAACTGCTGGGTGCGGAACATGACCGCGATGGTCAACGTCGGCCCGGACCGGCACGGCACCGTCTCCGACGGCCAGGCCGGCCTGCTGCGGCAGATCGGCGCCTTCATGAGTGCCT
Source organism: Streptomyces sp. NPDC001714 (assembly GCF_042892755.1). Classification (NCBI taxonomy): domain Bacteria; kingdom Bacillati; phylum Actinomycetota; class Actinomycetes; order Kitasatosporales; family Streptomycetaceae; genus Streptomyces; species Streptomyces sp. NPDC001714. Next base: position 365,590 of record NZ_JBIAUL010000010.1, read on the forward strand.
GCGGCCAGTCCGTCTACGGCACTCGCGGCGGACCGTGGAACCCGGTCGACGGCCAGTACGGCTTCACGTACAAGGACAACACCTTCTACACCCACCTGCTGCCCGGCTACAGCGGCACCGCCTTCACCACCCCGTCGATCGGGGACGCCCAGGTCACCCGGGTCTTCGATGTCCGCTCCGGTGCCGACCTGCCGTTCTCGGTGGCAAGCGACGGCCGGGTCACGATCAACGGCATCGACCGCACCACCCACCCCCAGGACAGCGTCGTCGGCGTCACCCTGGACCGTTCCGTGCAGCCGGGCGACATCGCCGCCGGCAAGGCCGCGACCGCCGACAGCGAGGAGACCTCCAAGGGCAACACCGCGGCGAAGGCGGTCGACGGGGCCACCGCGACCCGCTGGTGCGCCAACGACGGCAACACCGGCCACTGGCTCAAGGTCGACCTCGGCTCGACCCGCTCGCTGACCGGCACCCGGATCGCCTGGGAGCTGGACAAGACCAACTACCGTTACAAGATAGAGGGTTCCACCGACAACAGCACGTGGACGACACTCGTCGACAACACCGCCACCACCGGCACGAGCCAGGTCCAGACGGCCGTGTTCCAGGCCCAGGCACGCCATGTCCGCGTCACCGTCACCGGGCTGCCGGCCGGAGTGTACGCGTCCATCCGCAACCTGGAGGTCTACGACCGGCCCTTCACCGCGGACCTGGGCACCTACAAGGTGATCAACCGCAACAGCGGCAAGGCGCTGGACGTCAGCAATGCCTCGACCGCCGACGGCGCCACTCTCATCCAGTGGCCCTACGGCGGCGGGACCAACCAGCAGTGGAGCCTCCTGCCGAACACCGACGGATCGTTCCGCCTGGCCAACGTCAAGAGCGGCAAGCTCCTGCAGAGCCCGGGCGGCACCCAGGGCGCCACCCTGACCCAGGAGTCCGACAACGGCGGTGACAACCAGTGGTGGAAGCTGGTCCCCTCGGCCACCAGCGGCTACCACCGGCTCCTCAACGTCCGCACCGGCTGGTACGCCGACGTCGCCAACGCCTCCACCGCCGACGGCGCCAATGTCATCCAGTGGCCCGGCACCGGCGGCTCCAACCAGGACTGGCAGATCGTCAGCGTCTGACCGGCCGCCCGCAAGGCCGTACCCGACGGCGAAACGGGGTCACGTCCTGCCAGTACGTGGCCCCGTTCCCCGAACGGCCGGGAGCAGAACGGATGAGTAATGGCGGCAAGGCAGCAGGCCGCCCGGCACCGCAGGCGCAGGCTCGGCTTGGTGGTGGGGCCCCGTTGGCGTTGCTCGCCGCGGGCGTTCTCGCATACGGCACGGAATTCGGCCCGTTCGGCGACGGTTCCCGGTCGCAGACGGCCGCGGCGCCCGCGGTGTCCAATGACGCGATGGCGCAGGTGGCCGCGATGCGGCCGGGCTGGAACCCGGGCAACAGCCTGGACGCCGGCCCTGACGACACGTCGTGGGGCCGGCCCCGCACCACCAAAGCCATGCTCGACAAGCTCCGTTCCCAGGGCTTCGCACGAGCCGATGTTCGAGGGCTCCGACGACTCCCTCACAGCCAAGCTGCTCAACGAGCTGAACACGTCCTTCCACGACGTCGTGCGGGGGGGGCGTCGCCGAGGTCTGCGCCCGCGCGGGGCACGCCGATCTGACACGGGCGCAGTGGCGGACGTACGTCGGCGACGTGCCGTATCAGAGGATTTGCGGCCGGTGATGCGGCAGCTCGGGCTCGAGTCCGGACGTGCCCTCCGCGGCGTCGCCCGACAGACGCCCCGACGCCATGAAGCGGCCACCGCCCCTTGACGCAGGACAAGGGGTGTGGCCGCTTTCACGGCGTCGAGCCGTCGTACAACCCGCCTGTGCACCCTGTCCCGGCTGCGGAGGAGGGCGTGAGCGCGCGCTCGGCCGATGCCTTCGTGCCGGCCACCGTCATCCGGAGCAGGGGCAGCGAGGCGATGACGGTACCGAGCGCCAGGAAGACGCCGAGCACCCCGGCCCCGGCCGCGTCGAGGACGGCTCCGACGGCCAGCGGTCCGATGCCGGTGCCCAGGGCGCCCGCGCCAATGGGCAAGGTCCGCCGCCTGCGCTTGACGGACTCCGCCCCGGAACGCTATCCGAACAGGCGTCGCTGGATCTCCCGCCGGTAGTCCTCGAGCGTCCTGTCGAGATGTGCCGCCGTGGCCTCGGCCGCCTCGTCGGGCCGGCCGTCGCGAATGGCCCGGTAGATCATCTCGTGCTCCTCGACCGCGGGCTCGGTGCCTTCACCGAGCGTGTCGTGGATCCCGATCGCGCTGGACTGCCGCTGCAGTCGTCGCGCGTCGCGCACGGCGCTGACGAGGAAGGTGTTGTGCGAGGCCGCGGCCACGGCCATGTGAAAGTCCTCGTCCCCCTGGTTGAACACCTCGACCTGACCGTGGACGAACCCGTGCCGGCACTGCTGCATGGCCACCTCGATGGTCCGCAGCTCGGCGGGCGTGGCACGGGTGGCGGCCAGGCTGCTCGCGGCCATCTCCTGGACCCGGCGGAACTCGAAGAGCATCAGCACGTGATCCAGGTCGACGGGACGGAAGAAGCCGCCCCAGCGGCTGGTGACGAGCATGCCCTCGTCGTCCGCGACGAACAGTCCGCGCCCCTTGTGCGCCCGGACCCGGCCGAGCGCCGAAAGGATTTTCACGGCCTCCCGCACCACCGCCCTGCTGGTGTTCAGTCTCTGGGCCAGGTCGTTCTCCGTGGGCAGCCGGTCACCCGCCACCAGACGGCTCTCGGCGATGAACTCGAGAATCCGCTCCGCCACGACCTCGTAGCCGGGCCGGTACTCACCCGGCGCGCCCGCGCCGTTCACCGCTGCCGCCGCACCGGGAGGTGGCTGCGCCGGCAAGGCGGCCTGGGCCGCGGGCGTGTCGTTCATCTGTCCTGCCTCCTGGCTGACGCAACTGGGGCGGCTGATCGCTGTGGAGCCGCGCCCATCGTATCTCAAGCCCCGATTAGTCGTACTCATCCAGTAGGTAGATCCACATCATGAGGCAGGTGACTACATCGTGACATATAGCAACTTATTGGACATCTCTCTTCTCCTGCTTAGCATCCTCATCCGCAAATAGCCGGAACGAGGGCCGCACAAACCCTTGACGTGATCCTCGATGAGGCGCCTAATTTCTTCCGCGACGGCAAGCGGGACGGCCGTCCGCGGTCACAGACGCCCGACCGGTACGGCCCGGCGTCGCCCCATCCTGGCGCCATCTGTCCATCCGCTCAGGGCGCCCTGTGAACCAGTGGAGTCGCACATGACCGTCAACAAGCCTTCGTCCGGCCGGGAGAGGCTGTCCAGCAAGAGGCGTGCGGCGTTGCTGGCCGGCTGCGCGGCCACCGCGGCCCTGACCCTGACTGCCTGCGGCGGCGGCGCCACGGGGACGACGAACAAGGACGGCTTCGCCCAGGCGCCGCAGAAGGACGGTGCGTTGACCGTCTGGGTGGACGCGACCCGTGTGGAGGCCGCGAAGTTGTACCAGCAGCAGCACCCGGACGTGAAGATGGACATCGTCACCTACGACGGCGACGCCAACGGCTCGAACTACCTCCAGACCAAGGTCCAGTTGTTCAACCGCACCGGCAAGGGCTGGCCGGACGTCGTGTTCAGCTCCCAGAACAACGAGGTGACCTGGGCGGTCGACCAGAACTTCGCTGCCCCGCTCAACAAGGGCCTGATCCCCTCGGCGTCCTTGGGGAAGTTCGCGAGCGGGGCCAACGACGTCTGCACGGTGGGCGGCACCGTCTACTGTCTGCGCAACGACCTCTCCCAGGCGGTGCTCTGGTACAACGCCCCCCTGCTGAAGAAGTTCGGCTACACGGTGCCCACGACGTGGCAGGAGTACCAGAAGCTCGGCGAGAAGGTGGCCAAGGAGCACCCGGGCTACCTGGTGGGCGACGCGGGCGACTCCTTCACCCCCGAGATCTACCTGTGGGCGAGCAAGTGCGGCGCCAACCACATCACCGGCCCCAAGTCGGTGTCGGTGAACACCTCCAGCGAGGCCTGCACCAAGATGGCCAAGCTGATGGACGTGCTGATCAAGAACAAGTCCATGTCCATCAGCGGCGTCTTCAGCACCGACTTCGGCAAGAACAAGGCCGACAAGGTGCTGCTCATGCCCGGCCCGGCCTGGTACGGCGGCGCGCTGTTCGAGGGCACCTTCAAGACGCCGGCCAAGCAGATCGCGGCCGCGCCCATCCCCCAGTGGCAGGGAGAGACCTCGCCGTCCACCGGCAACGTCGGCGGCGGCACCTGGCTGCTGTCCCAGCACTCCACGCACATCAAGGCCGCCACCGACTTCCTGAAGTGGGTCACCACCGACAACGCCTACCAGGGAGAGAAGGCGCCGGGCTTCCCCGCGTACGCGCCGGCGGCGGAGAACTGGCTGAAGGGGCAGGATGCCTCCGGCTACTTCGCCAGCGACCTGAGCGCCCTGAAGGACGCCTCCTCCCAGGTGTGGAACGGCTGGGGTTCGGGCCAGTTCAGCCAGGAGGCGATCTGGGCCGCCACCGTCAAGCCCGGCCTGACACAGGGCAAGAGCATCGTCTCGATGCTGCCGGCCTGGCAGGACTCCATCGTCAAGTACGCCAAGGCCGACGGATACAAGGTCTCCCAGTGACCCTCACCCACTCCCCGGCCGGCTCTGCCACCCGGCGCCCTCGCGGCACCGCACGGCAGAGCCGGGCCGGTATGGCCTTCGTCGCCGCGTACGTGGTCCTGCTGATCGCCTTCGGCGTCCTTCCGACCGCGTACGCGATCTACTTCGCCTTCACCGACGCCGGGGGCAGGATCACCGGCTTCGCCAACTTCGTCTCCACGGCGCAGGACTTCCGCTTCCTGGACGCCGTGGGCCATGTCGCCGTCTACCTCGTCTTCTGGCTGCTGTCCCTGGCAGTGTTCGTGGTGGCCCTGGCGCTGCTGCTGCACCGCCTGGCCTCCGGCCCGGCGAGCAGGGCACTGCGCTTCCTCTACTACATCCCGGGAGCGCTCGCCGGAGCCGCGAGTGTGCTGGTGTGGCTGTTCATGCTCGACCCGACCGTGAGCCCGGTCAGTTCGCTGCTGGGCGCGCTCGGGTTCCACACCTTCGGTGAGGTGATCGCGCCGGGCAACCTGCCCGTGCTGTTCACGGTCATCGCGTTCTGGACCGGCGCGGGCGGCTGGATCGTCGTCATGTACGGCGCGCTCAACAACATCCCCACGGACGTCATGGAAGCCGCGCGCATCGATGGCGCGGGCGCCTGGCAGACCGCCTGGCACATCCAGATCCCGATGCTCCGCAAGTGGATCGTGTACATGGTGATCCTGGCGTTCGCGGGCGGCGCCCAGCTCTTCGTCGAGCCGCAGCTGCTCTCCCTCGCCAGTGTGGGCGTGGCCGGACGCGACTACTCGCTGAACCAGCTGACGTTCGACTTCGCCTTCCAGATGAACAACATCAACGGCGCCGCCGCGGTCTCGGTCGAGCTCCTGGTCGTCAGTGTGTCGGCCGCCGCCCTCTTCGTCGCACGGTCGGGGTTCTTCGATGCCGACTAAAACCCCTGGCAGTCGAGTCGCCACAACGGCGAGCTGGGAACGGGAAGCACCTCTCATGAGCCGATCTCACCACCAGCCACCGCACCGCCGCCGGTCCGCGGGGCACCTGGCCTCCCGGCTGCTGACCGGATCCGTACTGGCCGCGTTCCTCGTCTTCTTCGTGCTGCCGGTGGTGTGGCTGGTCCTCGCGGCGACCAAGACCGACCAGCAGTTGGTCCACGACAACCCGCTTTCCTTCGGGTCGTGGCACGCGCTGAAGGCCAACTGGGACGCGCTCACCGCGTTCCAGGACGACGCCGTCATGCAGTGGCTGGGCAACTCCGCGCTCTACGCGGTGATCTCACTGGTCATCACACTCGCCGTCGCCATACCCGCGGGATACGCCCTGGCCATGACCGAGTTCCGCGGCCGGCACAGCCTGCTGATCGCGACCCTGGTCGTAATGCTCATGCCGAACGCCACCCTGGTGGTCCCGCTGTTCCTGGAGATCAACGCGGTGCACCTGATCGGCACCATGTGGTCGATCATCCTGCCGTACTCGTTCTACCCCTTCGGCGTGTACCTGACGTACATCTACTTCACCACCGCCGTACCGAAGGACCTGCTGGCAGCGGCCCGGATGGACGGCTGTTCGGAGTTCCGCGTCTTCTGGCACATCGCGCTGCCGCTGGCGACCCCGGTGATCGCACTCGTGGGCTTCTTCAGTTTCGTCGCGAACTGGACCAACTACTTCCTGCCGTACGTGATGCTCCCCGAGAGCAGCCAGATGCCCATCCAGGTGGGGGTCGGAACCCTGCTCAGCAATGTGCCGTCCTTCAACCCGGCTGTCGGCTCGCTCGCGATCGAGCGGCCGCAGCTGGCTCTGGCGACGCTCGTGGCCATCACTCCCGTCCTGATCGTCTTTCTCTTCGCCCAGCGCTTCCTGGTCAGCGGGATGCTCGCCGGCGCCACCAAGGAATAGCGGCCCGTCCCGGCCGTAGTCCCCGGGCGTGCGCCGCCCCGCCGCCCACTCGAACGGAGATCCCCCATGCCCTACAGCTCTGCCAACCCCACCTCCGACGAGGACGCCCCCCGCGATCATCCGGCCGCGCCACCCGAGATCGAGGCGGCGGTGCCGCTGCTCGAACCACCCGGCTGGGCCGTGGCCCAGCGGTCCCTGTTCGACCTCCTCGACCACGCCTGGCGGCGCTTCGCCCGCGACTTCACCGGCCCGGACGGGCGCCTGAACTACACCGGCCCGCTGACCACCCGCGACGGTGTGGACGACTTCTACGAGGTGTTCTTCAACTGGCCCCAACTGTACCTGCTCGGCGGCGCCGACGACCTGCTGCCCGCCAGCGAGCAGCACTGGGAGGGCGTGACCCGGCAGCTCACCGAACTCGGCATGCTGCGCGACGAGTTCGAGCGCGGCTACGACTGGTTCCACCAGGGCGAGAGCCTGCTGCTGCTGTACTTCCTGTGCATGGCCGCCCCCGACCGCTGGCGTGAGCGCGCCCTGCGCTTCGCCGAGTTGTACGTCGACCCGGCCCACGGCAACTACGACTCCGAGCACCGCGTCATCACCCGCGCGCACAACGGCAGCGACCCCGACCGCACGGGCCTGTTCGACGGTGACGTCTATCCCTGGCTGCAGAAGGAAGCGGACACGTACGGCTTCCCGCTCGACTGGATCCCCGAGGCCGACGGCGGCCCGTACCCGCTCTCCGCGGACCCGCGTCTCGGCGCGCAGATGCGCGACCGGATGGGTGTCGGCGACACCGCGGTCAACCTCGCGGCGGCCGGGCTGGTCCTCAACGCCTGGATCGTGTCCGGCGAGGAGCGCTACCGCGACTGGATCGTCGAGTACGTCGGCGCGTGGCGGGAGCGCACCGAGGCCAACGGCGGCCTCGTCCCGGACAACGCCGGCCCGGACGGCGTCGTCGGCAGTCTGTTGGAGGGCCGCTGGTACGGCGGCCACTACGGCTGGTCGTGGCCGCACGGCTGGCACAGCGTGGGTCACGCGGCCTGTGTGGCGGCGCTCGCGGCGGCCACGGTCACCGGGGACGACGACTACCTCTCCATGGTCGCGACCTCGCTCGACACCCTCATCGGCCACGCCAAGGTGATGCCCCACGCCGAGGCGGACTCCAGCCTCCCCTCCAAGTGGGCGGTCGAACTCGGGCCCGACATCAACACACCCACGCTCCATCTCCCCTTCCGGCACAAGGACTCGGGCTGGTTCGACTACAACCCGGCCACCCCGCCGGTCCCGGTGGCCCTGTGGCACCACACGGCCTCCGACGCCGACCGCGCCCGGCTGGAGCACCTGCGTGAGGCCGACGGCATCGACTGGCGCACCCTGCGGCCGTTTCGCGCGAAGGAGGAGTCCGGGCACGAGAAGGCATGGTTCGCCTTCCTCGCCGGCGACGACCCCGGCTACCCCGAGCGGATCCTCGCCACCGCCCAGGCCCAGGTCCGCCACCGCCTGCGGCGCATCGACCGCTACCGCGACCTGGACGTGCCCGAGGCCGACATCCACGTCTGGCAGCAGTCAAACCCCGTCGTCACCGAGGCCCTCGTCCAGCTGACCTGGGGCGGCCCCCAGGTGCTGTACAACGGCGGCCTGCAGCAGGCCCGGCTGCGCTACCACGACGCCGAGGCCCGCCGTGCCGGCCTGCCGCAGGACGTGGCCGCACTGGTCACCTCCATCGACCCCAAGGCGACCACCGTCGAACTGGTCAACCTCTCCCCCGAGACCGAGCACACGGTGATCGTCCAGGCCGGTGCCTTCGCCGAGCATGCCATCACCGCTGTCCGCTACACCACGTGCCAGGACGACGGCTGGATCGGGGACATGTACGACTACGGCCACACCGAGCCCGTCGTCACCGAGACGGAGCAGGTCTGCGACAGCACCTTCCTGACGGTCCGGCTGCCCGCATCCACCCGCATCCGGCTCACCCTGCGCCTCCGGCTGCGCGCCAACACCCCCAGCTACCGCACACCGTTCGACACCCCGGCCTCCGTGCCCGGCCCGGGCACGGAGGGAGAAACCGCATGAAGCGCATTGCCCAGACCATCAGGCTCCGCCCCGAGCACCGCGAGGAGTACCTCGAACTCCACTCGGCCGTCTGGCCCGGCGTCGAAGCCGCCCTGCACCGGGCGAACATCCGCAACTACAGCATCTACCTCCACGGCGACGTGCTGTTCGCCTACCTCGAGTACCACGGCGACGACTTCGAGACCGACATGGCCGCCCTGGAAGCCGACCCCGAGACCCAGGAGTGGTGGAAGCTCACCGACCCCTGCCAGGAGCCCTGGCCCGACCGGGGCGATTCCCGCCAGTGGACGGAGCTCCCCGAGATCTGGCATCTGGGCCCGCCTGGTGACACCAGCAGCGCCTGACACACCCCGCCCCACACCGCTTGGCCCAACCCGACGTGGACCGACCCGACTTGGACCACCAGTGATCCCCTCCCCGCTCATCGACGCCCACCACCACCTGTGGGACCTCGACCAGCGCCCGCAACCCTGGCTCGACGATCCCGCCCTGGCGACGATCCGCCGCACCTTCACCCCCGACGACCTGCGTACCACCGCCGCTCAACTCATCGCGGGCCGCCGTCTGCACAGCACGGTGGCCGTGCAGTGCGTACCTGACGTGCCCGAGACGGAGGACCTGCTCGCGCTCGCGGAGCGGGAGCCGCTGATCGGGGCCGTGGTCGGCTGGGCCGACCTGACGTCTCCGGCGATCGGCGAGGTGCTGGACCGACTGCTCGCCGGGCCGGGCGGCACATATCTGCGGTCCCTGCGTCATCTCGTCCAGGGCGAGACGGATCCGGAATGGCTGCAACGCCCCGATGTCGAACGCGGGTTGGCGGCGGCCCGGGACCGCGGGCTCAGCTACGACGTGCTGGTCCGCAGCCACCAGCTCGACCAGGCGATCCGGCTGGCCGAGCGGTTCCCGGACCTGCCCCAGGTGCTCGACCACGCGGGCAAGCCGCCGATCGCCGACGGTGACCTGGCCGACTGGGGACGGCAGGTGCGTCTGCTGGCCGCACACCCGCATGTGGTCTGCAAGGTGTCGGGGCTGATCACCGAGGCCGACCACGACAGGTGGACCGTCGACGACATCCGCCCCGTGTGGGACGTCCTGCTCTCGGCCTTCGGCCCCGACCGGTTGATGTTCGGCTCCGACTGGCCGGTCGCGAACCTCGCGGGCGGCTGGAACCGCTGGGCCGCCACGGTGGACGAACTGCTCGACGGATGTTCCGCCGACGAGACCTCGGCGATTCTCGCGGGCACCGCGACCACCTTCTACCGCCTCACTCTTACGGAATGGACCTTGGGATCACGATGACGCTTGCCGTCCGTTACGTTTCCGCCCGCTCCCTGGACACGGCTCCCGCGATCGCCGTGCCGCCTGGTCCGGGTGAGGTGGAGCTGGCTCCTGCCTATGT